>CAYVQF010000009.1:0-117076 GCA_964454015.1 uncultured Myxococcales bacterium
GGCGCCGCCGCCCCCGCCACCCCCTCCTCCGCCCCCCCCTCCTCCGCCCCCCCCCCCCCCGCCCCCGCCCCCCCCAGACGCGGCGCCGCCAGACGCGGCGCCACCGCCACCGAAGCGGCAGCGTCCACCCAAGCTGCCCAAGGAGGTGAGGGAGGTTCAGGAGAGCGGCGACGGCTTGCGAGCGGGTGAGTTGGTGGACGCCGCTGTGGGGACCTATGAGGAAGAAGAGGCATTGGAAGCCTGTGCGTCCCCCCCTCCTGCGGCGCCAGAGCCGCCGCCCCCGCCTCCTCCTCCGCCGCCGCCGCCCAAGGTCGATTTGGTGGCTGTCGGGCGTGCCTATCTCGCCGAAGTTCGGGACGCGATCGTGGCCAAGCGCATCTATCCGCTGGCCGCCCAGCGCATGGGCTTGGCGGGGGCGGTGTCTTTGGTGTTCATGGTTGACGCCCAAGGTGTGTTTAGTGACGTGAAGATCCGCCGCTCTTCGGGGCATGACCTCTTGGATCAGGCGGCCTTGGATACTTTGGATTTGGTTTCTGGGACCCTGGTGCGGCCGCGTGTGCTCGGTGATGAGCCGCTGCGGACCAGCCTCGTTCTGCATTTCGAAATGGAGTAAGACATGTCGGTGTTGAAGATGCGGAAGCAAGCCTTCGCTTGCTTGGTGGGGTGCTTTGTCTTGTTGGTGGGGCAAAATTTGTTGGCTCAGGATGGGGCTGACGCGGCAGATCGGGCGGCCTCCGAGGTGGATGCGCCAGCGCTGCCAGACTTTGTGGTACCCCTCGGTGACGTGGCTGGCGCTGGGGCCGTCGAGGCTGAGGCAGAAGCTGAGGTTGAGGCGTTCGTGCCAGCGCCGCCAGATCTTTTGGCTCCTGCTGAGAGCCTGCCCGCAGCAGAGGGCCAGGCGGACGCCGAGGCCTTGTTGGAGATTCCCATCTTGGTGCTGAGTCCCATGGGGAAGGCCGTGCCAGGCGCCTCTCTGCGTCAAGTGGGGGGGGGGGCAGGCGAGTGGAAGAGCGACGCCCGTGGCGAAGCGTTGTTGTCGTTGCCGCCAGGTCTTTGGGAGGTGGTCGTCTCGGCGCCGGGCTACGAGGTATGGACCGAAGAGGTCGTGGCGGATCAGCAGGCGGTGCTGGCTGGCGTCGAGGTGATGCTGGACTTCCCCATGGGCGACGTGGTGGTGACAGGGACGCGCACCGCGCGGATCGCCGACGAGGCGCCCATTCGCACGGAGGTGATCAGCCGCGCGGATTTGGAACGCAAGCAGGCGGCCAATCTCGCTGACAGTCTGGAGCAGGAGACGGGCATTCGCGTGGAGATGGGGTGCCAAAACTGCGGTTTCACCCAGATCAGGATGAATGGCTTAGAGAGCCATTACACCCAGATCCTCATCGATGGTCGGCCGGTGGTTTCGTCTCTGGCAGGGGTGTATTTGGTTGAGCAGATCCCCGAACAGATGATTGAGCGCATCGAGATTCTCAAGGGCGGTGGTTCAGCGGTGTACGGCGGCAATGCCGTGGGCGGGGTGATCAACGTCATTACGCGCAAGCCCGTCCAGAACTTTGCGAATTTTCAGGCGCGGGGAGGGATGATCGGGGTTGGTACGAGCGACACGGCGTATGAGACGCGCCTCTCCGCGACGGGTGGCCTGCTGAGCGATGACCGCTCGATGTCGATGCACGTGTACGCGGGCAAGCTCGATCGCGATCCCTGGGATGCCAACGGCGATGGCTTCTCGGAGCTGGGACAGATTCGTCAGATCGACGGGGGCGCGGCGGCGAGCATGGCTTTTACGGCGAACACGGATTTGCAGACCAAGGTGCATTTTCTGCGCGAGTATCGCCGTGGCGGTGATCGTTTCGATGTCCCGGAGCACGACGCGGCGGTGGCTGAGGCCATCCATTCGGATCGCCTCGGCTTCGACGCGCGCTGGCAGCACGATCTGAGCTTCGGTGGCAACTACAGCCTTGGCTATGGCCTGGCCTTTACCCGTCGTGACTCCTACTACGGCAGCGGCGGTGACGTCGACCCGTGGGCATTGATGCCTGCGGATTTCAATGATTTTGGCCAAGACAACGGCCAGCGCTGGCAGGACTTCGTGGAGGCCATGGAGCAAAAAGAGGGGGCCTTGGCGGCCTACGGTCGGACGCGCAACCTCATCCAGGTCATCGATGGGGTCTACAACCAGCACTTCACATTCCATGGTGAGCACATCCTCACGGGGGGCGCCGATTTCACTCACGACCGTCTGGAGGACGATTTCGTGGGTTATAGCCGCAAGATTGAAGAGAGTTTCTGGAACGTGGCGGCCTTTGTGCAACACAACTGGATTTTCAGCGATGACATGGAGTACCTCCTGGGCTTGCGCGTTGACAAGCACAACCTGGTCGATACGCCCATCCTCAGCCCGCGCCTTTCTTTTCGCTACACGCCGTGGTCTTGGCTGACCTTGCGCAGTACGGCCTCGACGGGCTTCAGGGCGCCGCAGATTTTCGATGAGGATCTGCACGTCACCATCGTCGGTGGTGACGCCCAGCTCATTCGCAACGCTGAGGATCTGGGGGTGGAGAAGTCCTATGCGTTCTCCCAGCAGATCGGTGGGCGTTTCTCTTTGGGCAGCGATTGGAGCCTGAAGACCAATGTCAACGGCTTCTTGACCTACATCACGGATCTCTTTCAGACCGAGGATCTCGGCGAGGTGGGGCAAGGCGAGCGGGCCTTTTTGCGCACCAATGGTGGCCATGTTTGGGTTTATGGTGTGGAGCTGGAGCTTGGCGTGGCTCACGGGGAGAGCCTCGGTGTCGATTTGGGCGTGTCCTTCGAGGGATCAAAGCGCGACGAGGCGGATCCCGACTTTGGGGTCTTCCACATGTTGCGGGCGCCCGATGCCTACGGCTATGTCTCCTTGTGGCTTGCTCCTTTGGAACGCCTGGGGGTGGAGACGAGCCTCAACGTGACCGGACCGATGGATGTGCCTCACTATACAGACGATCCAGTCTTGGTGCGCTCGCCGTGGTTCTTCGTCTGGGATGCGTCGCTGTCCTATACGGTGAACCCGGCAGATGATTTCTCTCTCAAGGCGAGTCTCGCCATGAAGAACATCCTCAACGCCTATCAGAAGGACCTGGGGGTAGGCGTAGATCGCGACGCGGGCTTTGTCTATGGTCCCCGCTTGCCGCGCACGCTCTTCGCGAGCTTGGCGGCGAGGTTCTAAATGTCGAGGGGGCGGTCCACGAGAGCATTGTGGCTCGGGGCGATGCTGCTCCTGGGGGGGGGGCTGGTGGCTTGTAGTGGCGTTGGTCAGGCGCCGCGCGAGGCGCCGATCGATGGTTTGCCTGTCGTGGTGGTCTTCTGGTCCTCCTGGTGTCGTGGCTGCCAGACGAACCTGGTGGCGCTCGAGCGCGTGGGTCGCCATCTGGATGCCAGTGGGGGGGGACGGCTCCGCCTCGTTGGGGTGAACCTGGACGAGAGTGAGGAGGAGATGGCGCGCGTAGTGAGCCGTCTGGGCTTGCGCGTGCAACAGATGAGCGATCCCGAGGGGGAGCTGGCGGCCCAATGGGAGGTGACCTCGCTGCCACAGGTCTTGGTCATCCAAGGAGGTCAGCTCTTGTTCAGGGGTGAGGGTACAGCGCTGGATTGGGCGCGGCTGTGGCGAAGCTGGGTTTGGTGAGACTCAGAAGGTCGGCAGGCCGGTGATGCTGTCGCGGTGTGGGGTGGGGGTGCTCTCTCCCTGGTAGCCGGCCAGGGTGGCCAAATGGGCCTCGAGTTTGAAGACGAGTTCTCTTTCGGCGGCGAGGGTGCTGTCGCTGTCTTGGCGCATGAGAGCGCCGAGGGCGTGCATGATTTTGTAGGCGCCGTCTTGGTCGTTTTTCTCGTGGTGGAGGGCGGTTGCGGCTTTGAGGGCGGTGATCTGGTTGACCAGGTAGAAGCCGCGGGCGAGCCCGAGGGCGGGGCTGTCGCTGAGGACCAGATCGACTTGGGAGGCTGAGGGGGTGCTGTCGCGTTGGCTGTAGCGGAGGTTGACGTGGCCGACGGGGTTGCCGATCGCGACGCGGGTGGTGGGGAGGGCGTCGCCGTCGGCTGAGGCGAAAGCGGCGTAGATGGCGCCTTTGCGGCGGCTGAGGAAGAGGGTGGCGATGGTGAGCTCGAGGGCGCCAGCGTCGGTCCACTTGAGCATGTCACCCGGGATGCCGTAGATGCCGGTGATCTTGAGACCCTTGGCGGGGGTGATCACCAGGTGGACGTCGAAGGCGAGTTCCGTGACCAGGGTGTCGAAGTCTTCGGCGAAGACTTTCTTCATGTTGTTGACATCGGCGAAGAAGAAGAGGTTGCCGCCGCGAACACTGGAAATCTGGGTGGCGAGCTCGGCGCCGAACTGAATCCCGACGCCAATGGTGGTCATGCCGATGCCGTCTTTGGAGGCGCTCTGTGCCATGTCCATGAAGGAGCCGGCGTCGGTGCGTCCGACGTTGGGCCTTTCGTCGGTGAAGAGCATGACCCGGGTGATGCCATGGAAGTCCTTGGCGTGTTGGCGGGCGAGGGCGAAGCCAACGGTGAGCCCGGCCTCCATGTTGGTGGAGCCGGAGATGGCGATCTGTTGGATCGCGCGAACGATGGCGTCGCGGTTTTTCGCGGCGGTGGGTTCCAGATGGACGTGACTGCGATCGCCGTAGAGGACGATGGAGATGGCGTCGTCCGGTTCGAGGTGGTCCAAGGCGGCGATGAGTGATTCTTTGACCAGGTCGATGCGCCCGGTCATGGAGCCCGACTTGTCGACCACGGCGACCAAGTGCAGTCGATCGCGCTTGAAGGTGCTGGCGTCGATCCCGGAGTCGAAGCCGAGCTGGGCCAGGTAGCGCACCTCGGGTTGGACGAGGAGCTCGGCGGCCATGGCTTGGCCCGTGACGCAGAGCAGTCCGGTGCAGCGTTGTCCCGTGGGCAAGGGGAGATCGTGCTCGCTGAAGAGACCCTCAGGGGTCATGGTGTTGGGGTGCGGGACCTCGCCGGCGCTGACGCGGTCGCGGAAGAAGGTGATGTCCTGGGCGCCTCCCGGGGTGGCGCCGAGGGATTCGGCGGCGAAGTCGTAGCTGACGCTGGCCTTGACAGGGCGCCGCCGCCGCTGGTCATCGTCCTGAGCGAGACTGACGGAAGTCCAGGCGAAGAGAGCGAGGGTGAGGAGACAAGAAAAGAGACGCAAGCGCGGCATGATGGACTCCTGGGAGCGAGAGATGTTGGCGACAGGACATCCAACGGTAGGGTGGGGGACTTGGATCTTCCCCAAGAAAAAAATGCTGAGGTTGCCGGTAGCGGGTGGGTGGTGTGTCTGTTTTTTTGATTCGTGCTACTTGTCACGAAGGGCTTGCATTGGTTTGCGGAAGCGAGTAGGAAGGTTGGCCATAGGCTCGAGGGGTGCATCTAGCGCAGTGAACATGGCAACGAGGGATGGTCTCTTCGAGTTGGGAATTTCTTTGGGAATAGCTCACAGCAGGACTTGAGGTGCTTCATGAGTGAGACGCTTGGAGCGGTCATAGGGCAAATCTGCGAAGCCTTTGGCAACGATCGGACGCGCATGATGGACATCGTCCGTGCCGTGCAAGAGCGCTTTGGCGGTGTGTCCAGTGATGCGATGGACTTGATCGCCGCTGCGGTTGGATGTCGACGGGTCGAGGTGGAAGGTGTGGTGACCTTCTACGCTTTCTACTCGGAGAAGCCAAAAGGTAAGGTGGTGATTCGCCTGTGCAATGATGTGGTCGATCGCCTGATGGGATACGAGGAGGTCCTCGAGGCATTTGAGGCCGAGCTTGGTCTCAAAAACGGTGAGACGACGGCCGATGGCGCGATCACCTTGGAGACGACCCCTTGTATTGGGATGTGCGATCAGGCGCCGGCGGCGATGATCAATGACGTGGTGGTGACGGAGCTGTCGACGGACAAGGTGCGGCGCATCGTGCGTGGTCTGAAGGAGCATGGTGATCCGCGCCGCCTGATCACGCGGCTGGGCGATGGGGTCAATGCCCACGATCTGGTTCAATCTGAGGTCCAGAACAATCTGCGCCGTGGCGGTCCAGTGATTTTTGCGGACTATGAGCCTGGTGTGGGTCTGCGCAAGGCCTTGGCGATGTCACCGCAGGAGGTGATTCGCGAGGTGAAGGTCTCTCGTCTGCGTGGTCGGGGTGGCGCTGGCTTCCCCACGGGGATGAAGTGGGAGTTCACCCGCGGCGCGGCTGGCGAAGAGAAGGTGGTGGTTTGCAACGCCGATGAGGGCGAACCGGGGACCTTCAAGGACCGGGTGGTGTTGACGGAGCGGGCGGCCATGCTCTTCGAAGGTATGGTCGTTGCGGGCTACGCCATCGGCGCGCGGGAAGGGATTCTCTACCTGCGCGGTGAGTATGCCTACCTCTATGGTTATCTGCAGAAAGTGCTCATGGATCTTCGGGCCAAGGGATGGCTTGGTGAAGGTGTCGGTGGCAAGCCGGGTTTCGACTTCGACATTCGCATTCAGTTGGGTGCAGGCGCCTATGTGTGCGGTGAAGAGACGGCGCTGCTGAGTTCTTGCGAAGGGACCCGCGGGGATCCCAAGAATCGTCCGCCCTTCCCGGCGCAGAAAGGCTACCTGGGCAAGCCGACGACGGTGAACAACGTCGAGACCTACTGCTGTGTGACGCGCGTCATGGAGCAGGGCGCGGGCTGGTTTGCTCAACTTGGCTCCAAGGGCAGCCCTGGTACGAAGCTGTTGAGCGTCGGTGGCGACTGCCGCAGCCCTGGTGTCTATGAGCTGGAGTTCGGTGTAACTTTGGCGGAGGTGCTGCGTTTGGTTGGCGCCGAGGATGCGATCGCCGTGCAGGTGGGTGGTCCCAGTGGCCAGATGGTTGGACCCGAGGCCTACAGCCGGACCATCTGTTACGACGATCTGGCGACGGGCGGCGCGATCGTGGTCTTTGGTCCGCAGCGCAACGTCCTCGATGTGGTGCGTGAGTACCTGGAGTTTTTCGTCGAGGAGAGCTGTGGCTACTGCACGCCCTGTCGGGTTGGCAATGTGTTGCTGAAGGAGCGAATCGACCGGATATTGGCGGGCAAAGGTGAGCCCGCGGACTTGGACTATCTCAAGGACCTCGGCGAGAGCGTGAAGATCGCCAGTCGCTGCGGCCTGGGGCAGACCAGTCCCAACCCGGTGTTGTCGACGCTGCGGAATTTCCGCTCGGTTTACAACGCCTTGGTCAAGGCAGAGAAGCGCGGTTATCAGGCGGGCTTTGATTTGGCTGCAGCCGTTTCAGAAGCAGAAGGCATTACGGGCCGTAAATCGGTGCATGCGCATTGAGGAAGGTGGCGATGAGCGGATCGATCACGATTACGATAGATGGTAAGGAAGTGACGGCGCAGCCAGGGCAGACCATCATGGAGGCTGCTGACGGCGCTGGTATCTACATCCCCCGGTTGTGTGCCCACCAAGATCTGGTGCCACATGGGAGTTGCCGGGTGTGCACGGTGCGCGTCAACGGCCGTCCCCAAGCGGCCTGCACCCAGCCGGTGGCGCCGAACATGGATGTGGAATCGGAGACGCCGGAGATGCTGAACGTGCGCAAGAGCATGGTGGAGATGCTCTACGTGGAGGGGAGCCATTTTTGCCCCTTCTGCGAGCGCAGCGGCGACTGTGAGCTGCAAGCGATGGCTTATCGCTTGGGGGTGGCGTCGCCGCGCTATCCTTTCATGTACCCGCGGCGCAAGGTCGACGCGAGTCACCCCGAGATTCTGGTGGACCACAACCGGTGCATTTTGTGTGGGCGCTGTGTGCGAGCGTCGCGCGACATCGACGGCAAGCATGTCTTCGATTTCGTGCAGCGCGGGCCGCACAAGGAGGTCGGGGTCAACGCCAAGTCGGGCTTGGGCGGGACGAATGCCGCCGTCACGGACAAGATCCTCGAGGTGTGTCCGGTCGGGGCCATCCTCCGCAAAGGCGTGGGTTTCAAAGTGCCCGTTGGGCAGCGTACCTATGATCACGCACCCATCGGGACGGACATTGAGAAACAGGGCACAACGAGCGAGTGAAGCAGACCATGAGCGAGAAACCAAAAGTTGCGACCACGTCGCTTTGTGGCTGCTTTGGCTGCCACATGTCTGTTCTGGATATCGATGAGCGCATCCTTCAGCTCGTCGAGTTGATTGAGTTCAGCCGTTCTCCCATCAATGATATCAAACGTTTTCCAGGTCGCTGCGCCATTGGTCTCATCGAGGGCGGTTGCTGCAACGAGGAGAACGTGCATGTGCTGCGAGATTTTCGCGAGCACTGCGATATCTTGATCTCCGTCGGGGAGTGCGCGCGGACGGGAGGCATCCCGGCGTTGCGCAATGGTATTCCCTTGCAGGAGTGCCTCGACGAGGCCTACCTGAAGGGTCCCACGGTCTACAACCCCAGCGGCAAAGTGCCTGACTCCGATGAGATCCCCTTGCTGCTGAACCGGGTCCATCCTGCCCATGAGGTGGTCAAGATCGACTACCATCTGGGCGGTTGCCCGCCATCTGCCGATACGATCTGGGCTGCCCTGGTTGCGTTGCTCACCAACAAGCCCGTGGAGCTGCCCTATGACCTCATTAAATACGATTGAACCCAAAGTGGAGGAGAGACACGTGGAAGCGACCAACGGGACCAGACGGGTGGTGATAGAGCCAGTCACCCGCGTTGAGGGGCACGGCAAAGTCGTGATCCATCTCGACGAGAAAGGGGAAGTCTCCCAGGCTCGCCTGCACATTGTCGAGTTCCGCGGCTTCGAGCGCTTCGTCCAGGGCCGCCCCTACTGGGAGGTCCCTGTGCTGGTGCAGCGCCTCTGCGGGATCTGTCCCGTGAGCCATCACCTGGCGGCGGCCAAGGCGATGGACATGGTGATCGGGGTCGACAAGTTGACGCCGACGGCGGAGAAGATGCGGCGCCTGATGCACTACGGGCAGACCTATCAGTCACACGCCCTGCACTTTTTCCATCTGGCGTCCCCCGACCTGCTCTTCGGCTTCGACGCTGATGTGGCCGTGCGCAATGTCATTGGCGTCGCCGCGGCCCACCCAGAGTTGGCCGTGCAGGGCGTGATGATGCGCAAGTTTGGCCAAGAGGTCATCAAGGCCACCGCCGGGAAGAAGATCCATGGGACGGGCGCGATCCCTGGTGGGATCAACAAGAACCTGAGCATCGCCGAGCGCGATGTCTTCTTGAAAGACATCGAACAGCAGATGACTTGGGCCCGCGGTGCCCTCAAGGTGGCCATGGATTACACCGTCGCCAACCTCGAGAAGCTCGCCCCCTTTGGCACCTTCGAGTCCAATCATGCGGGCTTGGTTGCGCCCGATGGCGCCATGGACCTTTACGATGGTGGCTTGCGCGCCATCGATGCCGACGGCAATATCATCTTCGATCACATGGCGCCGGCGAAGTACGCCGAGTTCTTGGCCGAAGAGGTGCGCCCGTGGTCGTACATGAAGTTCCCCTTCATTCGCAGTATCGGTCCTGAGAATGGTTGGTATCGGGTGGGACCGCTGTCGCGCGTCAATGTGTGCAATCGCATCGACACCCCCGAGGCGGAAGAGGCCCGCAAGGTCTTCATGGCCGTGACCCAGAACAAGCCCAACCACATCACCATGGCCTATCACTGGGCGCGGATGATCGAGCTGTTGCACAGCGCCGAGAAGATCGTCGAGTTGCTGCACGATCCCGATCTTCAAGGGTCGGATCTCATGGCCAAGGGCGAGTTCCGCGGCGAAGGCATGGCGATCATCGAGGCGCCACGTGGCTCCCTCTTCCACCACTACCGGGTAGACGAGAATGATCAGGTGACCATGGCGAACCTGATTGTGTCGACCACGAGCAACAACGAGCCCATGAATCGCGCTGTGTCCAGTGTGGCCAAGACCTATCTCTCGGGGAAAACCATCACCGAAGGACTGCTCAACCACATCGAGGTCGCCATTCGCGCCTATGACCCCTGTCTCTCGTGCGCGACCCATGCCCTGGGACAGATGCCACTCGTGGTCGATTTGGTCGATCACGAAGGCAACGTGCTCGACCACAAGGCCAAAGGATAGGGCGATGGGTGCAGAGGAGAAACGCTTTTTGGTCATTGGCTATGGCAACCCGGGCCGTCTTGATGATGGTCTCGGGCCAGCCCTAGCTGAGGCCATAGAGGCGCTAGCCTTACCTGCAGTGACTGTGGAGGCGGACTACCAGTTGCGTGTCGAAGACGCAGCGTTGATCGCCGAGCACGACGTGGTGGTTTTTGCCGATGCGTCCGTGGACGGCGAGGCACCCTTCTATGTCGAGAGGCTGGAGGCGAGCGCCACCATGTCTTTCTCCACGCACAGCTTGCAGCCCAAGGCCTTGTTGGGCTTGGCGCGGGATCTGTTCCAGTCGCGGACTTCGGCGTATTTGCTGGGGATCCGCGGCTACACCTTCAACGCTTTTGGGGAAAGACTGGAAGCACAGGCGAAGGAAAATCTCAGCGCCGCGACTGCCTACCTCACGGAGGTGCTCAGGCAGAGAGATGAGTCTCTTTTGGAAAAGCGCTGCCGAGTTTCGGCAGTGGCCTCGTCTACGGTTCTTTAAGTTTTTTGGAGTTGGCGCATGCAAGACGGCAAGCACGTGATCCTTTGCATCGACGATGACGATGATGTTCTCGACAGCCTGCGCGTGGTCCTGGAAGCGCAGAGCTACTTGGTTTTGACCGCTTCAACTGCGGAAGAAGGGCTGAAGGTCTACAAGAAAGAGAAACCGGACTTGGTGATCGTCGACCTCATGATGGAAGAAATCGACGCCGGCACCCTCTTCGTCAAAGAGATGAAGGCCCTTGGCTCAGAGATTCCCATTTACATGTTGAGCTCCATGGGCGACACCTTGAACCAGGCAGTCGATTACAGTGCCCTCGGGTTGACCGGGGTGCTGCAGAAGCCGGTCAAGCCTGAGATCCTGCTCAAGCTGGTGGGTGGAAAACTCAAGGCCTAGGGGACTTCTCCTCAGTGTCGCGTGGCACGCCACCCCCTCTTGACCGGTGATTATGGCGCGATTGCAGCACTTGGCTCTTGAAAGGGCGCTTCACTATTACCATGCCATCACTGCCATTTCCCAGGCGGAGAAGGCCTACGTCTCCAGCGCCTACCTCGGCGAGTGCCTCCAGATCGATGCCACCCAGGTGCGCAAAGACATGGCCGCCTTTGGCATAAGGGGGGTGCCAGGTCTTGGCTTTCCCGTGGCGACCACCCTGGACACCTTGCGCCACGCCTTGGGGATGGACCGGCTCATTCCGGCCATTCTCATTGGCGTGGGACGACTCGGGGGGGCACTGGCGGCCTTCGAGGGTTTTCATGCGTATGGGCTGGACTTCGTGGCGCTCTTCGACGTCAGCCCCAGCAGGCAAGGGCAGCGCATCGGTACTCTGCCTATACTCCCGCTCAGCGAGCTTGCCGCGGCGGTGCGCCAGAAACAGGTGGAGGTAGCGGTCCTGGCCGTGCCCTCTGAGTGCGCTCAGGCGACGGCTGATGAAGCCTTCAACGCGGGGGTGCGAGCGGTGTGGTCCTTCTCAGAGAGTGTGGTCAAGGCACCGCCTGGAGCCTTCGTGCGCAATGAACACATCGCGATTGGCTTTGGCGAGCTCGCCTACTATTTGCGCCAATGATGGGAGCTGGCTCGGGGACTTCGCATGGCTAAAGACGCGACCAGAAAACACTTCTCTTTGATACGCTCACTGGTCTTGGCAGATGTGCTGACCATGGGCAACGCTGCGGCTGGAACGGGGGTGATCTTCTGCTGCCTCGCCTATGTCGCGAGCCAAGAACGAAGCATCTTGTGGTGGGCCTTCGCGCTGATTCCATTGGCCTTGGTCTTCGACATTCTGGACGGGCATGTGGCCCGATGGCGTGCGCGGCATTCGTATCTCGGTGCAGACCTCGACTCACTGGCGGACATCATCTCCTTTGGGGTCGCGCCTGCAGCCTTGGCCTATGTCCTCGGCATGCGCGGTGGTTGGGATGTCCTCGTCCTGATCTTCTTCGTGGTCTGTGGCCTCAGCAGACTGGCGCGTTATAACGCCACTGCCGAGATGCTCAGCGGCGAGGATGGCAAGGTGCGATACTATGAGGGCACCCCCATTCCAACGAGTGTGTTGATGGTCATTCTTTTGGCTGTCGCTTTTGCCAACGGTGCCACCGACCAAGCGCTGTGGCTAGGGGTGCTGACCTTGGGGCCGTGGGAGCTGCATCCCATGGTCTTGGGATATGCCCTGCTCGGCACGACCATGGCCAGCGCCACCTTGCGCATCCCCAAGCCCTAGACCTTTCACCACGGACGGCTGGTGAAGGCAGGATTTTGATAGGCAGCAGGCGCAAAATGGAAGTCCACCAGCGCGCTCAGCGGAAGGAAAGCCGCGACGCCGTCCTGAAGGCAGCGAACGGTGGCCGGTGCCCGATGGCCACCGAGGGTAGCGTTCGCTGCCAGGGAGACCGTTGCAGGCACAGTCTCCGCGGTGGCAGGGTCTGAGTGAGAGACTTCGACAGCGCCGGTCAAGAGTAGGCGCAGACCGTCGGGCTCCCGGCCCAGTTCATAGAGGATGTCTCCTGCAGCCAAGGAATGGAGGGTGAAGCGCTGCAACAGCCGCTGGCGGTCCGCAGGGATGAGGCCGGCGAAAGCTGGGTGGGTGTGGAAAAAGAGGCTCGCCACGCGCAAGAAGTGCAACATCAAGAGGCGCTCATAGAGGGAGGGATCCTCTCGCCAGACTTCGCCCAGGACCGCGCCAGGCACCAGGAGAACTTCGCTCGCTTTGGTGGCAAACCAGGTGAGAGGATCATTCTGTCCAGTGAGAACGCCGAACTCGCCAAAGGTGTCGCCCCCTTGGACACTGCCCAGGGCGGGCGCGAGGGAGCGAGTGCCGCGTCGTGGCTCGATGGCGCCGTCGACGACGAGGACCAGGGCCGAGGCCATGACCTCATTGGGGAGTTCTTGTTCGGCCAAGACGGCGCTGTTCGTGGCCAGGGACACAGGACGCAAATGGCCGATGAGATGGTAGAAGGCCTCTGGCCGCAGGCCAGAGAGAAGCGGGTGGCGCGGGAGGCGCGTGGGATCGACCCGGACGGCCGAGCTCTGTGCGAGTCCGACGCGAACGAGGGCCGGAGCTTGAGTGATCGAGGCCAAAGGCGGGCTTGGCCGTGCGCTCTCAGCCAACTCAGCGAGGTCGGTTTCGAGGGTAAGGACGCTGAGCTCGATGGAATCGCACGATTCGGGGTCGGATCGGTGCGGGACCGAGGTGGATTCGTTCGCCGTGGGAGAGCGCAAGAAAGCCGTGGGCAGATTGGCCGGTGGGACCTGAAAACGCTCGGGGGGAGGGAGAGGTTGTGGCGTAGGCGCAGCGTCGAGCGCGTCCCGAGCCAGGATGGGTTGCACGGGATCAGTGGCGCTGAACTCTGCCGCTGCGGCTGGCTCAGGCGAAGAGGCCAGGGCTTGGGCGACGCCGCCCGGTCGCCCAGGGTGGAGCGCATAGGTCCGGGTCAGAAAGAGGAGCAAGCCCGTGCGGGTTGGGTCGAGTCGCAGCACCTCTTTGGAGAGGGAGATCGCCTTGAGCAGATCCCCACGCGCAGCCAGGAGTTTGGCACAGAGTTCGAGTTCTTGCGCCGCTTGACGCGGATAGTCGAGGCTCTCCAAGAAGCCAGCGAGCTTCTGCCGCAGCTCGACGTTGGCGGGATCGGACGTCAGCGCGTGCTGGTACCAGCGGAGTGATTGGCGGATGTTGTCAGCGTGCATGGCCCCTGTGGCTGCGGGAGGGTCGATGACTACTGGAGGATGCGGTGGAAGCGCCAGGTCCCATCCTCGAAGCGCATCTCGAGACGAATGCCCCACTCGAGGTAGATAGTGGCGATGTCGGCGTTGATGACGATGTCGCGATCGGTGAGGCTGGAGATGCTGTCCGTGAGGACATGCAACTCAGCACGCAACATTTCGGCTTTTTCTCTGCTCAAGAGGGCGATGACCGCTGCGAGATCCTTCTTGTCGACAGCCGCCTGGAGCGCATGGAGTGATTCGAGAGGGCTCACGGCATGCGCTAGCGCCGGCAGGTCTTCCAGGAGCAGCCAGCGGCCTTCGGTGTAGCGCAAGTGCACCTCACCGCGCCCTTCTACGGGTAGCGCCGCGAGGATCTGCATGCGTTCACGTTGGGCAACGGCGACGATTTCCTCTGCTTGGGCGAGGATCTCCTCATGATTGGCCGCGAAGAAAGCGCGAAAGGCCTCCCGGTCCATGCCGGCGCGCAGAGGCTCGTCGAGCATGTCATAGATGGCATCGGGACGATGGTTGCGGACATGGTCGAGGTAGTGCGCTAGGACTTCTTCTGGATGCGGCGCTTGGCCTGCGCACGCAACCGCCAGAGACAGGAAGAAAGCACAGAGGAACTTGCTGCAAGCTGCCATGGTCAACCCATTGCGATGAAAACTGCCCGCGAGATGCGACGTGCGCGCTGGAGGAGACTCTAATCGATCCAGGGTCTCGCCAACAAGCCGAGCGAAGGCCCACCTCGTATCTCTAAGGCCTCCCTGGGCAAAGAAGGCGCAGGCGCCAGGGTCTTCTATTGGGTGGTGAAGGCGCGCGCTGGCTCCATATTGGCGGCGCGACTGGCGGGCATGAAGGCGCCGACGATACAAAAAAGGATGGCGGCTGCGATGGCGGTGACCAAGTGGCTCGTCTCGAAGATGAAATACGACTGGGGCTTGAAGGGGAAATCGGGGACATAGGCCGCCGAGAGGTAGTCGACCAATCGCGCCGCCGCGATGCCGACGAGGATGCCAAGGGTCCCCCCGAGGACACCGAGAAAGGCGGCCTCACCGAGGATGACTGTGCGGATGTGGTTACGGCTGGCCCCCAGGGCACGCAAGATACCGATCTCCCGCCGCCTCTCGGCGATGATCATGAGGAAAGTGTGCGCAATGTTGATAGCGCTGATGGTGACGATGAGGAGGCTGATGAAGGTAAAAATGAGGGTGACGATGGTGATGACCAGGCCGAGGCGCTCTGCTTGCGCGTGCTTGGCATCCAAGTCGTATCCGAGCTCTTTGACGGCCTTGGTGATCGCTGCGACCCGGTCATTGCTCTCGGCCACGAGGATGACCGAGTGGTACTCGTTGCGCATCCTTTCCCCAGTAAAGCGCGCGTTGTAGCGCTTGACGTACTGGATGGGCAGGGTAAAGCCGACCTGGATAGCCTTGGTAGAGAAACCGACCACCTGGGCGCGTCGTTTGATGGGATCACCTTGGGCGGAAGTGCCCAAGTAGGAACGCCCCAGCTCGATATCGAAGGTGAAACCGATGATCGCGTCTTCGGTGAGTTTGGGCAGGCGCGCGCCATCGCCTGCGGCGAGGGCCGTGGTGAGGCTAGAGTTGTAAACGGCGAGCAGCGTGGGGTTGACCACCGTTGGCAAGGGCATCTCACAGGTCCGCGTGTCTTCGGCACAATAGGTGGGCGCTTTGCAAAGGCTGAAACGCTCGGGGGAGTCTGGGTTGCAAGGCAACTTGGTGCAGTGCCCATCGATGCAACGACGTCCTTCGGGGCACCCCACCTCGGCACCAGTCCCCTCGCCGCGGCAGGTGAAATCAGCGTCCCAGTCGCGGAAGGCCTCACCGCGCTCGATCTCGTCGCGAATGATCTCTGGCGGCACGCCGTCGGCGACGACCTCGGCGCGAAAGTTCTTGCCGAGGATTTCTTCTCCCCCCGTCGCCCACGCAGGGAAGGTGAACTTCATCTTGGGGTAGACTTTGACGACCCCATCGATGCTGGCGAGACGGTCGATGGCCCGCGGATCGAGGCGGGATATCGAGGTTTGGGTGATGGCCAGATCAAAGGAGCGGGGCACCACCTCGACCTGGCGAATGACGAAGATGTCCTCGAGGACCACCGTCTGCACTCCTTGTCCCAGGGCGACGAAGAAGACGAAGGTGGAAATCCCAACCACTAAACCGATGCTGGAGAAGAAGAGGTTTTTGCGGTTGCGGATGAGGTTCTGCAGAACCAGCCGAGCGAGCTTCATGATGGCATCGGGGGTTGCGGGTGAGATGACGCGTCGGGCAGCACTGGGACTTGTCGGTGGTCGGAGAGGATGCAGCCGTCTTCGAGCCGAATGACCCGTTGGCAAGCACCGCTGACCTTTTCATCGTGGGTCACGAGGACGAAGGTGGCGCCCTCTGTGTGGTTGAGCGCATGAAAGAGGGTGAGAATCTGGACACTGGTGCTCTGGTCGAGGCTACCCGTGGGCTCATCACACAAGATGATGGAAGGTTTCGAGAACATGGCGCGGGCGATGGCGACTCTCTGCTTTTGCCCCCCCGAGAGCTCCGTGGGCCGGTCGTTGGCCTTGTCCCGGAGCCCGACCAGCTCGACCAGGTCCCGGGCGCGGCGGCGCGACTCGGCCAGGGCGCTGCTGGAGAAATAGGCCGGGACCATGATGTTCTCCAAGCAGGTGATGTGCGGCAAGAGGTTGAAAGACTGAAAGATGAAGCCCATGGTTTGATTGCGCAAACGACTGAGGCGGCGGTCCGAGAGGCTGCGCAGCTCTTGGCCGTCGAT
This sequence comes from uncultured Myxococcales bacterium, assembly GCA_964454015.1. GTDB lineage: Bacteria > Myxococcota_A > Bradymonadia > UBA4248 > UBA4248 > CAYVQF01. Next base: position 16,571 of record CAYVQF010000009.1, read on the forward strand.
CTCGACGCTGCCTTCGTAATCACGGTCGAGTCCACCGAGGATGTTGAGCAGGGTGGTCTTGCCGCTGCCGCTGGTGCCGACGATGGCGAGGAGCTCCCCGGCGTGGATCTGGAGACTCAGGTCTTTGATGACGTGGTTGCGGTTGCGTCCGCGGCCGTAATACTTGTTCAGGCCGTTGATCTCGACGACCCGGCTGGTCTCAGGCGTCGGCGTAGGAGCGGTGGCAGACATGGCGTGCTCTGGGGCGCTGGATGGAGGGTTCACTCTTTAGCCGTGCTCCCTGCGGTGTGGGAAATGTCCACGGACAAAGAGAGGGCGAGGCCATCTTCCTCGAGGCGGGTGCGGACGAGGAGCCGGTCGATGGGGGCGAAGAACTTGGCAATCTGGAAGCTCACGATGTCAAAGCGCGCCGAGAGCATGGCGACGATCTGGCGCATGTCGATGGCCGCGGCCCACAGCGCTCCTTCTTGCATGAGCGGCAGGTAGAAGGATGCAGCTTGTTGCGGCGGCGCGGTCAGGCGCTGCAGGACCTTCTCCAGGGCGAGGTCCCCTGTAATGACGGCGAGCACCCCCTGGTGGTAGGCCAAGCGGAGAAGGACCTGGCGCTTCTCGCGGATGGTGAAGAGGAGGACGCCCTGGCGCTCCTCGATGCTGATCTGCCCTTCAGGGAGGAAGCCTTTGAGCATGTTGATTTTTCCGAAATAGCCGTTGGCTCGGTTGGGGTCCGCCATGGGCAAAAAGAACGCGGCGTCGATACACTGCAAGACCGCTCTGAGATCGGAAGCACCGCGTAAGCGGTCCTCATCGATGCGGTAGAGCGTAGCGAGACCCTGGCCGGTGAGGTTATAGAGGATGTCCGTCTCGAAATTCATGACCATGCGCACGGTCAACATGCGCTTGAGATCTTGCCAGAGCTTGGCTTGAAGGGGTGAGGTCGCCAACAGATAGGCTTCAATCTCCCGTGGCGAGAAGCTCAACCTGAGGGCGCCGTTGACCTCCTCGCCGAGAAAAGTGGCCAGGGCGGCCGTGGAGGCCACGGGAGGGGTCAGCAGGCCAAGTCCATGGCTCAGGGCGGCCTCGGGGACCAGCGTGAAAGAGGTGACTTCAATGCGCTCCGTATCCAAGCGCAGAGAGATCCCCACGGCGGTGATGGTCTCTGACAGCATCGCTTCGATGGCGGCCAAGATCTCGGGTTGTTTACTCAGGATGGGCTGAAGCATGGTCCGTGCGAGATCGATCTTGGAGCTGTAGACGAAGAACGCGCCGTCGTCGGCCACCTTGTCCAGGAGGCGTTTGAAGGTCGCTTGCGCCGCCAGTGTTTGGCCGTCGTCGATGCTCAGCAGGCGCTCCATCACCTGCGGCGAGGGATCGGCGTCGGCTTTGAGATGCGGTCCAGCGACCAGAAGGACCTGGCGGCCGCGGACGACCATGGTCGCGAGATCGCGTTTGAGGACCCGAATATTGATGAGGGTGTGCTGATGGAACTGACTTTCTTGATTGCGCGGTCGCCCGTACTCTTCATTGATGAAAGTGTCGAGAAAGCGCTCGAAGGCCTTGATGTCTTCGATTTCCAAGACGACAAAGGGGTTCTTCCCGAGCATTCCCACGGCGAGGCCGCCGTCGATGGCGAAGCCTGCCTGCTGGTAAGAGGTGAGTTGCCCGGGGTTGAGGCCGTGGTGCCGACCGAGATCGAAGAGGACGCCTTCCACCTGTTTGGCGTCGAGCAGGCCCCAGCCTTTGATCCTTTCGAGGCTCTCGACGATGGCACCATAGCTGGCCACGAAGACGACGCCGTCTACATCGCTGGGGACGTACTGAGCCAGCTTCTCTGCAGCCGTATGGGCGCGCATGGGCATGGCGCCCGCGCGCAGCTTCTCCTCTTGATTCTCCTGGCTCTTTTCCCCACATCGACATCCATAGGAGAGGGTCAACGCGAAAAAGGTGAACAGAAGTAGGGGCAGGAGTCGTTTCAGTCGCATGGGTCACCCAAACTATGGAAGTTGCCACGGGCCAGGCGCTGGGCCTACACCATCGGGAAGGGCGTGGTGACTATAGGTTTTGCCTCGCACGGACGCAACCCGCGCACAATTCCCCGGGGAATCCACCCTGCGCTCGGCTTGTTTGTTTCCTGCCGGTTGTGGTATCCGGAGTTGTGCTGGCGCAGTGTCGGTGGACGGGATGTATGATAACAGCGCTAATTATAAAGGACTTTGCCATTATTGAGCGCCTCGAGCTGGTGCTCTCCGAGGGGATGACCGTCCTGAGTGGGGAGACGGGCGCCGGGAAGTCCATCGTCATCGATGCGCTCAATTTGGTCCTCGGAGGGCGCGCGTCTGCCGAAGTCATCCGTCACGGCTCGGACGAAGCGGTGGTCGAGGCGGTTTTCTATCTCGGCCCGGGCCTGCGCGAACAACTGCTCCCGGTCTTGGAATCCAGCGGGGTGCCCTGCGAGGAGGAGCTGGTGGTGCGGCGGGTCATTCACCGTGGTGGCCGCGGTCGCGCCTGGCTCAATGCCGTGTTGGTGCCGGTGCAGGTGCTGCGCGCGGCCATGCGCGCCGTGGTCGACATCTCCGGGCAACACGAACACGTCAGCCTGATGGACGTGGGCCGTCACGTCACGCTGCTCGATCGCTATGCCGGTCACGCGACGCAGCTTGCGGCCTATGGCACGCACTATCGCCGTTTGCGCGAAGGTCTCTCGCGCTTGACCACGTTGCGTGAGGCGTGCGCGGCGCGCCAAGCACGCTTGACCCAATTGGATGAAGAGATCGCTGCGCTGGCCGCGGTGGCGCCGGAGACCGGGGAGGTGGCTCGCCTGGAGGCCGAGCTGCATGAGTTGTCCCATGCCGAGCAGTTGCGCGCCGTGGCGCACCAAGCCATCGATGTGCTCTACGAGCGCGAAGGTTCGGTGACGGATCGCCTGCACCAGACGGAGACGGAGCTGCAACGGCACGCACGCCTGGCCGCGTCTTTGAGCACGCTTGGCGATCAGCTCGCGACGGTGCGCACCTTGGTGACAGAGGCGGTCTTCGAATTGCGCCGATTCGCGACCCTGGAGAGTGATCTGGGGCGCATCGATTGGATTCAGAGCCGCTTGGCGCTCTTGGAGCGCACCCAGCGGCGTTTTCTTTGTGAGGCCGATGCGTTACCCGCAGTGCTAGCCCAGTTGCAGGCGGAGCGGGAGGCGCTGGTGTCTGGGGATGAGAGCGTCGCGGCCCTGGAGAAGCAGATCGCCACAGACGGCGAATTGGCGCTACGAGCGGCGATAGACCTCTCCCAACGCCGGGCGGCGGCGGCGCAGACCTTGGAAGCCGCCGTTGAACGCTCCCTCCACGATTTGGCCATGGAGCGCGCGCGTTTCGTCGTAGGATTCACAGGAAAGCAGCAGGTGGAAGACCTGGGGCCCCATGGCTTGGACCAGGTAGAGTTCCTCCTGGCCCCCAACCCCGGTGATCCTCCGCGACCGCTGGCGCGTATCGCTTCAGGCGGCGAGCTGTCGCGGGTGATGTTGGCCATCAAAGAGGTCATGGCCGACAACGACGACGTCGGTACTTATGTCTTCGATGAAGTCGATGCCGGCATCGGCGGTGCCACGGCGACCTGCGTCGCCGCAGCGCTCAAACGCGTGAGCGCCAACCACCAAGTGTTGTGTATCACTCACCTCGCCACGATCGCGAGCTTTGCCGATCACCATTTTGCAGTTGTCAAATCCAGCGACGGCGAACGGGCGCTGTGCTCGGTCGCCAAACTCAATGAGGAAGAGAGAACCCGAGAAGTTGCGCGCATGCTTGGCGGCCTGACCATCACGACGACGACGATGGATCACGCTGCTGAGCTCATCGACCGCGCGCGCGCGCCGGGAACGACTACTGGCTGCTCATGAATCATGATATTTTTCGAATGAAAGCGTTGCACAGCATGGGCGGGAGCCATCCGAGGATGGTCCGCGAATGAGGCCGCAACGTCTAGGGTACCGCTGGCAAGAGCGGCCTCGGCGGCGCTTGCAACGCCTCTGGGGGCTCGCGCTCATTGGGGCGGTGGCGTGTATGGCTTTCTTGCTTTGGCCCAAGGCGCCGGGTCCTGAGCCGGCCCTGTCGCGCAAGATTGAGAACCTGGATCTCCCCGGAGGCGAGGGGGCCGATCTCAATCGCTCGCGCTTGCCGGGTTGGAATGAAGAGGAAGGCGCCGCGGAAGAAGTGGCGCCTGAGCTCCCGAGCGATCCCTTCCACCTCACCGGCAAGGTTCAGCGCAATCAAACGCTCTTCGTCACCTTGCGCAACCGGGGCCTGGCGCCGAGTCGCATCCAGCCCGTCATCGATGCCATGTCGACGGTCTTCGACTTCCGCCGGGCCCACCCCGGCGATGCCTATGAGGTGCGCTTGGACATCGATGGCAATGTGTTGGAGTTTCGCTATCAGACCAGCCCGGAAGATGTCTACGTGGCCCGTCTGGTGGGAGACGCCTACCAGGCGGAGAAGGTGGAGATCCCCAAGGAGACGCGCCTCGAGCGCATCCAGGGGACGATCGCCACTTCGCTGTACAAGGCCTTCACCGATCTGGGGGAGCGGGGCGAGATCGCCATGGCGTTCATGGATCTCTTCGTGTTCGACTTCGACTTCGGGGCCAACGCGCGCCCGGGCGATCGCTTCACCTTGATCGCGGAGAAGATCTATCTGGACGGGCGCTTCTATAAATATGGGCGGATCTGGGCGGCCCAATACCAGAGCACTGGGCTTACTTTGGACGCCTACTGGTTTGAGCAGGACGCGTCCGGCGAATACTACGATGGCGATGGGCGCGCCCTGCGGCGCTTCTTCATCAAGGCCCCCGTGCTCAACTGCAAGATCACCAGTCCCTTCTCCCTGCGGCGCTATCATCCCGTCTTGAAGCGCTATCGGCCTCACTATGGGGTGGACTGGGCGGGACCCACGGGGACACCGGTGATGAGCGTGGCCGATGGGGTGGTCTCCTTCATCGGCTGGAAGGGAGGCAATGGCAACCTGCTGGTCATCGATCACCCGCACGGCTATGTGACCCTCTACGCGCACCTCAAAGGTTTCGCCGCGGGGCTGAAGAAAGGCTCCAAGGTCAAACAGCGACAGGTGGTCGCCTACCTCGGCAACACGGGCATCTCTACGGGACCACACCTCCACTTCGGGATGAAAAAAGACGGGGTCTATGTCGACCCACTCGAAGTGGATAATACGCGCCTGGAGCAGCTCAGCGGCGCCCGCTTGAGCCGCTTCAAAGCGGAGAAAGAACGCTTGGCGCGTCTCCTCGATGAGGGTATGGTCAACACGTCGAGCGAAAGTGAAGTGGAAGATGCGGCCGAGGTCGTCGCGCCTTCACTTTGAGCGATGGCACGGGTGGCAGCATGCGGGTGCGCAGAGGTGTTCTTCTAGGTGCGGCCCTGCTCTATGCCCTGACCGTCTTTGGTTTGGGTGCGGCCCACATCTATGTGGGCTCCCTCCAGGTGGCCAACCGCTTCGATCTTGCAGGCACGCCCTATCTGTTGGCAGGACAGCCGGCGACCTTTCGCGTGTGGGCCTATTCGGACGATCCGCCCGGACCGCTGCGTGAGCACGAGGTGGTCATGGCGCTGCACGGCCCCGACGGGGAGGTGGCGAGGACACGTGGCGTGACCGCCGCCAATGGTGGCGTGGTGCTGACCCTCGCCGTGCCGGACCTGCCCGCCGGTGGCTACCAGGGGCGGGTCTCGGTGGCGCGCCCTGGGGCCACGGAGGTCTTGGAAGCGGCGACAGTGGACCTGTGGCTCGAGAAGGCGTCCGTGCAGGCGTGGACGGAGACACCCTGTCGGAGCACGGGGCCCGATTGCATCGACGTCAGCGGTACACACGCCTTTTTGCCTGGGGTAGCTGCGCCACTGCTGGTGCGCGTGGTTGCTGGCGAGGGTGCTTTGCCCCGTACGGTGCCGGTGCGGGTGGAACGACTCTACGGCGAGTGTGAGGTCGGTGCTAACCCCGTGCACACGGATCTTTTTGGTTTGGCTGAGTTGGTGCTGACGGTTCACGGCGAATGTGTGTGCCGCATCGAGGTCGACGGTGGCGAGGGGGAAGCATCGACGCTGCACGTAACCTTGGCGCCACTGAGCCTGCCCGTCTTCGTCGACGTCCCCAATCCCCTGGTGGTGGACGGCGAGGCGGTGGTCTTCGAGGTCCGAACCCTCGGCGCGGGGGGAAAGGTTTTCGTCGATTTCTTCGCCCAAGGGGTGTGGCTGGAGCGCGGCGTCTTTGCTTTGCAAGAGGGGGGGCGGCGGCAGTGGTTGCTGGGACTTGCGGCGCCGTCGCAGGCGCGGACGGCCACCTTGGTGGTGTGTCTCTCGGACTGGGCCTGCGAGGAGAGCCATCACCAGGCGACGGTGATCTGGAGTGGCCAGCCGCTGGACCTAGCGGGGCAGATCGAGGTGGCCTTGGCGGCGCTCGATGGGCGCGAGTCGGGGTACGTGGCGGCCGTGCGGGCGCGGCTGGGAGAAGGGCAGATGTCGCGCTTGGCCCTCGAGCGGCTGCGGCGCTATTTGTTACGGCGCCTTGACGGTGATTACGTCAGCCCAACGGTCATGGTGCGCACGGAGATGGCGGCCAAGGCTCGCTTGCAGGCGACCAAGGAGGCGTTCAAAGGAGGAGCGGGTTGGCTCTTGGCTTTGGTTCTGGTGGGTGGGGCGCTCATTGCGGCGGTGTGGGTCTTGCGTGCGCGTCATGGCGATGCGCGTGCCTTGGCGGAGATCATGCGGGAGGACGCGGACGCTGCCGATGATGCGCCGGTGCTTGTCAGGGGTGGGGCGTGCTTGGGGCGTTGGCTCTTTGTGGGTGAGGTGGCGCTGCTGACGTTGAGCGTCGTTGCTTTTGCCGCTGGGGTGTGGCTGATCCTGCAGACGCTGTGAGGCGCGGGGCGGGTGGCGCTGGTGTCGCGCGGGTTTTGGCCTTGAAGGGGGAGCGAGCGCCTGGTGGGACGTGGCAAGAAGAGGGAGCAAGGGTGAGGCAGGGGCAGCCATTGTGGAGGCGGTCCTTGCGCGGTTTGCGTTGCCTGGGTAAAAGCATGGCGAGGGCGGCGCGTGTGGAGTGAGGGAGCGAGATGGGTAGACGAAGGGTGTGGCTGGTGAGTGGGGTGGTGGCCCTGGCGTTGGGAGGGGGGCTTTGGGGTTGCAAGGAGCCGGCGGAGCGCTTGGCGGACCACTTTGAGAGCATGGCCATGTTGGTTGAGAGCAACGCCGAGGATTGTGGTGCCATGGGGGCGGCCTTGGGGGCCTATTGGGAGGCGCATCGGGCGGAGATGGTTGCGGCCATGGGCGAGCTGGGGGCCTCAACGGATGTGCAGGCCAAACGCATCAATCGCGCGGCGTTACGCATTGATGCTCCGGTGGAGCGTTGCCGCTCGGAGGCGCAGGTCGCCGCCTTTGCGGAGGATTTGGCGGCGGTGGTGCTCGACGGTGTGGGCTTGGGGCCGGGGCAGTGAGGAGCGCTGCGGTGCCGTTGTTTTCCTACCCCGAGAGCTATGATGTGGTGGTCATCGGTGGCGGCCACGCGGGCTGTGAGGCGGCCTGGGCGGCGGCGCGTCTGGGCTGCCGGACCTTGTTGCTGACGGGCAATGTGGACACCATCGGCGCGATGAGCTGCAACCCCTCGGTGGGTGGTGTGGCCAAGGGGCATCTGACCAAGGAGATTGACGCCCTGGGTGGATTGCTGGGGCGGGTGACGGACGCGGCGGCGATTCAGTATCGGACGTTGAACGCCAGTAAGGGGCCTGCAGTGCAGGCGACGCGGGCGCAATGCGACGTCGATGCGTATAAGCGGGCCATGCGCCGCGCCTTGTTCGCTGAACCGAAGCTGCAGGTGGTGCAGGGGAGGGCCGAGTGGCTGGGGCGCGAGGCTTCGGCCTTCAAGGTGGTGAGCGCTGACGGCGTGAGCTACGGCGCGCGGAGTGTGGTGGTGGCGGCGGGGACGTTCTTGCGCGGCCTCTGCCACATTGGCGACGTGCGCTTTGCGGCGGGCCGGGCTGGCGATGGGGTGAGCTTGGCATTGTCCGACGCGCTTCAGGCGTTGGGTCTGCGCCTGGTGCGCCACAAGACGGGCACACCGCCGCGCCTCGATGGGCGCAGCATCGCGTGGGAGAAGTTGGAGGTCCAGCCTGGTGATGCGGTGCCGCGGCGCTTCTCTTTTTATGGGGATGCGCCCCTGTTGCGCCAGGTGCCGTGCCACATCGCTTACACCAACGCGGAGACCCATGCGGTGATAGCGGCTGCGCGGGAGCGATCTCCTTTGTTTTCAGGGGTGATCAAGGGCCTGGGCCCGCGCTATTGTCCGAGCATCGAGGACAAGGTCTTTCGCTTCGCCGACAAGGACCGCCACCAGGTGTTTTTGGAGCCCATGGCGCTGGATTCATGGGAGATCTACCCTTCAGGCTTGTCGACCTCCTTGCCTTACGAGGTGCAGCTCGCCTATCTGCGCAGCATCGAAGCCTTGGAGAGGGTGGTGATCCTGCGCCCTGGTTATGCCGTGGAGTACGACACGTTGTGCGCGGGTCAGCTCCGGGCGACCCTCGAGGTGGCGTCCGTGCCGGGGCTCTTCGTCGCTGGGCAGCTCAACGGGACCAGTGGCTACGAGGAGGCGGCGGCGCAAGGACTGGTGGCAGGGGTCAACGCTGCGCATCAGGTGCTGGGGCGCGAGGCCTGGTCCTTGGGGCGGGAGGAGGCCTATATCGGGGTGCTCATCGACGATCTGGTGACTACTGGGAGTGATGAGCCCTATCGGATGTTTACGAGTCGGGCCGAGTTTCGCCTCTTGTTGCGAGAAGACAACGCTGACCAGCGCCTCTCGCCCCGCGGACGCGAGATTGGCTTGCTGGATGATGCGGCGTGGCAGCTTTTTCGGGCACGCAGCCAGGCCCTGGCTCAGTTGTTGGGGGCCCTGGAAGAGGTCCGGTTCATGGACCGGGCCGAAGAGCAGGTGCGCGCGCAAGAGGCGGGTCTCGGGCCCCTCAAGGGGGGCACGACCTTGGCGCAGTTGCTGCGCCGCCCTGGGGTGAGCTTGGGGCAACTGCGGCCATGGTTGGCGCAGGTGTCGTTGGATGCGGTGGCGCCGGAGGTGGTTCGGGCGGCAGAGATCACCGTGAAGTTCGCTGGCTATATCGCGCGCGAGGAGATCCAAGCGGCTCGCTTTCGCAACAGCGAGCAGGTGCGCTTGCCAGAGGACTTCGACTACGCGGCGGTGGCGGGCCTCTCCCGCGAGGTGCAAGAAAAGCTGACGCGTGCGCGGCCTCTGACGGTGGGGCAGGCCAGCCGTATCCCCGGGGTGACGCCTGCTGCGGTGAACTGTCTCTTGATTGCTTTGCGCAAGCGGAGCGGCGTCGCCAGCCCCGAGGAGGGTTGAGCCCTTGTGGGGTCAGCGTTTCTTGGCGTCCTCGGCGAGGCTCTCCATGACGTCGTAGTCTTTGATTTTGTAGAGCAAGGCGCGATGGCTGAGTTCGAGGACTTTGGCCGCTTGGGTGCGGTTGCCTTGGGTTTTGCGCAGGGCCCGCAGGATGAGCTCGCGCTCGAGGAGGCGGGTGGCTTTCTTGATGGAGAGATCGTCCTCTGCGATGAAGTTGTCCAGGGAGGTGCCGCAAGGTTGGGAGGCGTACCCGCCGCGAATTTTGGGCGGGAGATCTTCTGTTTTGATGCGCTCATGTTCGCAGAGAACCACCGTGCGTTCCAGGACGTTGATGAGTTGGCGCACGTTCCCTGGCCAGTGGTAGTCCAGAAGGACTTGCATGGCGGCGTGGTCGATGTCGTGGACCTTGGTCCCGAGCTTCTCGTTGAGGACCGTGAGGAAGTGGTTGACGAGCAAGGGGATGTCTTCGCGTCGCTCGCGCAAGGGGGGGAGGTGTATGGGGATGACGTTGAGTCGATAGTAGAGGTCTTCGCGAAAGTCACCTTGGGCGACGAGATCGCCCAGGTCGTCGATGGCTGCGGCGATGATGCGTACGTTGATGGAGATGGAGCGGTTGTCGCCGACGCGTCTGAGCTCACCCTCTTGGAGGACGCGGAGGAGCTTGACCTGCAGCGCGATGGGGAGGGAGGTGATCTCGTCGAGGAAGAGGGTGCCTGAGGAGGCCTCTTCGAAGAGGCCTGTTTTGGCGCGCTTGGCGTCGGTGAAGGCGCCTTTGGCGTGGCCAAAGAGTTCACTCTCGAGGAGTTGTTCGGGGATGGCGCCGCAGTTGACCGGGACGAAAGCTTTGTCTTGGCGTGAGGACTGGAAATGCAGCGCCCGCGCCACGAGCTCTTTGCCCGTTCCAGACTCGCCGGTGATGAGGACCGTGGACTTGAAGTCGGCCACTTTGCGGATGGTGCGAAAGACCTGGTGCATGACGTCGCTGCGGGCCACCATGTTTTCATAGGTGGTTTCTTGGGTCAGGACGCTGCGCAGGGCTTGGTTTTCGCGGACCAGGTGCTCTCTTTCTTGGGCTTTTTGAATGGTCAGGAGGAGCTCACCGCGGGAGAAGGGCTTGGGGATGAAGTCGTAGGCGCCTTTGCGGATCATGGCGATGGCCGTGTCGCTGTCGCCAAAGGCGCTCATGAGGATGCAGAGGGGGCGGCAGGGATGGGCGCGCGCGGCTTCGAGGACGGCCCAGCCATCGACGTTGGGCATGCGCACATCGCAGAGGATCATCTCGGGTTCCAGGGCCTCGAGCAGCTCGAGGCCGGCCTGTCCATCCGGGGCCGAGGAGACCTCAAAGCCCTCTTGAGTGAGCCAGCGCTGGGCGGCGTTGCGGATGCCTTCTTCGTCGTCGATGACGAGGATTCGCGTAGGGTTCATGGTGCTTTGCTCGCAGCCGAGAGCGTCGTGAAAGGGCCCCAGGGTGGGGACGGAGGGCATGATGGCACGAGTGGTCGCGACTGTCAGCCCAAAGGGGAGCTTCGTTGGCCTGCTCGGGAGACACAGAATAGGTGGATGTATTGGAAAGTACCCTAGAAAGTGGACACCCTCTTCTTCCATGGCATCATGACGATGATCTTGAGCGCAGAGGCCCAATTCCCGAGCGCAAGTGAAGGACAGAGCTGGTTGGCTCGTGGACAGGAGAGAGGGATGGCGAAGGGCAAGCTACTAGTGGGACTGGATATCGGATCGAGTTCGGTGAAGCTGTGCCACCTCAAAGAGGCCAAGCGCGGTTACATGCTCAAGACCTTCGACATGATCCCGTTTCCGCAGGAGGCCATTGTCGATGGTGTGATCATCAACCAGGCGACGGTGGTGGAGGCCATACGCACTTTGGTCAGTCGCAACCGGGTACGGCAGAAGGAGTGTGCGCTGAGCGTGTCGGGCTATTCCGTCATCGTCAAGCGCATCAAGCTGCCTTTGATGACGGATCAAGAACTGGAGGCCAACCTACAGTGGGAAGTTGAGCAGCACATCCCCTTCGATATCAACGATGTGGTGGTGGACAAAGAGGTGCTGCTGCGCAATCCGCACATGGGGACCATGGACGTGCTGTTGGTGGCGTCGAAGCGCGACATGGTCAACGAGTATATGAGCGTTGCCCGGGAAGCGGGCATGAATCCCAAGGTCGTGGATGTCGACTGTTTCTGCATGCAGAACATGTTTGATGTCGCCTACGGGGGCGCACATCCTGGTGAGACCATCGCCTTGCTGGACATTGGCGCATCGATCACGTCGATCATCATCGTGTCCGACGGGGTGACGGCTTTTACGCGCGACATCACCATGGGTGGCCATCAAATAACCGAAGAGATTGAGAAGCAACTGGGTATCGGTCACGAAGAGGCAGAGGCCTACAAAGTTGGCGGTCGCGACGGAGACCTCGACGCTGTAATCCCTCACGAGGTGGAAGAGGTGATCCAGTCGGTGTCCGAAACCATCGCTCAGGAAGTCCAAAGGTCGTTGAGTTTCTTTCTCGAGACTTCGAGCATTGGTCAGATCAGCCGGATGCTCTTGGTCGGTGGCGCCGCCAAGAGCCCGACCACGGTGCGGGTCATTGGCGAAGTGACGGGCGTCAATGTTGAGGTCGCGAGTCCCTTTGGTTCGCTGCAATACGATCCGAAAACCTACAATCCCGACTATTTGAACGGTGTAGCCCCGTTGGCGGGTGTGGCCGTGGGCTTGGCCTTGCGGAGGACGAACGAGCGATGATGGTCAGAATCAACTTGGTGCCGGGAAAGAAGCGGAGTGGAGTCCCCGGAGGCGATGCCCTGTGGCGCTTGGTGGCCGCAATGTTGGTCCTCTTGTTGGCTCAGCTCTTCGTTTTGTACTTCATCTACGATGGCAAAGCGCAGGACGTGAAGCGTGCCCAGGGAGAAGTGCAGCGGATGACTGCCGATGCGGAGAAGCTGGAGCGGGAGATCGCGGCGCTGCCCGATGTGGAGAAGCGGGCTGCTGAGCTGGAAGCGCGGGAGCGTACCTTGGCGCGCCTGGCGAGTGTGCGCAACGGACCGCAGCACGTGCTCGATGAGCTCAAGCGGGTCATGAGCCGTCCTCGCGATCCGGCGAGCGTCAAGATGGCGAAGGACGCAGGGTGGAACATTTCGTGGGAAGCGGAGAACGTTTTTCTCAATAAGATCGTGGAAGAGCGGCCTGGAGCCTTGCAACTGGAAGGCGCCGCCCGCGGACTGGACGATGTGGCTGAGCTGTGGTTGCGCCTGCGGACGAGTCGCCTCTTTCGCAACGTCCGCTTGGCGAGCATCAAGAAAGGTCGGGATTCTGGGCTTGGAGTGGACGTGCAGACCTTTGTGTTCTACGCCGAGGCCAACTTCCGCTACCAAACCAAAGACGGTGAGGAGTTGATGAAACAGCTCGAGGCTGCGGCTTCGGTCGATGCAGGGAAGAAGGAGTAAGTCATGGCTAGCAAAGATAAGGGGTTGAAAAATGTACCGCCCCTACACGTCGCCTTGGCCCTGCTCATCGTGATGGTTTTCGTTGGGGTCGGCTTCTACTTTCTCCTCTACACCGGCATGGACGCAGAGATTGGCAAGCTCAACAAGCTGAAAGCCGATGCGACGGTGCGCGTGACCGAGTTGGAAGGGCGCCGCCAGAACTTGCTCAAGGTCCAGGACAAAGCGGCGAGGCTTGAGAAACGCTTGGAGATCTTGCGCTCGAAGCTTCCCGAGACGCAAGAGGAGCTCAACCTCTTCCTCGGTGCCATCAGCCAGCGCGCGCAGTCAGCTCGGGTGCACAAATGGTTGCTCTTCCAGCAGCATGCGCCAGAGCCCGACGACGAAGTGGCTCGGGTGCCCATCTCCATGGAGTTCATCGCGACCTACGATGCGGCCACCAACTTCTTCTGGGAGTTGTCGAATATGGGTGAGGGCGCGCAGACCGGTGGCAAAGAGCAGCTCGTCAATGTTTCCGATATTGCCCTGGTCCGTGCCACAGGCGAAGATCAGGGACTCATCAAGGTCTCCTGTAGAGCAGTGACCTACCTCTACACAGGTACGTCAAAGCCGGCAGAGGACACGTCGCGTCGTGGTGGGCGTCAGAGAGGTCGCAGATGAGCAAACGAAACCAACACGAAATCTGGGTGGAACTCAAGCGATTGGGTCTGATCTTGGCGGGGTGTTTGTTCCTTCTGGTGGGGCCTGGGGTGAGCTTGGTGGGTTGCGAGGACGAAGTCAAGCCAGCGTCGCCACCTCCACCCGCACCTGCGGCGAGCAGGGGACAGCAAGGCCGGCGTGGCCGTGGTGCCGCTGTTGAAGAGCAAGCATCGACTGGGGAAGATTGGACGCCGCGGCGCAACCGAGAACGACGCCAGATCGACGGTCGCGATCCCTTCTTTGGCTTCATCGATATCCTCCTCGAGGAGAAAGCCAGGCAAGAAGCGCTGGCGCAACAGACCGTCCTCGAGGAAGAAGAGATGTTGTTGCCCATTCAACGATTCGAAGTGAAAGATTTTCGCTTGCTTGGGGTGATCACTGGGACGGCCGAGCCCAAAGCCTATCTCGTTGACCCCACAGGACAACGACATGTGCTCAAGCGCGGCGATTTCATTGGAAAGCGCGGTGGCACCGTCTCGGTCATCCGCCGCGATAGCATCGATATTTATGAAGTAGGGGACGGATATATCCCCATCAAACTCCACGCCGAATTGCCTCCTGGGTTCAGTCTCGAGGTCAACTAACAGCAGCGAGAGGAAATGAACATGAGACGGTCATTAACAGGGACGTTGCCACACACTGTGGCGCTCATGGTTGTGCTGTGTATGCCTGCTGGGTTTGCAGTGGCCGATCCAGGACATAACGGCAACGCCGTAACCAAGTTGAGCTTCGAGGAGAACGCCCAGGCGACTTTATTGCGCATTGGCGTGGACAAGGAGCCCACCTTTTCCGTCTTCACCTTGCGCAACCCTTCTCGGGTCCTGGTGGAGATTCTCAATTGCAACGCCGCGCAGATGGCGCCGGTGCAGTTGCGCAATGGCGTGGTCGACTCTGCCGCCTTGTCGGTCCAGAGCGAAGGAAAGAGCCAGCGCTGCCGGGTCATCCTCACCCTCGAGGGCGATGCGCCTTATGATGTCAGCGCCATCGCCGGCGAGATCGTGGTGGCCGTCGAGGGACGCGCCGTGCCCCAGCGCCAGGGGGCCTTCGAGCAACAAGTGGCCGCCCGCGATGCCGAGCTCAACCGGACCAAAGCAGAACTCGAGACGGCTGCTTCCGAGCTGGAGCGTCTGCGACACGAGCAGAGCGCCGTCGCCCAACGTATCGCCCAATTGGAAGCCCAGAACAAGGGACTCGAGGCTGCGGCCAAGACCAGCAGTCACGCCGATGCTTTGGAGCAAACCCGGCAAGAGCTGGCCTTGACCCAAGCGCAGCTTCAGGAAGAGCGCAACCGAGCCCAGGCGCTCAACGCCAGCGTCACCATGGCAGTGGAGCAAGTCGCGGCCTTCACCGGTCAAGTCGATGCGCTGCGCGCGGAACAAGGTCACGCGCGTGCCCAACTCGCCAAGCTCGCGGCGGAACGGGACGAAGCCGCCCAGCGCGCCGAGGTGGCCGAACACCGTGCCGCGGAGCTCGACGAAGAGGTGCAACGTTTGCAAGAGGGGCTGGCCCAAAAAGCGCGGGCTGCGGCAATGGCCGAAAGCCTCCAGCAGCGCGCCAACGCTGCCGCTGACAAACAAGCCCAGCTCGAAGCAGAGCTGAGCTCCCTGCGAGCGCAAGTAGGCGATAGCCAAACGGCGGCTGTCACGGCAGCCGAGGAGCGCCTGCAAGCAGCGGTGAGCACCTCTGAGGCCCTACAGGCTGAGCTGATTGAGACGCGCAACGCGGCGAACGCTCGGGTCGAGGATCTTCGCGCGGCCATCACCCAGAAGCAGCAAGAAGCAGAGGCGGCCAAGCGCGAAGCCAGCGCCCTCAAGAGCGCTTCTGAAGCCAAGATGAACGAGATGACCGCCGCCCTCGCTCAGCGTGAGAAGCAGCTCCAGACCAAAGAAGAAGAGCTGCAGACGCTGCGTGGACAAGAAGCGACCTTGCGCGCCGAGCTCGCCGCAGCCCGCGGCCAACAAGAACACAAGGCAGTGGCCAAGCAAGACGAGATCAATGAAGTCCTGCGCCGTCAGGCCCAAGTGCGTACCGAGATGGAGCAAGAAGTCGCGACGCTGCGTAGCGCCTTGAGTGAACGGGAAGGCGCCCTGGAGCGCGCCCGTGAACGCGAGACCTCACTGCAAGAACGCTTCGAGACGCTCCAAGCCGAGAGGGCCCGCGAGCAGAACGCGGTACAGACGCTGCTAACGGTGCGCGAGAAGTCTCTTCAGGAAGCGGTGGCGCGCGAGAACGCCCTGCGCAAAGAAATCGAAACCTTGCAGCAGCAACAGGCCAAGGGTGGTAGTGACGCCGCTGCGGCTTTGGTTTTGGCAGAGAAGAACGAGCACTTGGCCCAAACGGCCTTGGAACAGAGCCGATTGGCCAGTGAAGTCGATGCCCTGGCGGCCCGGCTGGAGGCCAACCGCACCGAGATGGAGAGGATGAAGGCGCAAGCCGAGAGCGCGAGCGCGACCCATCAACAACGAGAGCAACAGTTGCGCGCCGAAATCACGCACCTCGGTGAGACCGCCGGGCGGACCCAAGAACAGCTCGACCAGGCGCGTATTCGCGAGCAAGCACTGCAACGCGAGTTGGCAGCCAAGACCCGCGAAGTGGACGCCCTCAACTCACAGATGCAAGTGGCCCAAGGCAACTACGAGGCTGAGGTCAATGCCCTGCGGGCCCGAGTGGCCCAAGGTGATGCTGCCAGCGCCGAGCTGGAGAAGGCCCGCGCCGAGTTGGCTGAGGCCGAGCTCGCACGCGAGGAGCTCAAGCGCATTCGGCGCTCCATTGGCAACACGGAAGACGCTGCTGCCGAGCTGCAACGCTTGCGACAGCAGGTGGAGCGGGCGGAGTCCTTGCGCGCTGAGGTCGACAGGCTGCGTGCCCAAGCGGCCGAGGCCGAGGCTGCCAAGGCAGAACTCGCCAAGTTGCGCGGCGCGCAACAAGAACAGGTGCGCGCTGAGGCGCAGATCAAGGCCACGCCGGCAGCGGCACCCCCCATCGATCGCAGCGCCGAAGGGGCCCAGGTCAGCCCCGGCCCCGCGGCGGCTCCGCTGAACCTCCAGGCCGCTCGCGCCTTGGGAGCGACGGTGCAAGACATTCGCTTCGAGAGCCACGGTAGCGTGAGCCGCGTCATCATCGACCTCGACCGCCAGAGCGCCTATCAGACCACCCCATGGGCCCAAGGCAAAGCGACCCTGGTGCTGCGGGATGCCGTCCTGCCGCCGGCGTTGGCACGCAAACTCGACACCCGCGCTTTCAACGGGGCGGTACGCTTCGTCAGTGCCTTTGCCGACCAAGGCCAGGTCAGCCTGGTGACCGAGCTCGAAGGCGCTGGCTCAGAGATGGTCCGCGCCAACGGCCGCAGCCTGGTGTGGGAGTTCGTCTCCAATCGCTCCAGCGGCGACACCGCGATTGCTCATGACATGGATGAGGCCGTCGATCGCCGCAAAAACGTGCGCATCGCTTCCGCCGAGCCGCCGCGCAGCCAAGGGCAGCGCACCGATGAAGACCTGGCCTTGGTCTTTGGCCGCCGCAACACCATCAGCGACGCGCGGCTGAGTCGGCAACGTATCACCCTCGACGTGCGCGACATCGAGATTCAGGATCTCTTGCGCCTCATCGCCGATGAGATCGACGTCAGCATCGTGGCGAGCCCCGATGTCAAGGGCAAGCTCACCCTCTCGCTGAAGAGCGTCCCCTTGGATCAGGCCCTGGAGATCATCTTGCGGACCCATGACCTCGGCATGAAACAAGAAGGCCGAGTCATCTGGGTGGCCAAGGCGGAGGTGTTCCGGGAAGAACAACGACGCGCTCTTGAAGCTGCCATGGTGCGCGAGCGCCTGGAGCCTCTGGAAGTCCGTCTCATCCCGGTGAACTACGCGACGGCTTCGGAGCTGGCAAACAACGTCGGCGGTCTGCTGTCGACCCGCGGCACTGTACAGATCGATCCGCGCACGAACACCCTCATCATCAAGGATGTCCCCGCCAATCTCGACGCTGCTGAGATCCTGGTGGAGAACCTCGACACCCAGACACCGCAGATTCTCATCGAGGCGCGCATCGTCGAGACTCAGGCCAACTTCTCGCGCGAGCTCGGGGTGCAGTGGGGTGGCGACTTCTCCTTCAGCCCCGCCAACGGCAACCCCACGGGCTTGGTCTTTCCTTCGAGCGTTGGTGTGGCTGGCGCTTCAACCAGCGAGCTCAACAACGGTACGCGGTCCAATCCGAACTTCGCCGTCAACTTGCCGGCAAGTGTCGGTACCGGCAGCGGTGGTGCCGTCGGTATGACCTTTGGCTCCGTCGGTGGCGCCCTCAACATCAGCTTGCGCCTCACCGCCCTCGAAGAGAAAGGCTTTGTCAAGATCGTCTCGGCGCCGCGCATCATGACCCTCGACAATGTCCAGGCCAGCATTGAGCAAGGTGTCTCTATCCCCGTCAGCGTCGTGAGCGCAGCGGGCGTGCAGACGGTCTTCTTCGATGCCAAGTTGAACCTCTCTGTGACCCCACATGTGACACGGGATGGCAACATCTTCCTCAAGATCGATGTCCAGAAGAACGAGCCCGATTTCGCCAACACCGGTGCCCAGGGCGATCCGTCCATCATTCGCAAAGAGGCGCACACCCAGCTCCTGATCCCCGACGGCGACACCACGGTCATTGGTGGGATCTACACCCGCAACACGTCCCAGAGCGTAAGCTCCGTGCCCTTCTTCGGTTCCCTTCCCTTCGTGGGCTACTTCTTCCGTAAGACCAGTGAAACGGACAACAGGACGGAGTTGTTGATCTTCATCACCCCTCGCATCATCAACCGCGAGCTCAGCATTGGCGCTGCAGGTCCAGGCTCCTTCCTGGCCCCGGAAGTACCAGAAGAAGAAGAGGGCGCCAAGGGTGGTGGCACGAAACGGCGCCGCTAAAACGGACCTCGCTATTTTCATGTGCGTCTCAGATGCTACACTTAGGAAAAGTCGAAGCCTGGTTGCCCTGCGCGGGGCCACCGGGCGAGGAGTAGAAGATGCGAAGCAAAGCCTTTAAACGACACCACCGGATCGGTCTGCCCTTGGCCATGTTGGCGGTGATGGCCCTGGCCCACGGCTGCGCCGAGCAGCCCACCATGATCCTCATCATTGGCGCTGGCAAGCCACTCTCGAGTTGCTCTGCGCCGTCGGCGCCTTCGGAGTTCCTCACCTCCGGGGTGATCGATGTCTCCTTTGCCACGGGTTACATCATGACGCCCTTCGTCCAGAATGTGACCACCTCGTCAGAAAACGTGGGCGCCCAAGGAAAGCAGAGCAACCAGAACGCTGCCGTGTGGGAGGGCCTCTCCATCGAAGGCAACCGCGTCATCTTGACCCGCGCTCAGGTCGAGTTCTCATTCCTCACGGAGTTGCCCGCTTCGGTGATGGACGTCTTCCGCTCCTTCGATTTGCCCATCGGCGGCACCGTGCTCGATCCCGCCGGCGGCGGCATGATGCTCCCGGTGACCACCATGAACTCTTTCCACGTCGAGACCTTGCGCTCGGTGGTCCAGCCTGGGCAGCAAGCCCTGATGATGGTCTCCTTGCGCTTCTTCGGGGTTACCACCTCTGACTCCAAGGTCGAGTCCAACCTCTTCAAGTTCCCCATCACCATCTGCAACGGTTGTCTCTACGATCAGGTCTGCACGGACAGCCGTACCACCGCCGCGTGTATTCCGCCAGGTCAGGACGAGATCTACTGCGTCAACGCGGACCTGCCGCCCGAAGAAGAGCCCGCGCGAGAAGATTTCTAGGCGTCATTGCCGCGAGGGTCGTTGTCTTCAGTCAAGCCCGTTGAGGCGCACAAAGCACGATGTTGCGACCCAGTCCCAAAGCATTGTAGCATGCGCGCACGCACGACGGTCACGCCATGTTACCATGGGAGCAGACGATGCAGAACACAACGACTCACGATGCCATCGAGGCAGGCCGGCGCCTCCTGGAAAAGGGCGCCTTCGCCGAGGCCTCTGCGTCCTTTCTTGCGACGCTCTCCGAGGACCCAGACGACGCCCTGGCCCTGCGCCTGTTGACTTTTGCCTGGCTCGGCATGCGCATGGCCGGGCAGAGCCCAGCGCCACCTCCCCCCTGGCTCCAGGACCAGTTCGCCGCGGCCCCCATCCCCCAGGCCGTCCCTGTGCCTGCCCCCACAGCCCCCCCACAGCCTCCGGACCCGGTGCAGCCCGTGCCAAGCGCCGCCGTCGAGCAGCCCCCCACCCCAGCCGAGTTCAGCGACAGCGAAGAAGATGCATCGCCCCAGAGCTTTGGGATGCTGCGACCTCGCTCGCGACGCAAGGCGGCCGGCGGCGACGACGCCCGCCCACTCGGCATTCAGCTCGGCGGCGATGACTGAGTCGCCAAGCCCCTTGGCGGCGACCAGGCCTGCACCTATAGTGGCGCCGCCAGACCTCGCGCCACGGCTTCGTGGCGTCTGACGCCAAGCTGCCAAGGATTGTCATGGGGCGAACACAACTGCCACCAGGGGCCAACCTAGCCTTACCACCTCTCGCCCGCAGCGCCCTCATCATGATGGTGCTCACCGGAGGGCTGTGGCTCGCCATGCTGCTGCTGCTCTACCTCAAAGAAGCGTGGCTCATTGCCTTTCTGAACCTCGCCGCCCTCTCGCCGGAGATGGTCGCCTCGGGCTACCTCTATCAGCTCGCGACCTACATGTTCCTCCACGAGCTCAGCTCTCCCCTCCATTTGCTGCTCAACGCCCTCCTGGTCTACTTCTTCGCCACCCCCATCGAGAGCCGCTGGGGAGTGCGCAAGACCCTCCTCTTCGCCTTTGGCGGTGGCGTCGCTGGGGGCCTCATGGTGCTCCTCTTCGCCGCCGTCGCCGCCCTCTTCTCCCTCGGCACACCGGCCATGACCATCGGCTTCTCCGGCGCGGCCCTGGCCATGCTCGCCCTCTTCTGCACCCTCAACGCCAACGCCACCATCCTCCTCTTCTTCGTCGTCCCTATCCGGGCCCGCACCATCCTCATCCTCGCCGTGGCCATCGATTTCCTCATGTGGATCGCCCCCGGGGCCCAGGTCTCCTTCCCGGCCCACCTCGGCGGCATCCTCTTTGGCGTCCTCATCGGCTGGGGTGGCCCGCGCCATCTGTGGCGAAAGTTTCGCTATCGGCGCATTCTCCGCGACGTCTCCTTGGACCGGCGCCCTAAGAAGCGTCAGTGGCTCAACTGAGTTTTGCCAGCTTTCTTTGGGTCTACCACCTGCACGGGGCGCGCGCGGCCCAAAATCGACGCGGCAACGAGCCTGCGTCGCTAACCAGGACTAGAACGTGTAACCCACATTGAGGTTGAAGCCGCCGAAGGGCTCCCCTGGCCGACGGTTCAACAGCAAGCCATAGTCCAACACGATGGGCGGCAGATTCTCGGCAATGAGCCACCGCAAGCCTATCCCCGCCGTGTAGCGCATTTGCTGCAGGAAGAGATCGTCGGCGAAGCTGCCCACGCCGCCGTAGGCGAGGGCCTGGTTGACCAGAAGAGCGCCGCTGTCGATGAAGAGGACCCCGAAGAGGCCTGACTCACGCACGATGGGAAAGCGCAGCTCCGTGTTCAGGTTCAACAAGAACTCGCCGCCCGCGGCCTCGTTGGTGGGGAGCTGAGGGGCCTCGGGATCGACCCGACGCGGCCCAACGGCGTCGGAGGTGAAGCCGCGGACGTTGATGCCGCCCAAGAAGAAGCGATCGAAGAGCGGCAGGGCGGCCCCGACCCGATGAAAAGAGGCGCCGACTCTCGCGTTGATTCCCACGGTAAAATTGCGGAGAAAAGTCGTATAGAAGGAGCCCCGTAGGTCGGGTTTGGCGAAGAAGCCGACCTGCTCGGAGTAGCCGAGCTTGGCCCGACCTTCGAGATAATAGCCGCGGGTGGGGTTCAGAGGGGAGTTGCGCGCATCATAGAGGGTGCGGGGAATGATGGCGTAGGTCTGCGAGGTGTCCCGGGCGTCGAAGGGGCAGTCTTGAAAGAAGGTGACAGGGTAACACGGATCATAGCTGTCCATGTCGCCGGAGAAGGACGCCGTCGAGGAGACTTTGGCCTCGATACCCAGGGAGGCAAACCAGCTACGCGAGATGCTCCACCGCACTTCGATGATGCCACCTTGCTCTTCCTTCTTGGTCTCGGGGATGTAGCGCAGGTCGTAGAAGGCCTGCAGCAGGAGGTCGATGCCCGAAACAGGGGAGACGGGGATCTGAAAGGTGGCCAAGCTGAACCAGTTCTGGTTGAAAGGCTTGGCGAGGACGAACTCCCCGTTGAAGTTGAGGAAACGTGCCTCTGGCAGCAGGAGGATGCGAAACTCCCAGCCCGTGCCCAAGAGGTTGGCCTCGACGAACTCCAGCTCAGCCGTGGCGAGCCACTCACCCGCGATGAGGGTGGCACCCAAGGCCAGATCCAACCAACGCCGCAGCCCCTCCTCGACGTGCACCACCAGAGGGACGTGGTTGAGGACGAAATCCCGCTGTTGGCCCGCGGCGCTGTCGCGACGTTGCTGCTCTTCATCTTCGATGCCGATGGTCTCGACCGTCACCGACTCATAGATGGCGCGGGCGCGAAGATTGGAGCGGGCCTCCAGCAGCTTGTTGAAGTCAAAGGGGTCTGACGTGTCGAAGGGGAAATCCTGCTTGATGACCCAGTTGGCTGTGACGAAGTTGCCGTGGATGAAGAAATCTCCGACGAAATGCGGCTCGCCGACGCTCACCCCATAGTCGACGTCCACTTGGGTGCCCGTAATGCCGCCTTGAGGCCGGCAGATCGCACCGTCCTGTTCATTATTGAAGAACTCGAAGTGGCGCCGGCACACCTCCTGGGGGCCCTTGGGACTCTGTGAGCGCTGACAGAGATCCTCAGGCGCCGGGGGAAAACACTCGTTGGGAAGCTCGGGTGTCTCGCACGTCAGTTGGATCTCATCGCTGTCGTTGTCATAGGCGGTGCAGGAGACTTCGACAGTGGCGCGGGCAAAGCCCTGGGCTCGCAAGGTCTTCAGGAGCTGGGTCTGGTCCGTGCGCAGATCCAAGGCGTTGAAGGGGAGCCCGACTTGTCCCTCGATGGCGCGAATGTCCCGCGCGATGACATCGCTGCGCTCCGTGTGTACGTGCTTGAATTGCACCGTCGTCAGGGGGCCTTCGGTGATGAAAAAGGTCAACAAGAGGCGTCCGGGCGTGCTGGCCTGGGTCAGTGACCAGCCGGTGACGTCAGCCAAGAGGTAGCCACGTTCTCGGTAGACATCGACGATGATGCCAGCGTCATCGGCGATGAGGGAGAGCTGAGGGTAAGCGCCCGTCCCAAAGGGTTGGTAGGCGGTGCTGCGGATCGCGTCACGGAGCACGTTGTGACTAAGGCTGACGGCACCATCGAAATGAATGCGCTCGATCTCCGCCTGTGGCCCTTCGTCGATCGTAATGGTGAGGCGGTACAAGTTGGCGTCTGAGGTGTCGATGTGGTGGCTGACCTCCGCCCAGTAGTGGCCGACCGTTTCGTAGCGGGCCTTGATCTGGGCAATGGAGGAGCTGACCTCGGCGACGTCGATGTATCCTACCTCAAAGAAGGTCAGGGTGTTGAGCAGCTCCTTCTCATCGATGATGCGGTTGCCGGAGAAGGAGAAGGCCCAGCGCCGCCCCTCTTCGATGTCGAGGAAGATGTCGTACTGCCCGCGTTCTTTGTCTTTTCGGTAGTAGTGGTTGATGCGCACCTGGATGAAGCCGGCGCGTCGGTAGCTTTGGGTCAGGGACTCCAGTCCTCGTTCGAGCTGGTCGAAGGTGAAGTTGGAGAAGAAGCCAAAGCCGGCCCGGAGGGAGCTCTCGATCTCTTCGTAGCTAAAGGCGCTGTGGCCGCGGGCGTAGACACGCCCCAGCGCGTAAGGGATGCCTGCGTCGACGTCGATGATGACGTCGGCGAGGTAAGGTCCGGCGGGGGCCTCGCGCACGTCGACGACGGCGTCGAAGTAGCCTTCTCTCTGATAGAGGCGCTCGATGGCGCTGGCTTGATCCGTCAAGGCAATGGCGGCCAGCTCGCGTTGGGTCATGGAGCGCGTGTCCAGGTTGCGCAGGGTGGTGCTGCGGGGAAGCAGGGGGCGCCCGGAGCGCAAGACCAGGCGCTTCTTGATCTCCGACTCGAAGAGATCGCCGACCTCCTTGAAAACGATGTTGCGCACCAGCGGCTGGCCTTCAGTGAAAAAGACCACTTGGTAACCGCTGGCGCTGCGCTCGACCCGTGGCTCCACCGTGGCAAAAAAACCCGTGCGCAACAGGCGCCGCGCCGCGACAGCGAGACGGGCCTCGTCAAAGACTTGGCCTGGCCAAAACGTGGTGACCCGCTTGAGGGCCTCCACATTGTCGATCTCATCGCAGAAGGGGATGTCGCAGCGAATCTCTACCGAGACGATGCGATCCGAGAAGGCCGTGACCACCGGCGGGGCCGCGCTGACGAGACTCGGTTGCGGCGACGACTGTGGGTCTTCCTCTTCGCCTTCTGCCGCACCTTCAGACGCTTCTTCAGGCTCGAGCTCTGCCGCGCCTTCAGGAGCCTCTTCAGCCGCGGCACCGATGGGGCGCAGCGAGAGACACATCACCCAGCACAGCATGGCCATGCCGCTCAGGCGTGCCAGCCGCTCCCAAACCAGGGACTCTGCGAAACACTCAATCAAGGGGAATCTTCCAGTGGAGACGGCCGCCCACCCGGAAGAGGGGTGCTTTGCCTTCCTCTTCCACTGTGTTCTGCCCCGTCAGTTCTAAGAGCCAGCGATCGTCGAAGCGGTACTCACTGCTGATCGCTTGTTCGTTGCCTTCAGCGCCGCGAATTGAAACCCCGGCGGCAATGCGCAGCGCCCGATTGACCTGTTGCACGTAGACGAACTGTGCTGCGCCTTCGGAGAAGAGAAACTTGAACTGGTCCGCCGCCAGGATGTCATCGACCTGGGATTCGAAGAAGGGCGCGATGATGGATTCGACGGCGATGTCGACGGCGGGGCTCTCGTTGCGGCCCGCGCTCAACTCTTCGAGGGTTTTGCCCGTGAGGATCAACGTATAAATGTTGGCATCCGTCAGGTATGGGCGCGAGTCGAACTCCCACACCGGCTTGGACACCGTGCCGCTCAAGGTCAGGGTGAGCAAATAGAGTTCGGAGCCGCGCGCGATCTCGCTGGTGCGGATGCGGCGGCGGCGATCGAGGGCAGAGCTACCCATGACGGTCGAGGAAAAGGAACTCAAGGTACTGATTTCCGCTTGGGCAGAGATATCCAAGCGCCCGTCCATGGAGCCTGCGAAGGTGAGCTGACCGCCGGGCTGAATCTCGAACTCCGTGCCGCGGAAGTTCACCGAGCCAGAGCGAATGGAGACGATCCCTGTAGGCTCGATGTCCTTGAGCGTCCCCTCGAGGTTGATGTGGAAGCCAAGGTCGAGCAAGAGGTCGGCACCTGCCACCTGATTGTCGATGCGGAAGCCGCTGTCAGAGAGCACCGTGACGTCGAGGTTGATCCGCCCCAGGGCGGGCATTCGCCGCCAGATGGACTGCTCATACTGCTCGACGCGCTTGCGCTTCTCGATCACCGTGCCGACCACCTGCTGCTGCAAGAGGTCACTCTGCACGTCGTAGTTCTTGTAATAACGTCCTTCTGAGACCTCGACGAAGCCCGAAATGACGATGCTCTCCAGGGCGCTCAGGTCCTCAGCCCAGACCGTGAGGATCGGCGAAAAGGTCAAGGTCATCTCGTCTTTGATGCGGTAGGAGAGATTGTTCCCCACCACATCGATCTGCCCCCCCTCGGGTAAAAAGGGATTGCGCCAGATCTCGCCGCTGATGGAGAAGCTCCCCCCCAAGGCGCGCCCTACCAGTGCCCGGTCGTGGGGAATGAGATAGCAGGGGCCGCCAGCAATGAAACAGGATGAGGCTGGCGCGATCTCGATCGTGCCGCTCTCCAGGAAAATGGGCTCAGGCAGGCCGCGGATCAGGGCGCGCAGTGGCCGCTGGACCTGCACGGTGCCACTGAAGTCGAGGCTGTTGGGGTCAAGAGAGAATTGCTGCTTTTCATCCAAGAGCGCCCCCCGCATCGAGACGTCGGCATAGAGCGCGCCAGATGCCTCCAGGACCACATCACCTGCCAAACGAGCGAGATTGGCGTCGAGCTCACCCTGCACATTGAGAGCGACCTGACCGTCCGTGCTGGCCATCCCGGCGATCAGCAGCGACTGGCCGGCATACTGGATCTCGAGGGGATAGACCTCGTCTGTGACGATACACAGCGCTGTCGACGGCGCACACTCCGGGCCGCGACCGATCCGGAGGATCCCCTGCGAGAGGGACACGGGCAGGTCGACGCCGTGCGCGAGCACCTGCAACGGATGACGTACGGCGATGAAGCCGTGGACGCGCAGCGCTTCGAGGTCGAAACGCCCGCGCCGGAAGAGACGCCCGCCCGCGCTCAGAGACAGGGACAGGGAACCGGTCGCGTCGTGAATGGTGTTGACCATGCCAGCCAGAAGTCCTAGGCCCAGCTCGCCGTTGACCTCGAGGTCGAGGTCGCCTCTCAGCGTTCCACTGCCAGAGACCACCAGGTGGCTGTCGGCATAGTCCAAGATCAAACTCGCCACCTCGATGCGCTCCCGCCCTTGGTCAAAGTGGATCTCGATGGGCTGGTGCGACCGCAGGGGCGTGCCCAAGATCTGGGCCTGCAGGTCCTCGAGGCGCAGCGTCGCGTGAGCGCCCGTGGCTCCGTCGTAACACGCCGAGATGGAGCCGCTGGTGCTGAGCGCTTCCACTGGGATGTCCAGCGGCGCGCCGCTGAAGCGGGCCAATGCCGCCAAGACGTCGAGCTGCTCAAAGCTCAAACGCATCCCCGCCGTAAGTGGGGCCGCGCGGTTGATGGCGGCATCCAAGTGCAGCAAGTCCAGCAAGGTGCCCTGGGCCAAGACATGGTCCTCGGTCGTTGCAAAGCGCAAGGCAACCCCACCGAGCTGGAAGCTCTCCACCAGGATGTCGTCAACTTGAAGATCCCCGTGGAAGGCAAAGGCTTGATCGATGCGTCCACCCAAGAAGAGGTCGGCGTCGCCCGAGACTTGAACCGCCAAGGTCACGGTGGCATCGAGAGGGGTGTCCAAGCGCTTGATCACCGCCAAGTCACTCAGCCGCAGGGCATCGACGCCCGTGGTGATCGAGAAGCGGTGGTCTTTGAGGTCGTAGCTGGCTTCGGGGATGCGTAAGACCGCTTGCTCGCTGCCGCTGTGCCAAGCCTGAAGCTGAGTGAGGGAGGCCCGGGAGCCGCGAAGCGCAAAAGCCGTGCTGATTCTACTCAGCCGTTCACCCATGACCCCGAGGTTGCTCACCTGCGCCTGACCCTGCACCAAAGGCGAGGCGCTGCTGCCGCCGACACTGGCCGTCAACGACACGGTGCCCGCCAAATCGAGGCCGGGGGGCATCGCCACGGGCAGCGCGCCCAGGGAGAAGTGGTTCACTTCGAGGTTGAGACCCAGGGGGATGTCGTCGCGCAGGGCTAGCGAATTCGCCGCGAAAGGCGTGACATGGCCGCGCGCGTGGACCGCACCGAGCTCCGACGTCACTTGGAAGCGGCTCAAGTCGATGCGGCCCTGGTGGAGGCCAGCTTCTACCGTGAGCTCGTTGATGGACCAGCCCTGGAAGGACGCTCTCTGCAGGTGCAGATCGAGCTGTGCCTGCGGGGCCGTGAGGGTGCCCTGGACCCCGAGGTTGAGGTTGAGGCGGTGGGTGCGCAGGCCGGGCAAGCCGGCCACGGCGAGGTAGGGGCCGAGATCGTGGGCGTCAAGGGAGAGCTTCGTGGGCGAGAGACGCAGCGCATCGACGGCGAGGACCGCACCGGGCGCGATGCGCAGGGAGTCTGTGCCCGCTTCGAGATGCAGACCTGCTGGAAGACTCAAGACACGGTTTCGCCAGATCAGGAAGGGGACGTCACCCTCTTGTGGCTGCAGCGCCAAACGGGTGACCCGGGTGTTGGGAATGGGGGCGTCGAGCTCGAGAGAGAGACCCTTTGGCAAGAAGAGACCCATCTCGCCGTCCCGCCCATAGGCCTGTACCGTACCGAAAAAGTGGCCCCTGAGTGCCTCGGGCCAGCCGATCTCCGTCAACATGTCCGTCGGGATGCCGCGGGTCAGGCTGAAATCGCGATCCGGATCGATGTCACCGATCTGGGCGTTGAGCAGGAAGTCACCGTCGACGATCATGTAGTGGCCATCGAGGTTGACTTTGCCGAGGGAGGTGGAGGTAGTGGCCAGACCGATGTCGAAGCGCTGCCCTGCCAGGCGACCGTCAACCTGGGTCCGCTCGAGGATGAGCTCGCCAAAGGCGAGCTGTGGGCTCGAGAGGTGCACCTGCCCCTCGGCTCGCTCGAGATCACCCGAGAGGGACGCGCGCACGCGGAAAGGCTCGGCGCCAGCGAGCTGCGGCCCAACGAAGTAGGCCAGGACCTCGTCGTTGGGCTGCATGCTCATGTCCAGGTTGGCGCCAAAGAGAATGGTGTCTTCTGGGAGCGCCGCTGAGGGTTGGTGGCCATAGGTGGCGGCGGCGGCGACGATCTCCTCTTCAGTCGGGGCGACATTCATCCAGCCCTGCTGAATGAGGACTTGGCCCGTGGAGAGCTGACCCGTGAAACGCGAGAAGCCGTAGGTCATGTCACGCCACCAGAAGTTGTCCACTTTGAGGTCGCGCAATGGCACCACCAGATTGCCGCGCAACGGTGGCAGGTCCGAGGTGTAAGGTGGAAGCACCAGGGCGCGCAGGGTGTGGGCCAAGCTGGTCTGCAGATGGGAGGCGTAGAAGGCACCGCTGCCGCCGCTGCTCATCCCGAGTCCGACCTCGGCGCGGCCAAAACGCCCCAGGGGAAACGTGAAGAGATGGGGGTTGAACTCGACGCGCCCCGAAGCGACTCTGAGCCCGTGTTTGCCCAGGATGGCCGGTGCCGTCGCCATCTCCAAGGTGTCCCTGATGTGCAGGCGGAAAGCGTCGATCTCGATCCCCTCGAGGTAGACATCGAATTCGTCGAAATGCAGGTGCAGCTTGGCGTCGTGGAGGTTCACCTCGCGTAGCAGCAAGGAGGTCTCACCTTCGCCGTCTCCCTCCGTTACGGGTAAAACGGCACGCAAGAGGTTGAAATCACCTGAGCCGGTGAAGTCGAGGAAAACCTCGGCACCAAAGACCTCGATGAGGCTCAGGTGAATGCGCGAGACCGTGAGGAGGCCCCAGAGGTCGTCGAAGGGGATGGCGGCCTCGATACGGCTCGCCCGGATGACCTCGCCGTTGATGGGCTCAGAGATGACGACGTCGCGCAGGGTCAGGGTGCGCAGGCCGGGATCGACGGCGATGCGCCCCACCTTGAAGTCACCGCGGAGGTTGGCGCTGAGCTGGGCTTCCACCAGCGCCACCGCCATGGATGAGTTGAGAAAGAAAAACACGACCACGTAGAGAATGCCCAGCACCACGCCTGGCCACAACAGCCACACCAGGAGGGTCTGCAGCCAGCGCAAAAGGGTGCTCGTTCGGCGTCGCAGTCGCACCTGCGCACTGGGGGCTGGCGTGCTCGCCCCTGGGCGCGGTGCCGTGTTGTCGACTGCTTGAGCCATGGGATGAGTCCCACTTGCTTGAGAACGCGAGCGCTTAGGCCTCGGGTGGGTGAAGTGGCGCCGCCTGGTTTCGGTGACAGGCAAGTGCGGGCCCAGTATTGTAGATTCGCCTTTACTGCGCCACCTGCTCGCAGTGGGATTTCCACCCCGGCCGGGGGAGGCGCTAGGACGCGACGATGATTGCGCCCACAGCGGGCACGGAAGTGTTAGACTGTGGCGGCTCTGTACTCGAAGGCCGTGCGCCTCCGGCCTTCGCCCAAGCGAGTCCTTGGCATGCGTGTTGGCTTCACTCTCATCCTCGCTGCGTGTTTTCTCGGGTGCGATGCAACCGATGCCCAGCGCTTTCGCGACCAGAGCGAGTGGTTTCGCTTCGAGAGCCAGTCGGTGGTCATTGAAGTCTTCGGCGGGCGCCTGTTGGCACCGCGTTCCGAGCCTTTGTTCCGGTGCCCCACGGTGACCCAATGGACGACGCGCGAGACCACGGTCCTCACCGTGGCGGCGACGACGCCCATGCCCTATCTCCAGGTGCGGGCCGAGTCTGGGTTGCGCTGTGACCAAGCAGATTCAGTGGGCATCGAGTTGCGCAACTTGCCCTTGGGGACCGTCGATGTCTTTCGCAACTGCGATCCAGATCACCTCGATCGCTACGTGACTCGCTGTGCCAACGTGGTGGAGAGCTGCGACGGCGTAGAGAGTGTCGCCGGGACCTGCGTCAAGGTCATCGAGGGCCGCTATCGGCTCATGGCCAGCAGCGAGTACCTGGATGATCCCATCTGTCGCTCTGCTGGTGAGGGCTCACGTGAACCCTACGCCACGGTGACCGAGGCCTGCGTCCTGTGCGACGCCCTCGAGGCCCACGAGGTGACGGCGGCTTACCGCGGTGAGAGCCCTGACGCCAATGGCTGCTGCGAAGACACCTCGGCGCATTTGGCCTTCTGCGTCAAACCCTGCGTGTGCCGGCAGACCACCTTCCGCCTCGAAATCAAAGAGGCCTATCGCAGCGACGACCTGCGCCTCGCCGTGGTCTCTGACGTCGAAGGAAACCGCGGTGTGTTCCGGGACTTTGTGGCGAGCGCCAGAGCTGAGGCGGTGCAGTGGGCTGTCAATATTGGCGATCTCACGGCCAGCGGGGCGCGCTCACAGTTGTTCGATATGGCGGCTCTGGTGCGCGATCTCTTCAGCCCCACGGGGGAGCTCACCTGCCCCAGTGTCGGCGGCCAGCGCTGCTGCGGCGACGAGAGCGGCGCCATCCGCACCTTCCCGGAGATCTGCAACACCATCGAGGATGGCATCGCCTTCACCAATGGCCTTGGCGAGAACGAGACGAGCGAGGAGAGCTTCTACACCTTTTTCCAGCTCTTCGGCCCGACCTCCTTCACGGCCACCTATGGCAACGTGCAGATGATCATGCTCGACTCGGCGGACGCGACCATCAGCGGGGCCCAGTTTGCCTGGTTGGCGCGCATCCTCTCGGCCAGAGATCCGCGCAAAATTCCCTGCCGGATACCCGGCACACCGCCTGGCGGTGAGCAATGGCCGCTCATCGAGACCTGTCCCCGCTTCGACTGCAACAGTTGTATCGATGGCTTGGCCATCTGTGTTCCACCCCCGTCTGGGCTCGCGGACACCGGCCTGGGGCCGCGCAACTGCCAATGTATTCCCGCCATGTCCACCCCTTGTCCTGGAAACTTCACCTGTGAGGTGGAGCCGGGTCAAGAAAATGGCACCTGCCGCTGCACCCGCGACGCGGACTGTGGCATGGGGGCCCGCTGTAAGCCCGATGGGAGCTGCGCCCCACCGCTGCGCCTCTTTTTCACCCACACACCGCCCTTCGATGCCTTCGGCGCGCGCAACTCGGCCCTCCGATCCCGGCGCGAAGCAGCGCGCCTGGTCGCGCTGTTGCGCGATGCCGATGTGCACCGCATCTTTGCCGGCGCCGTCAACACCTTCGCGTCCGTGTCCATTGCCGGGATCCCGATCATCATCACCGGAGGAGGGGGAGCCTCGTTGGAGGTTTTCGACCGCACGGGACACCACTGGATCCTGGTCAAAGTGCCCGGCGTCTTTGGGGATGTGGACCAGGGCGCGGTGCAAGTCGAGCCCATTCGCTTGTAAAAATACGCGGTTACCCATTCCATCCGGGTGCGGCCGTGGGATCGCTTGCTTTGCCAAGGGGCCGGCCCTATAATCTCGCCTCGCGCGGCTGGGCTCTTAGCCAGGGGCAAGACGCTCCTGCGAATGAATCGGCAACAGAAGGAAGACTATGGCACGTGTAACTGTTGAAGACTGCTTGGAAAAGGTTCGCAATCGCTTTTCCATGGCCCTGCTCGCCAGCCATCGCGCTCGGCAGATTCTCCAGGGGCAGAGCCCGCTCATCGAATCGGAAAACAAGCCCTGTGTGACCGCTCTGCGCGAGATCGCTGATGGCCTTGTCAAGTGGGACTACACCGTCGAAGACGTGCTGGAGAACCGGATCCCAGAAGAAAAGAAGCGGCAGCGACGTAACCGCATTGGACCGCAATGAGGCCAGGCGAGCCTGGCGCGATGCCTTGCCTGCGCTGAGCTGTAGCGACACAAAGCCAGTGCCCGTCGGCCACGCGGCCGCGCTCTGCCCCCTGGGCCCTGGAGGATCTTTCGTCAACCTTTGCCACGGGTGTTGCGTGCTGGGTGCGCCGTCCAGCCTGTGCTGGTGGCGTATACGGGCTGCCGCACTGAGGAGGCCGGGGATCCCCTGAAGGCTCCTTGCATTGGTATGCGGGACTTCGTAGATTCCCACAGGGAAGCTGCCTGCTTGGGTCGCCCTGCTGGCTCCCTTCCCCTCACTCTCAATGCGCAGCAAGGCTAGGCTGTATGTTCAGAAGGTCCGTGCAACCGCTATGGAATCTCCTTTTCGTGGCCTTGGCTCTCGCGGCGGCTTGGCTGCCTACGGATGCCGCGGCGCGCAAAGCCAACGTTTTCTGGCGCGTGGTCTACGACCCAGGCTTGGGAGAAGGCGAACGGCAGCAGGCTGAGGCGCACCTCATGAGCGTCTTGGCCCGTGCAGAAGCTTCCCACATCTTCACCGAGAAGGCCCTCGTCGCCTGGTTGGCCCGTCAGCCCATGCAGATCCCACCCTGCTTCGAGGGGCGGGAGGTCTGTCCCTCGGGCCCTGAGCTGTTGCTGGACAGCTTGGGCGTCGATGGGGTCGTCGTGGCTGACATTGCCCGGCACCACAACGAATGGCAGGTGCGCCTCACCTATTATCGACGCTACGGCTCGGAAGCACAGGTCGCCGTCAAGGCCGGCCAGGCGGTCGATGTGATTTTTCGCGAAGCCGTGGGCGAGCTCTTCACGCTCGAGGCCGTACTCGGCGTCTACACCGACCCACCGGGGGCGACCTTGTTCGTCAATGGCAAGCTCGCCGGTGAGACGCCCTTTCGCTTTCAGGCGGCTGAGGGCAAACACACCTTGCGCATCGAGAGCGAGGGCTACGAGGTCTCCTACACCGAGCTGCACCTGGCCCAGGGAGAGAGCCGAGACATCGAGCTGATCCTGACCCCCAAAGACACGCAGATCACCGTGCTGACCAGTGCCCCCAATGCCCAGGTCTTCATCAATGGGGAGTGGGCGGGAGAGGCCGGGCAAGCCATCGATGTGCTCCCGGGACAGCACACCCTCGAGTTACAGGCACCGGGCTATCGGCCCATCTCCATGCGCTTTGCCATGGCACCGGCGAAGCGGCGCACCATTCACTTGGCCATGCTCCGTTTGGTCGAGGACCCGTGGCAGATCCGTGAGCGAGGGATTGGCCGCTACCGTCTGAGCGCTTTCGCGGGCATGGACCTGCTGTGGCAGCGCCATGCTTTTACTGGCACTGAAGCCAGCGCTGGCGGTCGGACTTATTCACCTACGGCCTTCGCGGGTGCCGATGACATGTTGTTGCGTTTCACCACCTTCAGCCTAGGGATGGCCTACCATGACACCTACTGGGGCTTGCAATTGCTGCGGCTGAGCTTTGGTTGGGCGGGCTATGATGGCGAGGTCTCCCTGCAGACGCGACAAGGCGGGACGAGCTTCGCCCGCGGCGATGGGGCCTCCTTTGTCGGCGTCTACCCGCTTCAGGCGAGCGGACATTATCTGTGGGGACCTTTCATGGCTGAGGCCAACACCGGCTTTGGCCTGGCCTTGACCCGCCTCAGCGCCAGAGAAGAGGGGCGAGACCTCGATTTCTCGTCGTCGGCCTTCAGTTGGAACCTGAGCTTGGGCGGCCGCTATTATTGGTCAGAGGAGTGGTATGCTTACCTTGGCTACCAGTTTCAGAAAGACTTCAGCGAGGGACATGGGTGGCGGCATGGCGTGAACGCGGGCGTGGGCTTCAACCTGCCCGTCCTGTTGCGCGAGCCGCCGGCCATGGGCGGCGGGCCGCTGGCACCGGACGCCCTCGATGATTTTTCGCCCGTTGGGGGGGCGTCGGCCGCCCCTGAGGTGAGCACAGATGTGCCAGCAGCCGCGGAGTCGTTGGATCTGGCTGATGACACTGGGCCGGGGGGGCCAGGGGCGGCGAGCGACCACGAGGGGGTGGAATCGGAAACCGAAGCGGACGAGGGGCAGGGCGATGACTGAGTGGCGAGGGCGATTCCTGGTGGCGGTGCTCGCGGTGCTGATGCTGTGGCCAGGTGGGGGCTGGGCTCAGAGCGCTGACGACTATACGCGCTTGGGCAATGAAGCTTATAATACGAAGAAGTTTGCCGAGGCGGTGGCGGCCTATGTCAAGGCGATTCAGGCCGATCCGGCGGGTGCCCTGCGCGCTTACGTCAATTGCGCCAGAGCGCACAACAAAATGGGCCATTTCCCCGAGGCCTTGGCCTACTATCAGTGGTATTTGGAGTTGGCGCCTCAGGCCGATGATGTCCGTAAGGTGAGGGAAGAGCTCAACGGCGTGCGCCGTCGGGTCAGCGGTGAGCCGGGATCGATTTTGACGGTGGCCCAGAAGACGGCCTTGCAGCAGGTCGAGGAGGCGCTGCGCGCGGGTCCTTTTCTGACCTCAGACGGCGGCGGGGCGGTGGCTGCCTATGATGTGCTGTTGCGGACTGGTTTCGCGACCCCACAGCTCATCGGCCTTCGGCAGGCTCTGGGGCGTGGTCTCGAGGAGGAGATTCGGCAAGTGATGACGCCTGCGCCAGGGATGCCGACGGCCGCTCTGGACCGGGCGGGGTGGGCCCTGGTACGAGAGCGGATGGAGCGCATGATGGCGCTGCAGAACGAGAGCTTGACGTCGGCATGGCGCGATGCCGTTCTGGCCACGGCTTCGGCTTGGGAGCATTACTTCAGGGGAAACTACGCTGCGGCGGCCGTGGATTTTGCTCAGGCTGTGGCGACGGAGCCAGCCCTGTTGAGCGCCCATTGGGGTCGAGCGCTGACCGTGTTGGCTTTGAGTGTCGATGGGCTCAGCACTGAAGAAACACTGCAAGTCCTCGCCGAGACCCACGCGAGACACCGCGCCCGAGGCAGTGATGACAGCGACGCCGCCCTGACCCTGTTGCGGGTCATGGGTCTGCAACGCACTGGGCAGACAGAAGCGGCGGCGCGGCACATCATCGAGGCGCGCTGGTGAGCTAAAAAACGATCCCGCCGCCCTTGCTGCCGCCGAGGATGTTTTCACCTTTACCGGTCAGCTTGTCGAACTCACTGGCCTTGGCCTTGCCACCGCTGTCGCGTCGGCCGCCGCTGCCGCCGCTGCGGCCGGCCTTGGTGGTGCCTGTCGAGGCGGCGCCAGCGCCGGCGATCTGAGAGGGGCCTTGGTCGGGGGATTGGGAGACGATGTCCAGGCCGACGTCGCCCATGACACCCTCGGCTTCGGTGACGCCTAGCATCTGCGTGGGATAGTTCTCAACCAGGCCGAAGGGGTTGGCCTTCTCGGGGGCGGGGGCGCTCAAGACGAAGTAGGCCGCCACGCCGCCGGCGACGAGCAAAAAGACCGCGGCGATGGCCACAAAAACCCCCATATTGCTGTGGGGTTCCGTGATGGCTGCTTCCAAGGGGCGGTTCGCCAGCTCTTGGAGCTTCTCCTGCTGGGCCTGGATGAGGTCCTGGGCATGCTTGAGCTGAGCTTCCTTGGCGAGGCGCGCTTCCTCTTCCCGCCGCGCCTTCTCTTCTTCCAGCTTGCGCAGGCGCTCTTCTTCTTCGACGTCGATCTCGCCGGTCTCGATCTTCTTCTGCCTTTCAATGGCCGCGAGCATTTGGGTTCGCCGCATCTGCACTTCCTGCAGGCGGTTCTGTTCCTCCCGCAGGCGTGACTCGGACTCGGCCTTCTTGCGCGCCTCTGCTGCCTGCTTCTCGGCCTCTTCCGCGGCTTCTCGCGCTTTGCGCTCGGCTTCCTTGCGCTTGATCTCCTGTTCCGCCTCGGCCTCGGTCTCGCCGAGGAGGCCCGCGAGGAGGTTACCCGCGTTGTCGTCGCTCATCCAGCTCTGCTCCTTGACCTTGGTGCGACGCTGTTTGACTTTGGCCACCTGGCCGCCGGCGCCGCTCTGATCCTGGGATGAGAGATCCGAGAGCTTGTTCAACGAGGCTACGACGGATGAGTCTTTTTCTTGGGTCATGCTGATCTCCTCCCTCTGCGAGGCCTGAGTCGGCGGCGCAGAAAACACGGTCAAGGGCAACACATTAGTATGATTCGCGGACGTCGTCTAGTTTGAAACCGTCGGTCGGTGCCCTGGTCAGCCGGCGCGTTGCATTTCCAGGGCGGCCAGAAGTCGTAAACGCGGTCAGGGCGAAGGGGACCTAAAAATGGCAAATTTTTCGGCGCCGCCTGACACCGCTCTTGCGCACGTAAGAATTGGTTGACCACTTTGTGGCGTCTTGCAAGAAAATTGGTTGACCACTATGGTCGTGCCTCTCGGAGTTGGAGCGCGTGCACATGGAGGCGCAGGTACTATGGTCAGGTGGCGATTACTTTGGTTGTTGTGTCTTTGGCTTCCCGCCGTGGAGGCCCAGGCCGGTGGGGTCGAGATTCCCGATCTGGGGGCGGTGACTTTGGGGCGAGGTGGGACGTCGGTGGCGAGCGTCTCGGATGCCTCGGCCTTGTACACCAACCCTGCCAACCTGTTGTGGATGGGGGGTTTTTCTTTTTTTGGTGGATCGAATTTCATCGTGCGCAGCGACCGCTTTGTCCGCGCGGGCTTGGATCAGCGGATCATCCCCGATGAGAACGGCGAGCTGGAGAGTCCTGGATTTGCGGAACGCTATGAGCGTCCTTTTGCTGCAGTGGAGAGCCGCTGCGAATCATCGGCGCTGTGCACGCCCGTGGGCTTCGCGCTGCCACACGTCTTCGCGGGGTACAGCCATGGGGACTGGGCTATCGCGTTGGGGGTCTACCCCCCTCCAGCTCTCGGTGGGGTAGACTATGCGTCGGATGGCCCCCAGCGGTACGCCTTCGTGTCCCAGGATCTGTCCCTGGTTTGGTTTGCTTTGGGGGGAGCCTATCGGGTTGGAGATTGGCGTTTTGGCCTGGCGGTGCAGATGGGACGCCTGGACATGGCCTACACCCTGACTTTGGATGCCAATCTCAACGCGATGCAGGATGTCATCAGCCGCGATTACCGCGGCGAGAGTAGCCCCTACTACACCCAGGCGATGGATGTGCCTGTGGCTTTGAATGCTGGGGCTTGGGCGCCGGCGGCGGTGTTGGGCGTGGGGTGGGAGCCCTGGCGCGAGCTGGGCCTGGCGCTGTCGGTGCAAACGGCTGCGCGCTTCGATCTCGAAGGGGAGGTGGCCTTGGACTTCTCGGGTTCGGCCATTCCGGGTCATCTGGCCCATTTGACCGACAACCGGGCGAGCGTGACCTACCATCACCCGTGGATTGTGCGCTTTGGTGCCCTGTGGCGGTACTTCTGCGGGGACGCATCGTGTTTGGACGTCGAAGTGAACCTGGTGTACGAGTCCTGGTCGTTGAACGACGTGTGGTCTGTCGATCTTCCTGGTTCGCTGGGGGGCGGCGGCGATGCCATCGGGCGCATTCCTCTGCCCAAGCACTGGCAGGACGTGTGGAGTTTGCGACTGGGCGGCGAGCTGCGCCCTCTGCCGTGGCTGAGCGCGCGCGCCGGCGGCTATCTGGAGCGCGGGGCGGTACCGATGGAGACGACCAATTTGGACACCCTCTCGCACCACCGGGCGGCGCTGACCGTCGGCGCTTCGCTGCACTTACCCGCCGATTTCGATATCCATTTGGGCTATGGGCATGTTTTTCAGGCGCCACGGGAGGTGAGGCGCTCGCTGATCCGGACCCACATACCCACGTCGAGCTGTGGTTATCCCTACGATGATGCAGCGGCCTGCCCCGTTCTAGGTGAGGGGCCAGGAGAGCCTGTTGGCGCTGGACGCTACGAGAGCGCCTATGACCTGTGGAGTCTTGCCTTGGGCTATCGCTACTGAGGGTCAATTCCTTTGGGGACGATTGTCGGGACAATCTTAGTTGACAAGGCGGCAGGTGATCCTTATTCTCGCGCAGCTTTTGAGTGGTGGCTTTCGTGGCGCTGCATTGCGCGCCGTGAGCCAAAGCGAAGGCGTAGGAAACGGGTTTACCCGATTTGTTCATGGGATATCGGAGGAAAGATGGCGGTCAGGCTTCGACTTCAACGGCACGGGACGAGGAATCGTCCTTTCTATCGTGTGGTGGCTGCTGATCAGCGCTGCATGCGCGATGGGCGATTTTTGGAAGTTCTTGGGACATATGACCCAGTCAAGCA
This sequence comes from uncultured Myxococcales bacterium, assembly GCA_964454015.1. GTDB lineage: Bacteria > Myxococcota_A > Bradymonadia > UBA4248 > UBA4248 > CAYVQF01. The sequence goes on from CAYVQF010000009.1 coordinate 54,416, forward strand.
ACCGCACCTCGTGAAGATCGATCTGGAGCGGGTGGATTACTGGGTTTCGACGGGCGCGCAGATGAGCGACACCGTGCGTTCATTGGTGGATCAGCTTCGGGAAAGTGCTTCGGCGTAGTTCTGCGTTGTAAGTGTTTTTTCGCGGCCAAATCGACGCATGGGAGTGGGTGCATGAGGGAACTCGTCGAATACATTGCCAAATCTCTGGTGGACAGCCCCGATGCGGTTCAGGTGACTGAGGTGAAAGGGGCCCAGACTTCCGTGCTCGAGCTCAAGGTTGCCAAAGACGACTTGGGCAAGATCATTGGAAAACAAGGCCGCACGGCCCATGCGCTGCGAACCATCGTCAACGCTGCATCTACGAAATTGCGCCAGCGGGTGGTGCTCGAGATCATCGAGTAAGGCATCCAGCGAGATGCGCACGTCTTGGGGCATGGGTGGGGCAGATGCTTATTCTGGACCAGAGATGGATGCGCGTGGGCAAAGTGGGGAGAGCGCAGGGGATTAGAGGGGAGGTGCGCGTTTTCCCTGATGATCCTGCGTCGCAGAGTCTCGCTCTGGTGTCGCGGGTCCTCTTTGCCGATGACACCGAGAGCAGGGGCTTTACGCTGACGCAAGCGCAACAGCGTGGCCGCTTCTGGGCTTTGTCACTGCAGGAGCTCGGCAACCGTGAGGACGCCGCGCGTTGGACACAGGCCATCTGTTATGTTTGGCGCGACGACCTGCCCTCCTTGACCGACGATGACATCTACGTGGCCGATCTTTTGGGGATGCGGCTGGAGGACGAGGCCGGTCAAGGCCTCGGCGTGGTCAGCGATTCTTTTGACAACGGGGCCCAGGAGGTCTTGGTCTATCGCACTGATGACGGGACCGAGGTCATGATTCCCTTTGTGGATGCCTTCGTCGTGCGGGTCGATAGGGGGTCGCGAGTCCTCTTCGTCGACGGCGAGATGTGTCGCCAAGCCGAAGCGGTGGTGCGGGAACAGGTGAGCGCGCCCAAAGGCACGCGCTGAGAACTGAGACGAGGCTATGGATCTGCAAGGACATGAGGGGGCAGAACGCTGGCAGTGTCACGTGTTGACCCTGTTCCCAGACTTTTTTCAGACCCCGCTAGAGGCCTCGATTCTCGGCCGCGGCCAGGAGGCCGGTCATTTTTCCGTGCACCTGCACCAGATCCGGGCATTTTCCACGGACCGTCACGGTACGGCTGACGATTCGCCTTATGGCGGCGGCGCGGGGATGGTCATGAAGGCCGAGCCGTTGGTTGCGGCCATCGAGCATGTCATGGCCCAGTGCCCTGCGATACACCGGGTGTTGCTGACCCCGCAGGGCCAGCCATTTTGCCAAGCCACGGCGCGGCGACTCGCCACTTTGCCCGCCTTGGCCTTGATCTGTGGGCGATACGAAGGCGTGGATGAGCGGGTGCGGGAGGCCTTCGTCGATGAAGAGCTCTCCATCGGCGACTATGTGTTGACCGGTGGTGAAGTTGCCGCCATGGTGGTGATCGACGCGGTGACGCGCTTGCTGCCTGGGGTGTTGGGCAATGCGGCGTCGACGCAAGAAGAGAGCTTTGGTCTCGAGGGCTTGTTGGAGTATCCCCAGTACACCCGACCGGCGCTTTTTCGCGGCATGGCGGTGCCAGACATTTTGCGCTCGGGAGACCACGGTGCCGTGCGCCGCTGGCGTCGCCAGCAGGCGCTGGCACGGACGCTGAGGCGGCGCCCAGACCTGCTGCTCGGCGCGGCGCTGACACGGGAGGACGAATCTTGGCTCGCTGAGCAAGATAGAGAAGTATGGGAAAAGTTGAGGGATAATCGCGAGCGCATGCTTGCTGCGGCGTCCCTGGAGGGCGGCGGCGACAAAAAATAGATTGACAGCGGGAGGCTTTCGCAGCTAAAGGAAGCCGGCTGGTTTTTGGGAAGAGGAGAACCAAGATGAACGCGCAAATGATTGACATGCTTGAAAAACGCCAGATGCGGAACGACCTGCCAGAGTTCAGGCCTGGTGACACGGTCCGCGTCCATGTCAATATCAAGGAAGGCGACAAGGAGCGGGTCCAGGTTTTCGAAGGGGTGGTCATCGGTCGTTCCGGTGGCGGCCTGCGGGAGACCTTCATGGTCCGCAAGATTTCTTATGGTGTTGGCGTCGAGCGCGTCTTCCCGGTGCATTCACCCAAGATCGCCAAGATCGAGGTGATGACCTTTGGTCGGGTGCGTCGGGCCAAGCTCTACTATTTGCGCGCCCTGCGCGGCAAAGCGGCGCGGATCAAGACGGTGCGCGAACGCAAAGCCATGGTGCCCGTATCCGGCGAATAGTCCTGCTGATGCCAACCACGGTCAAGCACTGAGGGCGCTCTATTGGAGCGCCCTTTTTGTGCTCGATCCGGGTGCCGAGCGCAGAGCTAGGCGTGGGCGGTGAGCACCTTGCCTGGGAAGGTGACGGGGGGGCCCTGTTGGCTGCCGGTGACGAGGCGTGTGCTGCTAGTCCCTTTCCGGGCGGGGGTGAACTGAAAGGGGGATCTTTTGCCACAGCCGCAACGTGGGGTAGTATCACGCTGATGCTTTCCCACGTAGGCGCCTTAGAGCTGCCGTTAGGGTTGTGGTATGCACTTTAAAGAGATCGTCATTCAGGGGCTTTTTGGGGTGGTGAAGGGGTTGCGCCTGCCGCTGAGCGCGGGGCTGTGCGAGCCATTGCTGCCGCCACCACTGGATGTGCCGAAGTTCCAGCGCATCATCGCTTTGGTGTTGTATCCCCAAGTGCTCGGGCCAGGGATCATTCAGCAACTCGATAGCAGCGTGCCTTATCCCATTCGCTTGGGGGCGGTGCTCGAGTCGGGGGGCCTGGAATACAAGTTGATGTGGGACTTCAAGGAGGATAGCCTCCAGGTCCTCAGTGAGTCTGGGGTGGTCCTTGCTTCCGGTCCTGAAGAGACGCAGTCACTGTGGGAGAAGGTGCTGGGGCTGGTGCCCTTCGACTACTTTTATCCCCTGCATTTCCACAGTTTTTTTCAAGACAGCAGCGCGGTCCTCGGTAGCGCTGAGGTACAGCGATTGGTCGAGGAATACCGGCGCTCATTGTCCACTGAGGCGATAGAGAATCAAATCGTCAACGTCGAAGCCAAGTTGCGAGAGTTGCTGCAGGTCAAGAGCCCTGCCGTCAAGGTTGAGGCGGCTCTCGAGCGCTGCCATACGGCGCTCAAGGCTTTTGAAGCGTTGCCCGAGTTGAGTGATGATGAGCGACGCTTCGTCACGGCCTTCGATCGCCTTGACAAGACCCAGACGGGTGAGATCGAGGAGATGGAGCGGGTCCTGCGTGAGACCATGGCGCGGCGCGATCCCGAAGCCATGCGCAGTCTCTTTGCTAACCGTTGGTTTTGGCTGGGAGGAGGGCTAGGGGTCTTGTGCCTCGTCGCCGCCATAGTGTTCTTCCCCTTGGATGGGCGACTGCGGGCGCTCGCCCTGGGAGCCATCGTCGGTTTTGGTACCTCCGTGGGGGCACTGTGGCGGCATCTAGACCGACGGGCGTTGCGGGAGGAGCTGGACGCGAGGGTGGTGACGCTGGAGAGCCGCCTCAAGGAGGTGCAGAAGACCCAGGAACGAGAGCAGGGGCGAATGAAACGCATGCTCAAGCGTTTCGCGGCGCTCAGCGCCGAACAGATCATCGAAGACGTGGACAAACGAAATGAGCTTCGGGACAAACGGGGCAAGCTCGAAGAGCGCCTCAAAGGTTACATCAACGACGCCGTCTTTATCCGCCAGCGCAAAGAGATCGCCGAAGTGAAAGCGGAGCTGGAGGAGATCAAAAAACGCCGCGCAGAGATGGGTGATTTCGTGATGCCTGCTTATGAGCTCCGCGGCGAGCTCGAGAAGCAAGGCGTCGCAGTGGACACCATCAGAGGAAGTGATGCCATTCCTGAAGCGGAGCTCATCGCGTTGGCCCGGGAGTTAAAGATGATTCCGCCTGACGCGACGGTGATCGCCCCCTTGCTCGAACCGTTGAACCGCATGATCCCGGCCGTCATTGGCCAGGCGCAGGCGCAGGTCGCGATTGAAAACAACGGCTTGGTGGTAACCCTCGACCGGACGCGTGCCACCCCGTTGAGCGCCATGGTGGCGCGGGAGCAGCTCCCGTGGCTGCGTGCCGTGGCGCTGGGGCTACTGGTCCAGCACCACAAGGAACGTACCCGGATCGGGGATCATGTCTCGCTCGTCGTCTTGGATGACCCGTGGGCAGGCATGCAACGTCAAGAGCGCGTGCGTTTCTACGGCTTGCTCAAAGATGTTGCCAAGTCTTTTCAGGTAGTTATTCCTAAGGTTGGGGAGTAACGGGAAAGAAAATTGAGGGAATCCATGCGCATGCCGACTCTGAGCTAGCGTCGTGTCTGCACCTTTGGTAAATTGCGCCTGACCGGTGCCGGGAGTGAAGCATGCGAATCGGGATCTTCTCAGATATTCACAGCAATCAGGAAGCCCTCAGGGCCGTCATCGCCAATTTCGAGTTGAATCCCTGCGATCGCTACGTGTGCTTGGGGGACGTCGTGGGCTATGGCGCCGATCCCGATCCGTGCTGCACCATGGTTCGCAACTTCGCCCACAAGACCATCCTCGGCAACCACGACGCGGCCGTCTGTGGGCGGATGAACTACGCTTACTACTACGACGCTGCCCGCAATGCCCTGGATTGGCATGCAGAGTTGTTGAGTAAGGAGAACATGGAGTGGCTGCGCAAGCTTCCCTACATCGAAGTCGATGAGGATCATGACCTGGCGTTTTGCCATGGTTCGCCCATTTCGATGCAGGACTTCGACTACGTGTTCTCAATCGAACAGGCCAACCAATTGGTCGAACACTACGATGACTTGGCTCAGGTGACCTTCATTGGGCACTCCCATCTGACGAAGTCCTTTGCCTTGACCTGGGAAGGTGCGGAAGACGTCTCGGCGCCCGTGATTCATGTCAAGGCTGACCGGAAGTACATCGTCACCGTAGGTAGCGTCGGTCAGCCGCGAGATTACGACAATCGATCCTGCTGTGCGGTCTTCGATACGGAGACGGCGCGCTTGGAGTACATTCGCCTGGACTACGAGGTCGAGGCGGCGGCCAAGAAGATCTTCGATTCGCGTCTGGCCAGTAATTTTGGCAAGCGACTCTTTTTGGGCATTTGAGAACGCCGGCGTTAGCCGTCCTCACCCCTGGCGAGTTGCTCGCGACCCTTGCGGGTGAGTTCCGACCACAGGGATTTGCCTGTGCCCACCATCGGGCCGAGGAGCTCACGGTGCTCGCGGCTGAGGTAGATACGGCGCAGGCGGATGCCATCGAGAAAACGACTCAAGGGCGATGCAGAGAAGGTTGGGTGGTCCACGACATAGACCTTGTTGTAGATCTCGTGCGTGACATAGACCCACACATAGGCTTGACTCTCGCTGAGGTCTGCTGGGGCTGCCGGCTCGACGCTGGACAACACGGGCGAAACCACCGTCGGGGCTGGTTCCTGAGAGGCCATGATGATGTCCAAGAGACGCTTCAGGATGTCGCGCCGAACCGTGTCATAGGTCTCCATGACAAATTCGGGATCGCCTTCGAGTTCCAGGGAGAACTGGGGCGACTCGATGCGTAAAAGATTTTTCTTTTCGTCAGCTTTGCTCAAGTGCCGCCCTCGAAATCGCGCCGAAGTCCGATCTCTCAACGGCCCGAATTATGGCAGCGCATGCCCAATGGGTCAAGGACCGCTGTGGTTGCCGCCGCAATGCCGAGGCGGCGCGCTAAGGCTGCTCTACCCCGCGAAAGCTCAGACGATGCACCGGCGTAGGCCCTAGACGCCGTAGTGCCGCGCGATGCTGGGCCGTTGGGTAACCTTTGTGGGTGGCGAAGCCGTAGCCTGGATACTGGGCGTCGAGGAGATGCATGATGCGGTCGCGGCTGACTTTGGCCAGAATCGATGCTCCGGCGATGGCCCAGGCGCGGGCATCACCTTTGACGATGGGCTGCTGAAAAACCGAGCGGCAGGTGTGCACCCGGTGCCCAAGGGCACAGTTGCCATCGATGAGCAGGCGGGTGGCCAAAATGGACTGGGAGCAAAGGGCCTTGAAGACCTGATCCGCGGCCTCGGCCATGGCTTGCAAGGAGGCCTCGAGGATGTTCACTTCATCGATGAACGCAGCGTCCTTGATCACCACGGCGTAGGCACGAGCCTCTTGGCATAGCTCGGCGAAGAGACGCTCGCGAACCTTCTCGGAGACCTTCTTCGAATCGTTCAAACCCGCAGGAATCCGCTCGGGATCGAGACACAGGGCTGCTGCCACGACGGGGCCAGCCAGGGGACCACGCCCGGCTTCATCTGCGCCAATGACCCAAGTGTGGCCCAAGGGGCGGAGCGCCTCTTCGATCTCACCGATGCGCGGTGGCTGTTGTGGCTCCAGTGGGAGAAGTGCACCTCTTCGCATCAACTGACCCCCTCCTCCTCAATGGCAAGTCCCGCTGCCAGCACAGACAACTTGTTGGACCACAGTCTCAAGAAAGGCTGCAGCCTCAGCCGCACAGGCGCACGATCAGTCTCGCCGCTGGCAGCACCGATGAAGGCGCCCGTCAAGAAGGCCAGCTCCGCCTCGGAGGAAAGAGGACACATGCCGCTTTGTCCCCAGGCCTGTTCCGGCGATTGGTGGTGCCGGAGGCAGAAATACAAGGCCAAGGCCACCGTTCTCAACAAGGGTGGGTGTTGGCCCAAAGCACGCACCGCTTCTGGCGGCTCGAGGGCGCAGAGGTGAGCGACCTTGGTGATGGTGGCCGCTGTGGGGGAGAGTGTGCACCCGCTGCGATCGATCACCGCTTCCAACCATGCCTGTCGCGCCCGTTGCGTGGGTTGACCTGGGTGAGGGAAGCACAGCCCCTGAGCAACGGCCACGATGGCGAGGGCGTCAGCCGTGGTATCATCTGAGGCCAGTGCGCGTGCCAACTGGGCAGCACGGCGGGGGAAGCGATGGTTGACGAGACCAATGGCGAGGGCAGGTAGCAACCAAAAAGGGCGCGACGGCGTTGGCGCGGCACCTTTGGCATCGAGATGCCACCTGACATAGCGGCGGAAACCTGCCGGCAATGGTTGACCATAGTGGAGGAGGGTCCCAACCTCGATGCCAAATCGTCGTCGGGAGAGGCTGCCATCGAGCTGCATGCAACGGGCACTTACGAGAAAGAGTTGCGTGCAGAAAGAGTGGCCATGCGCCACGAACGGCGTCTCGGGTGAGCATCTGCGTCGCCAGAGAGGGCGGCGCGCCCACGCTTCCGCAGTGGCAGCGCCAGTGAGGCTGGCGCAGAAGTGGACCGGCAAGGTGCCGGTCAAGAGCGGCGTTTCACTGGCGAGCAGGTCTTGATTGATTCGGCGCGCGAGGGCGTGCCGCCGCCGCTGGCGCCATGCCATGACTAGCGCCATTAGGAGGCAGATTGAAGCGAGGCCAGCAGCGAGGGGATTCATGGGCGTCGCGCGACCAGGACGCGGTCGCAGTTGCCATAATCCTTCAAGACCGTAGTGTCCTCGTAACCCAGGTGGGCAGCGAGGAGGCGCGTGCTTTCTCCTTGCTCGTGGCCGATTTCGCACAGGAAAAAGCCTTCAGGGGCGAGGCGAAGCCAGCTCTGTTCGAGGAGCCGGCGCAGCGTCACCAAGCCATCTTCACCACCGTCGAGGGCGATGGCAGGCTCGTGAAGGAGCTCTGGAGCCAAGGCCGCCATCTCGTCGCTGCGCAGATAAGGGGGATTGGCCACGATCATGTGCAGCGGCAGGGCATCTGGCGGTAGGTCGAGGAGCAAGTCGCCATGAACGAAACGGATGCCCTCGAGGCCAAGCATACGGCTGTTCTCCGCTGCGATGGCCAGGGCCTGTTCCGAAATATCGGTGGCCCAGATCTCCAGATGGGGGCGCTCTTTCTGCAGGGCCAAGGCTACGGCGCCAGAGCCGGTGCAGACATCGACGAGTCGCATTGGGGTTGGCAGCTCGCCCTTGGGCAAGCGCGCCAAGGCGGCTTCAACGAGGCACTCCGTGTCGGGGCGTGGGATGAGCACCTGTTGACTGACTTTGAGTGGCAGTGACCAGAACTCCTTCTGACCAAGGATGTAGGCCACAGGTAGACGCTTGCGCGCTCGATGGAGGATGAGGTCTTTGAAGGCAGCCAGCTCTGCCGCGATCAGGGGCCGATCGTAGTGGGTGTAAAGCTCCAGGCGGCCCAAGGCTAGGGTGTGTGCTAGTAAGACCTCGGCGTCGAGCCGGGGCGTGTCGATGCCGTGATCGCGAAAAAATCCCGTAGCCCACTCCAGTAGACGGGAGACGTTCCAGCTTTGGGGGGAGGGTGGCGCAAGTTCAGGCATGAGAGGCAGGTCGTGCGTTTACCAGGTACTAAGCTTGCGTGGAACTAGAGCTGAAAGACGAGGAAGCGAAGGACCTGCTCCATCTGCGAGGTGAGCTGGGCCTCGTGGTGGAAGGAGGTGAAGAAGACCGTCCCCGAGGTGGTCGTGGGCTGATGGCTGATGACTAGAGGAACATTATAGAGGGTAGACTGGAAAGTCTGGATGCTAGGGGCGACGATGTGCACGGTCGAAGAGAGCGAGGCGCTTACGGCGACGACCCAAGCAGGCCAGTTGAAGAGGATGGTGATGGTATCGACGTTGCCAAGGGCGCGCCTGAAGGAGTCAGAGACGACGTTGGCAACGAGGTTTTCGTAGATACTGCCCACCTTGGCATTGCCTTCGATGCTATCGTCGCCGTAGTACTCGATGATGTCGGGGAAGGCCATCTCGGTCCAGAAGTAGGCCCAGTCCGAAGCGTAAATCGAACCGCCAGACTGCACGAAGGTGAAGAGGTTGTCCGTCATGAGCTGAATCTCGGCGGGTGAACGCGTGGTGAAGGTTTGGTACCACTCGCCGCAGTTCAGGAAGAGGATGTCGTAGGTCAGGAGCTCCTGCAGGTTCGCGAGGAGGTCGAGACCGCTGCGTGCCGAATTGGGGTTGTGGGCCGCAGAGTCCCCTTCGTAGAGCTGGTAGGTCACGCCGAGGTTGTCGAGAATCTGTTCGACATGGTCAAAGGTGCCTGTGAGGACCGCGATGGAGGCGGCGCGGCGATCGAGGCAGGTCTTGGTGAGTGCCCCGGTGAGGTCCGTGGTGCGCCCGATTTCAACGCGTACATTAGGGATGCTGGTGGTGAAGGACCCGGTCTTGATGACGATGGTGTGCAGCCCAGCGGGAACGTTGTGCAGGGTGTAGAAGCCTTGGGCGTTGGTGAAGTCCTGGAGGATGATGCTCGAGCCCGAGCAATCGACGGCGCTGACCGAGACTTCGACGTCTGAGAGCCAACTCGAGCCGTTGGGTGAACAGACTCGCCCGTGGATGTTGCCGTAGCCACAGCTCGGAGTGTCGGCAAGGTCGGTCGTTTCGGTGGCGTCTGGCGTGACCTCGGCGATTTCTGTCCCGAGGTCCTCCGTTTCGGGATCCACGTCCGGGACCTCATCTTCGTCGGGGACATGGTTCTCTTCAATGGCGTCGCCGTCGACCTCATCATTGAGATCAACGTCCTCGAGGTCGGTATCGGTAGGCGGGACGTCAACTTCGGCATCGATTTGCACGTCGTTGTCGACGACGTCCTTCTCCTTCTCATCGTCGTCACAGGCGGCGAGGGCGGTAAAGAGGAGCAGAACTAAAGCAAGATGAGGAGCGATGCGCATGTTACCTCTTTCGCCGCGGGTAGCTTGGGGCGGCGTCGAAGACAGGACCCAGAAGAGGCGCGAGATGCCTACGGTTGGGCACCGTAAAACCGAGATTACGATAAACGAAAGGCCGGCCGGGCTCAAGCGCGAATAGGGGTAGGTCGTAGGAAGTGCGTTTATATAAGGATAGCTGGTGCTCGAAGGGTGCGCTTTGGGCGAAGTTCATGCCAGAGAGGCGGTGCTGATGGTGGAAAGGCGTTTTCGCGCTTGACAGTCCAATGCCGATCTCTATACTGCCGGGGTTCTGCCGTCTTCTGAGACGTGGTGGGGAGCGGGGAGATGACCGGCCACCTGTTAGGACGGCGCAATCTTTGGATTTTTGCGAATTTGGTTAGGGGCGACTCGGTTGCCCGCAGTTCAGGGGATAGTCGATGCCGACGATCAATCAGTTGGTCAGGAACGGACGTGCTCGGAAGCAGGAGAAGACGGACTCGCCTGCGTTGCGCGAATGCCCGCAGAAGCGTGGGGTTTGCGTGCGTGTGGGGACGACGACGCCTAAGAAGCCAAACTCTGCGTTGCGCAAAGTGGCTCGTGTGCGTCTGGTCAATGGGATGGAGGTGACCAGCTACATTCCTGGTGAAGGTCACAATCTTCAGGAACACTCCGTCGTGTTGATCCGCGGTGGCCGTGTCAAGGACTTGCCCGGTGTGCGTTACCACATCGTGCGCGGGACATTGGACTCCATGGGTGTGACCAAGCGTCGTCAGGGTCGTTCCAAGTATGGTGCGAAGCGTCCGAAGTGAGTGCAGGCTTACCTCGGCGCGGGTGTCGGGGTTTTGAGGAGAGGCGGCAATGCCTAGAAGACGAGAAGTTCCAAAGCGTGAAGTACTGCCAGATCCGCAATACCATGATCGGTTGGTTGCCAAGTGCGTCAACTGCTTGATGGTCGATGGCAAGAAGTCGACAGCCGAGACGATTCTCTATCAGGCGCTAGAGATCATCGCCCAGCGGACCAAGGGCTCCGAGGATGAGCCTCTGCAGGTCTTCAAGAAGGCCGTTGACAATGCTCGCCCTGTGGTCGAGGTCAAGTCGCGTCGGGTCGGTGGATCCACCTATCAGGTGCCCGTCGAGATTCGTCCAGAACGGCGCACGGCGCTGGCTTTCCGGTGGTTGATTAACCACTCGCGGCGTCGCCCCGAGAAGTCGATGGTCGAGCGCTTCGCGAATGAGTTGCTGGACTCGTACCACAATCGTGGGACGACGATTAAGAAGAAAGAAGACACGCACCGTATGGCGGAGGCCAATAAGGCGTTTGCGCACTACAGGTGGTAGACGGGGCGTGTGGGGTAGCGGGGTAATGATAGTTGCAGCGTCTTCTTTGGGCGCTGATTTTTTTGTGTCGCCCTCGGGCCGACAGAGTGTCTCTGTCCCTCTCAGGCGTGTGTCCAGGTAGAGTCGAACCGTGTCACGTGAAGTAGCCCTTCAGAAGATCCGCAACATCGGCATCATGGCCCACATCGATGCTGGCAAGACCACGACCACCGAGCGGATCCTGTACTATACCGGTCGCACGCACCGGATGGGTGAAGTTCACGATGGCTCGGCCACCATGGACTGGATGCAGGAAGAGCAGGAGCGGGGGATTACGATCACCGCTGCTGCGACCACCTGTCACTGGGATCGCAGTGGGGTGCGGCACCGGATCAATATCATTGATACCCCCGGCCACGTCGACTTCACCATCGAGGTGGAGCGTTGCCTGCGCGTCCTGGATGGTGCCGTCGCGGTCTTTTGTGCTGTCGGTGGGGTGGAGCCTCAGAGTGAGACCGTGTGGCGTCAAGCCGATCGCTACCATGTGCCGCGTTTGGCGTTTGTGAATAAGATGGATCGCTGTGGGGCCAACTTCGCTGAAGTCGTGGCTCAGATGGCGAATCGCTTGAGCGCTAACCCGCGCTGCGTGCAGTTGCCCATCGGTGCGGAAGACGACTTCATCGGTGTTATCGACCTCATCGAGATGCGAGCGGTCTTTTTCGAAGACGACAGCATGGGTCGCGAGGTGCGGGTTGGGCCCATCCCCGCTGACATGGTCGACGAAGCGCAAGAGGCGCGCGACCTATTGGTGGAAGCAGCATCAGACTTTGATGAAGAGGTCATGGAGCGCTTCGTCGAGGGTGGGGAGGTGTCGCCAGATTTGTTGCGCGCTGCGGTGCGCAAAGCATGCTGCGCCCTGGCGGTTGTGCCGGTGTTGTGTGGAACGGCGTTCAAGAACAAAGGTGTTCCGGCGCTTCTGGATGCGGTGATCGACTTTTTGCCGAGCCCGCTAGAAGTCGAGATACCCCCTGCCGTTAGCCAGGCGGCTTTCGAGCGTCAAGAGGCGGGTGGTGAGCCTGTGGGTGACGAGGACCTGATTCACCTCGTTACGAGCGACGATGGGCCGATGACAGCGTTGGCTTTCAAGCTGATGGCGGATCCCTATGTCGGGCAGTTGACCTACGCGCGGATCTACACGGGGACTTTGGGCAGCGGTCAGGCGGTTTTCAACACCAATCGGCGTCGCAAAGAGCGGGTCGGCAGGCTTCTGCGGATGCATGCCAACAAGCGAGAAGAGGTCGAGTTGGCTTATGCTGGCGACATCATTGCTGTCTTGGGATTGAAGCAGACCACGACAGGCGACACGCTGTGTGCCGAGGGACACGGGGTGGTGCTGGAGGCGATGACTTTTCCTGAACCGGTGATTTCCATGGCGATTGAGCCGGCGACGCAGGACGATCAGAACAAGTTGAGCCTGGCACTGGGTAAGCTGGTTGCGGAGGATCCATCGTTCAAGGTGCGCACCGATGCCGAGACGGGTCAAACCGTCATCGGTGGCATGGGTGAGCTGCATCTGGAGATCATCGCGACGCGGCTCAAACGAGAGTTCAAGGTCAACGCGGTGATCGGCAAGCCACAAGTGGCTTATCGCGAGACGTTGACCACGAGCGTCGAGGTGGAAGGACGCTTCGTGCGGCAGAGCGGCGGGCGCGGTCAATACGGCCACGTCAAGGTGCGGGTGCAGCCCAACGAGGCGGGCAAGGGTGTGACCTTTGCGTCGAAGGTGGTCGGTGGTACGGTGCCGCGAGAGTATTGGAATGCCGTTGAGAAGGGCGTTCGTGATGCTGCAGAAGTGGGCGTTCTTGCCGGTTACCCCGTGGTTGATGTACACGTAGACCTCCTTGACGGTTCTTACCACGAGGTAGACTCGTCGGAGATGGCTTTTCAGGTGGCTGGCTCGATGGCCTTTCGCGAGGGTTGCAAAAAATGCAAGCCTCAGATACTCGAGCCCGTTTTTGATGTTGAGGTTGTGGCGCCTGAGATGTATACAGGCGATGTGATCGGCGACTTGAACAGTCGGCGAGGCAGGATAACGGAGCTCGAGCCCCGGCGTGGTATACAAGTCGTGCGGGCTGCGGTGCCGTTGTCGGCGATGTTTGGTTATGCTACGGATCTGCGCTCGATGACGCAGGGCCGGGCGAGTTATACGATGCAGTTTAGGTGTTACGAGGCCTTGCCGCGGGCGTTGTCGGAGTCTTTGATTGAACGTTATGGTGCGAAAAGCGCGTGAAATGCGGTAGCGCGCTCGAAGCCAGACAATGTGCAAGAGGAGCCTGGAGATGGGCGATAGGATTCGCATCAAGCTGAAGGCGTACGACCACAAGCTTTTGGATGCATCAGTAGCGGAGATCATTTCGGCAGCAGAGCGCACTGGCGCAAAGATTGCGGGTCCAATCCCCCTGCCCACTTCTGTCAATCGGTTCACGGTGCTGCGTGGACCGCATGTGGACAAGAAGAGTCGAGAACAGTTCGAGATTCGCACCCACAAACGTTTGATCGACATCGAGACGAGCGAACAGACGGTGGATGCGTTGATGCGCCTTGATCTTTCTGCGGGAGTTGATATCAAGATACGCCTTCGCGATTGAGGGCAGGTCGTAGCGTGCGAGGCTGCTAACGGTGGCCGCGGCTGCAGAGTACGGAGAATCCGAGATGAAGCTGGAAGTTTACAACTTGACCAACGAGAAAGTTGGTGAGGTGGAAGTCTCCGAAGCGGTGTTTGGCGCAGAGGTAAGGCCGCACTTGTTCCACGAAGTGGTACGTGCGCAGCTCGCCAAGCGACGCCGCGGGACCCATAAAGGCAAAACACGGGCGGAAGTCGTGGGTGGCGGTCGCAAGCCGTACCGGCAGAAGGGCACGGGTCGTGCGCGTCAGGGGACGTCGCGGGCCGTGCAATTCGTTGGCGGTGGCTGGGCCTTTGCCAAGCGACCCCGCGACTATGCCGTTTCGGTGAACAAAAAGACGCGCCGGGCCGCGCTGTGCAGTGCTCTGTCGATGCTGGCCAAAGAGGGTCGGATCAAGGTCGTCGATGCCTTCGAGCTGGCGCAGATCAAGACTCAGATGGCGAGTGCGGCCTTGCGTACGCTCGAGATGGCGCGCGCGTTGGTCATCGACGGCGTGACGCGGGAAGGGCTGGCACGTACGGAGAACAACGAGAATCTGCGACTTTCTGTGCGCAACTTGCCGACATACAAGTACCTGCGCCCAGAGGGTGTCAATGTGTACGACTTGCTGCATTTCGGTGCGGTAGTGGTAACCCGAGACGGCTTGAAAGGCTTGGAAGCGAGGTTGTTGGGATGAAGCGCATACATGACGTGATACGCCGACCGATGGTGACGGAGAAGTCCACGTCGCTGCGCGAGTCGGAGAATCAAGTGGTTTTCGAGGTGGATCGGAAGGCCAACAAGCAGGAGATTCGCGAGGCGGTCGAACGTTTGTTTGGGGTGAAGGTCGAGCGAGTGAACACCATGCAGATGCCTGGCAAGGCGCGCCGATTTGGTCGTGTCATTGGGCGTCGTGGCGCCTGGAAGCGGGCGGTGGTGCAACTGGCAGAGGGCCAGCAGATAGATTTCTACGAGACCTCAGAAGATCTTGGCGAGGCGGAAGCATAGTGAGCGCTGACGTGCGCGTTGGAAAGCGAAGGTGATACCATGGCCTTGAAGAAGTTTAAGCCGACCTCGCCAGGTCGCCGTTTCATGACGGTTTTGACCTTTGATGAGGTAACGAAAGATAAGCCAGAGCGGGCGTTGGTGGCGAAGTTGAAGAAGTCTGGAGGCCGCAACAATAGCGGTCACATGACTTCGCGCCATCGCGGTGGTGGCCACAAGCGTCGCTATCGGGTCATCGATTTTCGGCGTGAGAAGCTTGGTGTGCCCGGTGTGGTTTCGGCCATTGAGTACGATCCCAACCGGACAGCACGCATTGCTTTGATCGTTTATGCCGATGGCGAGAAGCGCTACATCATCTGGCCCGAAGGGCTGAAGGTGGGCGATTCGGTGGTTTCCAGTGCGCATGCCGACATCAAACCAGGCAATTGCCTGAAGTTGAAGTACATCCCTCTCGGGACCCAGATCCACAACATTGAGATGCGGATGGGGAAGGGCGCGCAGATGGTGCGTTCCGCCGGTACGTCAGCGCAGTTGATGGCGCGTGAGAACGATTATGCCCTTCTTCGCATGCCGTCGGGTGAGCTGCGTCGGGTGCACGTCGAATGCCGCGCGACGGTTGGGGCGGTGGGTCTCTCTGACCACGCCAATCAATCCTTGGGCAAGGCGGGTCGCAGTCGGTGGTTGGGGCGTCGGCCTCATGTGCGTGGCGTGGCGATGAACCCCGTTGATCACCCCCATGGTGGTGGTGAGGGTCGTACCAGTGGTGGTCGCCATCCGGTGACGCCTTGGGGTGTGCCGACCAAGGGTAAGAAGACGCGGCGGAACAAGTCGAGTTCACGCTTTATCGTCAAGCGACGTACGAAGTAATGCATCTAGTCTATAGTGTGGCCCTTGAGGAGGAACGAGGATGCCGAGGTCGGTAAAGAAAGGTCCCTTTGTTGATGATCACCTGTTCAAGAAAGTTGAGCAGGCGTTGACAGGTGGGGCGAAGAAAGTCATCAAGACGTGGTCTCGCCGCTCAACGATCATGCCCGAGATGGTGGGGATGACCTTTGCTGTACACAATGGCCGAAATTTCATTCCGGTTTTTGTCACGGAGAACATGGTTGGCCACAAGTTGGGAGAGTTTGCGGCGACGCGGACGTTCCGCTCGCATGCAGCAGATCGCAAGGCGAAGAAGCGCTAGTTGCAGACTATCGCGGCGTGGTGGGCTGCTGCGCTGCGTGGAAGTGCACGATTGAGGGAGCAAGAAGAGGATGGGTAAGCCAACGCGCAAGAAGGAGCACCACGGGCCGAATCGGGTTTCGGCCAAGATGGTGCGCATTGCACCGCGCAAAGCGCGTGTTGTAGTGGACATGGTCCGTGGTTTGGAGGTCGATGCAGCCCTGCGGGCGCTCAAGTTCACGCCTCGAAAAGCAGCGCGCTTCGTGGAGAAGCTGATTGAGAGTGCGTTGGCCAACCTCGAGGATGTTGGGGGTTGGGACGTGGACAATCTTGAAGTAGGTCGTGCCTGGGTGAACGAGGGTCCAACCCTTCGTCGGTTCATGCCGCGCGCGATGGGCCGGGCGACGCGTATCCGCAAGCGGACGTGTCATATCCACATCGAGTTGAATAGCATTGGCGGTCCGAAGTCGCCCGTGGCGGCGGAACCGGCTGAATGAGAATTCGGGCAAGTAGACGGTAGGAGGGAGCCTTGGGGCAGAAGAGTCATCCGACAGGTCTTCGTCTCGGAATTATCCGGACTTGGACGTCGAAGTGGTATGAAGAGAAGAACTACGCGAAGTGGCTCCATGAAGATCTTCGGATCAAGAAGTTCATCAAGGAGAGGCTTTTTCACACAGGTGTGAGCCGAATCGAAATCGAGCGGGCTGCCCGCAAGGTGAAGATCAGCGTTTACACTGCCAAGCCTGGGATCGTCATTGGCAAGCGTGGACGGGACGTGGAACGGCTCAAGGAGCAGTTGCGCGAGATGTCTGGTTCTGAGGTGTTTTTGAACATTTCAGAGATTCGCAAGGCCGAGATGGATGCGCAGTTGGTGGCTGAGAACATCGCCAAGAAGCTCGAGCATCGGGTGAGCTTCCGCCGTGCGATGAAGCAGTCGGTGCAGACGGCGTTGAAACTGGGCGCGAAGGGGATCCGAGTGAACTGCGGTGGACGTTTGGGCGGTGCCGAGATGTCACGCATGGAGTGGTATCGTGAGGGTCGGGTGCCTTTGCATACCTTGCGCGCAGATATCGACTATGGCTTTGCGGAAGCGAAGACCACTTACGGGATCATCGGTGTCAAGGTGTGGATCTTCAAGGGCGAGATCCTGGGTGGTGGGGTTCGTACTGCGCAGCAGTAAAAAAGCCTTTGACACTTTTTCCGCTTGGGGTTAGATTGGCGCGCCTTTGCTAATGGGCGCGTCGGGGCAGTACGCGAATAGATGCCTCCGATGGCCGAGGTGTTTGGTCGGGTGCGCGAGTTGGATCTGGGAATGCGACGCAAAGTAGTCGCGGGAGCGAAGCGATGCTAAGTCCGAAGAAGGTGCGTTGGCGAAAAGTTCAAAAGGGTCGGATGCGAGGGCTCGCGTACCGTGGTTCTGACGTGAGCTTCGGCGACTTTGGCTTGATGGTGTTGGAGCCAGGCCGGATCACTTCACGCCAGATTGAGGCGGCGCGTATTGCCATGACACGTCACATCAAGCGTGGTGGTAATGTGTGGATTCGGATCTTCCCTGATAAGCCGATCACGAAGAAGCCTGCTGAGACTCGTATGGGTAAAGGAAAGGGCAGTCCTGAGTTCTGGGTTGCTGTGGTGCAGCCAGGGCGGATTTTGTACGAGATGGATGGTGTCGACGAGTTGATGGCGCGGGAAGCGTTTCGGCTTGCGGCCAACAAGTTGCCCTTGAAAACGAAGTTTGTGAGTCGGGAGCAGATTTCATGAAAGCCGTGGAAATGCGACAGAAGAGCGATGGCGAGTTGTACGATCTGTTGGCAGAGACGCAGAGCCTCCATTTCAAACTGCGGATGCAACACTGCACGGGTCAGTTGGATAAGGTGTCGGAGTTGGGTCGACTGCGTCGGACAATCGCTCAGGTAAAAACCTTATTGCGCGAGCGTGCGCGTAGCGTGCGATAGCAGAGTGGAGACGGACGTGGAAGCACAGCAGGGACACAAGAAAACGCGCGTCGGGACCGTGGTGAGTGACCGGATGGAGAAGTCCATCGTGGTACTGGTCGAGCGGCGGGTGTTGCACCCGGTGTACAAGAAGTACGTGCGGCGTCGCGCGAAGTACATGGCTCATGACGCGGACAATACGGCGCGCATGGGTGATCAGGTGTTGATTGAGGAAACCAGGCCGTTGTCCAAGCAGAAGAGGTGGCGGCTGAAAGAGATCGTACGACGCGCGCCGGTGTTGTAATGCCATACGCCGGTTCGGCGGCGCACAGAGGGGTGATGCCGTGATTCAGATACAGACGCTGCTCTCGGTTGCTGACAATTCGGGAGCAAAAAAAGTGCAATGCATCAAGGTGCTGGGCGGTTCCAAGAGGAAGTACGCAAGCATTGGCGATATTATCGTCGTTTCTGTCAAGGAAGCGATCCCGAATTCAAAAGTGAAGAAGGGCGATGTGCACCACGCAGTGGTGGTACGGACGGCGAAGGAGATTGCGCGCAAAGATGGCACGTATATCCGCTTCGACGGAAATGCGGCGGTGTTGATTGACAACGCCAACGCGCCCATCGGCACCCGCATATTTGGCCCCGTAGCGCGTGAGCTGCGCGGGAAGAATTTCATGCGGATCATTTCCCTTGCGCCAGAAGTGCTCTGATAACGAGGTGAGGCGATGCGTATCAAGAAAGGTGACATGGTCATTATCCTCGCCGGGAAGGAGCGCGGGAACACGGGTAAAGTGTTGAAGGTTTTGCCCAAGCGTGAGCGCGTGATCGTCGAGGGAAGAAATTTCATTAGCCGCCACAAGAAGGCGGGGCCGCAGGGTCAGGAAGGTGGGATCATCCGGCGTGAGGCGGGTATCCATGCGTCGAACGTGGCGCTTTTCTCCGAAAAGACCCAGCGGGGGGTGCGGGTCGGCATTCGTTTCGTCGGCGCTGAGGGTGCCCTTTTCAAGAGCAGTGAAGAGGCAATCGCGAGCTTCGGTGAGAGCGTGCCGAAGCGTTTGCGCAAAGTGCGTTTTGCGCCCAAGACGGGCGAAGTTTTCGAATAAAGAGTTGGCGTTGCCGGCTAAGCTGGCGAGTGCAGGAGGAAGCCGTGGCGCGGCTATTTGAACGGTACAAATCTGAGATTATGCCGGCCTTGATGGAAGAGTTTCACATCAAGAACCGGATGGAAGTGCCCCGCATCGAGAAAATCGTCATCAACATCGGACTCGGTGATGCGATTCAGAACGTCAAGCTCATCGACGCTGCTGTCAATGAATTGGCATCGATATGTGGGCAGAAACCAGTTGTCACCAAAGCGCGTCGCTCCATCGCAGGCTTCAAGCTGCGCCAGGGGATGCCCATTGGTGTGATGGTCACTCTGCGACGTGAGAGGATGTATGAGTTCCTCGATCGTCTGGTGAATGTGGCGTTGCCACGTGTGCGCGACTTCCGCGGCGTGAGCCCCAAGGCCTTTGATGGCAAGGGAAACTATGCCATTGGTATTCGCGAGCAGATCATTTTCCCTGAGATCGTCTACGACAAGATCGAGAAGATGGTTGGGATGAACATCTGCGTGGTGACGAGCGCGAAGAACGATGAACAGGGTCGGGCGCTGCTGCGGCATTTCGGCATGCCCTTCCGCAAATAGGTTTCGGCTGAAGTTTTTAGGAGGCTACGGTGGCTCGAAAGGCGATGATAGAAAAGCAACAGCGGAAGCCGAAATTCAAAGTTCGCGGCTACAATCGCTGTGGCGTTTGCGGGCGTTCTCATGCGTTTTTGCGCAAGTTTGGTCTGTGCCGTATCTGTTTCCGCATGCTCGCGTTGAACGGCGAGTTGCCTGGTGTAACCAAAGCGAGTTGGTAAGACGGGCTAGTGCCAAACGAGGAATTGAGCAATGATGACAGATCCTATTGCAGACATGTTGACCCGCATACGCAATGCGCAAGAGGCGAGACACGAGAAGGTGTCCATGCCGAGTTCCAAAGTGAAGGAGGAGATCCTCCGCATTTTGGCGCGTGAGGGTTATATCGATGCTATCGATGTAAGCGGCGATAAGAAGAAGCGCGTCGAGGTGACGTTGCGATACTACAAAGACGAGCCGGTGATCCGCTTCATCAAGCGCGAGAGCACACCCGGACGCCGGGTGTATGTGGCCTCCGATGAGATCCCCAAGGTGCTCGGGGGTCTTGGTCTCGCGGTGGTTTCGACGCCCAAAGGGATGATGAGTGGTGGCGAAGCGCAGACGCAGGGCATGGGTGGCGAGTTGATTTGCACGGTTTACTGACAGTTGGTGTGAGAGGGGAAGGAAGATGAACAGCGAAGAAAGCATCAAGCTGTCACGCGTAGGTAAGATACCTGTGACTGTGCCGAGTGGCGTCGATGTCAAGATCGAGAAGGGTATGGTCACGGTGCGGGGGCCCAAGGGCAACATGAGCCGTGAAGTGCACCCACGGGTGCAGTTGGTGCGGGACGGCGACGATATCACGGTTGCAATAGAGAAGGGCGATCGAGAGAGCCGCGCGGTGCAAGGACTGACGCGGGCGTTGCTTGCCAACATGGTGAATGGTGTCTCGGTGGGCTTCGAGCGCAAACTCGAGATCCAGGGTGTGGGCTACAAGGCGGAGTTGAAGAGTCCCACAGAGATTCTCTTCAGCTTGGGATACAGCCACCCCATCATGTACGAGCTGCCCGTGGGTGTGACGGGTGAAGTGACCAAGGACAACAAAGTCATTCTGCGGTCGAACAACAAGGAGACGCTGGGTCTCGCGGCAGCAAAGATTCGCTCATTCCGGCCTCCGGAACCCTACAAGGGCAAGGGTATTCGGTACGAAGGTGAGCATGTTAGGCGCAAGGCCGGTAAGACGGCTGCACGTTGAGGATTGGAGGCATCTCGTGGCTTCGAAAACAAGTATCAAGGAAATCGCACGAAAACGGCGTCAGAAAAGTATACGCAGACGCCTGCGTGGGACTCCAGAGCGCCCGCGCTTGTGTGTGTTTCGCAGTACGCGGCACATTTACGCGCAGATTATCGACGAT
Organism: uncultured Myxococcales bacterium; assembly: GCA_964454015.1. Taxonomy (GTDB): domain Bacteria; phylum Myxococcota_A; class Bradymonadia; order UBA4248; family UBA4248; genus CAYVQF01. The sequence goes on from CAYVQF010000009.1 coordinate 75,256, forward strand.
GTGAGTGGCACGACCTTGTTGACGGTCTCTACGCAGCATCCGTCGGTTGCAGAGGCGACGGCTGGCAAGAAAAAGAAAGAGCAGGCCAAGATCGTTGGTCAGGCAGTCGCCAAGGCCTGCTTGGAGCAGTCCATCAGTCAAGTCGCATTCGACAGGAATGGTTTTATTTACCACGGGCGCGTGGCGGCAGTGGCCGAAGGCGCTCGCGAGGCGGGGCTACAATTTTGACCATGAAATCGCCTCATGGCGATGGTATTGGGCGGGCTTTCAAAGCGTGGGAAGGAGTGGAGCGTGACTAACGGTCGGAACTCACAGGAATCAGAATATCGCGAGAAGGTGGTGTACATCAATCGCGTGGCCAAGGTTGTCAAGGGCGGTCGTCGCTTCAGCTTTGGCGCCATCGTCGTCGTTGGTGACGGTGAAGGTCGGGTCGGCGCCGCCCACGGGAAGGCGAACGAAGTCCCAGAAGCGATCAGCAAGGGCACTGAGCGCGCGCGGCGGCACATGGTAGATGTCCCCCTCCTTGAAGGGACCATCCCGCACGAGGTGGTGGGGCACTTTGGGGCAGCGCGAGTGTTGATGCGGCCTGCCGGCAAGGGGACGGGCGTCATCGCCGGTGGCGCGGTGCGGGCCGTGTTGGAAGCTTGTGGCGTCGAGAACGTCCTCAGCAAGTCCTTGGGTTCGACCAATCCACACAATTTGGTGCGCGCGACCATGGACGGACTGCGGCAGCTACAGAGTCGTGAAGGCTACATGGCGAAGCTGGTGCGCAGTGAGGCCAGTGGCGGTTGATCTTCCTGAATATGGGAAATGGAGTGCGGTGATGGCAAAGCTCAGAGTCACACAGACGCGTAGTTGCATTGGGCGAAACGAGCGGCAGCGAGCCACTCTGCGCCACCTGGGGCTACGACGCATGAACGCGACGGTGGTGGTGGACGACAACCCCATCATGCGTGGCATGATCAAGAAAGTAGAACACATGGTGGCGGTTGCGCCCGCAGGTGACGAGTAGACCTCGCTTACGCCGAGGGCGTGGCAGGATGTGAGAGGAGAAAGAGATGTACGATCTGAGCAATCTGCAGCCTGCAGAAGGGTCCACCCACCGCCGCAAGCGCAAAGGGCGTGGTACGAGCAGTGGTCTTGGCAAGACGGCAGGGCGTGGCCAGAAAGGGCAGAAGTCGCGATCGGGTGGTTCGATTAGGCCTGGCTTCGAGGGCGGACAGATGCCGCTCAGTCGCCGCTTGCCGAAGCGTGGCTTTTACAACCGCTTTGGTAAAGCTACGGCCATCGTCAACGTAGGCGATTTGTCCGGCTTTGCCGGTGGCAGTGTGGTCGACGAGGAGAGTCTGCGCCAAGCCAGGCTCATCAGTGGTCCCTGTGATGAGGTGAAGGTTCTTGGCGTGGGCGAGATCGAAGTCGCTCTGACCGTGCGCGTGCAGAAGATCAGTGAATCTGCGCGGGCGAAGATTGTTGGCGCCGGTGGTACCGTCGAGGTTTGCGGTGGCTAGTGGATTTGCGAACATTTTCAAGATCCCCGAGTTGCGCAAGCGGATAGCGTTTACGCTTGCATTGTTGGCGGTCTATCGCATCGGGTGTTTCATAACCACACCTGGGGTTGACCGCAGCAAGATGTCGATGCTCTTTGGTGGCGACGACGGTCAGGGGATTCTCAACCTGTTCAATTTCTTCTCGGGCGGTGCGCTGGAGCAGATGTCGATTTTTGCGCTGGGGATCATGCCCTACATCAGCGCGTCGATTATCTTCCAGTTGCTGGCGGTGGTGGTCCCCACTGTCGAGAGACTGCAGAAGGAGGGGGAGCAGGGGCGCCGAAAAATCAACCAGTGGACCCGTTATCTCACCCTTGGGATTTCCTTGGTGCAGGGGATGTCCATGGCATTCTATCTGCAGAGTTTGTCCAATAGCGGAGAGGTGCGCGGCCTTGTGACGATGGAATCGGTTTGGGCGTTTCGCTTGATGACCGTGTTGTCGTTGACGACTGGGGCGGTGTTCATCATGTGGCTGGGGGAACAGATCAACGAGCGAGGTATTGGTAATGGCATCTCGCTGGTGATTTTCGCGGGTATCGTGGCGCGTATTCCCGGTGCGGCCTATCAGACCTGGGAGCAGGCCTCAGGTGATCAAGCGGGTGCGGTGGGCCTCTCTACCTTCCAGCTCGTCATTCTGGCGGGTATCATTCTGGCGACGATTGGCTTCATCTGTTTCTTTGAGAGAGCTCAGCGGCGCATCCCCATACAACACGCCAAGCGTATGGTTGGCAAGCGGGTCTTTGGTGGGCAGTCTTCATTCCTGCCGCTAAAGGTCAATACGGCTGGTGTCATTCCGCCGATCTTTGCGGGATCGATTCTGATGTTCCCGGCGACTATCGCGAGTTACTTCCCTGAGGTCGGTTGGGTGCAGTCGTTGCGGGTCGCCTTGATGCCTGGCGATTGGCGGCATATCGTCGTTTACGTGGTCATGATCATCTTCTTCTGCTTTTTCTACACGGCGGTGGTGTTCAATCCCGTGGACGTGGCGGACAACTTGAAGAAGAACCAAGCCTCCATCCCAGGGATCAGGCCTGGTAAGCAGACGGCTGAGTACATCGACCGCGCGCTGTCCCGCATCACTTTCGTGGGTGCGGCTTACATGGCAGCGGTGTGTATTTTGCCAGAGATTCTGGTCGCCAATTTCCAAGTGAGCTTCTACTTCGGTGGGACGGCGCTGTTGATCGTCGTTGGTGTGGCCCTCGATACGGTTCAACAGATTGAGGTGCATTTGATTACTCGCCACTACGATGGTTTCTCTGGCCCTGGCGGTCCGCGTATTCGCGGACGCGCGGCGGCTTAGGATTGAGGGAGAAGTCGTCATGGCGAGCCGTAGTCATCGGTTGATCATGTTGGGCCCGCCTGGGGCCGGAAAAGGGACTCAGGCCAAGCGCCTTAGCGCTGCGTTGGGTCTGGCGCACGTGTCTACGGGTGACATGTTGCGAGAGGCGCGTGGGGCAGGCAGTGCGCTCGGGCTTGAAGCTGAGAAGTACATGCAGGCGGGTGCGCTGGTCCCGGATGCGGTGGTCAACGGGATCGTAGCAGAGAAGTTGGCGAATCTTGGTGGTGGTTTTTTGTTGGATGGGTATCCGCGTACGCTCGAGCAAGCGCGTTCCCTGATGGAATGTGGTCAGGTGGTGAGCAATGTGGTGCTCATCGATGTTGCTGACGAGGAGCTGGTAGCGCGGATCGTGGGACGAATGAGTTGTCAGCTCTGTGGTGCCATTTATCATGTCAAGGCCATGCCGCCACGAGATGCAGGGCGCTGTGACAAGTGTGAGGGTTCGCTCGGAACGCGCGCAGACGACCGTGAGGATGTGGTGCGCGAGAGGTTGAAGGTCTATCATGCGCAGACGGCGCCTTTGGTCTCTTTTTACGAGGCACAGGGGTTGTTGGCGCGGGTGGATGGCGCTCAGAGTACGGAACAGGTGTTTGCGGCGATTATGAAAGTACTTGAAACCGACGCGGAAGCCTGATAGTGAAGTGCGCCTTGTGTTGCCCCTCTCCGGTGCGCAGGTCGAGACTTTGTTGCGAGGTTGTGGGCGGAAGGTTGAGCGGTGCAAGGAAGGTAGAGAAGAGAGAGGCATATTGGCCGTGACGGCCAGTGCATTGAGGAGGCGAGCGTGAAGGTTCGACCGTCAGTCAAAAAGATCTGTGAGAAATGTAAGTTGATTCGCCGTAAGGGCGTGGTGCGCGTGATTTGTGACAATCCGCGACACAAACAACGCCAAGGGTGAGAATAGACCTTTAGGAGGTAAGCCGAAATGGCACGAATCGCAGGCGTAGACCTTCCACGACGTAAGCGTATCGATATCGCTTTGACCTATATCTATGGTATAGGTCGCAGTCGTGCTGGGGAAATTTTGAAGAAGGCCAATGTGGATGGTAACCGCAAGACGGACGACCTGACAGAGGCGGAGACCCGGCGCGTTCGGGAGGTGATAGATGGCCAGTATCAGGTAGAGGGTGACCTTCGCCGGCTGGTGCGGATGAATATCAAGCGTTTGATGGATCTCGGGACTTACCGGGGACTACGCCATCGGCGTGGATTGCCCGTGCGCGGTCAGAGGACCAAGACGAATGCACGTACCCGTAAAGGCCCACGTCGCGTGGTCATCAAGAAGAAATAGGCTCTGTTCGTGTGCCAAATAGGCAAGCTAGGGGGTTCGAGTGGCTAAGGTCAAGGCAAAAAGTGGTGCGAAGCGCGGCGTAAAAAAGCGCGTCAAGAAGAATGTTCAGAGTGGGATTGCCCACATCCGATCGACGTTCAACAACACGATCGTGACGATCACCGATGTGAACGGCGAGGCCGTCTCATGGTCGACCTGTGGTGCACGCGGCTTCAAGGGTTCTCGCAAATCGACGCCCTTTGCGGCACAGATGGCGGCGGATGATGCAGCGCGCAAGGCGATGGATCATGGGATGCGCTCGATAGCAGTCTACGCCAAGGGACCGGGTTCCGGGCGCGAGGCGGCGTTGCGCGCTTTGCAGCAGGCGGGTTTGAAGATCACATTGATTCGCGATGTGACGCCTATTCCGCACAATGGCTGCAGGCCTCCAAAGCGCCGGCGTGTGTAGCCACAGGGCTTGCACGAAAGGTTAAGCGAAGAGTCCAAGTGGCGAGTCAGAGCGCGTGTGCCTGTTGTGGGTGCGGAGGAAAGCATGCATCGGAACTGGAGAGATCTCATTAGGCCGCGGGGCGTGGAGATCGAGAAGGAAGGAAAGAGCGATACCTACGCGAAGTTCGTGTGTGAGCCCCTCGAGAGAGGTTACGGCTACACGCTGGGGAATGCTTTGCGCCGCATTCTTCTTAGCTCCTTGCAGGGTGCTGCAGTGACGGCGGTGCGGATCGAAGGCGCGTTGCACGAGTTTACGACGTTGCCCGACATCAAGGAGGATGTGACGGAGATCATCCTCAACGTAAAAGAACTTCTTTTGCGCTCACACGCCAACGAGCCTCGCTGGGTGAGTGTGCACAAGAAAGGACCCGGTTTGGTTTACGCGCGTGATCTGATCGTCGATGGAAGCATCGAGGTGCTGGCACCGGATCAAGTTATCGCGACCCTTGGCGACGGCGCTGACTTTGAGGCGAGCTTTCAGGTGGAGTCGGGGAAAGGTTATCGGCGTGCCGATGAAACCCGCGACGCTGAGCTGCCCATCGGGACGATTCTCGTCGATGCGCTTTTTTCGCCGGTGCGGCGCGTGAATTATGCGGTGACCAATGCTCGCGTTGGTCAACACACGGACTATGACAAGTTGGCGCTCGAGATCTGGACCGATGGTTCGGTGGTGCCGGAAGACGCGCTGGCTTTCGCGGCCAAGATTCTGAAGGAGCAGGTGTCGATCTTCATCAACTTCGATGAAGAAGCTGAGCCTGAGGAGATCAAGGAAGAAGTCGTTGAGGTTCAAGTCAACGAGCATCTGGACAAACCCGTGAGCGAGTTGGAGTTGTCCATGCGGTCTTCGAACTGTCTTCAGAATGCCAATATTCGCTACATCGGTGAGTTGGTGCGGAAGACCGAAGCAGAGATGCTGAAGACGAAGAATTTTGGCAGGAAGAGCCTGCGAGAGATCAAGGACATCTTGCAGAAGATGGGGCTCAATCTCGGGATGGTACTAGACAATTGGCAGCCGCCAAACTGAAGTTAGCTCGGAGAGCTTGAAGCCTCCCATAGACGGAGCCTCGGCTCCTAGGACACGATCATGAGACATCGAAAAGCAGGACGAAAACTTGGAAGGAATGCGACCCATCGCAAGGCCTTGATGTCCAACCTCGTCACGAGTTTGTTCCGCTACGAGCGGATACAGACCACGGACGCCAAAGCCAAAGAGTTGAGGAGAGTCGCGGAAAAACTCATCACCCTGGGAAAGAAGGGTGATTTGCATGCGCGGCGCTTGGTCATGCGACAGATTGGCGACGAAGAGGTGGTCTCGAAGCTATTTGGTGATATTTCCAAGCGGAATGAGAACCGACAAGGCGGATACACGCGCATCTTGAAGCTCAGCGTCAGGCATGGAGATGCGGCGCCCGTTTCGGCCATCGAGTTGGTTGAACGCGCTGCTGAAGTTGCTGCGCCGGAGAAGGAAGAGAGCAGCGCTGAATAGGCCGCTGTGATGAGGGAAAAAAACCGCGCGAATGCGCGGTTTTTTTTTGCCAGTGTTTGCAGGGCGACTGGCGTGTTGTGGGTCGACTGGGAAGAAGTCAGGGCTCGCAGGGCGCATCAACTCGCGCCTCGCAACCGCGCGATGCATTGGGCAGTGGCATCAGCGACGCGGATAGCAGCAAAAGGTCGGTCGAGCACGTTGGGCCAGCTAGGATTCAACCCAAGTTGACGCGTTCTTTGAGTTCCTTGCCCACTTTGAAGTGGATGGACTTCTTGGCGTTGACCTTGACGGATTCACCTGTCTTGGGGTTGCGGCCTTGGTAGGGCGAGTAATTTTTAGTGGAGAAAGAACCAAAGCCGCGAATTTCAATGCGATCGTCGCTGAGAAGAGATTCGGACATGGCATCGAAGATGCAGTTCACCACTTCTTCGGCGCGTTTTTTTGGAAGTTTCGTGCGAAGAGCAACCGCTTCTATCAGTTCAGACTTGGTCATGAAGTAGCCTCTGCGGGGTTACGGTTGACAAAAGAGAGCGTCTCGACTGCGCCATATCTCGGATGCGGATAGGCGCGCAGCCTATCGTTGCGGAGACCATCGCCAAACGAGTGCTGCTATTGAAGCACAAAGAATACGTTGGCGCAAGTGCCTGGGTGCGCAAGAATGTCGATGGAGAAACGCAAGATGGCGTCGTTGCGTTTTAGCTTTTCTCGAGGGCGCGCAGTTTGTTTGGGAAGATGGGGTTGCGTGGATCAAAAGAGATGGCCAAGCGAATTTTGGCCACGGCGTCAGCTTTACGTCCAGCGGCTTCGTCCTCAACGGCGGCATCGAAAAGCTCTTTGGCTTTGCGAATCTTGGGTGCGTTTTTGGCCTTGTATTCTTCGAGCTCGGCGCGCCTCATTTTGACCTCTGCTGAAGAACCCCCGATGGAATCACCGAAGTGGCCGATCTGGATGTCATAGCGGTCGCGTTTTTTGGGGTCGACGAGGGTTTCGAAGGCGGCGGTGATCTGTTGGTAGGCGTGTTCGAGGTCAATGAGCAAAATTTCGGGAATACGGCCAAAGTAGTTGTCTGGATGGTAGAGTCGCATCAGCGTCAGGTATGAGGCGCGGATCGTCTCGGGGCTGGAGCCGGGTTGAACGCGCAGAATATCGTAGAATGTGCCATCTCGGGTTTCTTCTAGATAGGTTTTAACCCGCTGTTCCAGGGCTTCGGGGCTTTCTGTGGGGGTCTTGACTTTGTCTTTGCCCGCCGTGGGTGTAGTTCGCGCTTGCGAGGTGGCGCCAGTCAGGAGCGCCCGCAGGGGTTCCTTGATTTCATCCAAAATCGGGACGTGTAGGACCACGCCGCCTGTTGTGCCGAGTTGATGTTGCTGTGCTTGTTTCGCGTCGAGGTGGGAGATGACGGTGACGGCGAGGGTCAGGGCACCGCCGCTCTCCAGAATACGGAGGGTGAGGTTGGTGGGTGTGCCCGGTGGTGGGGGCGTGGCAGTGGGCACGAAGAGACGTTCGCGTGCGAGCTGTACGCGATAGATTTGCTGCGCCGTGGCTAAGTCAGGAAAAGTAAGTGTCAGGGACATGTGGCCTCCTGATGGCGCGCTGGCACGAAGGATGTGAGAGAGACAATGGTGGCAGACGGACGAAGCTAAGTGTGGCTCAGAAGGTCTAGAGCACCACGAGGACGATGACGAAAACGATGCCCGCCAGGATCAGCGCTGATACCAAGACAATGGCAGCGATGAGGGCTTTGGAGATTGCGTTGTTGGCGGGAGGTCTCCCAGGGGAGAGCGGAATTGAGTCCTGCGCCGGGTGGGTTGCCGAAGGGATGGCCTTTTCTGCCAGCGTGGGCGCGACGGTGGACGCGTGGGCGGCGGAAGGTTGATAGGCCAAGGCGCGTTCGAGGAGGTCGGGTGCCTCTACTTGGGTGGCTCTGGCGTTGGCGTAGGCTCTGGATGACAAGTGGGATACATTGGCGTTGTTTTGTAGTTCTGCCAGCATACGCTCTGCGTCGGCTGCTGAGACTGGGATGGTCGCGCTGTGATCTTCGTCGAGGTTGGGCGGGTTCTGCATGAGGGAGGCCATTTCACTGGAGGAAAGGGAGAGTCTCAGCTCAACTTCAGTGGCGGCGTGTTGATCGACGTCAGTTGTCGCGGGGCCTTGGCTCGTGGCGACTTCCAGGGGTTTGGCCGTGAGTGCATCGAGGGTGAGGGTGGCGGCGTAAGCGACGTCAGGCTCAGGCTTGGGAGCGTCAGCGTTGTCAGGCGGCGAGTGTGTAGGTGATTTGGTCATTGCATAGCCCGCTAAGCGTACAGGCGCCGACGCCGAATGACGCACAACCTTGTTATGGCGCTTCTCGCTGCGCGTTGCAGGTCAAGGTCTTGCGCGCCAAAACCGACATAAGCAACCTGCGAAAGGCGGTGGTAAAAGTCAACCTGTTGCTGGTGGTGGAAATGCGGGCAAAAAAAAACCCGTCGCAGAGCGACGGGTTTCATGGAGCCGATCGGGATCGAACCGACGACCTCTAGAGTGCGATTCTAGCGCTCTCCCAATTGAGCTACGGCCCCATTGGCTGCGACAAGAGATCCCAGCCGCAACGGCCGGCATTGTATGCATGCGGGAGAAGAAAGCAAGAAAAAACGCTTGGCAGACAATTGTGGGGAAGAGGTGGGCAGAGGTGTGAGGTTGTGTGGGTGGGCGAGGTCTGTTAATGAGGGCCGGTGTGTTGATTGGAGGCTCAGGACGCAGCGGGGTGGGGAGTTGAAGGATGGGAATGTTGGAGATGCTGCTGCGGACGGGGGGGGCTAGCGATGGGGCGTCTTGCGGTCATGGGCAGGCTGATGGTGGGGCAGAGGCCTATTCGGTGGCCGTCTCGCTGCTTTCGCGTTTGCTCGATGTGGTGAGCGCGGCCCAATCGCGAGGGGATTTCGAGTGGGAGGATGTGGTGCGCGGATGTGTCGCTCAGAGAGCGCTTAGTGCGTCTGGCGCCGGGGCGGCAGAGGTGGAGCGGATCGCGGCCGGTGGCTGTGGTCGGCTGTGTTCGGCCATGGGCTGTGCGCAGCAGCTATCAAGGGAAGCGTCTGAGATGGGCTTCGACTGGCCCGACGCCGAGTCGGTGTGGGAGAAGGTCGAAGAGGAGCGCCTCGAGGTGCTGGCGGAGCTCGGGCGGGGCAAGTCAATGTCAACGCAGGCCCTGGCGGAGGAGCTGGGAGATCTGCTGTTTGCCTTGGTGAACTTTGGTCGGCATTTGGGCCTGTCGACCGAGGAGGCGCTGTGGGGCGCCAACGCGAAGTTCACGCGGCGTTTTGGTCGAATGAAAGAGGATGTCAGGCGCCGCGGCGGCGTCATGGGCGGCCTTGGGATGGACGCGTTGGAAGACCTTTGGCTGCGAGCCAAGGGGGTGGAGCGAAGGAAGGATGGAGAAGTCAGCTAAGGCCGAAGAGAGCGTTGCGGAGGAGATGCTTTCTCTGCTGCACGAGGTGCGTCGCGAGTTGCGCGCTCTGCGAAAGAGTCAACTCATCCAGTCGCAGATGCTTCATACCCTGCGGTGTGAACTACACAGCCGGGTGTCGGGCAGCCGCGATGAGCTAGGTGCGTTGATCAAAGCCAGCCATTTGGAGATTTGCGAGCGTTTAGAGAATCTTGATGGCGCGATGGTGGATCAGGACGAGCGTCTTGGCGAGCTCGAGAGCGATTTCGATGAGGTTTTCAACGGGCGTAGCTAAGGGTGGAATGTGCTTTGCAAGGCGGGCGCACCGTTCCGCGTCGTTTGGATGACGGTGAGGGAGCGCTGGCTTCTTTTTGACATGGTCATGTATGCGCGAGAGTGTCAAAAATGGTGTCGAACTCGTCGACCTGCTGTTACTGGGTTTTCATGCCCTAGCGCTGGTGGTGTGGGTGGTGTTGTGGCCGCGTATGCCTCAGGCAGGCGGCGCGTTGCTGGCCTCGTCGGGGATGATGGTCGCGACGGTGGTCAACATTTTTCAGGTGGTGCCGCGTTCCAGCAAGGTGGCGTGCGTGGTGCGGGTGGTTTTGGTGGTGCTTTCATGCCCCATGCTTTATGAACGCGCCAATGACCTGGTGACGGTTTTACATGGGACGCCGTCGATAGAACACTACTTCGTGGCGCTCGATCACCGCCTCTTTGGTGGCAACCCGAGTGAATGGACCGAGCGCATTCATCACCCGGTGCTGACGGAGTGGTTGCAGATTTCCTACGTCTTGTACTTTTTCTTGCCGTTGGTGGTGGGCTTTTTTCTCATGCTCTCGGGGCGCTGGCAATTGATGCCCATGTTGCTCTTTGCGGTGTTGTGCGCGGCGCATGTCAACGCGGTTTTTTATGTGTTCGTTCCGGTGCGGAGCCCATTTTTCATCGCTGAGCTTCCCGAGACGGCGCATTTGGTGCGCTACGAAGGTGAGCTCGCCGGGTTGTGGTTGACGGATACCTTGCGGCAGATGTTGCTGGACTCGACGTCCATGCGCTACGACTGCTTTCCCAGCGGGCATACTTTTCTGACGGTGACGACCTTGGGCATGGCTTATCGTCTGCACCGGACGGCTTTTTGGGTGATCCTTCCGGTGGGGGTATCCATCGTGTTTTCGACAATATACCTGCGTTACCATTACCTGGTGGATTTGGTCGTGGGCTTGGTCTTTGCGACCCTCTTGATCTGGCTGACGCCGCACTTCGAGCGTCACTGGGTGCGGGTGCGGGCGCGGATGGGTGTGCGGGACAAGGAAGAAGACACCCAGCGGGTTTCGCGGGCTTAGGTCCGCTGTCGCCGCCAGGCGAAGGCGCCGCAGCTCAGGCTGAGCCAAAGGATGATGCCAAGTGGGGTGGCTCGCGACCTGGACAAGATAGCGCAGGCACAGGCGCCGTCGCCGACGCTCGCATCGGGTGGCGCAGGCGCCCAGATGGGCTTGGCCGAGCCATCGGCTCGGGCAGGGTTATCGAAGGGTTCAGCGCTGTGGTCCAGGTCGTCGGTGTCGGGGAGCGGCGCATGGGTGTCTGGTGAGGGGTCGAGGATGTCGTGGTCAATCAAGTCAGCCCAAAGATCCTCCTCCGAGCAAGGGAGGTCAGCTCCGCTACAGTTTTGATCGATGCCGTCGCCGCAGATTTCGATGGCTCCGGGGTGAACAGTGGGATCGTCGTCATCGCAGTCGGGGCCCCCGATGCGGGTGCTGGCGTAGCCATCGCCGTCGAGGTCGCAGCCCCCCAAGGGAAAGCCTTCGGCGTGGGTCCTGGCCATGCGGGCTTCGGTGGCGGCACCCCAGTTTCCGTCTTCTGGGATGGGATCATCGGGGTGGTTGCGGTTCCACAGGCGCTGGAAGGCGCGCACGCTCTCGACCATCAGGTCGGGTTCGTTGTTTTCGCGCCATTCGAAGTGAGGCTTGTCATCGTCGCCGAAGGGCCACAGCCAGCCGTAGGCCAAGAGGTGGGGGCGCCAATGGTCGTGGTAGCGGACGTCGATGGCTTGTCCGGCCTGATGGCGACTGGAGCCTGGTCGTGCCGCCATGAATCCCAGGCGTTGGCCCCAGAGCCAATCGTAGTATTGCATGCCGACATCGCGGTAGCCGCTGGTGATGGTCATCCAGTCGTTTTGTAGGGCGGCGACGGCTTCAGCAGCGTCGATGACTTCTGGTCGGAGCAGCAGGGGAATGCGGGAGGTGGTGTAGAGTTTGCCCGGTGCTTGGGCGCTGACGAAAGGTGCCAGGACGCCGGGTTGGATGCAGTTGACTTCGTCGATGAGCTGCTTGGAGAGGCCGTCGATGAGAGAAGGCGGGTAATCGCCCCCGAGTCGGGGGAGATCTTCGATGAGGACGGGTTGCTGGCGATCGCGCACGCCCCCGGTGGGTGGATCCTCAGCACAGCAGGTGAGGGTGCTGATGGCGGCCATGTAGAGGAGGGCTTTTCGCATGCTGCTTCTCGGCGTGACTCAGGTTGGCGCGCTGTGGCAGGCCCAACATTGGGGTCAGACTGAGTATAGGGAGAAGGTGCGGGTGGGGCCAGGCGATTAGGGCATTTGGCAGGCGGCGTCCTGGAGGCGTGTGATGACCTGGCTGAGATGCTGCTGGGTGACGTTGGCGAAGGCCATGCGGAGGTAGGGTTCTTGTTCGGGGCCGAAGGCGGAGCCCGGGAGCAAGAGGAGGTGGTGGTGGAGGGCGAGTTCTTTGGCGACGTTGGTTGCGTTGCGGTGGGGGAAGGGGTGTTGGAGGTAGGCGAAGTAGGCGCCGGCGGCGCAGAGGCGGAAGGGGTGCGCGGCGGGCCACTGGAGGCGCAGGGAGGCGCAGCGCGCGTTGATGGCATCGCATTGTTCTTTGCGCCAGGTCTGCAGGTGTTCGAGGGCGAAGAGAGCTGCCGCCTGGCCGGGCGTGGGCGCGCAGATGGCGACACAATCCATGGCTTTTTCGACTTCTTGGCGCAGGGTGGGGTCGCAGGCCAGGGCGCCGACGCGGTAGCCGGCCAGGGCGTAGGCTTTGGAGAAGCTGTAGAGGTGGGCGAAATGCTGTGCCCATTGGGGTTGGGCGAAGAGGTGGTGGTGTTGTTCGGGGGTGAGGTAGTCGCGGTAGGTTTCGTCGAGGACGAGGAAGATGTGGTGTTTGCGGGCGAGGTGGTGGAAGCGGTCTAGCAGCTCCGGTGGGTAAACGGCGCCGGTGGGGTTGTTGGGGCTGACGAGGACGATGGCTTTGGTGCGGTGGTTGATGCAGGCTTGGGCATCGCGTGGGTCGGGTAGGGCGCCGTCGAGGGGGCGGTGGGGCAGGTATCGCGGGTGGATCCCTAGCATGTTTAGCCACATGGAGTGGTTGAAGTAGGCCGGGAGGGGCAAGATGACCTCGTCACCGGCTTTGGCGAGGGCCATCATGAGGAGGGCGAAGGCCTGGTTGCATCCTGCGCTGATGAGGATGTGTTCAGCCGTGAGGTTTGGGCTGTGGTAGTGTTGGGCGATGGACTGGGCGTAGGCGTCGCGGAGGGCTGGGATGCCGGCGTTGGGCGTGTAGAGGTGCCACGGCTCTTGATGGATGGCGCGCGCGAGGTGCTCGCGCAGCGGCAGGGGAACGGGTTGGTTGGGGATGGCTTGAGCGAGGTCGATGATGGGTTGGCGATGAAGATCGTGCCGGGAGATTTGGGTGCGCCACTGCTGGGTGAGGGCGATGGGGGAGTGGGGTATGTGGGCGAGTGGTGTCATGGATGGACTGGGGTGGTGGCTTTTTCGAGGGCCTCATTGAGGTTCTGGATGGTGTAGGGTTTCTGGATGAAGGCGGCGAGTCCCTTGCCGGCGAAGCGCTGGCCGATGTCGTTTTCGGTGTGGCCGCTGGAGAGGATGACCGGGGTGGTGGGGTGAATGTGTTGGAGTTCGGCCAGGGTCGCTTCTCCGTCGAGTCGAGGCATGCTGAGATCTAGGATGACGCACGCGATTTCGCGAAAGCGGTGGCGGAAGATGGTGAGGGCTTCGCGGCCGTCGGCGGCGAGGAGGGTTTGGAAGCCGAGCTTTTCGAGCATGCGTTGGCCGAGGGCGCGGATGGAGGGGTCGTCGTCGACGAGGAGGACAGCTCCTGAGGGGTAGGTGGTGGGGGCCGACGTGGGGAGTGGGTCGCGGCGTTCAGGTCTTTGGGTGAGGGCCGGGAGCACGACGCGGAAGGTGGCGCCTTCTCCGGGTTGGCTATGGATGAGGAGGGTGCCCGAGAGGCGTCGGAGCAGGGTGAGGGTCGCAGGGAGGCCGAGTCCACGGGCATGGGCCTTCGTGGAGAAGAAGGGGTTGAAGATGTGTTTGCGGATGCTTGGTGCGATGCCGATGCCCGAGTCGGCGATATCGACATGGACGTAAGAGCCAGCGGGGAGATGTGCGTGGGAGAAGGCTTGGTCTTCCTCTTCGCCGGTTGGATGCGGATCGTGGGGGACGGTGAGGGCTCCGGTGGCGATGGTGATGTTGCCGGCATTGGTGCCGATGGCTTCCAAAGCGTTGTCGCAGAGAAAGCGCCAGATTTTGGAGAGCAGGGCAGGGTCGGCGCTGACCTGTGGGAGGTCGGGGGCGAGCTCCAGGGTGAGGTTGACGTGCCGTGGGCGGTGTTGCTCGAAGGTGGCGAGCCAGTCGCGTAGGGCGTGATTGATTGAGAGGCTCTCCTTTTTTGCCGGGGCGCGACCTGAGTAGTCCAGGAGGCGTTGACAGAGAGTAGCGGCGTGTTCGGTGGCGCGTTTGATCTCAAAGAGGCAGTGATGGGTCGTGGGGTCGGCGGTGTGGTCTTGGAGTGCCAGCTCGATGTTGCCGTTCATGACCATGAAGATGTTGTTGAAGTCGTGGGCGACCTTTCCGAGCAATCGCTGGGTGGTGTCGTTTTCGGTGCTCGCAGGTGTCGGGGTGGGGTTGGCGGTGGCTGGGGTGAGCAGGGATGCCAGGAGCTGGGCTGCGGCGCTCAAGATGGGGTGATGGTGGGGGGCTGAGAGGCTTCCGCAGAGATGGTTGTCGTGGGCGATAGGGAAGTGATGGTCGAGGGGCGGGCTGACTTTGTGCTCGGGTTGGGGAGGCCAGTGCCATTGGTTTGAGGTGGCGCAGGGAGCGTGGAGGGTGAGGGAGAGGCGGGGGGAGTGGGAGAGGTCAGCGAGGAGACGCAGGATTTCGTGGATGTGTGTCGTTGAGGGGGGGGAGCCGTCCAAGCGCGCGAGGTGGGCCATGAGCTCGGCATAGGTGTGATGGGCCGTCTCTGATGGGGCGAGGGTGGTGGAAAGCTTGGTTTCGTCGTCAGTAGCCATGAGGGGCTTCTCGTTTCATTCTAGTACGGTGTCAGCGCAGTCGTCCTTGCGCTGTGGATGTGGGTGAGGATACACGATCGCTGGGCGCTAAAGCGACAGGGCGAGGTGGGCGAGTGTTGTCCAGCACAGCTCAAGGGGAGGTGGTGGGATGAGGGCATTGGTTGGGGTGATTGGCAGCGGGCAGACCTCGGCTGCGATCGAGGCGTTGGCGTATCGTTTGGGCTATGCGTTGGGTGCGGGTGGCCTGTCGATTTTGTGTGGTGGTCGGGGGGGGGTAATGGAGGCGGCGTGCCGCGGCTTGGTTCAGGCTCGGTCAGAGGGGCTGCCTTTGGCTCAGGAGGTGTGCTGCCTCGGCTTGCTCCCGGGGACGGATGCGAGCGTGGCGAATCGATACTTGGATTATGTGCTTCCCACGGGGCTGGGTATTGCGCGGAACGCGGTGATCGCTCAGGCGGCTCAAGGTTTGATTGCAGTGGAAGGAGGCAGCGGGACGCTGTCTGAGCTGGCGTTGGCTTGGCAGTTTGGCAAGCCCCTTTGTGCGTTGGCGTCGAGCGGCGGTTGGGGTGAGGCGTTGGCCGGGCGGACGCTGGACGGGCGCTGGTCGACGCCGATAGCATTGGCATCGAGTCCTGAGGAAGCGGCTGCGTGGGCGAAGGCGTGTGTGCCAGAAGCTTCCAATCGTGCATGAGCAGGGTGAGGTGTGGTTGTCAGGAGCTTGGGAGTGTCTAGTGTGTGGGGCTGCGTGAAGACTTTGACGCACAACATGGGTGGACGAGATGGGAAGAATCATCGGTATCGATTTGGGGACGACGAACTCAGTGGTCGCGGTGGTCGAAGGGAACGAGCCGCGGGTGGTGGCCAATGAGGAGGGTGCGCGGGTGACGCCCAGCACGGTGGCGTGGACGGCGAGTGGCGAGGTGTTGGTAGGTGAGATGGCGCGCAGGCAAGGGATCACCAACACGGACGGGACGGTCTATTCGATCAAGCGCTTCATGGGGCAGCGTTTCGATGCGGTGGCGGCGGATCGGTTGCGGGTGACGTATTCGGTGGAGGAGGGGGCCAATGGTGATGCTGCGGTGCGGGTCGGGGGTCGGCTGCTATCGCCGCCCGAGGTGAGCGCCAAAGTGCTGGGGAAGCTCAAACGCGCGGCTGAGCTGTATCTGGGCGAGGCGGTGGAGGAGGCCGTGATCACCGTGCCTGCCTATTTCAACGACGCGCAGCGCAAGGCCACTCGGGATGCGGGTGAGATCGCTGGTTTGAAAGTGAAGCGGATCATCAATGAGCCAACGGCGGCGGCGTTGGCCTACGGTATGGATCGCAAGCGCAATCAGACGTTGGCGGTCTACGATTTTGGGGGGGGGACATTTGACATTTCCATCCTGGAGGTGGCCGACAATGTGGTGGAGGTGCTGTCGACCTCGGGCGACACCCATCTCGGGGGTGACGATATCGACGCGCGCATCGTGCAGCAGCTACAGAGCCAGTTTTTGACCGAGACGGGGATCGCTGTGGGCGGCGATCGCATGGTGATGCAGCGCTTACGCGATGCCGCCGAGCGGGCCAAGGTTGAGCTGTCGAGCACGGTGGAGACAGAGATCAACTTGCCCTTCTTGACGGCGGACGCCAGTGGTCCGAAACATTTGCACTTCAAATTGAGTCGCGCGCGCCTGGAACAGCTCAGCGAAGAGTTGGTTGAGCGCACCATGTCCTGCTGTGAGAAGGCTTTGGCTGATGCCAAGCTCGAGGTGAAAGATCTCGATGAGGTGGTGTTGGTTGGGGGTTCGACGCGTATGCCACTGGTTCAGCAGCGGGTGCAAGCCTTTTTCCAGCGCGAGCCGCATCGCGGTGTGAACCCCGACGAGGTCGTGGCGCTGGGGGCGGCGGTTCAGGGCGCGGTCATGAGTGGAGACATCGACTCGGTGCTGCTCTTGGATGTGACGCCGTTGACGCTTGGGGTTGAGACCTCTGGCGGGATCATGGCCAAGGTGATAGAGCGCAACACCACGGTACCCACCCGGCGCACCAAGATTTTCAGCACGGCGGCTGACAATCAGTCGGTGGTTGAGATCCACGTGTGTCAGGGTGAGCGTGGGTTTGCGAAGGAGAACCGGAGCCTGGGCCGCTTCGAGCTGAGTGGGATTCCGCCGGCGCCGCGGGCCCAGCCGCAGATCGAGGTGGTCTTCGACATCGATGCGAACGGCATTTTGAAGGTGAGCGCCGAAGAGAAGGGCAGCGGCAAGTGTGCCGAGATTTCCATCAGTGGTGCTGGCGGTTTGGCGGAGGACGAGATAAGACGGGCGGTGCAGGAGGCAGAGGCGGCGCGCGATGAGGATAGCCGGCGGCGGAAGTTGGCGGAGTCGCGCAACCGTTTGCAGGGCTTGATCTTTGGGGTGAACAAGCAGCTTGGGAGTTTGAGCGGTCCGGACTACTTGCTGCGGGATGCGTCGGTAGCGTTGGGTGAGGGAGAGCGTGTGTTGGCCGACCCAACGGCAGACGAGGCGCTTTATGCGGGGGCCGTGGCGAGCATGATCGATGTAGCTTGTAGGGTACGGCAAGAGATCGAGCTGCAGCGCAGTGGTGCTTCTGGGGTAGAGGGGGATGCTGCTGCTGCCCCAGAGAGCGAGGTAGGAGAGAGCAGCGGGTCGGCCGACGCTGCATCAGAAGAGTAGGTCTTGCAGTTCAAGGTGTTGCCGGTGGTGGGAGGCAATCGGCCATCCTGTCGCAGGCAGCGCCGATGATGCAGCGCACCCTCTCCTGAATCTCTTCTTGGTGGTAGTTGACCTCGCAGACGGCGATGCAGGTTGCGGTGTCGGCACCGAGTCCAAGCTGGACGAGGGCGTCGGAGCCACAGCTCTCGGCCCAGCGGCAGGCGGCGGTGCAGGGGTCCTCGCAGAGGCACTTTGCTCGGCAGAGGAGCGTTGGGGGACAGTCTTCGTGGGTGGCGCAAGCGCAGAGTGCGTCGGGCCACTGGTCGAGGTTTTCAATGGGTTGCCCGGCGAAGGTCAGGACGCATTGCCCGAAGGGGGGGACACCGCGTTGGTCATCGCAGACAGCGTCAAAGCCCGGATTGCTGCGGACGACGGCGGGGCAGTCTCGGTCGTAGGTGTTGGCCGTCGCGATCAGGGTAGGCGGGAGGTCGCTGTGGCTATGGGGGGCGACGAAAGCCGGCGGCAGGAACGCGACGTGGCAGTCGCTGGTGACTTGGCAGGACTTTGGGAGCTGGGCGAGTTGTCGTTCCACGCTGGTTTGCAGGTGGCTGCAGTGCTCTTGGTCGTCGGGCGCACAGGCAGTCGAGAGGTACGAGAGGGCGAGAAGCAAAAGGAGGGGGCGCAGCATGAGGTGGCTCCTTGTGAAGAAGGCGCAAGTGCCAGCATAGCAGCGCGCATGAGTGAGGGAAAGTCACCGTCGCTACAGGGTGCGCCGGCTTCGGTGTGCAGGGTGTTCCGGTAATGATGGGTGGGCGAGGCGTGTGGGTTGAGTGTCAGAGGGCAGCGGGGGAAAAAAACGCATCATCGCCCTTGTCGCAGGCGCGGTGGTGACTAGAAGTTGCGCGCCGACCCGCTATGGCATCAGCCGATGGCACGCGTTGCCCGGTTGATGTTTTGTGGAAAGTCCGCAGCAGACTAGTACGGTGAGAATCAGGAGGTCACCATGGGATTGAAGCCGTTGAATGATCGGATCTTGGCGCAGCGAGTTGAACGAGAAGAGCGCAGCAAGGGTGGAATCATCATCCCCGACACGGCGAAAGAGAAGCCTGCAGAAGCCCTGGTCGTTGCCGTTGGGCCCGGCAAGCGTGGCAAAGACGGCCAGCGCGTGGAAGTGGCGGTCAAGGCCGGTGAGCGCGTGCTCTTTAGCAAGTACTCCGGGACCGAGGTGAAGCTGGGCAGCGAAGAGTACTTGATCCTGCGTGAGGACGAGATCTTGGCGGTGATTGAGGCGTAGTTTTGGGTCGGGCGTGCCGATGCGAGGTGTGCCCCAGCCTTGATGTAGACAAAGGGAGTGAGAAATGGCGAAGCAATTGTTGTTCAAAGAGAACGCTCGTCGGCGCATGTTGAATGGTGTGACGGTACTGGCGAAGACGGTGAAGGTGACCTTGGGTCCCAAGGGCCGCAATGTGATCCTCAATAAGAGCTTTGGCTCGCCGAAGATCACCAAGGACGGTGTGACCGTAGCCAAGGAGATCGAGGTCGAAGGTCGCTTCGAGAATTTGGGCGTGCAGATGGTGAAGGAAGTCGCCAGCAAGACGGCAGACGTGGCCGGCGATGGGACGACGACGGCGACGGTGTTGGCTGAGGCCATTTTCCGCGAAGGCGTGCGCTATGTGTCCGCGGGTCATAACCCGATGGCACTCAAGCGCGGTATCGAGCGTGGTGTGGAGGCGGTGGTTGAGTTTATCAAGGGCCACGCCAAGCAGACGAAGGACGAGCGGGACATTCGCCAGGTCGCGACGATTTCTGCGAACGGCGACGCGACGATTGGCCAGCTCATCGCCGAGGCCATGCGCAAGGTGACCAATGAGGGCGTCATAACGGTCGAAGAAGCCAAGGGCATGGAGACAGTGCTCGAGGTGGTCGAGGGCATGGAGTTCGACCGCGGCTATCTTTCGCCTTACTTCGTGACCGATCCGGAGCGGATGGAGTGTGTTCTCGACGAGCCCTACGTGCTGATTTATGAGAAGAAGGTCAGCTCGATGAAGGATCTTCTGCCGGTGCTGGAAGAGGTGCTGCGTGCCGGTAAGCCGCTGCTGATTCTAGCAGAGGATGTTGAAGGCGAGGCATTGGCGACGCTGGTCGTGAACCGTCTGCGCGGTACGTTGAAGGTTGCTGCGGTCAAGGCGCCGGGCTTTGGCGATAGGCGCAAGGCGATGTTGCAGGACCTCGCCATTTTGACGGGCGGTCAGGTCATCAGTGAGGATCTGGGTCTGAAGCTGGAGAACGCGCGTCTGAAGGATCTGGGCAAAGCTCGCCAAATTACGATCACCAAGGACAACACCATCGTTGTGGATGGCCAAGGTAATCCTGATGACATCGCGGGGCGTTGCAATCAGATCAAGGCGCAGATCGAAGAGACGACGAGCGACTATGATCGTGAGAAGCTGCAGGAGCGCTTGGCGAAGCTTTCTGGTGGCGTGGCGGTGATCAAGGTGGGTGCCGCGACCGAGGCAGAGATGAAGGAGCGCAAGGATCGCGTGGACGATGCACTGCATGCGACGCGGGCGGCCTTTGAAGAGGGCGTGATTCCCGGTGGTGGGACGGCTTTCGTGCGTGCTTGCAAGGCGTTGGACGGCCTGGAATGCTCCGTTGAGGAGGCGTTTGGCCTGAGGATCTTGCGTCGGGCGTTGGAAGAGCCCTTGCGTCAGATCGCCGCCAACGCTGGCCAGGATGGTTCGGTGGTCATCGCCAAGGTGGCCGAGGACAGTAACTTCAATGGCGGCTACAATGCCGAGACGGATGTCTATGAGGACCTGGTCGAGGCAGGCGTCATCGATCCTGCGAAGGTGGCCCGGGTTGCGTTGCAGAATGCTGCGTCCGTGGCGGCGTTGATGCTGACGACGGAGGCGTTGATCGTGGAGAAGAAGGACGACGACAAGGACGCGTCGGATAGCATGGAAGACGAAGACTACTAGTGGCGGGATGTGTGGGGCGTGTTCGCCCCACGTTGGTAGCCATCGCTCAAAAACCAAAGGCCGGCGCCCATGAGGGCGCCGGCCTTTGGTTTTTTGGTGTCAAGGCGCTGGGTTCAGCTTTGACCGAGGTGTTTCTTGACGCTGCTGTCCACCCAGCGTTGGAGCTGCGGTGCGACCTCTTTGGTGAGGAGCTCCCGGAGTACGGCGCGAACGATGCCGGGGAGCAATTCCTTAACGGCGCTCTGTACCTCGGCGCGCAGGAAGGCTTCATCGATGGCCGGTGCAGGAGGCGCCGCCGCAGCTACCGCCCTTGGGCCGATGGAGGGCAGGGGCGATTGCGGGGTGGGCGCTGATTGCGTTTGTTGTACCGGTGCTTGTGCAGGCTGGCTTGGGGCACGTTGGCCATAGGGTTGGGCCGGGTTGAGGCCCGAGCCGCGTGCAGGGGCTGGTGGCGGCTGACTTGGTGCGGCCGGTGCTCCTTGCCCCTGGGAGCCAGGGAAGGTGAAACGCTTCTGCGGGGCGGCTTGTGGCGCTGGTGGCGCCGGCCGTCCAGGGAACTGAAAGCGCGAGGCCTGGGCCTCCGCTTCGGCAGGCTCGGGTTCGGGTGTAGGTGCGGGCGCAGGAGGCGGCGGAGCCGCCTGCGCTAGAGAGCGGACGTTACCCGCTGTGGCGGCGGCGATGAGGTCTTGGGCCTTGGTGATGAAGTCGTCTGAGCGAAAAGGCTTGTTGATGGTGGCGTCTGCGCCGACGGCTTGCGCTTTGCCTTCATCGAAGCTGGCGAAGCCCCCACCCATCATGAGCACGGCGACGCTTGCTGTGCTGGGCGAGGATTTGATGGTGCGACAGAGCTCGTAAGCGTCCATGTCGGGAAGGGTGTAATCGAGGACGAGAAGCTGGGGCTGCTGTTCGTTCACGAGGCGGAGGGTGTCGTCGCCGGCATCAGCGGCGATGACGGTGTGTCCGCTTCCTTTGAACATCCATTCACACACGGTCTGAATGGTTTTGCTATCTTCCGCAACTAGAACCTTAGCCATGTTGTTCAATCCCTTGGTGCGCGACGGAAGTCAGGTTTGTGTCGTTCAGATGCCGGTGCATATCATTCGCGGCGCGCTGCGATGGCAGTAGCTGTCATGACCTCATCTCTCCCCTATGATAAGGATAGCAAGATAAGGCAGGGCCAATGCGTTGCTAGCATGAGGGGTGGGTTGCGTCAAGGCGAAGTGGTGGGAGTTGTGCTGGGTAGGGTTGGCGTTTCGAGGTGCTGTGGGGGTCGTCCGGCGCTGCTGGGAGGGCTCTCTCGGTGGTAGGCGTGTCATGGGCTGCTGGGTGTGAGTGGGGTTTGCGTGAGAGGCAGAGAGGAGGCGAAGGTGTCAGTGTCTCGGCGGGTGATGGTCTCGGCGGCGACCAAGGATTGCCAGTAAATGTGGATGTCTTGTTCAGCATAGGCCGCGGCAGAGCCTGACAACAGGACGAGGTTCAGCGAAGTGAGGGGGCAAGCGCTGTGAACAGACCACTGCGGCACCGTGGCTGCTTCTGGATTCACGACCAAGGCGAAGAGCGCATCTCCTTGGTCGAGCTCCAGGCTTTGCGCGTCACCCGCGAGATCCAAGTGGACGCGACAGGATGCCGGTAGGTGGACGGAGAAGAAGAAGAGCCCACCGAGATCGTGCAGATCAGCGAAATCCTCGGCGGGGATGGTGCCGCGAGCGTCGTTGGCGGGGTCAGTGGCGCAGGTGGTGAGCCAGGTGACGCCGCTGCGGGCGTTGTCGCGCATGGGTTGTTCTTCAGCCTGGAGGATAGGGCAGGCCAGCAATACCGACATGGCGACGAGTGCCGTGGTTGCGCGGTGGGCGGGACAGGGGGGCAGCGCTTTCATGAGTAGAGACCCATCCGGTGGGTGGGGGAGGAGCGCCGAAATGGCGCCTCCTTCAGCCCAAGAATTGGCCGAAATCGTGAATGGGGCAAAAAGCAAGAGATCGTGTGAGGCCCAGGGGTCCTGGAAAACGAGGCAATCGATTGACCGGGCGCTGGGGTCGCGACTAAGATGAGTCCCGATGACTGAGGTCCGGCCAGCGGCGACACCTTGCGGTGGCTCAGCCCAAGTAGGCGTGTTAGCGTGTGCGCCGAGATGGCAGTCGTCGGTGGACGACTGATAACGGTGAGGGTTCATGCGCGCAGATGTGCGCAGCGTTGGGGAAAGCGATGAGAGCGACGACTGCAGGACGTGAATGGTGGCGCTGGGGAGTGGTTTTTTGTGGGGTGCTTTTTTTGCAGCCGTTGGCTTGTGACGATGGAGGCCAGATCAGCGAGGGCAAGAGTCCCAAGATCGTGGTGGAGCGCGAGTCGCTCTCGTTCAGCGTGGTTCAGTTGGGTCAGGAGCAAGAGCAGATCATCGAGATCCGCAACATGGGCGACGCCGAGCTGCAGATCTCTGAGATGCAGTTGAGTGGCCGTGGGACGGAGGCGCTGAAGATTCTGGTAGATGGGGCGAATTACACGGGATCGCGCATTCGCTTGGATCCATTGGAGCAGAGTGACGGAAAATCGTCGATGATGCTGGGCATCCAGTATAGGCCGACGCAGGTGGGCGATGTGGACGCCGTGTTGACCATCCGGAGCAATGATCCTTTGAACCAAGAGGAGAGGGTACGGATCACGGCGCTGGAGATCGGACCGCGGGTGCAGATTTCGCCGAAGCCGATTGTCTTTGGTCAAGTCGATGGCGGTGAAGTGAAGGCAGTGGACGTGACCATCACCAATGTTGGTGCGGCACCGCTGACGCTGGTCAACATTTCGCTGACCGGTTCCGATGATTTTTCGGTCGAGGCTGGGACCCGGGAGAACATTCCGTTCCCCGACCGCAGTTTTGAGCCACAGGACGGCTTCTCTTTCAAGATCATTTACGCGCCGGAGATGAAGGGCCCCGATATGGGTTCGCTGACGGTGAAGTACCGCTTTGGAGCGGGCGAGCGGACGGAGAACGCCCAGATCAGCGCCAACGGAGATGAGCCTTGCGTGCGGATAACGCCTCAAGATAGTATTGATTTTGGCCAGTCGATCATTGGCAAGACGGCGACCAAGCAGGTGAGCATCGAGAACTGCGGTACGTCGAACTTGGTGGTGCAAAGTGTGGCCTTGGCGAGCGGCAGTGATCCGACTTTTGCCCTTGCCTTTTTGCCGACGGAGCTGGCCAACGGGCTTCCGGTCAATCTGGCCGAGGGATCGAGCCGCGGCTTCCAGGTCACCTATGCCCCCACGGCGGAGAAGGCGGCGCAAGGTGAGCTGGTGATTCAAACGGACGCCAAGGCGCCCAGCGACGAGATTCGGATGCCCATCTTTGGCATTGGGACACTGAACACCTGCCCGACGGCGCGGGCCAAAGCGCGGGTGCGCAACTCAGGCATGGCGTGGTCAGACAATGTGGCGGCCGAGCCCATCGATTATTTGCAGTTGAGCGCTGCTGACTCCAGCGATGACGATGGCGATCAGATCATCGAGTACCGTTGGAGTCTGGTGAAGGCCCCTGAGGGGTTCTCCGTGGGGTTCGACCCGAGCAACCGCACGGTGGAGACGCAGATCCAGTTGGCGATGGTGGGCGATTATGTCATCGAGTTGACCGTGACGGACCAGCACGGCTTGGTCTCTTGTGAGCCGGCCCGCATCCAAGCGCGGACGCGCTCAGACAAGAGCTTCGTCGTGGAGCTGACCTGGCGCACGCCAAGTGACCCGGATGAGACCGACACTTGTACCGGTTGTGGGACCGACCTGGACCTGCACATGATACGCCCGGGGGGGATGTTCGATGACAAGGTGGGTGGTTCAGATTGCCATTTCCGGACGATGAATCCGATGTGGGGCGATCCTGCCAACCTGGATGACAACCCCCACTTGGATCGGGACGATGCCGATGGCGGTGGCCCGGAGCAGATCAACATCAAGTCCCCGGCGCGCACGGATGGTGTCGGCCCCGGTTCCTACACGGCGCCCTACGAGATCGGCGTTTATTATTACGATGACCACGGTTTTGAGCCGCCGGTGTGGGCGACGGTGCGGGTCTACTTGAATGGTGATGATGTGCCGACCCATGTGTTGCCCTCGGTCGCGTCAGGCCATGAGCAAGCCATGCGGATGGTGTTGGCCGATCCCATCGGCGGTCGCGGTCATTTCTGGCACGTTGGCGAGCTTTTCTGGACGGAGACGGGGAGCTTCGTCGAGACGGATCCTGCGACCCAACCCAGGATTGGCTTCCCCTGATTTGGGGGGGCGTATTGACGTGCTCTTCGGGGGAGAGGGGGCTTACGCCTCAGGGACGTGGTGGCCCATAGATGGCGCCGGGGAGCTTGAGGCGTGCCGCTGTGGTTGCGGCGACGCGTGAGCTGTAAGACTTAGATCCAAAAGCCGTTGAAGGCAGTTGTAGCGATGTGGACGCCTTGCTGCCCTTGGACGGGTGGCGCGACGTCGATGTCAGCCGTATGATGTTTGGACTCAGAGGTCTCACCGTTGGGGCGTGCCTTTGTCATCGAGTATGTAACATGAACCATTTAGCGCGCATAGAGAGGGTGATTCGCCGTGGCCAGCGGAGAATGCGGTGGCAGGCGATGCTCAATGCTTTTACCCTCGCTGGGGCGCTGGGCCTGTTTGCGGCGACCTTGGTGCTCGCCACTTGGAAGATGGGCTGGCTGACGGGGCACGTCGAGCTTGCTTTTTGGCTGTGTGGTCTCTTGCCCTTGGCGGGGCTGCTTTGGGGGGCGTTGAAGCGGATTGATCCCGTCGCGGTGGCGGCGGCGATCGATGACGCCAACGCTTTCTCTGATCGCCTGGGCAGCGCCTATGAGTTTGCGCGCGATCCCGAGGCGACACCTTTCATGTTGGCTCAGGTCGAGGATACGGTGGCGCGTCTCGATGGGGTCGATGCGCGCTTGGCGCACCGCATGCGCAGGCCTCCCGATCTGTGGGCGGTGGGCATCTTTGGCTGTGCGTTGGCTTTGATGGTGTGGGTGAATTTCCCTGAGAAGGTGAGGGTCGAGGCGAGCACGCAGCCGCAGGTCGCGCCTGTAGTGGAGGATGACCCGCGCACGTACCGGACCAATATCGAGTCGGGCATGGCCGCTTTTCGCCAAGACCAGGTGGAAGAAATCATCCGCCTGGCTGAAGAGGCTGGCGATGCGAGCGCGAAGGCCATGGCTGAGGAGCTGCGGACCCTGCTGGAGGAGGATCAGCGCGGGGAGGTGACCCCCGAGGCCTTTAATCAGCGTCTGGAGGCGATCGCCCAGAAGCTGGTGTCGAACTGTCAAAGCGTTGACTTTGGAGCGCTGGTGCGGGACCTCGAGGCCTTGAGCCCGCGCTTTGCCGAAGCGACTTTCGTGGCGCCGCTGCGGGCGCTGGTGGATGCGAAGAAGTTCGGAGAGGCCGCCAATAAGCTCGATGAGCTCGGCGAGGTCGTGGTGGATTCACAGGCCCTGGCGCCTGGACTGACGCGTCAGGGTTTTTATCAGCGTCTCGACACCATCCGCGAGCAACGGCTGCTGTGCAAAGCGACTGAGCTGGACAAGTTCGAAGAGGCGCTGAAGGCGGCTGCAGCGGAGTTACAGCAGGACCCCCTCACGCGGCCGCTCGCCGAGGCCATCCAGAAGGGTGAGTTTGAGGAGGCAGCGCAACTCATGGCGGATCTGGCCAAGCAGATTGCCGAAGGGAACATGGATTCCAAACGGCTGGAGTCCTTGGCCAAGCTCATGGAGAAGTTCGCCGACAAGCTCGATCTGCGTGATCCGCGCTGGAAAAAGGAGTTCGAGAAGCACAAGAACACCCTGCAGCAACTCGAAAAGAAACTCGAGAAGCAAGGGAAGTTGTCGGCCAAAGACCAACGGCTTCTGGATGACACGAAGCGGAATCTCGAGCGGATGCAGCGCGAGCAGGAAAAGGACGCGCGTGGGGAATCGGGGCGGCGGCTGGAGCGGATGGAGAAGCTCTCCCGTGAGACCGCCGACGAGATTCGCAAAGAGGCTGAGCAACAGTCCGGGAAAGGGGGAAAGGAGAAGGAGCAGGGTCAGCAGGGTCAGCAGGGTCAGCAGGGCCAGCAGGGTCAGCAGGGTCAGCAGGGTCAGCAGGGTCAGCAGGGCCAGCAGGGCCAGCAGGGCCAGCAGGGCCAGCAGGGCCAGCAGGGCCAGCAGGGTCAGCAGGGTCAGCAGGATGGCCAAGATGGGCAAGGTGACGGTCGTAGCGCAGCGGAGCAGGCTCTCGACGAACTGCGCAAGTTGGACCAGGACAAGAAAGGCCAGCAGGCGGAGGATGATTTGCGGCGGGCCACGGAGCGTTTGCAAGAGGACGCCAAGCGCAGTCAGGGGAGTGAAAAGGGCGGCAAGGGTTTGGGGGAGGATGAGCGCGCCAACAAGATCGACGATTATTTGCAGCGGGCCAAGGGGCAAGCGCCGCCAGAGGATGCCTCAGGCCAGGGGAGTGGCCAGCAGGGCAGCGGGAAGCAAGGTGGTGATGGTAAGGAGAGCGGGGGGGCCGAGGCGGGAAAAGGACATAGCGATGGCTTGGGTGAGGCGACGGCGGACTTGCCGAGTCGGCGTGAGGATACCAAGGTGAGTGGCCAGAAGGGCGCCGGGCCGAGCCGGGCAGAGACCGTCAAGAAGGCGAGTCAGAGTGGTTTTGCGAATCAGCACTACCGCGACGTTTACGCTGACTATGAGAAGGCGGTTGAGGACGTGTTGGAGCAGGAGAAGGTCCCACCGGGCTACCGGCACTACGTGCAGCGTTATTTTGATTTCATCCGCCCCCAGAACCAGTAAAGGCGTGAGCCTCGTAGTGGAGAAACCATGGCTGAGCAGAAGAAGGGAAGAGAGGGTCGCGAAGCGCAGGCAGGCGTTGTGGCAGAAGGCGAGGCGCCGCCGGTAGGGGGTCGCGGTGGTGCGCCGATCGCTGAGCGGGTGGCTGCTTTTGGGCGCGACGTGGCGGCCCTGAGTGCCGAAGTGGGCAAGATGATTGTGGGGCACCAGGAGATCGTCGAGGGGGTGATCATCTGTTTGTTGGCCGATGGGCAGGTGCTGCTGGAAGGTGTGCCTGGGCTAGGCAAGACGATGTTGGTGCGGACGCTGGCCGAGGCGCTGGACTGCAAGTTCAGCCGGGTTCAGTTCACGCCGGACATGATGCCGAGCGACATTCTTGGGACGAACATGATCGTCGAGGACGATAAGGGTGGAAAGCACTTCGAGTTTCAGCGGGGTCCGATTTTTACCAATATTTTGTTGGCCGATGAGGTGAACCGTGCCACGCCCAAGACGCAGGCAGCGTTGCTGGAGGCCATGCAAGAGAAGAGCGTGACGATTGGGAACACGACCTACAAGCTCGAGGCGCCCTTTTTTGTGTTGGCGACCCAGAACCCGTTGGAAATGGAGGGGACCTATCCTTTGCCGGAGGCCCAGCTCGACCGTTTCTTGTTCAAGTTGAATGTGAAGTTTCCCAGCCGCGAGGACTTGCACGTGATCATGGAGCGGACCACGTCGCGGGATGTGCCCACGGTAAAGCGCGCGATGACGCAGGCCCAGGTGTTGGAGTTGCGCGAGCTCGCGCGCGAGGTTCCGGTGGCGCGGCATGTGATGGACTATGCGTTGAAGATGGTCCAGGCGACCCATCCGGATCTGCCGGAGGCGCCCGAGGTGACGCGTCGTTTCGTGCGTTTTGGTTCGAGTCCGCGTGGGGCGCAGTCGATCATCATGGCCGCCAAGATCAAGGCGTTGATGGCGGGACGCTTCAATGTGGCCGCGGAGGATATCCGTTTCGTGGCGCTGCCGGCGTTGCGCCACCGGATCATTCTGAATTTCGAGGGAGAAGCGGAGGGCGTGCAGACCGACGACATTTTGCAGGAGATTGTGAAGAAAACCGCTGAGACCAAAGCTTAGCCTGGACCAGAGGGTGAAGGATCGCTATGGCGAAGATCAAGGCGACAGCGGCGCAGGGCACGGCTCTTTTCGATGAGGCTTTCCTCAAGAAGATAGAGTATTTGTATATTGTCTCCAAGAAGGTGTTTGCGGGGAAGCTGCGGGCCGAGCGCAAGACGCGCAAGACGGCTAGCGGGATTGAGTTTGCGGATCACCGCAATTATGCGCCTGGAGATGATTTTCGCTATTTGGATTGGAAGGTCTACGGGCGGACGGAGAAGCTGTTGCTGCGGCTCTTCGAGGAGGAAGAGGACCTTTACATCTACTTTTTGCTCGACACGAGCGCGTCCATGTTGTTGGGGTCGCCGCGGAAGCTCGATTACGCCAAGAAGGTCAGCGCGGCCTTGGCCTACATTGGCCTGAGCAATATGGATCGGGTGAGCGTGGTGCCCTTCAACGAGAAGGTCACGGGTCGTCTGGCTCCCAGCAGGGGCAAGGGGCAAATATTCAAGCTTTTTAGCTTTTTGAGCGACTTGCGTGAGGGTGAGACGACGCGGATGGTGGAAGCCTTCAAGACCTTTGCGGCGCAGAATCAGCGCCGGGGGGTGGCGGTCGTGGTGAGCGATTTCTATGATCCTCGTGGCTATGAGGAGGCCCTCAACCTGCTTCGCTACCAGCGTTTTGAGACCTACGTCATTCACATTTTCGACGAGGCAGAGCTGACGCCTCGTCTCAGAGGTGACATCGAGTTGGTTGACTGTGAGTCTGGTGAGCGGCGTTCCGTGACGGTGACCCCGCGGCTGTTGGAGCGCTACCGACGCGCCCACAGCGAGTTTTGCGATGAGCTCGAGGATTTTTGTTTGAAGCGGCGCATCTTGTATTTTCGGACACCGATCCAGACCCCCTTCGAGGAGCTGATTTTGCGGGTATTCCGTGCGGGTGGGTTCTTGAAATGATGTGTTGTTCGTTTTTAGCTCCGAAGGTTGGGTGTTCCCCATGGAATTGACAGGACTTGGCCTGAGTGTAGCGACTTCGCTGGCGGCTGCCCTTGCAGGCGCCATCGCGATTCTCTACTTGCTCAAGCTGCGCCGCCGTCGGGTGACCGTCCCTTTTGGTTCGTTGTGGTCCAGGGTGTTGCTGGACAAGCAGGCATCATCCTGGTTGCAGCGGCTGAAGCGATTGCTGAGTTATTTGCTGTGGGTGTTTTTGGTGTGGCTGCTGGTGGCTGCGCTGACGGATCCGCAGCCGGAGCGGGAGATCGAACGCGGTAAGAACATCGTCGTCATGCTGGACACGAGCGCGTCGATGGCGGCGGTGGAGCCTGAGCAGGGGGGGCGATCGCGATTTCACTTGGCCCAGGAGAAGGTGCGGGGCTTGATTGACGAGATGGGGCCTCACGACAAGATGATGATCATTGCCGTTGATGGCCAAGTGCGCTCGGTGACGGGTGAGCTGAGCGGCCAGGTCGCGGTGTTGCGAGATGCTCTGGACGGGTTGTCACCGACGGCGACAGAGGCTCGCATTCTGGATGGTTTTCGCACAGCGGTGGATGTGCTTTCGGGTCGACCCGAGCCGCATCTCTACTTGGTGAGCGATGGCGCCTTTGGCGAACTTCGGTTGCCGGAGCGGCTGTTGCGGGCGGAGATCACCTTCAAGCCGTTGTTGGTGGGGGAAGCGACGGGGAACATCGCCATCAGTGCCTTCAACATCAGGCGTTATTTGGCCAACAAGTTGGATTACGAAGTCTTTGTGCAGGTCACCAATTATTTTGACGTCCCGGTTTTTGCGGAGTTGACCCTTTACAATCTTCTCCCAGATGCCAACCAGCCGTCGGGCTTTTTTTACAAGATCATCGAGAAGCGGACTTTGGAGTTGGGGCCCGGGGCTTCAGAGTTGCGTTTTTACGAGGACTTGGCCTTGGCGAGTGATCAGTTGGCGGCCCGAGTGAGCTTGAAGAGCGAGGGTTTGCGGGATGTTTTGCCCCTGGATGACGAGGCTTTTGTGATGGTGCCTCGTTTTCGCCAGGCGCGGGTCTTGTGTGTGACGCCTGGCAACCTCTTTTTGGAGGCGGCCCTGCTACTGAATGAGAACCTGCGGGTGGACTTCATGCGTCCGAGCGATCCCTTTTTGCGCCCCGATGGTGGTGAGATTCGCTTGACTGGCCTGCGTGAGCGTCCTTACGACGTGGTGATTTTCGACAACTCCTATTGGGAACCAGGCACCGAGGCGATCGCGCCTGCGGCGGAAGTGGCGGGCAATTATCTCTATCTCAATCCCAAAGGGACGGCGTCGCCGTTTTCGGTGCGGGATATCAGGGAGCCGCTGATAGAGCGGGTGGATAGGAAGCATCCCCTGGCGCGTTGGTTGTCCCTCAAGGACATCAACATTTTGCGGGGCTCACGGATCAACACCCAGGGTGGCGATCGGGTGGTGGTGCGTTCCATCGATGGACCGCTCATCGTGGCTCGGCGCGACGGTGGGGTGAATGCCATCGCCGTTGGCTTCTCCTTGGTAGAGAGCGACCTGGTGTTTCGTGTGGCGTTGCCGGTGTTTTTGATCAACGCCATCGATTGGTTCATGGACGAGTCGGGCAGTCTCATCCAGGGCTATAGGACGGGGGAGAACTGGCACATTCCCGTTCCGTCTGGGGTACAAGCGGTGCACATCACCAACCCTGCGGGCCGAACGGATAGGGATATCCCGACGCATCAAAACCGGGTCATCTACTACGGCGCGCTGACGGGTTTTTATCGCATGGAGTCGAGTCAAGGCCCCAGTCACAGTTGGACGGTAGCGGCGAACTTCAGTTCCCCGAGGGAATCGGATTTGCGTCGCGCCGTGGTTGAGCTTGCGGCCCAAGATGGGGTGCGGGCGACGACGGTGGAGGCGGCGGCCAGCGATCCGCGTTTGGACAAGTGGGCGTGGATCTTTTCCCACTTCGAGCGCGACCTGTGGCTCTATGCGGTGTATTTGGTCTTAGGTCTCTTGGTGGTCGAGTGGTTTACTTATCATCGGCGTTGGACGGTTTAGTCCATCTGCCGCCTGAGTTTATGGGAAAGGAGTCAACAGATGTCGAAGGAAGTTTTGAAGCATTTGCTCGCGTCGGCGCGGGTAGACGATGAGTTTTCCCTTTTGTTGCTGCAGCGGGCGCTGCAAAGGCATGGGCTCGTGGTTGACGAGATGAGTCTCAATAAGCGGATCATATCGCATTTGTTGGCCAAGGCTGATCCTGAAGACGGGGCGTCCTTGCGGCTTTTGTGTCAAGAGCTGGTGTCTCTGGGCTATGGACCGCAGCGTCCGAGTGTGTTGTCCGGCGAGAAGGACACGCTGGTGCTGGATGTGTTGAAGATCAAGCCTGTGGTCCAGGGGAACTTGGCTGGCAAGGGTTCTGCCTTCGTTTGGGAGTTGGACCGGGATTGTGAGAACCTGGATTGGCTAACGGGTGCGAAGGTCGAGGTGGACGGTCATCCTTTTTTGGTGCAGGGCATCGAGAACGCAGGGAAGGTGGCGGACTTCAAGAAGGGTGAGAAGTTGACCTTGCTGTGCAAGTCCCTCCACCACGAGTAGCCTGAACTCCGCCGTGGCCACGAGGCACACCGCGATCAAGACCTGAGAAGCCATGAGACCTCTCGTCAAGCGTATGATCAGCGCCACTTTGTTCTACGGTATCCTAGCCGCAGTCTGGGTGGGGTTGGTGTGGCTGTTTTGGCAGCAGATCTGGCTGCCTGAGCGTTTTTCATTTTCCTTTACGGACGTAGAGCTTTTTGCGCATCTGACTTGGGTCCCTTGGGTGGACATGGGGGCGTGGCTGGGTCCCGAGCCGGTGACCTACGAGGTGGGTGATTTGCGCTGGCTGGGATTGCTTTGTGGCTTGCCCGTGCTGGTGCTGTTTTGTCGCTGGTCTCTGACGGACCTGCCCTTGCCGCAGCATGTGTTCAACATCATGTTGCGGGCCTTGGTGGTGGTGGCTTTGGTCGGGGCGCTGATCGATGTGCAGCGCACGGACTTTGCGTCCTATGTGTCGACGATTTTCGTGGTCGACGTGTCCGAGTCGGTTCCCGATGAGGTCTTGGAACAGGCTCATGCTCATGTCCAGGAGGTCTACGATCAGAGAGGGCCCAACGCGGACATGCGGGTGGTCACTTTTTCGAAGCGCCCGCGGATGTTGCCCATTGGCGCTGGCGGGCAGGTGCCACTTTTCACGCGCCACCCTGAGAGCGAGCTGGACGGAACGGAGCTTGCGGCCACGGAAGAAGAGGGTGGTCGGCTGCGGGCGGACAGTGTCAATCAACACACGAACATCCAAGACGCGTTGCGCTATGCCTACTCGCTGTTCCCGGCGGACCACGTCAAGCGCATCGTGCTCATCAGCGACGGCAACCAGACGGAGGGAGACCTTTTGGGCGAAGCGTACAACGCGCGCACCTATGGGGTTCGGCTTTACGCCAAGCATTTTCCCTTTGAACCGCGTCCAGAGGTCATGATTCGTTCGTTGAGCATCCGCGATCGGGATGCGTTGCGGGTGGGCAAGCCCTTCGAGATCGAGCTGGAGCTCTTTTCGACTTATGCCACGGAGGCGCGTTTCAATGTGTGGCAAGGTGAGTTCAAGGAGGCGCACAACTCGAAGACCGTCGAGGTACCCCAGGGAGAGTCTTTTCTCACCTTTGTCTCTGAGCCATTCAACCCGGGGCCGGTGCTCTATCGCATCGAGATGACGCCACAGGGGCCGGATCATTACGCGGGCAACAATGTCTTTCGCGAGCGTTTGATCATCGAGGGCAAGCCTCGAATCTTGTACGTGGAGGGCAACCCGCGGAGCGCGCATTTCTTACAGCGCGCCCTGGAAGGTTTTGGCGAGAGCACGGGACAGAACTTCATCGTCGAGGTGCGGCCACCGGGCGGCTTACCGACGACGATGGAAGACATCTTGGGCTTTGATGCGGTGATTTTGTCGGACACTCCCATGCAGGCGACGGGGGGGCGGACCAATGTGTCGGCCCAGAACATGAAGATCCTCGATGATTACGTTCGGCGTCATGGGGGCGGTTTCATCGCCATCGGGGGGGAGCAGGCCTTCGGGCTGGGTGGCTACACGGGTACGCCCATCGAGCGGATGCTGCCTGTGAGCTTCGATGCGGATATGAAGCGGGATCATCCATCACTGGCCTTGGCGCTGCTGATCGACAAGTCGGGTTCCATGGAAGGGATGAAGATGGAGCTGGCCAAGGACGCCGCCAAGGCGGTGGTGGAGGTGCTGGGCAAGGACGACCGCATCATGGTCATCGGCTTCGACGATAGGCCTTCGGCCTATGTGCCCCTCACCCGCGCGACGAATCGAACGCAGATTCTCGACCGTATTAGCCGGATCCGGGCTGGCGGCGGGACGGTGATCCAGTCGGCCCTGGAGATGGCCTATTTGGAGCTGGTGGTGGCGCCAGCGCGCATCAAGCACGTGATCTTGATGACCGACGGCATCGCGCCCTACGGGTCGATCAGCGATTTGGTGCGGCAGATGAACAATGACTTGATCACCGTATCGACGGTTGGGGTAGGCAGCGACGCCGACATGGTGCTGTTGAACATGATCGCCAACTACGGCAAGGGGCGCTCGTACTTTACCAACGACTGGTACTCTGTGCCGCGCATATTCTTGCAGGAGACCAGCTTGGTCACTCAGAACGCCATCGTGGAAGAGCCCTTCGTGCCGCGCGTTGCCAAGAGCCATGCCATGGTCAGTGGTTTTTCTGGTGCACCCGATCTGCTGGGCTACGTGACGACGAAGCGCAAGGACGGGGCGGAGGTGCTCTTGGTCAATGGTCGTCACAACGATCCCATTTTGGCGACCTGGCGCTGGGGTACGGGGCGCACGACGGTGTTCACCTCGGACGCGAAGAACCGCTGGGCGAGTGGGTGGGTAGCGAGCCGCACTTTCTTCCCGCGGTTTTGGGCGCAGGTGGTGCGCGAGACCATGCGCCGTAAGGACCAGACTTTCTTCGATCTCAGCGCCACTTTGCAGCATGGGCGGGGGCACATCACGGTGGACGCCATCGACGTCAATGACAATTTCATCAATGGCCTGCATAGCGAGGTCAAGGTAACGCCGCCCGAGAGTGAGCCTTTCGTGGTGACCCTGGCCCAGACGGCGCCGGGTCTTTATGAGGGGAGCTTTGAGCTTAGTACCTTTGGGCCCTATTACCTGGAGGCGGTGCACCGCGAGATGAACGCGGGTCAGATCGGGCCCCAGGTGGCCGAGAGCCGAGGCACGCTGAGCTATCCCTATCCTGCTGAGTACTTCTACCTGACCCCCAATGTGGAGCTCATCGACAACGCCGTGGCGGTGACGGGAGGGTTGACGGATCCCGAGGTCGCCTTGCTCTTCGATCCAGAGGACTCGAAGGTGAAGACCTTCGTGCCCATGTGGCCGTATTTCCTATGGGTTGCGTTGTTCTTGATGATCCTCGACGTCCTGTTCAGGCGGGTGCGCTTCTATGGGCGGACGCACGTGGCGTGGAGCCGGGTTGCGGGCTGAAGAAAATCACAGGACGTCTTGACGATCCCGCGGCGGTGTTCATCACTTGAGGCTGTAACGCCAATGTCCGTGCGGCGGCGGCCTCCCCTGGGTTGAACATGGGTTTGAGGCGCCGGGTCGCGGCGGGCAAGGGAGTGCTATCTGGACCGGTAGAGTTGGTCGCTGCCGGTGACATGGTGGTGGTGTGTTTGGCTTCGTTGAGGGCTTGTGCCCTGAACCGAGAAGGAGGACAGCTATGTTTACTTTGTGGACTGATTTTGACCGGGCAATTTTCCGCAATCCTTGGCGGGTGACGCGCCAGCTTGGGCGCCTGGCTGACGAGGCGGCGCGCGCCCCCGTGGGGTGGAACCAGCGCATGAACCTCATCGATAAGGGTGAGGCTTTCGAGTTGGTGGCAGAGCTGCCGGGGATCAAGGAGAGTGAGCTGGACCTGACGGTGCAGCACGACGTGTTGACCCTGCGTGCGGAGCGGGCGGCGGTTCAGCAAGAGGGGCTGCTGTCGCATCGGCAGGAGCGCGGTGCCTACCGGGTGCAGCGCAGCCTCTCGCTGCCGGTGCCGGTGGATCCCGAGCAGACCAAGGCGGTGCTCAAGGACGGGGTGCTGCGGGTCACCATGGCCAAGTCTGCGGCCCATCAGCCGCGGCACATTGCGGTGCGCACGGACTGAGGCTGGAGGCATTTGTGAAGACACTTCGCGCCTTGCGCGGTGAAGAAGAGAGGAGGAGCGTCATGCGTAACGAGAACGAATTGCAGAACACGGTCGACGGCAACGGGGACCTGATGGAGAGCACGGAGAGCCGGGTGACGGTGCATCCGCCGGTGGACATCTACGAAGGCGAGGATGCTTATAGGGTGGTGGCGGATATGCCGGGCCTGCGCTCGGATCAGTTCAGCATCAGCCTGGACCACGAGATGTTGATCGTCGAGGCGCAGTCTGACGTGGACGGTTTGCCCCCGCTGCACTATTTGCGGAAGTTCCGGGTGGTCAGTGGTCTGGATCCGAGTCAAGTGTCGGCTGACTACCAGCTTGGTGTGCTCACGATCAAGCTGCCCAAGCCGGCGACGCTGAAGCCGCGCAAGATCACCGTCAGCGCGGGTTAGGGGCTGGTTCAGAAGGCGCGGTTGGCGCCGCTCGCCCCGGGGCTGCTTCCCCCGGGGCTGTTTCCTCCGGGGCCGCTCAAAGCGGTGCTTCGTTCCTGGGCCTCGGCTTTGGGTTGCTGTTCGACCACGACCCAGGTGCTGAGGTCGGCGTTGAACTCCCACCGTTCGAGCATGCGGGTGCGCTGGACCTTGGTCGATGGGAGCTGGTACCAGACCAGCTCTACCTCAGCCTCGGCATAGTGTTCGTCGGGGGTGACCTCGAGGCGGACGATTTCGTACTCCATGATGTTGAGGGGCTCCTCTTGATCTTGGTAGTAGGTGATGAAATCGCGCCGTTGGCTCTGAGGGACATGGGCCGAGGCTTGATCGTAGCGCATGAAGATCAGGTCGTTGTGAAAGGAGCGGAGCGACTTGATCAGGAGCTCACCCGGGGAGGCTTGCGGCCGCATACAAGCGGTGAGGGCGAGCAGGGTCAGGGCGGCGAGCAAGATGGGCGTAGGCTTGAGCAGTCCGTGGCGCATGGTTCCCTCCGTGGCCGACGAGAGGTCGGACGTCACCAGCATGGGCCGAGGGCATTACTTAGGCAAGTTTAAGGGGCGCGGAGGTGTTCAGGTGTCGTCGCGCCGGGCGTCGGGGACGTTCATGTAGAGGGCGCGCAGGGGATCGACTTCGTTGCCATAGATGTAGGCCGGGCCGAGGCCGATGGCCTGGGCTTCGGAGGCCAGCCAAGAGGTGGTGGAGGCCTCGTCGTCGAGGCGCCCTTTGCGCTGGGCGATCTCGGCGCGCTGCTGCTTCTCCCACTGGGCCTGCAGGACTTGGATCTCCTGGAGCCTTGGCGGGAGGCGGTCGCGGAAGGCAAAGAGGATGTGCCCCACGCATTCGGCGTCATGGACGGCGCGGTGGGCTTCAGTGAGGTCGATGCCCAGGCGTTCGGCGACGTCGCCCAGGCGCTTGGAGCCGGTGCGGAAGAACTGCCGGGCGAAGATGAGGGGATCGAAGGTGGGGCTGTCGTCGGGCCAGGCCAGTCCCTCTTGGGCGAAGGCGGTGCTGAGGAACTTGCGATCGAAGGGGAAGTTGTAGGCCACCAGAGCGCGACCTGAGAGCGCGGCGTGCACCTCATTGGCGACGTCCGCGAAGGTGGGTTTGCCAGCGACATCTTCGTTGCGAATCCCCGTGATGCGCACCACGGCATCGGGGATGGGGCGCTGGGGGTCGATGAGCCAGCCAAAGCGTTCGCTCTGTTGGCCGCCATCGAAGTGGACGATGCCGACCTCGATGATCTTGTCGCTGTGTTCGTCGAAGCCCGTGGTTTCGACGTCAAAAGCGGCGAAAGGCAGGTCGTACCACAGTTCGGCCCAGTCTTTACCCATGGAACACTCCGGAGCGAGGCGCACCCGTGGCGCACGAGGTCCGGCGATCGCTAGCGGACGATAGGCTCACACAGGCCGCTTTGGGGATTGCAGAGCTCGCGGTCCACGAGGCAATCCTGCGGCACGGTGCAAGTGACGGGTTGGCAGCGACCGCCCCGACAGACATCGCCATCTACATAGCCTGGCCCGGTGCATTCCGTCGAGGATTGGCAAAGTGGACGGCAGGCGTTGAAGTCAGGGCCGACGTAGCAGACCAGGCTGGGGTCGCCGCACTGGCGGTCATCTTTGCACTCGCGACACAAGCCTTCGATGCAGGCCAAGTGTCCTTGGCATTGGGCGTGTGAGTCGCACAGGGTGGCGCAGCGGTACTCGAAGCAGCGCGCTTGGGCACCGCAGTGTTCGTCGGCGGTGCATTCCACGCAGATCTGATACGAGGCGAGGCAATAGGGGAGGCCAGCGTCTTGTTCGACGCAATCCTGATGCTCTTGGCAGGGTTGCAGCTTTTTGTCTTCTTCGACCTTAGGGTCCTCGGCGAGGTTGGTGGCCATGGAGGCCAGGGCCCCCAGGACGATGAGGGCGAAATAGGCGATGTGGCGCAGGGTCTGCCAGATGTGCCGCCGGTGTGCAGCGCTTCGTTGGGGCGAATAGGGTCGAGACAGGGGTGTTTTGCCTTCCATGGCGACGTCCTCGTGAAAAGGAAGCGGAGGCGAGCGCACGGAGCGTGGCCCGCGCCCAAGCTAGCACGGTGCGGTGCTGAGGCAAAAAGCGAGGTTGGCGGTGTGGCGGTGTGGCGGTTTCAGGGATCCACGCGGCAGGGGGCGTGCGCGGCGTCACTCGGCGAAGATGAGCTGGAGGGCGGCGGCCAAGGTGACCAGGATCAGAAAGGCCAAGACCACTTTCTGGCCGCCTCTGTGGGCGAAGAGGGCGCCGAGCTTGGCGCCGAGGAGGGCACCGACGGCGAGGGTCATGCCAGGGAGCCATTGCACCTGGCCGTGGTAAAGGAAGATGCCCAAGACCGGGAGGGTGTAGAGGGCGATGATGACATTCTTGGCACCTGCGGCGGGGAGGAGGCGCCAGCGGCCCAGGGCGACCATGGCCAGCGGGATGATCGCGCCGA
The DNA here is from genome assembly GCA_964454015.1 of uncultured Myxococcales bacterium. Taxonomy (GTDB): domain Bacteria; phylum Myxococcota_A; class Bradymonadia; order UBA4248; family UBA4248; genus CAYVQF01. The sequence continues at coordinate 113,771 of CAYVQF010000009.1, forward strand.
GGCCGGCCTGGATGAAGCCGCCGTAGATGCCCATGGCGAACATGGCGAACATGAAGAGAGTTTGCCGGCCCGCGGAGAGGGGCGCAGGTGCAGCGTCGTCTTTGAGGAAGGTTCTGGGACTGAGGAGGGTAAAGGTGAGGGCCACGAGGAGGGCGCCGCCGATGACGGTACGCATCTGGGTGGCGTCGATGCCGACGGCGAGCCAAGCGCCGAGGAGAGCCCCCAGGAGTGTGGGGAGGGTGGCCCAGAGGGTCGCGCGGGCAGGAAAGGGGGCGCGGCGGTGCATCTCCCGGGCGCTGGCGGCCGATTGGATGAGCATGAAGATGCGGTTGGTGCCGTTGGCGTCGGTGGCGGGTAGGCCGGCGAAGATCAGGATGGGGATGGTGAGCAATGAGCCACCGCCCGCCATGGTGTTGATGATGCCAGCCAGCACGCCGCCGCCAAGGAGTAAGAGCGTCGTTCCAATGAGTTCCCCGGTCATGGTGCGTCCTTGGCCATTGCTGCGCCGGCGGAGGCGGCGCTGGTCGCAAGGTGGGCTTGGGCGGCGCGGGTTGTCAAGGGGATGTTCAGGGACTATAGCAGCCCCGTGACGTTGCGGTTGCCCACGGGGCGGTGACGTTTTTCGCAACCAAGCATGCAGGGGAGGACACAAGATGCGGCAGAAGATCATGACGGCGTTGGAAGGTATTCGTGTGCATCTACAGGCCGATGGCGGTGATGTCGAGTTCGTGGACTACGTGGATGGTGTGGTGAGCGTGCGCTTGACCGGGGCGTGTCATGGTTGTCCTCACGCCATGGTGACCCTACGGCACGGGATTGAGCGCCAGCTCAAAGAGGCCTTCCCGGAGATCGTCGCGGTGGAGAAGGTGGATTGACGGGTGATGTGCATCCCGCGGGGCTTTGATGAGCTGGGAACGCGGCATGAGGGGCTGAAGAGATGCAGAGACAGATCGAAGAAGCGCTGCAACGGGTCTTGGGCAAAGACGCGCCGGTGGCGCAGGTGAGCTTTGGCGAGGAGGCAGGGCGGGTACATGTGAGCTTGGTTTTCGCCCCGGCCGTGGTGGCTGCGGAACGTTTTGCCCTGGAGGATCGGGTGCGGGCGGTGGTCGCCGGTGTGCCTGGGGTGGTTGACGTCAGCGTCTCGTCGCGCACGACCAAGGCCGCGGCCGCGGCCGCGGCGCCGGCGGCTCCGTCGGGGGCGGGTTGCGCTGGGGGTCATGGAGGTCACGGACCTGGCGTTGCGCCCGAGCCGGCGCCTTTGGCGGGCGTGGGGCGGGTGATCTTGGTTTGTAGCGGCAAGGGGGGGGTGGGCAAGAGCACGGTGGCGACGAATCTGGCCTATGCGACGGCGCGCATGGGCTATGGCGTCGGCCTCTTGGACCTGGACGTGCACGGTCCCTCTCTGCCGACCTTGTTGGGGATGACGCGACAGCCCATGGTCAGAGGCGAGCGCATTCAACCCATCGAGCACGGCGGGGTGGGGGTGATGAGCCTGGGTTTCGTCATCGAGGCGGGCCAGCCGGTGATCTGGCGCGGCCCCATGGTGGCTTCCTTGGTCAAGCAGTTCTTGCGCGAGGTGGCTTGGGAGGGTCGGGACTACCTCTTCATCGACATGCCGCCTGGGACGGGTGACGCTTACCTGACGGTGCTGCAGGAGGTGAAGGTCGATGGCGCGGTGGTGGTGACGACGCCCTCTGAGCTTGCGCTGGCCGATGTGGGGCGGGGGGTCGGGCTCTTCAAGCCTTTTGGGGTCGAGATCCTGGGGGTGGTCGAGAACATGAGCCACTTCGACTGGCCTGGCGCGACAGAGATGGCCAGGCTGCTGGCGGCGATGCCCCACGACGGGGCGCACGGGTCGTTGGTGGCCGAGGCCGAGGGCTGGCTGGAGGCGCAGCGGCGGGTGCACATCTTTGGGGACGCGGCGGAACAAATGATTGCCGCCTTGGGGTTGCGCCTCTTAGGCCGTATCCCGTTGGATCCCCAGGTGCGAGCGCTTGGGGACGGAGGTGAGCAGGTGGTGACGCGCGCGGCAGAAGGCGTGGCGGGTCAGGCCTTTCGTGACGTGGCGCAGCGCTTGGTCGAAGCGAAGCCAGCAAAGACGTAGTCCACGGGGAGGAGGAGGTCATGCAGAGTATCATCGATGGCTTGATTCGTTGGTTGAAGTTGCTGTTCAAGCCGAGCCTGTGGCGCTATAGGCGGCGCCTGGAGTCACGGGTGCGGGCCAAGACCGTTGGTAAGGTCCAGGCGAAGGTGCATCAGACACGTTCCAATGTGGACCGCAAGGTGTTTGCGGCGCAAGATCGTGCGCTGGGGGATAAGCCGAAGAAGTAGTTCTGGCTTTTGCGGGGCGGCAACAGGGGCCAGGGGGCGAGGTGGCGCGCGGTGCTGTCGGGGGTCTTTGGGGCCGGTCTGTTGTTGGCGCCTTGCGCGTTGCCTGTCAGTGCTGGGGCGTGTTATCCCTTTAGGCGTTATCCCGCGAGCAGGCGCGATGGTGCCTTGGTGGCCGGCGTCTGTCCGAGCGGAGCAGGGAGAGAGACATGGCAGAAGAGATTCTATTGGACTATGTCTTGGACCAGCCGGTGGTGGCGACGACGCAGAGCGAGACCCAACTCAAGGCTTTGCTGAAGATCAACGCTTCGCCGCGCATCCGGGCGGCGGCAGAGGTGCGGACGCGTTCTCACTTGTGCTTGGTGCTGGACGTGTCGAGCTCCATGGGTGACCGCGACATTCGCGAGCTGCGCAATGCGGCGAAGCGGGTGGTGGAGATGTTGCATCCTGGGGATGTGCTCAGCCTCATCGCTTTTCAGTCGGTGGTTTATGAGGTTCTGCAGGGCGAGGTCATGGGCCCGGCAGGGAGCCGGGATGCAGTGCTGCGGAAGATCGACATCATCGAGCACTACCGCGGGGGCGGGACCGACATGGAGCTGGCTTTGCGCAAGGCCGAGCACCAGCTCAATGTGGTGAACGAAGCCGGCCTGACGCGGAAGGTGCTGCTGCTGACGGACGGACGGGTCGATGGCATCGAGGGCCACTGTCTGCGCCAGGCCGAGGCCATGGCTGAGCGGGGCATTTCGCTCGATGGTTTGGGATTTGGCAAGGACTTCGACTACAAGTTCATGCAGCGCTTGGTGTCCTTTGGCAATGGGTTCACGGGCAAGATCGATCGCCCTGAAGAGCTCAGCAAAGTTTTTGGCGAGCGGGTGGAGCGCTTGACCAATGCCGTGGCCAACCAGGTGCGGATGAAGTTGACCTTTACCCATCAGGTTCGGGCGGGGCGTGGTTATCGCTACAGTCCAGAGATGATGT
>CAYVQF010000010.1:0-111553 GCA_964454015.1 uncultured Myxococcales bacterium
CAATAATTCACAACGAGCAAGCCCCATGCCGGCTTTGGTCGTGGATTGTGGGCTGGGTGACCCGGTTGCGCGTAACGCACAGCGAGAATATAGTGCTAAGGCATCTTTGATGCGGGATGGATGAAGGGAGCACAATGACAGGGCAATTCGATCTGTTGACGGAAACACCAACAGGCATAGCGACGATGGCCGAAAACCCGTCCTTCGAGGGCGTCGAGATGCAACCCGATGACTGGTTGCTCCTCGCTCTCATCGATGGCAAAGCAACCATAAAAGAGGTCTTTGACACCTCGCCCCTGAGCAAAGAGGCCACGCAGAACACCCTGTGGAAGCTGCAACGAGGCGGCATCGTCCGCCTCCCCGAGCCACCCAAAGACGCGGCTGAAACCGTCGCCAACAAAGCGGTCCGCCTCCCACCCATCCCCAAAACGTGGCCCCAGCCCTATGCTGAGTTCACCTTCACCCCACGCGCAGACGTCGACATCGATCCCGCCTTCCAGAAAGCCGTCGCCTACTTCCACGAGCACCTCGACCAAGTCAATTACTACCAGCTCTTGGACCTGAACCTCAACGCCTCCCCGGCGCTCATCAAAGCCAGCTACTTCAATTTGTCCAAGTTCTTTCACCCCGACCGCTTCTTTCGCAGAAATATCGGGCCTTTCGCACCCGTCATCGGGGAAATCTTCAAGTGGCTCAACGACGCCTACAGGACCCTCAGCAACACCCAGCGGCGCCAGGCCTATGATATCGCGCTTAGCTCCGCCACCCCGTGCCCTATTCCACAAAAAAAGTCCGCCTCCCTTCACAGCCCCAGCCCCAACACCTCGCCGCCAACACCAGCGCCAGCCCCACCCGAGCCTCCGCCACAACAGCCCCCGAGCACACCCAAAGTGAGACCTCTCGCCGAAGTCCTCGGACAGGCCAAACTGGCAGAACGTAAGGGAGATTTCCGCATCGCCGCTGACGCCTTTCTCGAGGCGCTACAACAACGAAAGAGCCCTGACCTCATGAACAGGGCCGCAGAGTGCCTCATCAAGCTGCGCCAGGAGCTCGACCTGGCCGAACGCTTGTCCAAAGAGGCCCTCGAAATCGAGCCGAACAATGCCCGCTTCTGGGTCGCCTGGGCTTACCTCGTCGAACAACGTGGAGCGCTGGCCGAAGCTGAGCAAGCTTACGCCAAAGCGGTCGCGTTGGATCCCAACCACAGCGGCGCCCGCAGCAGGCTCGCCGCAGTTCAGGCCAAAGCCCGTGCCAATAACGAGACCTAACCACATCATGAATAGAGGGAGAGACGATGGGTGAGCCCAGCATCGTCATTGGTATCGACCTTGGTACCACCAATTCTTGTGTCGCCATCTTAGACGCCACGGGACCCAAGGTCGTCCCCAACAAAGGGGGCTATAAGACGACCCCGTCCATCGTCGCCATCACCGAGTCCGGCAAAAGACTCGTCGGTCAGATGGCGAAACGACAAGCCATCACCAACGCCAAAAACACCGTCTTTGGTGCCAAAAGGCTCATCGGACGTTCTTGGGGCTCCCCCCAGGTCATCCATTGCATGGAGACTTGCCCCTACCCCATTGTCGAAGGGCCCCACAACGACGTCCGCATCGTCATTCGCGAAAAAGCCTATTCGCTGCCCGAAATCTCGTCCATGATCCTCACCGAGATGAAGCTCGTCGCCGAAGATTATTCCGGACAGAGCATCTCTCAGGCAGTGATCACCGTACCCGCCTACTTCAACGACGGACAACGACAAGCCACCAAAGACGCCGGGCGCATCGCCGGACTCGACGTCCTGCGAATCATCAACGAACCTACCGCCGCTGCCCTCGCCTACGGCTACGGAAGAGACATCAACTCTTCGGTAGCCGTCTACGATCTCGGCGGCGGCACCTTCGATATCTCCGTCCTCAACATCGCCAGCGGTGTCTTTGACGTCATCTCCACCGCAGGGGACACCTTCCTCGGTGGCGAAGATTTCGACGCCCGCATCATCGAGTGGCTCGCCTACCAATTCGCCGAAGTCCACGCCATTGACCTGCGCAGCAACGAAATGGCCCTCCAGCGCCTCAAAGACGCCGCAGAAAAAGCCAAATGCGACCTCTCCAGCGCCAGCAAAGTCGAGATCAATCTACCCTTCATCTGGACCACCGAGAGCGGAGAAGCGCTCCATTTGCAGACCGAGCTCACCCGAGAAGTACTTGAAGAACTGGTCATCGACCTCGTGGAGCGGACCGTCCGGATCTGTGAAGTGACCCTCGCCGACGCTGGCCTCGCGCCAAACCAAGTCGGTGATGTCGTCCTCGTTGGCGGCATGACCCGCATGCCCATGGTCCAACGCATGGTACAGGAGTACTTCGGCCTCCAGCCCTCTAAAAATGTGCACCCCGACGAGGCCGTCGCCATCGGAGCTGCCATTCAAGGCGCTGCCCTGGTCGAAGGAAACGACGACGTCCTCCTGCTGGATGTCACCCCCCTCGACCTCGGCATCGCCGTTCACGGAGGGGGATTCAACACCATCATCGCCAAAAACACGACCATACCCGCGCGAGAGTCGCGCGTCTTCACCACCTCACGTGACCGCCAAACCTCCATCAAAGTCGTCGTCCTCCAAGGGGAGAGCGCCAAAGCCAGCGAAAACGAAACCCTCGGTGAATTCACTTTCACCGGCATCAGACCAGCCCCAGCCGGGGAGGTCGATCTGGAAATCATCTTCGAAATCTCTGCCGATGGCATCGTCCAGGTCTCAGCCATTGACCTCGAGACCGGCAAAGAGCAGTCCATCGCCGTGACCGCCTCCTCGTCGCTCACGGACGACGAAATCAAACAAATGATGGCTGAACACCAAGACTACCTCCAAGACATCTCCCGCGACGATGAGATGGAGGAAGCACGCATTCAACTCGGAAGAACCCTCAGAGACGTCGAAAAACTCATGCCTCAAGTCGAAGTCGCCATGGGAGGCTCCTCGCTGGGCCACAACGCCATCGATAAGGCACGGGTGGCCATCGAAGATGCCAGAAGCTGCATCGATGGACCAAACCTGAACGCCATCAAATCAGCGACAGACACACTCAGACGTACCCTGGCCGTCTTCAAAGGCATCGCTGAGAGGATACAATAGCACCCCATCCTTCACGAGCGGATGCCCACCCATGAATACCCAATTCAACCGCAACCTGCCTGAAGAAATCGCTGACGGTATCCGCCTCTACCAAGCTGGTGAAAAAATCGCTGCCTTGGCCCAATGGAAAGCTCTGGCCATCCGCGATGACGTCATCGGCCTCATGGCACAACGCTGCGTTGACCTCATCTCCGACGCCAGCCGAGCCGAGGTCGATTTCCCGGCTGAACTGGGCCCACTACTCAAATCGTCGGTCTCGGCCGTTTTCGACAACCCGCTCGACCAAAACATTGAAAACGGCCTCGGCCAAGAACTCTGGGCCGACTTCGACCTCGCCTCCTATGATGACCTCAGCCTCAGCGCCAACGCCAAAGTCATCAGCGCCAAAGCACCTCGAGACGACATCCGGCAAGATGGCCTCCACGCCAACAGCGCCGCCACCCAAGCGCCAGCGCCCCGCGCGCCCAGCGCCGCTACCCAAGCTTCACCACTCGATCACTTCTTTGATGTCTCCGCAGCGGAGAATGACCTCGCCTGCGAAAACCACCCCGCAGACGACAGCCCTGATGGACCCGACGCCAGCCTCTTCGACGACTTCTTCGCCTCACCCCAAGGCAACTCGAGCCAAAACGACGAACGCGACGCCCCCCCTACCCAAAGGCATGCGGCGCTGCCGGAAATGGCTGAACCTCGGCAGCCCAACCAAGGCGCACACACCCCCGGCGCGGAACACCTCGACGATCCCTTTGGCGATTTCGAATGGGATCTAGATGACAACATCGAGCAGAGACAGGCCGAGCTGCCCCACAACCTGGCACCAGTTCAGCCCATCACCTCTGCCCAAACCGTGGCCACCCAACAAGCAACACCTGCTTTTCACCGCCAGCCAACGACCAGCACCAAAAGAACGCCCCTCGCCGGCTTGACCCCCGTCCCTACCAGCAACCCTGCGCGTGACGCCGAACAGAGAAAGTCTCGGGATCGCGTCCCAACGCTCACCGCACCCGAACAAGGCATCTTCAAGCCAACCTCCTTCGAGGACCTCGCAGAGGAGGCCAAGAGCAGCGTCACCAAACGAGCTGACACCGCACAGCGCTTTGAACAACCCTCTAACCCCTGGCAGCTCGATAGCCCCTTCCCCAATTCGCAACCCAACCCCAAAGCAGACCACCAGGCCATCAGCCCCCCGACGCCCGCCGGCATACCCATGCTGCGCCCCAGCAACGATCTCTCGCCCGAGCCCCCGCCTGAAAAAGTCGCCCAAGACTTCCCCCGGACGACCACGCCACAACGACTCATCTCCCCGCCACAGCGTCCGCGCTTGCAGGAAGCACCCGCCGTCGCCACTCCGCCCCTCCTCGCTGAGTGCATGCGACTCGCCGAAAAAGGACAGATCGTCGCCGCCTACATCATGGCCCAGGAGATTCAAGCACAACACCCCGGCCGCAAGGAGCTCGACCCCGTCGTCGCCGACCTCTACGAGAGAGCCCTCATCGTCGCCGTCGAGCTCATCAAGCCCCTCGAGCGGACCCCACGCTTGCTCATGCCCGTGCAGAGAATACTCTCCCAACGCGGTATCGATCACCGCGCCGGTTACCTCCTCAGCCAACTCGACGGATTCACTCCCATTGAGTTTCTCATTGATCTCGGCGCCATGCCACGGGCCGAAGCAGCCCTCGTGTTGCTGACCCTCTCCCATCGGGGCATTGTCGACCTCAGTGAATGAATAACAACGAAGTGACCACGCTCTGGTTCGGCCTCACAGGGGGCATCGCCTCCGGTAAGTCCACGGTCGCGCAATGCTTGGCCACCTGCGGTGCCGACATCATCGATGCGGATCAACTCGCCAGAGAGGTCGTTCAGCCTGGCTCGACCACCCTCGAAAAAGTCCACAGCCACTTCGGTGATTCCATCATCACCCCGCAGGGCTTCTTGGATCGCCAGCGCCTGGCTCAGATCGTGTTCGAACGACCCCAGGCGCGGGCACAGCTCAACGCCATCATCCACCCTGCCATCGCCGACGCCGCACGCAGAAAGAGAAAGGAAGCACAACGTCAGGGACGACCCTTTGTCATTTATGAAGCCGCCCTCATCGTTGAAAACCAACTCTACCGTGAGATGGATGGGCTCGTCGTAGTCATCACCCAACCTGAGCTGCAACTACAACGCCTCTGTGCCCGCAATGGACTCAGCGAGCAAGATGCACGCGCGCGCATCCAAGCACAGTGCACCAACCAAGAACGCCTAGCCCACGCGACCTGGGTCATTGACAACAGCGGCACCCTCGCCGAATGCCACCAACAGTGCCGCGTCGTTTTCACCGACATGCAACGACGGCTTCGCCAGCGGCACGAGACAGGCGCACCCTAACCCTGCTATTTGCCGCGAGACTTCTTCGACCCAGGACGCACCCGGCCACTGCTCCCCTTGCCTTTGGCATCACGCGTGGCCGGTGCCGCCGGTGCCGCCGCCGGCGACGAGGAAGTACCCGACGATGAGGACGTCGACTCCACTGCAGCCGGCGCTGGCGGCGCTGAAGCGGGGCTCCCGCGCTCAGCGGAGCTCCGCCCGCTCGTGCGGGTCGATACCGGCGCCGGCGTCGATGGTCGCACGGACTCACTCGGCGGCGCCGCGCTCCGGCTAGGCCGGGTGCTCGTGCGACTCGAGTCCACTAGCGGCGTGCGCTTCGTCTCTCGGCCAGTGTTGGCACTGGGCACCGGGTCGACACTGCGAACGGGTGCTGTGTGCACCTTGACGGGCGTCGGCGCAGGCGTCGTCCCAGTGCTGCGCGAAGGCGCCGGGCTCGCCTTCGCCGCAGGCACCACACGAGGCGACGCTTGGCGTGTCCCCACCGGACTCCCGACCTCCGCGGGCGTCGCACTGGGCGCCCTCCGAGCAGGCGCAGCGACACCACCCTCGCGTCCCGCACTGGGAATAGACTGCGACCCGTTCCTGATCCGCGACCCGTCATCTTGTCCAGCAGCAGGCACGTGACGCGCTGGCACCTTGGGCTCGAGCGCATTGGGATCCAGCGTCTCACGCAGGCGGATCTCTCGCCGACCTCGCGTGTCACCATCATCATCCCCTCCAGGCACCGAGGCCGCCGCCCCACCACGCGCCGGCACATCTGAACCCTTGACTGGCGTCCGCATCTGTATACTTCCGGCGCGTCTCGGGCCGCGTTCGCGTTCTGCCGCGACAGCCGGCACCAAGTTCCCGCGCTCCACCGCCGGCGCACCCGCGGCACTATCACCCAACGGCCCTGTGCCCGCCTTGACCTCCCCTCTCGTTGGCGGCGTCCGCCCAATCTCACCACCGCCAATACCCTCGACTTTGCCAACAGCCATGCCACCACTGGGTCGATGGCCACCGCCCCCCGTGCCGGGGGCATCGGAGGTCGCACCGCCCGGACCAGCACCAGCGGGACCACGGTTACCATCACCGGCCGACGTCGGACCACCTCCACCCCCTGCCGGCGCTGGCGCACCCGCATGGACCGCACCACCACCACCGGGATTGCCTGCCTGCACCGGACCAGCACCTCCGTCGCCATGACCTCCCGGCCGCTGCGCCCGCACCGGGCCATCCCGATAAGCCGATGCGCCGTGGCGATGCACCATGCGTCGCGGCGGATGGTGCCTATAGTAGGTACCCAAATAATAACGCTCCCGCCGTGAATCATAATAACGGTCATAGGGACCACTGTAATAGTAGTAGTTGTAGGAATAGTCGTAGGTGTAATAAGAACCATAGGGAGAAAAGTGATGATGGTGATAACCATCTATATAGCACCAGTGACCGTGAGTTCCTACAGGGTGAGAACCGTAGTAATCATACAAATCAAAATGAACGCGATCGACGTAATAAATCGGATCACCCACAAAAACCAAGTAACCATCGACCTCTACATAAAAGTCATAGGTCTCCGGCTCATAATTGTGTGCATGCGGCCCCTCGATGTCGCACCAATCAGCGTGCCCATCCAGACTGTGGACCGGGTGCGAGCCCTGATAGAACACTCGGTAAGTCTCAGGGACTACATAATGTGGCTGACTCGTCGAGAAACACCCCCCCAAGGACGAAAGGGCCAACGCCAAAAGCGCCAACCCCAACCATTTCATAACCTTGTTTCTTTCTCGCATGTCCGCTGTCCTCCACCCTGACGCCATCCATCAGGCCATGGCCCGTCCCGACTAACAATTACCATGCCAGAAAGACCGCCCATCAATCACGCACCATCGCACCTCACAACGCCCCAATGGCGCTCACACTGTGGCACAATTCGCTACGCCTTGCTAAGTTCCCCCCACGGATGGCGCTGCGCTGTCTCTCTGCAAAGACGAATCATCCCCCATGCCTCCCGCTTCCCCTCCTAAGATCCGGCATTGCCTCGCGTCTCACCCTGCGGTGCGCATCGCCGTTCTGGCCCTTGTTTGTTTCCTCCTCATCCACGCCTCGGGGCTCGCCCTCGCCTCGCCACTGCCAGATCCAACGCCCCTCTCCGCCCTCATGCTCCGCCTCCTTGGGGCCGGCCTGCTCCTTCAAGCCCTGCTCGTCCTCCTCCAACGTTGGTCCTCACAGCCGTGGCAGCTCCGCGCCGCTTGGCTCCTAGGCCTAAGCGCCGGCGCCTCCCTCCTGCTCGGCTTCGTCCATCATGCAGCTTATCCCCCACCCACCACCTTGACACTCGAGAGTGGGCCCCCAGAGAGCGCGGCGCTCTTCACCCACCACCGCCTGGGCACAGCCCCTGTCGCCGAACATCTGGCCTACACCCTTCGCGTCCAAAACCACGACGTGTGGCCGCTCCAACTCCAAATCACCGATTCACTTGGGAAGACCACCTTGGCCACCCCACCCGCCCAGCTCATCGCACTGCCAGATGCCACCCTCGTCCGTCTCCGCGCCGTGCTCCCGCACGCTGGGCGTCCACGCATCCAGCGCTCTCCCACCGACGCTGATCCCAGGCTCGATCTGCGTCTCGGTGATGAGCTCCCTAGCCCGCGAGGAGCTGCGCGAATCATCGCCCTGAAGTGGCAGAGCGCCCAAATAGCACTGCTCGATGAACACGGCCTGCGCTGGCATCCCGCACCGGAAAGCCAACACGAAGCCCCCCCCTTCACCTTCTCTAGCGCCCATCTCTTTCACTTCGAGCGAACCCAAGTACAGAGCGCCCCCTGGCTGTGGGCGTCCCTGCTCCTCTCGGTGCTCTCGGGCATCTTCGGCATCTTCGGCCGCCGCATGCCAGCCGCTGCCAAGGCCCGCCCATGAACCAGACCGCGTTCACGGCCACGGCCCTCACGCTGGCCTGTGCTGGTTTCATCGCGTCTACCCTGGCCTCTTCGCGAGCCACGCCAACGGCCACACCCCAAGCGACCTGGCTCAGCCGCAAGAGCCTCTGGCGCCTGGCTCTCCTGTGCGCTTCCCTGTTGGGTGTCGGCGCGCTGCTGCAAACCCTGCTGGGTCAGCACCGCTTCTTCGCCGAGCTGAGTACCTTGGCTGCGCCTCTGAGCCCTGCGCCGTTGGCTTTGCTTCAACCTCAGAGCCTCTGGTTCCTCGGCGCTGGCGTCGTCCAATGCGTCGCCATCCTTGCCTTTGCGCAGCGCGCCCCTAACACCAGCCGCACCCTCCTTTTACTCGGCCTCATCATCGCTTTCCTAGCGCCCTTCGGCGCTAAGCTTGCCGCCTTTTCCTATCCCCTCCCTACAGCCGGCGTGGCGCTCCTCGCCATCAATGTCGCAGCCTGGTCAGCGCTCCTCACCTTGTGGCTTGGGCAGCTCCTGCAGAGCGACTCCAGCCGGCGGCCCACCTATCTTTGGGCCCTAGTGGCGGTTATCCTCACTGCCCTCGCAGCGCTCGTGCTTGCAGGGCCAGCTTCTCTGGCCTACCCGGGGGTCTATCTCCAGCTCTACGCTGGCCCTCACCCTGCAACCCTACAGGCGACGACCCTCTTGCCCGACGGCTCGGTACACAGCAGCGCCGTCGCCTTGTTGACCGCAGCGCCTCCCGTCTTGATGCTCGCCATCGTTTTCACCGGCCTCTGCTACCTGCTCGGCGCCCTGCTGGCCCATTACAATCGCCACAGCGCCCGCCTCTTGTTGGCCTTGGCCAGCATCGGCGGACTCCTGTGCGCCATCATTTTGGCCGTGGTTGCCCTGCAAGCCCAGCCAGAACCCCTACCCCCATGGCTACTCGCCGGCCTACACGGGCTGCCTGTTCAGGCCACAGTCTTCACCCAACCCGACATCGATCCCGCGCTCCTGAAGCCGGCGTTGGCAGACATCGCACCGGCCATGCTCCTGTTGCTCATGGTCAGCGCCATCGGCCTCCACCTCGTCCACCACCTGAGCGAGCACAGCCCAACCACCACCGCAAGTGACCCTCCTCACCTGCCCTGTGGGCTTGCCCCGGGGCTTGCCTGGATCGCCCTGCTCAGCGGACTCTTCGGCTCGTTCACCGTCAGTGGTCGCTGGGACTTTTCTGATACACACTTCGCTTACCTCGCCCTCGCTGCGATGGTCATTCCTGGGCTCCTTTCCGGCGCTGGGCGACCGCCCCGCTGGTGGCTCTGCCTCTGTCTTTGTCTCGCCATTGCCGTCTTTGTTGCGGGCTGCTTCTCTCACCGCATGATGACCCTCTCCTCTTTGATCCCATGAAATACCAACGCGTTGAATTCGTCCTGAGTGCCCCTTCACTGCAGCACTGCCCGCCTGCCGACTTCCCAGAGGTGGCCTTTGCCGGCCGCTCTAATGTCGGCAAGTCTTCCCTGCTCAACACCCTGCTCAATCGGCGCGGCATGGCCAAAGTCAGTCGCACCCCTGGCAGGACACAGCTCATCAATTACTTCTTGGTCAACGACCAGTGCTTCTTCGTCGATCTGCCGGGCTATGGCTATGCAGCCGTCCCTGAGTCGGTGCGCCGCGCTTGGCGTCCCATGATCGGCACCTATCTCCAACAGCGCACCACGCTGTGTGGTCTCGTTCTGTTGCTCGACATTCGGCGCCAACCCAGCCCCGAAGACCACATGATGTTTGCCGTCCTCTCTGAGCGTCAGTTGCCGGCCCTCCTGGTGCTGACCAAAGCCGATAAGCTTAGTCGCACACAGAGGTTTTCGCGAACCCAGGCCATCGGAAAGGCGCTCGGAATCGACGCCGGTGCCCTGCTCCCGTTTTCTGCCACGACTGGCCTTGGGCGCGAAGAGGTCTGGGAGGCGATTGACGCCTTACTCGCCATCCAAACACAGCAACGGGCCAGCTCCGACGAGGTGAACCATGCCCCTCCCGCGTCCGTGGCGCCTCCGCCTCGCGCGCCCGAGTGACCTCGATCGCGTCGAAGACATCGAACACCAGGCCCACCCTAGCGCATGGCCCAGGTCCATCTTCCTGTCGGAACTCTCACTTCCATGGGCCTCTCTTCGCGTGCTCGAGCATCCCAAGCACGGCGTTGTCGGATTTCTCGACTATTGGCTCATTGACGAAGAGCTGCACATCATGAACATCGCCTTGCTTCCTCGATGGCGAGGACATGGCTTGGGCAGCGCCCTTATCAGCCTTAGTGTGGTTGAGGCCGTCGCTATGGGTGCAGAAATCATCTCACTCGAAGTTCGTGAAACGAATGTCGCGGCCCTTCGTTTGTACGAGCGCCATGGCTTTCGTCTCCTCGGAAGACAGAGGAAGTACTACGTCGACACTGGCGAAGCGGCCCTCTTCATGGTGAAGGAAGTCCCAAATGGTCGGTTGTAACCAAAGGCAAGCTGCCTTATCCTTTGTCCTTGGTACCTTGTCGTATACGAGGTCTTGGGATCCTCTCTCGACGTCGCCATGCGCCAAGCGCGCTGCTGGTGTCCGCATCCCTGAGGCATACCACTATGAGTAAGGATGACTTTTCCTTTCAGTCCGGACGCACCAAGGCCATCGATCTCGAGGAACTAGAGGCGCGGAGCGCAAAAAAGAGAAAGCCCGCCGACGATGGGTGGGGCGCTGAAAAGTGGGATGATCCCTGGACCGCAGACCAGCCCAAGCAGAGGCGGTGGGCAGAGGATGAGCGCTGGACTGGAGATGAACCTGAAGCGGCAGGGCCTAGCCAGCAAATGGGACAGCGGACTTGCGCCCTCGACATCAACGAGCTGGGTGGGGGAGGAGAGCCTGACGACGATTGGGGCGGCGCTGCCCCCAAGGCAAGCCGGGGCTGGACCGCCCCCAAGAGAGACGAGGTCCTCGCCAGCGGCCAAGGCTGGGATGACTGGAACGACGACGGTAGCGGCACCATGTCCATGAGTCTGGATGATCTCGAAGAGCAGAAGGAGCTCGGCGGAAGGCGGAAGAAACAAGCCGCTGCGTCCTACGAGAACGACGACCGCCGCGCCTACGGCGATGGCCACGCCCGACGCAAGGAGATTTACAAGTCCAAGGAAGACCTCGAGTACGGCGATCACGCGCAGCACGCCTATGCCGTTGGCCAACGCCAGATTCACGGCGAGCAAATGCTGCAGGCTGACGATGACTGGTCGTCCAATGTCGATCGCCAACGCCCTGCTGCGCCTGCTGCACCTGCTGCGCCTCAGGTCCTGGATCTGGGCGAGAGAACCGTCGCCTTGGACCTCTCCAATGCTGACTTTGACAGCCCCTCTCCCGGCGTTCTGGCCCCGAACCAACGCACCACGGCGCTGAACGGTGAAGACGAGCGTTTTCAGCAGCAAGCTCGCCAAGCCTCCTCGCCCAATGAAATCCCAGGCCCCACCCTGGCCTCGGTGGTGATCTTTTCGCCGAACATCCAACCTGTCGTCTATGAGCTCAAGCTTCTAAGCACCTCAGTCGGCCGCGGTCTCGAAAACGACCTGGTCATCACCGACCCCTACGCCAGCCGTAAGCACCTCTTCATCCTGTATCGCAATGGATACTTCGAGGTGCAGGACGCGGGCACCGACAATGGCACCACCATCAACGGGCAACCCATCACCCATGCCCTCCTTCGCCCGGGCGATCACATCGAACTTGGCGGCACGGTCTTGCGTTTTGTTCCAGGCATTGCTGGCCACGAACACATGCACTTCGCACCACCGCCCATGCTCCCACCTCAGCACCTCGCCCCACCGCCCGGCGGCGCCGCCGCCATCCCAGCCTCGGCCGTCGCCATGGTCCCCCAGCAGTCATCCCGGGGCTTGTTCATTGCCCTCATCCTGGCGGGTCTCCTGCTACTCGCGGCTGGCGCCAGCGTGGCCATCTACTTCTTCGTCTTTGCTGACACGAAATCTGCCGCCTCAGCCAGCCAAGATACAGACAGCACCGTCGTCACCACAGGCAGCATGGACACCGGTTATGTCCCCGTCGGCACGGACAACAGCCTCGCTGTGCGCGCCGAAGCGGCTGAAGCCCATCGCCATCTCGCCACCCAAGCCGACGAACCAGCCCCAAACCCAACGCCCGAAACGCCTAACGCGCAGGAGACCCCCGAACCACAAGCCGCTCTGCGATCACTCACTGAAGATGATCGCATTTTGGTGGCGGGCTTAGCGGGCTCCATTGCCATGGCCAACGGAAAAACCAAGCCAGCCATAGTCACCATCGCCGGAGAGAGCATCACCCTCAAGATCGACTCTGACCCCATCGACGCGGCGATTTACAACCCCGACGGCACCCTCAGAGGGCGCACCCCATACCACGTCACCGAAATCAAGAACACCCGAGTAGAGACGTGGACCGTCAAGAAAGACGGCATGCCCGATCAAAGCGTCGAGGTCGACTTCAATGAAGGCATCGACACCACCATCCGCTTCGCCGCAGCCAAAGCACCTGTCAAATCGAGCTCAACCCGCACGAAGTCGAGCAGCTCAAGCAGGTCAAGCTCCAAGAGCCAGACCAACGTGCGCCGCACCATTCCCATCGTCGACTGATCCTCACGCCGCCCAGAGTAGACCGGGGCAAGCGCCCCGCTACGCCAACAGAAGCGCCGTCACGAAACGAGGATCCAGCGGACGCGGCGCCTGCAGCAGGGCCTGGTAGCTCTCCTCCCCAACCCGGCGGATGAAGCGCCGCGCCGCCGCCTGCATGACCCGTGTCGTTCTCCCAGGCAACACACGCTCCAGGGTCCAGGCTTCGATGGCGTCGCGAAGCGAGGCGGCCTCTGGGTGCTCTTGAGCGGGCAAAGCGACGAAGCTCCCATGGCCCTGGGCACAGCGCCAGGCGTAGGTCGCAAAGAGGGTTTCAAAGCTGATGCGGGTGATCCCCTGCTCTGGCGACGCCGAAAGCGCCGCGGCTACCAAGTCTTCCTTCGTTACACCCAAAACACCATAGAAGAGCACCTCCTTGAAGGCCACATCTGCAACCACCAACGCCGCCTGGTCAAAGTCAGCGCAGCGAGAAAAGGGCCGCTGCGTCATCTCCGAGCGCACTGGCCTGGGCTGCATCAGACCCAGGATCAGGTCGCGCTCATCGTCCAAGAGCAGGCTTAAGAGCTGGCCTTCGACAATGGTCAGCCTACCCCGCTGAACGATAGCGACCGCCTTGTCGCGCAGCCGAGCCAGCATGCTGAAACCCGCCTGAAACAACACCCGCAATGGTATCGCCTGCAGGGCTCGCCGCGCCTGCACTGGGTCCGCTTGACTGCAATACTCCAGCCCCAGCGCCGTGCACCCCCACGCATAGCCCATGGCATCCGCCTGCGCAGTGCGATCGCCGAAGTCATGGCCACGCACCACCAATACCTTTCGCGCCAAGGCCATCAACTGCGGCACCACGACCGACCACCCCGCAGCGTCGAGCTCAGAGATGCGCGCCCCGAGAAAGTCCGCGCTCTGGGCCAGGCCAGTCAACGCATCCGCCAGGCCCAAGCCCCTCCCTTCTGGCATCGAAACTTGAACGACATAACCATCGGAGAGGCGCCCCACCTCTTCCTTGATGGCCTCCGGATCAATTCGGTGAAAGATCTGCCCTGCCTCGTCCAGGCTCACAAAGCCGTAGTCTTCCAGGCGGGCTGAGCGGAAACGGAAGAGCGTCTCTTCCAGGTCGGACGCGAGCTCCCAGACCACCCCGTTGAACAGCGTCCAAGCGGCCTCAACGCCCAGGGCATCATAGACTTTCGCCACCAACGCACGACACAAGGCTGCCGAGTCAGCCTCCTCGGGATAACGTAGCCAGAAAGCGCCGTCAGGGCTGGTCTCCCAGGGGGCTTCATCCTCCGCCGTGGGCGGTGGGCCTGCGTCGAAATCCTCGATGACGACCATCTCCACCTGGCACTTGAGATAGAGCAACAACAACTCAGCATCGAGGGCGTAATAGGTCCGGCTAAAGCGCGCGTTGTCGGCTGAGATCAACGCGCCAAGCCAGGGCTCCAGTGCGCGTGGCAGGAAATGATCCCGCCGCCAGCCCACCAGATCGATGGCATGGTGCCAATGCTCAGCCGTCGCCAGCGCAACGAGGGCTTGCGCATTTTCGATCCCCACCTCTTCCACCAGATGGTAGAAAACTTCTGGTGAAAGTGCCGCGACCTTCCCTTCGGGATCGTCCTCGCTCAACAATCTGTCGATGAACGCCTCGACACCCTGGCGCAGATCAGGCACCCCATCGCCGTGCATCCACCGTTCCAAAGCCGTGGCCAACCCCTCACCCTGCGCCTCAGCAACCGTCATAGTCTCTCACCTCATCCCTGCTGGCGCCTGCCCTGCGCGACCGTGCCTTGACTCACGCACGCTCTGCGCCAACACCAGCACCAGATCAAAACCTCAGAGACGCCCCGCAAAACTCAAGAATCGCCGATGGCAATATTGCGCCCCGACCTTTTTGCGATATAGAGGCGAGCGTCCGCCAGCTTAATGAACTCAAAGAGCTTGATGTCCCCACCAAAGAGGTCATCCCCGTGAAATGTCCTGAATTCTTCTAGATCCGCTACGCCCAGGGACATGGTGACGGGAATCCGTACCCCATCGAAGGTAAACTGTTCCAACTCGATCTGACGGCGCACTTTGTCCGCCAACTGCAGCGCCTGGACCTTCTCGGTTTCTGGACAGATCAGCGCAAACTCTTCTCCGCCATAGCGGCACAGCACATCGTCACGCCTGATGTTGCGACTCACGAACTGAGCGACCTGCTTGAGGATGAAATCACCAGCCAAGTGCCCATAGCGATCGTTGACCTCTTTGAAGTGGTCCAGATCCAACATGATCAAAGCGAGGTTGCGCTGATAGCGCAGGGAGCGGCTCATCTCCCGCTCGAGGGCCTCTTGGAAATAACGCTTGTTGAAAATCTGAGTCAGGCCATCGATGGTGGTCAGACGGTAGATCTCTTCGTGATAGGCATGCTCGACATTATTCCCCGACAAGAACTTGAAGATGGTCCGCCCGATCTTGATCTGGTCGCCATCGCGAAGCTCCGTCTCTTTGATCGGGACGTCGTTGATATAGGTGCCATTCGTACTGCCTAGGTCGCGCGCCACGATGCGCTGTCCTTCGTTGGCAATGATGGCATGGTTGCGGGAGATGGAGTCTTCATCGAGCTGAATGTCGGTCTTGGGCGAACGGCCAATCAGGGTGGAACTCTGATTCAGCGTGAACTTCTTGCCGAGGTCTTGCCCAGCGATCACCACCAGACAGGCCTCGCCACCACTCACGCTCGACTCGACAGAAGGTAAGTTGGAGATAACCGTCACTACCGTCTGGTCTTTTTCGATTTCATCTCCCATGTCGCCCTTGTCCCAGGAAAAACCATTCCAGCAAGCAACGCGTCGCCCGCCATGCGCCCCCCTTCTACCACTAAACGCTCCCACAATTCCAGGAGATTGATGCCATGAATCGCCACACTACAGCATCAATTGCTTGGAATTGCACGACATCCATCCCTTGCGACCTATGAGCAGTGAATAGCCAATGGTTGACGTTGCTTGCCAGCAACACCTATACTGCCGTGCCAGACTTATTGCCGCGAGCCCCCGTCCAGGCGAGCCCGCGCCAACGAGAAGGGCCTCATCAGAGCAATCAAGCTTTCTCCACACAACCCCTGGCGTCCGTGGCTTTGGCGCACCGCAACCGGCACGGATATGCTCTACTAAGAGGTTAGGCGAGTGATTCGCCCCATCATTTTCGGCAAATTCGTACTTCTAGAGCGCATCAGTGTGGGCGGGATGGCCGAGGTCTATCGGGCAAAACTACTCAACGCGCCGCACTTCAATCGTTTTCTGGCTGTCAAGCGCATCCTGCCCAACCTCGCTGCAGACAATGAATTCATCACCATGTTCATCGACGAGGCGAAGATCACCGTCGAATTGAACCATCCCAATATCTGCCAAATCTACGAGCTCGGGCGACTGGAAGACTCCCACTACATCGCCATGGAGTATATCCCTGGACGCGATCTCCTCGCCCTCCAGAACCGCTACCGACGGCAAAAGAAAATCATGTCCGTGAGCCAGGCCTGCTTTGTCACCGCCCAGGTGGCCCAAGGCCTGGACTATGCCCATCGCGCCGTCGACACCCAAGGCCGCCCCCTGCATTTGATCCACCGCGATGTCAGTCCACAGAACGCGCTGGTCTCCTTTGAAGGACTCATCAAACTCATCGACTTTGGCGTAGCCAAAGCGGCCTCTAAAAACACCAAAACCCAAGCGGGTGTCCTAAAAGGTAAGTTTGGGTACATGAGCCCCGAACAGATCGATGGTGAGTCCATCGTCGATCACCGCTCGGACATCTTCGCTTTGGGGACCGTCTTTTGGGAGCTCCTGACCGGACGTCGCCTCTTTCACGGCGACAATGAATTTGCGACGCTTGAATTGGTGCGTGAGTGCGAGGTCGTCCCTCCGTCCAAACTCAACCGCCTCGTGCCGACGCAAATCGAAGCCATCGCCATGAAGGCCCTCGAACGCGATCCCGACCGCCGCTATCAGTGGGCGGGAGAGATGGTGCGCGACCTGTGGGAGTTCATCAACAACTGCAACCCGCCTTACACCCAGTGGCACTTGCAGAACTGGATGTGCACCAACTTCGCCGAGGATCTGGAAAAAGAATGGGAGAAACTACCCGTCTTCCAGTCGATCAACACCAGCGAGGACGTCCAACGCTTCAACCAAGCCCAAGTCGCGCAGGCAGAAGCCAACATGCGCGCCCAGATGGCCGCCTTTCAAGAACCTGCGCGCGACTTCGAGGGAAACCTCATCCCCGAGCTGAGTGACATCGACACCGGCGGTGAGTCGACCCAAGTCTACACCCCCGAGTTCAACTTCGCCTCCATGGACAACAACGCCATCGAAGCGGGAGCAACGACGCCCGGCGCCGTCCCCCCCGCATCTCCGGCCCAGTCCAGCGCCCCGCCGCCTGCGAATCCCCATCCACCTGCGGCCGCCCCAACACCTGCCCGTCCAGGACCCGCTCCAACTCTCGCAGCTCCGCTCCCCAACTCCGCGCCAGACGTAGCCAAAGCGGCCCAGCCGAACGCCACACCCGTCCCGACACCGCCGCGCCCCCCCGCACCCAACGCGCCGCCCGGCCTGCCGCGCCTTGGGGCCGATGCGCCACAAGCGCCTCCCGAAAACCCACTCTTCATGTCCATCTACCAGATGGAAGCCGTCCACCCGGCTCACCGCAAGGCGAACCGCACCCGCAACATCCTCATTGCCCTCATCGTGGTCCTCTCACTGGTCTTCCTGGGGCTCGGCGTCTACTGGTATCAGCGCAGCGCGCCAGCGGCCAAGACGGCGGCCGCCCCTGGACCGGTAAACGCCTCACTCGCTATCGTCATCGCCCCCCCCCACGACCAGGCCCTGGTGCGCCTCATCACCGCCGCCGACGAGAAGGAAGTGGCCTTCTTTGGTGGGGACTATGGGGATCCACCGGCACGTCCTGGACACTACGACTTCACTGACGTCACACCTGGGCGCTATGTCCTCGAGGTCGAACACCCCGACTACGAGACGGATCGCCGTGAAGTAAGCCTCGCCCCGGGGCCAAGCAAAGTGCGCATCGAGCTCCAACATCCCAAAATCACCATGGGAGTGATCCTCGTAACCTTGCCATTCCCCGACGTCGAAATCCTCATCGAAGGCGAGGAGCAGAGCGGAGAGGGACTCACGCGCCGCATCGAGCTCCCTGTTGGACGAGAGTACGAGATCTATGTCAAAAAACCTGGCTATATGCCCTACTTTGCCGTCATCGAACCGCGAAGTGACCGCGAATCGACGCTCAAAGTGGAGATGGAAAAAGGCGTCGCCACCGTCACGGTCAAATCGGCGCCCACAGCGGATTTGTGGCTCTTGCGCGAAGGTAATTGGGAAAAGGTCGGGCCCACCCCGCAGACCATTGCTGATCTCGACCCCACCGAGCCTTGCTTCGTCGAAGTCCGCAAGAATGGTTTCCAGACCTGGACCAAAGAGGTCACCTTCGAGGATCAGTTCGACAAGAGCTTCTTGGCGACCCTAAGTCCCAAGTGACTAACGGCGCACTTAAAGAGGTGCCAAGACCTCCGCGGCGGTGTCAGTGAGCGCATGGAAACGACCGCGAGCGCTCTCCAGGGCTGCCAATTGCCGCCGCGTCACCTCGATGAGTGCCTCCAAGGCAGCGGGCTCTCCGTAGCCTGCGATGCGGGCGCGCTCTAGCTTTCGCAAGGCGCCGTGCAGCTTTTCTTGGGCATCACCCAGCAAGACCAACGCCTCGACATAATGCACCCCGCCAGACAAGTCCTCGAGGGGAGCCCGCTCCTCCAGGGTGATCGACGGAAAGAGTTGAGCCCGCACGATCAGATGACGGGCCATCGCCACATCTTCCGCCTTGGCCTCCGCCAAAAGAGCGGCCGTTAGGCCAATCAGGGAGCGATAAAAGCGACCTTCGCACGCCACGAGAGAAGCACACTCTCCCAGCTCGAGAAGGGCTACCCTCTCCTCGGCCACGGGGAGCGGCGCGAAGGCAGGCGACGGCTCATATGGACGCGCACCCCACGGAAAAAAGGCGCCCCGCTCGACGTAGACATGGCCACCCTCATAGACCAGTGCCATGCGACCCTGGTTGGACCACGACAGCGCAAGTACCAGCACGATGAAAAAGACAACCACCGCCAGAACACCGGCCAATACCGGCCAGCGCGCGCGCTTGGTCGACAAGTCGATCTCTGCCATTGCACATTTCCTTGGACCGAGGCACCCGCCCCGTGACGTTCAGACACGTCGCGCTTACGGGCAAGACTCTAGCACGGGGAGCGCCCCTGAGAAGTATCCAATGTAGGCCAGGTTCCGGAATCGCTCCATATAGTCCAAGCCGTAACCCACGACAAAATGGTTCTCAATCACAAAGCCCACATAGTCCAGCGGCACGGCCACCACCTGGTTGGCCGGTTTGTGCAACAGCGTGCAGATCTTCACGCTTCTGGGGCCTCGGGTCTGAAAGTTGTTGAGCAAGTAGCTCATGGTCAGGCCAGTGTCGACAATGTCCTCGACGATCAGGACCTCACGGTCATTGATGGGATGGCTCAGATCCGAGGTAAAGCGCACCACGCCGCTCGTTTGGGTCCGCGATCCGTAGCTAGAGAGGCCTAAAAAATCGCACTGGCAAGGCAGGTCGATGTGCCGCACCAAGTCGGCAAAAAACGGGAAGACCCCCTTGAGCACACCGACGACGAAGAGATCCGAGCCGCGATAGGCCGCGCTAATCTCCGCCCCAAGCTCAGCCACCCGCGCCGCCAGCGTAGCCGCATCGATCAGCGGCGTCACCAAGCGCTCGTAATCACGTAATGGACGCACGACTACACCTCACGCCTGGCACGCAGCAGGGACATGCCCTCGATCTGGGTCCGCTCCAGGAGCGAGAAACCCGCCTCACGCAAGAAAGACTCACTCTCCCGTGGCGAATACCATGAGGACTGCAGCACCCGCGACAGCGGCCGGCGCACGGGCCGCAACATCCGCGCCCACAGCGCTTCACTCTCCACCACGGCCAGCAGCAGCTCTCCTCCAGGTTGGAGCACCCGTGCCAGCTCTGCCAGCACATCGACCTCACTCTGCTGCGAGCCGAGGGCCAGCGTGCCAAAGACGCGGTCCAGCGTCTCCGGTGCAAAGGGCAAGCCCTGCAGTGACAACACGAAGACCACGTCCTTGAGCCCCAAGCGGCCAACGCGCGCCGCACTCGACTCGAGGTTGTCCACAGCACCATCGACGGCAAAGACCATCCCGCCGCGACCGGCCGCCAACGAACCGGCCAAGCGAGCGGTCATGGCCGCGTCGCCACAGCCAAAGTCCAGCACCCTCAGAGGGCTCTCGGTGAAGGCATTCAAACCCAACAGCCGCACCACTTCGTCGTGCAAGCGGCGCCGCCGCCCGTCTCTGCGACCGAGACCTTCGTGAGCCTCCATGCGCTGACGCAGCACGCGCCACAGCCCCTTGCCATGGCGCCCCTTCTCCGCCGCGTCCATCGCCACGGCGTCGGTCAGCCGCAAGACCCCCTGAATGACGGGATAGACGCGTTTGCAAGACTGGCAGATCGCGTAGGAAGCCCCAAGCTCGAAACCAATCCCAGCGCACTGGGGGCAACGCAACAGGTCTCCTGGCGCCAGCGCCCGCGGCGCGCGGCTCTCGTCTCTGACCTCACTATCTAGGGCGCGAGCTGGAGACGCTTCGTTTGCCGGGGAAAGAGCCGCATCCGCAGCACCCGTGGCAGGGCGAGGGCGGTCTTGATCTTCGGCAAGCTCTTGGGCGTCATCTGGCGCGGTAGCTCGGGCATCTTCTTCTGGCGGGGTAGCGTGTGCATCTGAAAGCTCCTCGGCAGGGGTGGGATGCGGCGCCTCGGGCGCATCGCTCTTTGATTCTAGCGTCGCCGCACCACCAGCGCCAGCCTGCGCCTGCTCCGCCAGCAGCGCCTCCGCTCCTGCCAGAACCTTGACCATTATCTTGGGCCCGA
The DNA here is from genome assembly GCA_964454015.1 of uncultured Myxococcales bacterium. Lineage (GTDB taxonomy): Bacteria > Myxococcota_A > Bradymonadia > UBA4248 > UBA4248 > CAYVQF01. Next base: position 20,991 of record CAYVQF010000010.1, read on the forward strand.
GCCCCTTGACGCCCACCAAGCGCCCTGCACCAGCAGCCTGAATCAGCGCCTCCAACCCCCTGACGTCGTAGTCATGGTAAAGGCGCGTCGCAAGCGCCTGCCCAATGCCAGGCACCTTGCACAACGCCACCAGACCTTCAGGGTAACGCTCCAATAAGTCGTCGCGCATTTGGCTACGCCCGTGGGTCACCAAGTCGCAAACCAAGTCGCTCGCCACCCGGTTCATGTCGGCAAAACGCTGCGCGAATGTGTCCGTGGCCACCAGCTCAACCAAAGAACCCTCGAAGGACTCGATGCGATCCGCAGCAGCTCGCAGGCCGCGAACCACCGCCCGCGCCTCGCCATCGAGGTCCAACAACACTGAGGTGTGTCGCAGAATGTCGCTGATCTCTTGATTTGTCATGGTGCGTTCCTGACCGTCGCGGAAATTTCCGAACCTTCCCACACATAGGCAGGAACTCTAACGGCCTGACAGCCAAAGATCAACTCCCCCAGCGGGACCATCATCCCAGAGCAAAGCAACCCATGGCCCCTTTTCCGGTTGACAGCCACCCAGAGAGCGTGTCAATTTAGCGCGCCTTGTCTGGCGCGTGTTTTCACGCCTGGCCAAATGACGATTACCACCGCAATTGGGCGGCAAATAGGGATGGCAAAAGGGAGCTCGGAGCATGAAGCGCACCTATCAACCCAGCAAGATCAAAAGACGCAGAACCCACGGATTCAGGAAACGCATGTCCTCGCCCCAAGGGCGCGAGGTCATCAGCCGCCGTCGTCGCAAAGGCCGCAAGCGCCTCGTTCCGGTCACGCCACGAAAAATGTAAGCTTAGACGTGCGCCCCGGGCTCGCCTTGGGACGTGACGAACGCCTTCGAAGCAGCAAAGACTTCCGCCGCGTTCAAGCGCAGGGGCGCCGAGCAGTCGGACCCAATATCGTCGTCGTGACGCAGCATGGGGAGCAATCGTGGAGTCGTTTCGGGCTGACCGTCACACGCAAGGTTGGCAAAGCCGTCGTTCGCAACCGCGTCAAGAGACGGCTGCGGGAGATCCTGCGGCAGCACAAAGACGAAATCCCCCAAGGCTGCGATTTCGTCCTCATCGCGCGGCTACCCATCGTCGACGCCTCCTACGCTTTGCTGCGCCAAGAGGTCCTGCGCTTGTGCAGAGAGGCCGCCGACCGCTTGCACAAAAGTCAACGAACGGCTCGGCCAAAGGGCGGCGAGCCCCGCGGCTGATGCTGTGGCTCGCCTGGCCCCTGTTGCTGTTCATCGCCCTTTATCAGCGCTGCATCTCGCCGTGGCTGCCGCCGGCCTGTCGGTTCTCGCCATCCTGCTCTTGTTACGCCAGAGACGCCCTCGAGAAGTATGGCGCCTGGCGCGGCACCTGCCTCAGCGTCAGACGCCTGGCGCGCTGTCACCCCTTCCATGCTGGCGGTCACGACCCCGTGCCATGATGAAGCATGCCCCCGCTCATCCCATGCGTTTACTCCAACCTCTTCTCAGTGGCTCGCTTTCATGATGGACAAGCCTGACAACAAGCGTCTCTTTCTCGCGGTGACTCTCGCCATGGGGATCCTCATCGCGTGGCAGCTTTGGTTCCTGGATCCGCCCAAGCCACCACAAGATGGCTCACCCGATGCCCCTGAGGCCACCGCCGCAGACGCCGACACCACCGCCGCGCCAGAGAGCACGGATCACCCCACCCCACCGGCCGCTGAGGCTCAGGCCCTCAGCCCCGAGGTAGAACCGATCCAGGTGGCACACGCCGCCATCGAGACCGAGGCCTACCGGGTCGTCCTCACCAGCGTCGGCGCCCGCGCCGCCCACTTCGAGCTGCGTCAGCCCGAGCGCTACGCCAGCCACGGCGATTACTTCGCCGCCCTCATGGAAGGCGCCAGCCTCGAGGCGCCACCCAAGCTTCTCCCCTTTGGCACAGAGCTGAAGTCCCTGGGTTTGACCGAGAGCAGCCCCTTCGCGCTGGTCAACCATGACGACGAGGAGGTGCGCTTCCGCTGGCGCTCTCCCGATGGCGCCACCCAAGTCGACAAGCGCTTCGTCCCAGGTGACAGCGCTTATGCCCTAAGGCTGGAGTTGAGCATCCACAACCTCAGCGAGCGCCCCCTGCAAGACGTCCTCAGCCTCTCCCTCTATGGCCGCCAGCTCCCGGGTCAAGAGCCGGGCCTCTTCTCCCGCGGCGCGCCGGTCAGCGCCAAGTGCCTCAGCAACGACTCTGTCGAGAGTATCGACAAGGGCGACGATCCTGAGACCTATAACCAATCGGTCGAGTGGATCGCCGTCGATGAGCCCTACTTTGCCCTGGTGAGCCGCTCCGAAGAGCGTCCCGACGCATGTCTCATCAGCTCTGAAGCCGACTTCTTGAGCGCAAGGCTGACGCACCGCCTCGACCTCGCCCCAGGTGAGCAGCAGGTCATCACCTACGAGGCCTTCCTCGGCCCCAAAGAGGACCACTTCCTCAAGACCTTCGGCCACGGCATCGAGCGCACCATCGACTACGGCTGGGTGGAGATCCTGGCCCGTCCCATGGCCTGGCTCCTCACCAAATTCCATGCCTTCTTTGGCAACTGGGGGCTGGCCATCATCCTGCTCACCGTGCTCATCCGCGGAGCCCTGTGGCCGGTCACGCAGCGCAGCCAAGAATCGATGATGCGCATGCAGAAGATCAGCCCTAAGCTGCAAGAACTGCAAAAGCAATACAAGAACGACCCCCAGACCCTACAACAGAAGCAGCTACAGCTCTACAAAGAGCACAAGGTCAATCCCTTCGGCTGCCTGCCTCTCTTCTTGCAAATCCCCATCTGGTTCGCCCTCTACCGCACCATCTACGTCACGGGCGGTCTCTACCGCGCTGAATTTGGCCTGTGGATCCGAGACCTCTCGGCACCCGACCCTTACTTCGTCTTGCCAGTCTTGGCTGGGGCCCTCTTCTTCCTGCAACAGAAGCTCAGCCCCTCGACGGTGCAGAACGTGCAGCAGAAGGTCATGCTGACGGTCTTCCCGCTCGTCTTCGTCGTCGTCATGCTCTTTTTGCCCTCTGGGCTCAACCTCTACATCCTGGTTTCGTCGGTCATCGGCCTCTTGCAGGCCCTCTATACCCGCAAGAAAATGGCGCGCCGGGGGGATCTGGCCACGGCGAGTGGACCCGCCGCACCCGAGAGCACCAAGGAACCCGTGAGCGCCAAGGAGCGCCGCGCCGCCCGACGCCGATCGGGCACCCCATCCACAGACTGAGGCCCATGGGCCCCTTCCCCATCCCACAACCAGGAGCGCCCCGTGAGTGAGACTCGAGAACCCCTTGAGAGCGCTGAGACCGTCCTTGCTGAAGCCGTAGCGCATTTACAACGGATCTTGCAGCTTGCCGGCTTCGATTTGGCCGTCTCGGCGACCATGCAAGAGCACGTCATCACCTTGAACGTCACGGGAGACGACGGGGCGGCGCTCATCACCAAGCCCAGTGGCGCGCCTACCTCGGCCGTCCTTGACGCCCTCGCGTGGGTGGTGCGGCGCTCGCTGAAGACTTCCTCCATCGAGCACACCGTCGTGGTCGACGCCATGGGTTACCGCGCCCAGCGGGTCGAAGCCCTCGCCTCTCTGGCACACTCACTCGGCGAGAAAGCACAACAGGGCATGAGCCTCGATGTCTTTGGGATGAGCAACGTCGATCGCCGCGCGCTGCACTTCCACCTCAATGAGAGTGGCAAAGCCCAGACCCAGAGCCAAGGGATGGGCCTCTATCGCCGCCTCTCCATTCGCAAGAGCGACCGCTAGGTGCGGCAAGGGGTGGCGTGAAAGGCACGAGGAGATGGCGCGCGCGGACGCCCCAGCGAGCGTGGTTCACCCACCAAGAAAGCGCGGCGGGACACCGCGACCATGAGAGCCACCAGGTGGTGGAATGCATTTCGTGGGCAAAAGAAAGCAGCCAAGTTTGACCTATAGGCTGCTTGAATCTAACGTGAGAGGTGGTCGGTGTCGCTTGGCCAGGTTGCGCGTTGCAGCGCAGCGTTAGAAGCTTTGCAGCATAGGGGATGACAGATGCATCGTTTGCAATTCAAGCCAACGCTTTGGCTCATGTTTTTGGCGCTCGTCGCCACCCTGTGGGGCTGTGACGACGACCGTCAGAAGCCGCCGCCGCCGCTGGGCACGGACTTCATCATCTACGACATCATCGAAGAAGAGCCGCCGCCGCCGGAGGGTGGACCCCAGGTGCTGATTTTGTCGCCCCTGGAAGCGACGGAGAAGACCAGCGAGCGCATGATCACGCGCGCGCGCTTCGCCGTCGAGTGCCAGGTCCTGCCGCACCCCGTGACCCAGCGCCGCATCGACAAAGACTCGATCGTCATCGAGGTCTCCTTTGATGGCCAGAAGCTGACCGCGCCGGGGCAACCGACGCCGGCCACGGACATTTTCCGGGCCGAGTTCACCTTGCCCACGCCCAAAAACGGCGAGATTCGGGTGCGCTGCAGCGCCGCAGACATTGCCCAGGAGCCGCTCACCTCCTTCCACAGCATCCTGACTTTCGTCGACCTCGGCCCCATCATCACCATCTTCAACCCTATCGACAACACGTCTTACGGCAAGCAGGTCAATGTCTATTTTCGCGTCGAGGAGAACCCCGTCAGCCAGGATGATCCCGGTGCCGCCGTCGATGACGCCAGCGTCAAGGCCTTCATCGGCACCTCGCAGCTCGTCGATCTGAGCCGCGATGAGTGGGGCAACTACGTCACCTCGGTGGTCTTCGACGACCCCGATCTCTTCCCCGTCGCCTTGGACGGGCGCTCGACCCTGCGGGTCGTCGCCGCTAACCGACGCGGCACCGTGCCGGTGACGCGAACGGTGGAGTTGAACTTCATCGCCGACTCTTCGGGCTCGGTCATCGAGTTCGTGACGCCCAAAGCGGGCGATCTCATCGGTGGCGTCTTCCGGACCCGCGTCAAGGTCACGGACAGCGCCGGTGTCGATCCCAACTCGGTCATCGCGACCATCGCCAACACCTATGACTACCCTCTGCTGCCCGTTGGCAGCAACGAGTATGAGGGCACCTTCGACTCTCGCAATCTGAGCAGTGACCTGGTCTACCCCTTGATGGTGGTGCGCGCCAGAGACGCCGTGGGTAATCAGTCATCAGCGGGGCAGATCGTCGCCCTGGATACCCGCAGGCCCCTGGTCGACCTCGACCCCTACCCCATGCGTGAGGTGAAAAAAGACGGCAACTGCTCCATCCTCTTTGACCCCCTTGGACCGGACGCGCCGAGCGACGGCGAGGCCGTGCCTCAGCTCACCCAGTTCCGCGTCCGCGTGGAGGATCAGTCCAACGGCGCCTCGGCCTCGAGCACTGGGCTCATCCTGCCCATGGCGGGCGTCAATGCCGGCAAAGTCCAGCTCTTCATCCTCGACGACGCCACGGGCGCCTTGGTGGTCGACACCGATGGCGATGGCATCTGCGATGACATCAACCCCCTGCTCAAACCCACCTCGGTTCCCCAAGCCGCCAACGAGGCCGCCGTCATCAACATGGTCGCCATCGACCCCAAGGGCTCGAACTTTTTCCCGGGGATCGTCCTGATCGAGGACCAACCCATGACGGTGGATCACATCGATTTCGGTCAACTCGACTGGCTGGGCGATGGTGGCTGCACCCGACCTTCCGGCGGCATCGATCCGCCTGACGCCCTCTGTGAGCCCTCGGGCTCAGCCTTGCGCATCATCCGAGATTCCGTCACGGGCCCGGCCATTTATGCCATCCCGCCGCTCTCCACCCTCAACTGCACGGGTAACGCCATCGACCTCAAGGGCTCGAACATCGCCGAAGGCTGGGCCTGCGTCGCCGTCCGTGCCGAAGACAACCTCGGTAACGTCGGCGTCTCCCCGCCCATGCGCATCTGTGTCGACGCCGACAACAATCAGGACAATGGTTGCACCTGCACCAATCCCCACCGGCGCGCCTGCACGGCCGGGAGCGACAACTGCGGCGCCGGCGGGCTCTGCATCCACGGTCGCTGCTGGAACCCCCTGGACCGCTCCTGTAGCGAGCAAGTGGGGCTACCCAACTGCACTGGGGTCTATGATCGCGTGACCAACACCATCCTCCCTGGCTCCTCCTGTGTCTGGCCCAAGGCTTTCCGCCCGGACAATCCCAGCCTGCCCTATCTCAATATGCGGCGCAACGACTGAGCTCGCCGCTGCTGCCCTCGAGCCTCACGGCGGCCATAGGCCGCCGTTTTCGTTGCACCTCGCTTGCGCCACGACAGGAGCGGCACCCTTTCTGGGATCTGCTGAAGACAGCGCGGGCAAAGTGTATTAAACTCTCTGACCTCTGCCGGAGAGCTACCCCGCAGAAAGCCCTGCGACGCTCCCGCGCTGTAGCTCCCTAGCACTTCACCGCGCCGGTGCAACGAGAGGAACCTCATGTCGAAAAGCCCAGAGTCGGCTGACCCCAACGGAGCGCAACTGGCTGCGCTGCACGCCGCATTGGCGGCCCACATGGACAAGCTCAAGCCCCTCATCAAGAGCCTCGAGAAGGCCACCGCCAAGGGTGCCGACAACCGCATCGATCTCTTGGCCGCTGCGCGGCAGTGCCTGAACAGCACGGCCCTTGGTCCTTTTGACTTCAACCCCCTGGCCCAGCCTACCCTGCAGGACCTCGACCTGCGCCTGCGCAATCTCCGCCTCACCCTGCGCGCTCAGCTCATGAGCGCCCTCCATAGCCAAGCCCAACAGGAAGGCACGCAGATCGAGGTGCTTTCAGACACCCCCCTGACCTTGCTCCTCGCGCCGCTCGTCCTCGAAGCCGACCTCGACAACGGCAGCGCCGCCCTCTTCTACGCGCGAGAAAAGCTCGCCGAGATGCCGCTGGAGGCCAAAGGAATCCTGGCGCAGCGTAAGGGCCTCATCGAGACGATCCGAAAAAACGCTTGTGATTCGGCGAGCTTCTGGGCTGCCCTCCTCAAAGCCTATCGCATGGTCTTGGTGCACCGTGACTTGCCCCAAGGAGAGCGCGTGGATTTGGTCGACACCCTCGCGCCGCTGGCGTGGCTGCTGGACCCCAGCTCGGGACGCAAGACCACCCCCTACCCGCGTCACATGCTGGCCTACCAACTCTACCGCCTCCAACGCGAAGCCCACCTCCAACACGAGGGCCTGCGCTTGGAGCTCGGCACGGCGACGGGCGGCAGCACCCGGCACAAAGCAAAGGTGCTCTTCGTACCTTCCTCGCACACCGAGGGCTTCTACTACCTCTCTTTGCGTTTTGTCTCCAAGTAGGCGGGCAACCAGCGCCGCCGATCACTGGAGTGAATAGGTGTAGTCATCATGGAACACGATGTGACGAAAGAGGTGAGTGACGACCAGCGACAAGTGGCAATGCACATCCTGCAACGCCTCGGCGAAGGGGGACAGCCTCCCGAATATGGCCTCCACCGCATCAACGTCGGCAACGAGTCCTATCTCCGGGTGCTCGAGGACGAGTACTTTCGCGGCCAGCTCCGGGTGGGCTCTAGCTTCAAGTTGGTGCAGGGCTACTTTGGCGGTGGGAAGACCCACTTCCTCTTCTGCGTCCGCGCCCTGGCCTGGAGCTATGACTTCGTCACCGCCCTGGTCGAGCTCTCCCCGGCCGAGTGCCCCTATGATGACGCCCTCAAAGTCTACCAAGCCGTCGCGCGGCGCATCGTTCAAAAACCCGAACACCTTCACGCGCCGCCCGCCTACGGCATCGGGACCCTCTTGCGCAACCTCGTGGACCGCCACGTGCAGCGCGTTCAAGCCACCGCCCCCAACCCCGGCCCCAAAGCCAAGCTCCAAGCGCACCAAGAGGTAGAAGCCTGGCTCACCCGAACGGTGGGACGGGCCTGGTGTGAGAGCCACTCCTTTCGCCAGGCCATCACCCACTTCGCCTTGGCCTACCTCCGGGACGACATCCAAGCGGAGCAGAAACTCGAAGCCTGGCTCCTCGGGGAGAACATCGCTGTCGCCCAGCTTCGCGACTTCGGCGTCTACGAGCAGATGGGGCGCGCCAACGCTTTCACCATGCTCCGCAGCCTCTTGCAGATGATCGTCGCCTTGGGCCTGCCCGGTACGGCGCTGCTCTTCGACGAGGTCGACCGCAACCTCTCGGTCAGCGCCAAGCGCAGCCACATCATCGGCGACAACCTGCGCCAAGTGGTCGACCTCTGCGGCCGCCATCAGCTCCCCAACACCCTCTTCATGTACGCCGTGCCGCCCGAGTTCATGCGCACCGTCGTGCCCGACTACCCCGCCCTTTACCAGCGCCTCAAGAGCCCCGTCCCCCTCAGTGTCCGCAGCCCCCAAGCCGTGCTCATCGATCTCGAGAAGCTGGATCTGGCCCCGGCGGATCTCCTCGAGAGCCTCGGCAAGCGCCTGGTCGAGGTCTTTGAAGATGCCCGCGGCTGCCAGCTCGATCGCGCCATCCAACAACGCAACGCCCGCGTCTTGGCCGAGGTCTGCGCCGAGGCTTTCTTCGAAGTCAACCATCGCCGCCTCTTCGTCAAAACCTGGGTGGACTTCCTCTTCCACCAGCTCGTCGACGCCTCGAGCGAGCTGAGCCACGAGACGGCTCGCGAGCTCATTCGCGTCGGCCATCAAGACCTCATCAACGTCGCACCCAGCGATGATTTCAGCGACTTTTGAGTGGAGTCACCATGCAGCCTGTCTCGGTGAACGCTGACGCTGTGGAACACGACCAATGGGGGCGAGGCAAGATCATTGCGTGGTTGCGCGGCGGACGGGGTGCCTTGGTGGCCTTCGACACTCAAGCGCTCCCGCTGGAAGTCTCTCTGGATGAACTCAGAGGCGCACCAGACGACGCCCAGACGCCGGGCGCGCCCGCCACGCCACCGGTCCCACCGCTGGACTTGCTGACCATCGAGGCCATGCGCCTCGGCGTCGTCCCCATGACCCGCCTCGACCACTATACCGTGGGCCGCACGGTCGAACTGGCCCTGGTCGCCGCCGACCTCGCGGCCTCTAGCACCCATGGCGGCGCCGTGCGCGCCTTTCTCGGCGACTACGGCGTCGGCAAGACCCACCTCTTGGAGCTCATCCAACAAGACGCCCTGGCCCAAGGCTTCTTGACTTCCCGAGTCGTCCTCGATCCCGAAGAAAACTCACCCGCCCAGCCCAAGCGCGTCTACCGCTCAGCCGTGCGTCACCTGCGCTACCCCGATGGTGCCGAAGAGCACGACGTGGGCCTTGGGCCCCTGCTCACTCAAGCCAGCCGCAACCCACAAGCCCTGGCCCGCTTCTGCGTCCACCCCAAAGCCACGACCCGCACCCTCGACGAGCAACTCGCCGAGGGCCTGCACCTCTACCTCAGCCCCGCCATCGCCTATCTCCGCACTTTGGAACGCACCACCGCCGCCCATCTGCCCCGTCGTCTGACGGCGGCCGAGCTGCCCTCATGGCTCGGACAATCCCGGCGCCTCTTACTCGACTGGATCGAAGGACACCCCACCCTCTCCAACCAGCACATCGACCTGGAGCTCAGCCGGCTGCCCGGCCGTCACCCCAAAATCTACAGCCTCTTGGACTTTCGCCCCTGGGCCAAAATCTACGGCTACATCCTCAACGGCCTGGCCTGCCTGGCCCGCTGCGTTGGCTACAATGGTCTCGTCCTCGTGGTCGATGAGGCCGAGTTCTATGCCCTGCTCTCCTCCCAAAACAGACTCTTTGCCCGCTCGCTCTTTCAGGCATGGACCCTGGCCGCCGTTGGCCACCAAGAGCTGGGCCTCCCCTTTGAAGAAGAGGCCCTGTTGCCCGGAGGCTTCGGCATCCAGCGGCGCCTGCCCCTACAGTACGCCACCGACGCTGGTCTCTATGTGGTCCTCGCCATGACGCCCTCGTCGGATGCCCTGCGGGTGCTCCACGACGCCATTGCCCCGCACCTCATCAACAACCTCTCTCGCCTCGAGGCCTGCGATTACCTCGACCTCACCCAGCGCGTCTTTGCCCTCTACGCCAACGCGCACCCAGGGGAGAAACTCACCAGCGCCATGGTCGAGCCCTTGGCCAACATCATCACCCACCTGGTGGACTGTGGTCTGGTGACCAACCCACGCCAGGCCATGAAGTTCCTCATCGAGTTCCTCGACCTGGTGCGCCACCTACCGGGGCAGATCCCTCAAGTGCTGCGGGAGCTGCAACAGACTTTCACCCTTTAGTGCGCCACCTGCGCCCACCCTGCAGGAGGCCCCATGCCAGAGCTAGCTGCTCCTCGCTGCGACCTGAACGAAGAAGAAATCCGCGCCTTACTCCCCCAAACATGGCACGCCTTCTTTGCGCGTTTCGGGCGGCTGCGACCCATCCAGCGGGAAGCCATCCCGGCGATCCTCGCGGGCCATGACGTCCTCGCCAATGCACCCACCGCCTCTGGGAAAAGCGAAGCCCTGGTCGCGCCGCTCCTGGAAAAGCTCCTCCAAGCCCACAGCGGCACCCAGCTCACCGCACCCGCCCTCCTGGTCATCGCGCCGACCCGCGCCCTGGTCAACGATCTCCACCGCCGCCTCCATGCACCCATCGGCCGCTGTGGCTTGCGGTGCGCCATCAAAACCGGTGATGCCAGCCACTTCACCCCCCATGATCCGCCCCACGTCTGGATCACCACCCCTGAGTCGTGTGACTCCTTGCTCGCCCGCCACCCAAGCGTCCTGCGGCCCCTGCGCGCCATCATGGTCGACGAGGTCCACCTCTTGGCCCAAAGCGCCCGTGGCGACCAAGTCCGTTGCCTCCTCCAGCGCCTCACCAAGCTGGCCATCACGGCGCCGCAGCGCTGTGCCGCGTCAGCCACGGTGCCCAATGTCCAAGGCCTGGCGCAGCTCTTCCTCGGCGACTCGGCCCAAGTCATCGCCCCCACGGATGCGACTTCGCGCCAGGTACGGCACCAGACCCACTTGGCCCATAGCCACGAAGAAGCCGCCGCCGCCATCGAGAGCTTGGCCCGAGAGTCTCTCCGTCGGAAAATACTGGCCTTTGCCAACACCCGCCGCGACGTCGAAAGGGTCGCAGCCACCCTCGCCAACCGTGACGCCCTGGCTGGACATGTCTTCGCCCACCATGGCTCCCTCGCCCGCGAAGAGCGGCTCCGCGTCGAGAAGAGCTTTCTCGCCACCGCCCGCGGGGTCTGCGTCGCCACCAGCACCCTCGAGCTGGGCATCGACATCGGTGACGTCGACCGTGTGGTCTTGCTCGCTCCTCCCCCCAATGTCTCCTCCCTCTTACAACGTGTCGGCCGAGGCAACCGCGACGCGAGTGAGACCCATGTCCTGTGCCTCTACAAAGATCCCCTGGAGAAGCAGCGCTTCGAACACCTGGTCTCCTGCGCCAATCGGGTGATGCTCTTCCCCGACCCCGTCGCCTTTCGCCCCAGCGTCATGGTGCAGCAGGCCCTGAGCCTGCTCTGCCAAAACCCCAAAGGCTGGCTCTCCCCGCAGGCGCTGCACGATCGCCTGCCACCAGACGCCCAACGACTCTGGAGCGCCGCCGACAGCGCAGAGGTCTTCGCCGCCATGCACCGCGCCGGCCTCATCCGCCCCATCGACCACGGGCGCTACACCATGGAAGAGAAGGCTGCCCAACTCTTCCGGCGCGGCGCCATGCACTCGACCATCGACGACAGCCCCGAGACCGAGGTGGTTGACGCCACCACCGGGCGCAGCGTCGGCTCGGTGCTTTTACCCTCCAAGCAACGCCAGAGCATCGCCGAGGGGGCGCGCCCCACCCTGGCCCTCGGCGGCCGGGGACATGCCGTCACGGCCATGCGAGACCGCAAGCTCTTCGTCACCAACAGCGGCACCGCCGAGTCTTGCCGCTTCTTGAGCCGCGAAGCGCCGCGCTACTCCTACCTCTTGGCCCAAGATTTCGCGCGCTACCTCGGCCACCCTGAGCGCACCATCACCTGCCACCCCACCCTCGAAGGTCTGTGGCACGTCGACCACTACCTGGGGAGCATCGGCAGCCAGCTCCTCGGCCAAGTCCTGCACCAGGCCGGCGTCAAAAGCCTGCAACGCACCCCCTTCAGCCTCCTCGCCGAGCAGCGCCCGCCGAGCGCCTCTCTCGGCACGGCACCAGAGATCCTGCGCACCCTCGAGCGCACCCTCGCGAAACGTCACCGCGACATCGGCCGGCTCCTCCAGCCGGGCAACTTCGCCAACATCTTGCCCGACGCCCTGCTCTACAAGTGGATCTGCGCCTCGCTGGATCTCCCGGCCTTTGCCGCGCGCTTGGCCGAAGCCACTTTTGTCTTCCAGAGTGAATCCCATGCCCACCCCTGACCTCTCGCTCTTTCGCGCCCAGCTCGAACACATCCTCCAATGCGCCCTCGAGGTCCATCAGGCCATGGAGGCCAAACAAAACAACCCCGTCCGCGACCTTGCCCTCGCCCTCTTTGGCACCGCCGCGCTACCCGTATCTGTCCTCGCCGAGGTGGTCTTCCCCGCGGCCCTCTTCAGCCCACCGCAAACACAAACCCTGGAGCGCTTCCACAACCGCCTGAGCCGCACCCTCAAAGACCCAGCGGCCACCCTCTTGTGGCGCCGCCTCAGAGAAGAGCCACCGCGCGCCTGGAGTTATCGCAGCGTGCCGCACATGCGCGCTCTGGCCTATCCCCTGGCCGGCCCCGATCACTTCAAAGAAGAGTTCTTCGACGCCTTGCTCTTTCTCCACGCCGACTTCCAGCCCGAGCACAGCCTCTGCCTGGCCTGGCCCATCTCCTGGCACGACCTGCACCTGCTCGTCGCCCCGTGCAGCCTCACCCGCACCCACATGCTCGCCCTCAGTGAGCTGCGCCCCTTTCCCTTGCACCAAGACGAGCGGTGCTTCTGGAACGAGCTGCGCTTCACCATCCTGCGCACCGTCGCCGCCCCCAAGCTCCCCACGAAAGTCAACGCACCGCAGCGGCCAAGCCCCCGCGTCGCACCCGCCCCGCACGAAGAGCTCGAGGCCCTCCAGCGTCTCCTCCTCGACTTCGCCAGCGACACCGTCGTCATCCCACCCCAGGGTCAACAGCGCAGCCGTCAGGTGCGCATCCGCCCCACCATCGCCCGTGGCCCCGCCGATCCCGCCTTCGCCGACCTGCTGCAAGTCCTCCAGCGCGCCACCGCCACCATCGCCCGACCCAACAAAGGAGACGACGCCACCAACCAACGCTTCCTCGCCCGGCTGCTGGCCGCCTACGGCACCGACGCTGACGGTGCCATGCCCGAAGCCAACCCCAACATCCTGCGCAACCAACCCTGCGCGCTGCTCTGTCTCCCAGACGACCACCCACTTTTTGCTGGGATCCACCCTCGCGAGAGCGTCCGCGCTGCCCTCGCTTGGGCCGAAGGACACCCTGCGGGCGCAGAGGTGCGCCAGGCCTTCCAGACCTTCCTCATTGAGCAGCGGTGGTCAGCGACCTTCTCCAGCATCGACCCTTCGCTCCCTGCGCACCTGGAGGTCTGCTCACTCAAGGCCATCGCCCGTGGTTTCCAAGAGATCTTTGCGCCCCAATGTCTTCACACCCCATTGCGCCTCGCCCTCGGCTCGGAGCAGCTCATAGAGGACCTGGCGCAGGTGCTCAAGTGCGAGGACCCCACCGTACAGAGCCTCTGCGAAGCCACCCTCGATTACGGCAAAGCCCTCTTCGACAGCGACCGCCATGACGCCAAGGTCGCCCTCCTCCAGGTCGCCCGCCGCTGGCGCAGCGCCGCCAGTGGCGTCATCATCGAAAATAGCGCCCCGCGCCGTGGCGCCTCCAAGCCCAACACCCCCGACGTCAACGACAGCATCGCTTCCCTGGCGGCGCTTTTCGAAACGCGTGCGGTAGACAAATGACGAGAAGTCGACAAAGTAATTGGGCCGCGTGCAACGTTGACTCACGGCCGTTTTGCCCTGGCGAGACATCATGCCTACTCTCGATGATGAGCCCTTGAAATTGCCTCTCCACACCAGCCATTGGGGCGTCGAAAGCCTGCTGCAGGCGCTGCTGCGCCGGGAGAAGGAAGGGGGAACCCTCGGCGCCAACCTCGTGCTCAGCGGCGCCGCTTCGGCCCGCGACTGGCTCGACTACTGCGCCCAAAAATGTCAGCTCACCCCCGTGGATGACGACAGCCTCGAGGCCGTCGACAAAGAGGCCTTCGCCGCCCTGCCCCAAGAACTGCTCTACGACGCCGCCCTGCTGCCGGTCTTGGCCGGCGAGGGCACCATCGTCGTCGCTCTCTGCGACCCCCTCGACAAGTGCATCATGGACGACGTCGAGCTCTTTGCAGCCAATGAGGTCGGCCGCCTACTGCTGAGCTACGAGCAGATGGCCTTGCACTACCATCGCCTCACGGGCAAAGCCTGGAAGCTCGACGCCTCCCAGCTCGATCTGCGCCGCACGGCAGATCAACCGACGCTCTTTGCCGCCTTCGATGAGGTCATGCGTCTCGACGAAGCCCTCAACCAAGCGCACCGGGATGAGCTGGACACGGTCACCATCACCCTCGCCGCCGATGACGGGGAACAAAGCCTCATTTTGACGCGCTCTCGGCGCACCTCGGCCTCTACCCTCGATCAGGCCGACAACCCCACCCTGACCGAAGCCGAGCGTCCGCGCATCGCCGGGCAGTCTCGCGGTGCCTCGCGCCATTTCCTGGCCCCAGCCGAAGAGGGTGAAGCGGTCCTCCTCGAACAGAGCGTTGGCGCCGTGGTCGAAGAGCCCAAGATCATCATCGACATGGGCCTCCTCGAAGATGAAGCGCCCATCGCCCCCATCCCCGCCTCCTCCAATGTCATCATCGACATGGACCTGCTCATGGGCAAGGTCCCGCTAGCGCCACCGGAGCCCCCAGCGCCGGCGCCAACGCCGGCGGCCAACGCCGGGAGCAGCGAAGAGGATGAGTGGGCGCGCTTGGAATCCGACCTCGACAGCATCGCCTTCAACCTGGCCGACCTCGAAGGTGCCGCTGACGACGCCCTCTCTTTCGACATCGACACCAGCGACTTCTTTTCCACCGACCTCCCTGTCGTCGCACCGCCGCTGGACGAAGCCATCCAGCTCGCCTGGTTCTACCCCATCCGCGAGCCCAGCTCGGGCGGCAAGGTCACCCAAGAGCTGCGCTCGGCCCTCCAAGAACTGCGCAAAGCCACGGACCACCGCGCGCTCTATGATGCCCTCATCGCGACGGTGCGCAGCGTCTACGAGCGCGCCGTGCTCTTGCGCATGGACGGCGAATACGCCCTCCAAGTCGGCTGCGATCCGCGGCAAGAAGGGCACACCGCCACGGCCGACGCCCCCCCCTTGACGCCCTACGTTTTTCCAGCCTTGGTCGAAATCATCGCTGACCCCGGGCGTTGCTTCCACGGCCATCTCCCCAAACCTGCTGCCGAGTGCATCCACCAGAGCATCCCTGGCGATCCCGCCCTCACGGCGCTCCTCTGCCCCCTCAGTGTCGGCGGGCGCGCCCTGATGCTCGTCTACGCCGACGCCGGGCCTGGGCGTGAGTCCCCGCGCCACGCCGAGCTGTGGAACCTGCTCCTACGCCAGATACCACGCGCCCTCCTGGGCATGCTCCTCCAACGCAAACGGCGTTATCGCTGGGAAGTCAAAGGCTGAAGCACACTCAACGAGGAAGAACGGCATGATCTCCACCCCCATCCGCCCTGCGCAGCACCCCCCAAGCCCCACGCTTTTCTGCGCCGCCATGCTGCTCATGCTTGGCCTCAGCGCCTGCACGGAAGACAACCCGGCCTTTGTCGAACCCGAGCGCTGCCAAGGGGGTCAAGAACTCTACCTCCAGACTTTTCCAGCAACCCACCCACAGCGCCTCGACGTCGTCCTCTTGGTCGCCAACGGACAAGGCTCAGAGGCCATGCTCGCCGCCCTGCGTGACGCCGCCAGCGATCTCATCCGCGCCGTCACCGACTACGACTACCGCATCGGGGTCGTCCTCGCTGGCGGTAGCTCCACCCTCTACAACCCCATGGGTGACGCCTGCCCGAGCAAAGCCTACGTCAGCGCCAACGACCCCAACCCAAGCGCCGCCCTCGATTGCCTCCTCGCCATCACGCCGGCACGCGCGACCCTGCCGACCGCCCTGGAGAGCCTGGTGGCCGCGTTGGGCCAGCAGGCCAACCCAGGCTTCATTCGACCGGAGGCCACCACCCTCGTCATCGCCATCTCCCTCCACGACGACTGCTCCAACCAAGGGCGCCTCACCCACACCGACCTCGCCCACTGCGAGTGGCAACGCGCCCTGCTCACCCCCATGACCGAACTCTACCCACAACTGCGCGCGACCAAAGCCAACCTCAACGCGCTGCACTTCCTCGCCATCGTCGGGCCCACGGATGACTTCACCTTCGCCCCGGGGACCCCACCCAGCTCCGCTTGCCAAGGAGCCCTGGGCGACGCCTGGCATGCCCCCCGTTACCACCGACTCGCCGCCCTCATGGGCAACCAAGCCCAGGTCCAGTCCATCTGTACCGCCTCTCTCGCCGCCACCCTCCGCAACGCCATCGCCTCGACCCTGCAAAACGGCGATGAGGCCCACTACTGCCTCGGCCGCCCAGCCATGGGAGGCGTCCGCCGCGTCGAGCTCCTCAACCGCACCGCCCCCACCAAAACGCCGCAGGTCATCCCGGCCAACCAACACGGCGGCTTCGCCTTCATCGGCGCCACCCAGAGCTGCCCCAACGGCCTCGTCATCGTCGACCCCGAAGCGCGCCAAACCGTCACCGCCGATGACGGCTTCGACGTCTATTTCTGCGGCAACTAAGCACCGCTGACCCGCACCCCCCGCGCCTGCCAAAAATCGCGCAGCCGCTCACGCTGATCCCCCTGCACCACCAAGGTCTCGCCCTCGACGCTGGCCCCGCACCCCAGCGCTTGCCGCACCTGGCGCGCCCACGCGGCCAGCGACGCCGCCCCAAGCCCCAGACCACCCACAACGGTCACCGTCTTGCCACCGCGCCCCTTCCTCTCCTGTCGCAGGTGCACCTTTTTTGGGCATTCCACCTCCGCCGAGACAGCGCCCCGCTCCGGGGCCGTGTCCACCGCCGCAGGCGTGTCATCCGTCTCCGCCGCCGGTGCCAGCGCCGCAAAGGGGTTGTTGAAGGGCCCTCCCTGGCGCTCGTCCACCGACCATCCGCCGCGCTTCCCCATACCGCCTTCCCTCCTGGTCATGCCTTGCGCGGCGGGCGCAAACCTGGAACGGACATCGACCACAAGGCCGCCATGGACAACAACAGCAGGGCCTCACCCACTTGCGCCACGTCCCGCGCCGGCAAGTGCAGATCCGCCAACGCCACTTGGTCGCCCACCACCAGGGTCAACGCGTCGGCACCACAGTCGGCGACATCGCCCCTGTCACACGGCACGACCGCATAGATGCCGTCATAGACCTCGGCCAAGAGCCGCTGCAACAGCGTCGCAATCCCATCCCATGGCTCGCTCACGTGCAAGCCAATCCTCCGAGTGCCCGCGTGGGCACCCAACGCCAAGACGGCGGCCACCCGCGCCACCAGATTACTCGTCAGCGGCAACAGTGGATGCGCTTGGCGCAGGGCGGCCGCGAAGCCCTCTCTCAGAGACGCCACCGGGCACCCACACCATTGGGCCACGGCCAGCGCTCCCGGCGCCAAAAACGACAAATTCGCGGGCACCTGGGCCACAGGCAACGCCAGCACTTCAATCCCCTGCGCCTGAGCCCAGCGTGCCAAGGCCGACGCCTCCGCGGCCAAGACCCGGATCCGCCCTGGCGCCACGCCCGCGGCGACCAGGGTCTCACCCATGCCGACGATGCCCTCCGAGTCCCAGACATCCTCGAGCAAGAGCACCCAGCCGGCAGCGCCATCTGCCACGCAAGTGTCCGGCGTGGCCGCCAAAGTTGGCCGTACCCCTTGTCCAAGAGAGAACAGCGCCTCCAACGCGCCGAGGAGAGGAGGCGTGGACAAGACCCAGCCCTGGGCCAAGTCGACATCCCACCCGGCCAAGTGCGTCGCTGCTGCCGTCACGGGCACCTGGAGCTCCGCCACTGCGGACCAATTCATGGGATCGTGCCCACAGCCCTGGGCCGGCCACAGCATCCAATCGCCTTGATAGAAGCGCAGAAAAGCGTAGTGAGCATCATAACTCGGCAGGTGCGACGCCACCTCGGCCACGGCAATCGCCGTGGCCGCGTGCAAGCCCAGCGCCGTGACGCCCACCAGAGCCCGCCGCTTCTCCTCGATGACCGCCAAGAGGGCGCGGAAGGAGTCCACGAAGGCAGCAACCCCCTCGTGCTGAAGCTGCCAAGCCACGGCATCGACGTCGACACCATACCAATCCAAACGGCGCAACACGTCGACGCTGTCATCGCCCTCATGGTCGAGGCGGGCGACGATCTCCCCGGAGTAGCGCATGAGCGCCGCCAAGGTCGCATCGGGCAGGGTGTTGACCGTGTCGGCACCGACCAATGGCAGGACATAGTGGAGCGGGTCAAAGAGGACATTCTTGGCCTGCGTCGACGCCCAAAGTGGGCGCTGCACCTGCGCGCCCTTGGCGGCGAGACGCGCAAAACGCTCCCCCGAGAAGAGGACTTTGTAGCGCTGGTAGACCTCGTGCGCCACCGCCAAGGCCGCACGGCCAAAGAGGCGGCGCAGATCTGGCGAGTATCGATGCCCCTCGATCAGACGTTGGCTGAGCAGGCCGTCCACCGCCGTGTCGATGCGCGACATGAAGACGCTGGCGACGCTGGCAATCCCCGCCACGGGCAAATCGGCCGCCAGCCGCCGCTCCAAGCCGCGCACATAAGCCTCGGCCGCCGCCGCATAGTGATCCGCTGAAAAGAGCAAGGTGACATTGACCGACAGCCCGGCCGCGACCAGGTCTTCCACGGCGCGACAGCCAGCGGCCGTACCCGGCACCTTCACCATCACATTGGCGCGGCCGATGCGCGACCACAGCGCCTTGGCCTCGGCCACCGTCGCCTCGGGACAGTGGGCGTGCACGGGAGAGACCTCGACGGAGACGTAGCCGTCGACACCACCGCTCTCCTCGTAGACCGGTCGCAGCGCGTCGGCCGCGCGACCAATGTCCTCGATCACCAAGGCCTCGTAGATGGCCACGGCGTCCAGCCCTTGGCGTCCATGCAGCGCCATGGCCTGGTCATAGGCGGCTGACTGGGCGATGGCCTTGTGAAAAATCGTCGGGTTGGAGGTCAACCCGCGCACCTCTCCTCGCGCCACCTGCTGGGCCAAGCGACCCGAGTCCAGCCACTCCCGGCGCAAGTTGTCTACCCATAAGCTCTGCCCGCAGGCCCACAACGCCGCAGCACCCTTCGCCATGACCACCACCTCGTCAACGCTGCAACAGGGAACGCGCCGCCGCGACCATGGCCTCGACGGTCAACCCCAACTGAGAGTAGATCTCCTCCGCTGGCGCCGAAGCACCAAAGCGGTCGATGCCCAGCACCTTCCCCTCCAGGCCCACATAGCGCTCCCAGCCAAAGGAACAGCCAGCCTCGATGGCCACCCGCGCCCGGCACCCACGCGGTAGGACTTGTTCCCGGTAAGCCTCGTCTTGGGCATCGAAGAGCGAGGTGCAGGGCATGGACACCACACGGGCCCGCACACCCTCGGCCTGGAGCTGCCTCCCGGCTGCCAAGGCGATATGCAACTCACTGCCCGTGCCGATGAGGATGACCTCGGGCGCATCTTGATCCAGCAACACGTAGCCACCCCGCGCCGTCCCACTGGCGCTCGCGAGCGCATTCCGATCCAGCGTCGGGACGTTCTGCCGCGTCAGCGCCAAGCCCACTGGACCTGGAGCCAAGACCGCAGCCTTGAACGCCTCCGCCGTCTCGTTGGCATCAGCAGGCCTGAACAAATGGAAGAAGGGGATGGCGCGCAACGCCGCCAAGTGCTCCACCGGCTGGTGCGTAGGCCCGTCCTCACCGAGACCAATCGAGTCGTGGGTCCAGATCCAGATGCATTTGGCATGCGCCAGCACGCCCAGACGCACGCAAGGACGCATGTAATCGCTGAACACCAAGAACGTGGCCCCGTAGGGCAGGATGCCACCGTAGAGCGCCATCCCATTACACACCGCCGCCATACCGTGCTCACGCACGCCGAACATCACGTTGCGACCGGCCCGAGACGCTTGGGAGAAGGCACCCGAAGCCTTGACCCAGGTCTTGTTCGACTCGGCCAAGTCCGCTGAGCCGCCCACCAGCTCTGGCAACACACCGTGCAGCGCCTCGAGCACCTTGCCGCCAGCGGCCCGGGTCGCCATGCCTTTCTCGCTCACCGGGAACACGGGCAAAGCCGTCGCCCAGTCCGCAGGCAGCTCGCCAGCCAGGCGCCGGGTGAACTCCGCCGCCAGCTCAGGATGCGCCCGCTCATAGCGCTCGAAGAGCGACTCCCACTCGGCCTGCAGCGCCGCCCCGCGCTCCTGCACCGCCGCCATGAAGGCCCGCACCCGCTCGGGCACCAAGAAAGAAGCCTCCTCGGGCCATCCATAAAAACGCTTGGTCAGGCGAATCTCCTCGGCGCCAAGAGGAGAGCCGTGGACGGCCGACGTGTCCTGCATGTTGGGGCTGCCATAACCGATGTGGGTCTTGACCAAAATCAAGGTCGGCTGATGCACATTGGCCCGGGCCTCGGCAAGGGCCGCGTCGATGGCCCCGAGATCATTGCCGTCAGAGACCCGCAGCGTCTGCCAGCCATAAGCCTGAAAACGCTTGGCCACGTCTTCCGTAAAGGTGTTCGCCGTCGAACCATCGATGGTGATGCCGTTGTCATCGTAAAGCGCCACCAGCTTACCCAGGCGCAGGTGCCCGGCAAGGGAGGCCGCCTCGGCGCTCACTCCCTCCATCAGACAGCCATCACCCACCAAGGTGTAGGTCATCTGATCGACCACCGAGAAGCCAGGACGATTGAAACGCTCCGCCAGATGCGCCTCAGCAATGGCAAAACCCACGGCGTTGGCAAAACCCTGGCCCAGCGGCCCCGTGGTGGTCTCGACGCCCGGCGTACAGTGGTTCTCGGGATGCCCAGGTGTGATCGCCTCCCACTGCCGGAAGGACTTGAGGTCATCCATGGACACGCCATAACCCGTCAGATGGAGCAACGCATAGAGCATGGACGAGGCGTGCCCGTTGGACAGCACGAAACGATCCCGGTTGCTCCACTTGGCGTCCCGCGGGTTGTGACGCAGATGGCGCATCCACAACACATAGGCCATGGGAGCACAGCCCATGGGCGCACCAGGGTGGCCAGAGTTCGCCTTCTGAATCGCGTCGATCGCCAAGGTCCGCAACGTCTGGATGCACAAGGAGTCTACGTCCATTCCATCCAACTTTTCCTGCCACTCTGTTTTCATGCTCGTCTCCATTTCCTCAGTTAGGGCCAAATCATACGCCGGCCATTGTTCTAGCTCAGCCGGCCTCCCCCGTAAAGCCGGGAAGGGGGGCGCAACCGCCTTCGCCGTGTTTTGCATATTTTTGCCCGTATCGCACTACGCTTTTTACATACAACGCGCAAGCGCCCCACCCGACACCCAAGGCCTGCCCGCCCGAGAAAGACCGTCCTTATGTGTTTATTTTCCAATGGTTGGAAAATCTCCGCCGCCACGCGCCGCCCCGAGGAGCACCCCCAAAGCACCCTACCCCCATCGCATAGGACTTGGCACAGCCCCTGCAAAAGGCCTGCACCCGGCACATACGCCGGCAAGCACTCACGACAACACGACAAACCAACCCCTATGGAGTCGCCAATGAAAAAAATCTCTACCATCATCACCCTCTTCGCTGCCGTCACCCTCAGCGCTTGCGCAGCCAGCCCTACCCCCAAGGCCGAGTCCATCCAACCCGCCCAGGGGCCAACCAACGCGACGCTCACGACCAACACCCACGGCAGCAACACCTCCCAGATCAACACACCGACCGCCACGGTCCAAGGCCACCCCATCGATCACTTCCTCAACCCCGTCTACTTCGACTTCGACTCGGCTATCCTCACCACCGCCGGTAAAGAGCAGGTACTGGCCCTGGCTGCCCATCTCCAGCGCCACGACACACGCGTGCGCCTGCGCATCGAGGGACATGCCGACGAGAGAGGCACCGTCGAGTACAACCTCGCCCTCGGCGAAAAACGCGCCCGCTCCACCCGCGATTTGCTGCTCCGCGCCGGAATCACCCCAGAGAGACTGAGCATCATCTCCTACGGCGAAGAGAAACCGGCCGTCCACGGCAGCGGGGAGCATGTCTGGAACCTCAACCGACGCGCCGAGTTCGTCCACGTCCCCTAAGGCGATGCTGCGCGCCTCACCGGCCCCAGAGCCTGCCCAAACGCCGTTGACAGCCCGGCCTAGACCGTGGAAAGTCCTTCGGTAGACGCGTCCTGTCTACAAGGAGGAAGCACGTGCATCGCCCCATTCGCCCCACTCGCCGCCCCCGCCTCATGGCCCTCATTGGCCTGCTCTTCTGCCTTAGCCTCGGGGCCTGCAACGGGGCGGAGCCAACCCCAGCAACCAAAGAGCAAACTCCGGCGCTACAGGTCGCGACGGGTGAGGTCTTGGATCCCGAGCGCGCCGTCATGCAGTTCACCCTCATGCGCCTCCAAGAAATCCTCGATCACCGTCTCCCTGAGGCCCTGAGACGCCGAGACGAAGCCCAAGCCCGTATGGCCTGCGACATCGCCAAGAACCGCATCAGCACTTGGGGAAACGACCCGCTCCCGCCAGAGCTCGACGCGCTCTGGCAAGAGGTGCGCCTGGCCTGCGCCAAAGGTGTCAGCCAGGTCATCCTTGCGGATCTGGTCAAGGATCTCGAAGAGGCACAGGGTGACTACCTCACCCGCCGCTGTGAGACGGGACAAGTCAGCGTGGCCTTTATCTTCGCCTTCTATCACGAAGACCCAGAGACGCTGCGCATGCGCGACATCGTCTTCGCTAAATGCCCAGATATCAAAGAGCTTTGGGAACAAGCCCACCAAGGACCGCAAGACGCCGAACCCACCCCCGCTGAAGACGCCGAACCAGAAAACAACCCCCAAGAGGTGCCCACGCCCTAGCCGGCCGCCGCCCACACCACCTCCCTTGTCCCTGCGCGACTCGCACGCTCACCTCCGAACCCAACTGAGAGCGCCATGCGCAAGCCCCAGACCACCCTCAGCCCGCATCGCAACCTACCTGCGGCAACCCCACGACCCAGAAGCATCGTGACTGCATGGGGCAGCACCCTCCTCTTGCTCCTGCTCGTGTTCAGTGCCGCCTGCGTCTCCGTCGTCCAACGCGGCTCCAATCTCGACGATGACGCCAGGAACATCCGCCGTGTCCAGCAACGAGGCTACTTCCCCTTTCAGGGAGAGAGCTTCACCTTCATCGTCCGCCACGCTGCCACCAACATGGAAGTCTTGCGCGCCGGCATGAGCGTCGGCGTCGAACACATCGCCGAAGACGGAGCGCGGGTCATCCCCATCTTTGCTGAAGCCAACTCCGCCTCACTGCTGCGCTTCTTCGCCCGCATCCGCGACACCGCCGAAACCTATCTCGACCCCGACACCTGGATGCCCTTCTACGCCGTCAAAGATCTCAACGAAAATGACCGGGAGCGCGCCTTCCACGTCTGGTATTGGTCCGAGAATCTCGCCGCTTCCGTCGAGCGCATCGCCCCAGACGGCGTCACCCGACGCGAGCTCAGCCTCCCCCTCGGCACCATGGACGCCATCGCCTGGATCTTCCATGCCCGCTCGATGCCGCTGGAGAAGGGCGCACAGGGCGCTTGGTTCATCTTCGATGGCTGGATCCTGAGCCGGCTCCTCGTGGTCGTCCAAGCCAAGGAGGAGGTGTGGACCCCACTCGGCTTCTATTCCGCTTACCGCCTCGATCTCTACCGAGAAAAACTCGAGAGCCATAGCCCCATCGGTGCCCTCGCCGGGGTCTTCGTCGACCCCGAGCTCACCCTAGAGAGCACCGCCACCTTTATCGGCAACTGCTGGATCGCCGACGATCCCTACCGAACTCCCGTGCGCCTGGCCATCGCCACCTCCGTGGGGGATCTCGACTTCATCCTCGACACCTACCAGCCCCCACGCGCGCTCCCTAACCCCTGAAACACACCATGCACCGACGGCGATTCTTGCACTGGGCCACCGCAGCCGCGGGCCTCGGCATCGCTAGCCCCTTCGCTTGGGCCATCGGCGACGCCAGCCGCCTGGCCATCGCCCTCCTCACTTACCAGGCCCCAGGCGATAACCCACGCCCCGGGGCGCTGCGGCGCCTCTTGCTGGAGGTGGAAAAAAGAACCTCCATCATCATCGATCCTGAAGTCGCCCAGGTCGCACCCAACCACAGCGACCTCTTCGCCAGCCCCTTTTTGGTCTGGGCCGGCGATCAATTCTTCCCCCCCCTCCCCGAAGACCACATCGCCAACCTGGCCCTCTTCCTCAAAGCAGGAGGCTTCGTTCTCATCGACAACAACGAAGCCCCCGAGAGCACGGGTTTCGACCAGGCTATCCGCCGCGAGATCAGCCGCCTCGCCCCTGGCCAGAACTTGCAGAGCATCGACAGCAACCACGTCATCTTCAAGTCTTTCTACTTGCTTGACCAGTGTCACGGCCGAATCGAGCGCCACAGTGAATTGCTCGGACTCGTCGACCACGAGCGCATCATGCTAGCCTATTGCCAGAACGATCTGCAGGGCGCTTGGGCCCGCGACGCCTTTGGCAACGAAGTCTTCGAGGTGGTACCGGGCGGCGCGCGGCAACGCGAACGCTCTTTTCGTTTCGGCATCAACTGCCTCATGTACGCGCTCTGTCTCGACTACAAAGCCGATCAGGTGCACATCCCCTTCATCCTCAAGCGCCGGCAGTGGCGCCTGGATTGACCCAACCTGGCGCATAGGGCCTCCCGTGAACTTCACTGCCCCCCTCTCTTTCGTCGCGCTCACCGTCGACACTTACCAGATCCACTTCCTGGGACAGTGGCCCGTCTGGCTGTGGTGGCTCCTCACGGCGAGCGCCATCGCCGCTGTTGCGTGGACCCTCTACGATCTGCGCCGCCTCCGACTCGCCAAGGCACTCACCCTCGCCACCCTCCGCTGCCTCGTGCTGGCAGCGGCCCTGCTCATCCTCGCCGAACCCGCCATCGAGAGCCGCCGCGAACATCGCGAACCGAACCACATCGTGCTCCTCATCGACCGCTCGGACTCCATGAACCTCGGCGAAGACGGCCAAGCCAATCGCGCCGCCAGAGCCAAAAACCTGCTCGCACAGATGCAAGAGAGCTTCGCCACCCTCGCCCAGGAGCATCTCGTAAGCACCCTGCCCTTTGCTGCGGACATCGCCCCGGGCAGCCCCCTGGAACACCACGGCGCCACAACGCCCTGGCAACAGCAGACACGCATCCGAGAGAGCCTACAAGCCACCCAGAGCCTCTTCGGCCCACTCAACCTCGGCGCCATCTTCCTCCTCTCCGACGGCGACGACCATGGCATCATGGGACGCCGCATGGATCCAGAGGCCGGCCTCCATCCGCGGGATCTCGACTTCCTCCGCGAAATCGGCGCACCCGTGCACACCGTTGACCTCAGCGCAAATGAGCAACTGCGCGACCAAGCCATCGTCCACGTCCACCATGAGGCCTTCGCCTTCCTCCGCCACAAGTTCAGCATCGACGTCGAAGTGGAGAACATCGGCTATCCCCCTGGCACGGGAGCCCTCGTCGAGCTCTGGCACAACGACCAACGCCTCTCCAGCCAACAGATTCGCTGGCAGCAACGGCATGAGCGACAGGTCTTGCGCTTTGCCACCGTGCCCCAGCGTCTCGGCAAAGAGGTCTTTTCGGTCAAACTCGCACCACTCCACGGCGAAGCCATCAAAGAAAACAATCACTTCCACTTCGTCACCCACATCATTCGTGACAAAACCAGGGTCCTGCACGTCTGCGGACGCCCAAGCTGGGACCAGCGCTTCCTTCGCCAGCACCTCAGAAACAATCCCAACGTCGATCTCGTGGCCTTCTTCATCCTCCGCACCGCCGCCAACCTCGAGGTCGCACACCACGACGATCTCTCCCTCATCCCCTTCCCCACGGAAGAACTCTTCGAGAAGGAGCTGCCGAGTTTCGATCTGGTCATCCTGCAGAACTTCAACTTTTCTCCCTACGTCCCCCGAGCCTATCTCGACAACATCGCCAACTTCGTCCGTAACGGTGGCGCCCTGGCCATGATCGGCGGTGACCTCTCCTTCTCTGACGGTGGCTATTACAACACCCCCCTCGCCGAGATCCTGCCCTTCGACCTGCTGCCCCCAAGCAGCCGCGGTGCCTTGGTCTCGACGGCGCCATTCTCAGCACGACTGGGCACCGCCGGCTTCCGCCACCCCGTCACGACCTTGAACCCCGATCCGGCTCACAGCCGCGACCTCTGGGAGAGTCTCGACGACCTCCAAGGCATCAATCTCGTCGGCCCCAACCGCCCCAACGCGATCTCCCTCCTCGGCCACCCGGACATCCAGGGCCCCGACGCCCAGCCAGCGCCGGTGCTCGCCGTCACCCACGCTGGCCAGGGCCGCGTCTTGGCCCTCACCACCGACACCACCTGGTTCTGGGCCTTTCACGCCCATCGCAGCGGCACCAGCCCTACACTCTATGCGACCTTCTGGAACCAAGCCGTGCGCTGGCTCATTGGCGACCCGGAGCTGCGCTTACTCCGTCTCGAAGCCTCACTGGCTACGGCACAACCCCAACAGGCGCTGCAGCTCCACCTCGAAGCCTTCGACAGCGACTATAGCCCTCGCGCTGGCGCCACGGGCCTGCTCCACCTCTATCATCGACCCTTCGCGTCAGCCCCAGACCACCCCACTCCGCAGCCCCTGCAAAGCTGGCCCATCACGACTGGCGCCGACGGCCGCTTCACCGCGACCTTCACCCCAAGCGAAGAGGGCATTTATCGCGCTGAGGCCGTGCTCACTGAGGGCAACCACAGCCTCAGCGACCACGACACCTTCATCGTCTTTGCCCGCAGCAAAGAACATCGCCTCAGCCCCCCCAGCCCCCTGCTCCGGCACATCGCCACAGCCACAGGCGGCCGCTATCTCGTCCCGCCTGTCGACACCTCGACCCTCCTCGACTTGCCGCGCCACCCACCGCGACTGAGCGCCGTCACCCACCACCAACTCCGCCGCCTCTGGCACCAAGCGTGGGCCATGGCCGCCTTCATCTCCTTGCTCTTGCTCGAATGGCTGCTCCGCCGCCGCTGGGGCCTCCGCTAGAGCTCTCTGCATAGGCCCCTGCGGTCGCAGCCCCAAGAAGCTCGGGCCCACCATGACGCGATGCGGCACTCCGCCTTGCTCGCCGCGCGACTTGGTGCTACCTGGTGAGGGGATGCGCCACCATCGGTTGCGGCGCCGCGCCAAGGGAGGCACCACGCCTGCTGGAAGTGGGAGGAGAGCGTGCACACAGAGCACTTGAACATCGCCATCGCAGGCGCGACGGGCTTCGTTGGGCGCGCCCTCATCGACGCACTCCTCGACGACAGCTCCCATCACCTCATCGCGCTGTCGCGCCGCGCCTTTGCCAGCAACCACCCGCGTCTCACCGTGCGCACCTGTGATCTCCTCGCCCTCGATCAGAGTGAGACGGCCTTGCAAGGGGCCGACCTCGCAGTCTACCTCATCCACGCCATGTGGCCCCAGGAGCAGCTCCGCCAAGGCAGCTTTGCCGACTGCGATCTCCTCGCCGCCGACAACTTCGCCCGTGCCGCGCGGCAGGCCGGCGTCAAACGCATCGTCTTCCTCAGCGGCTTGCAGCCCGATCTCCCCAAGCGCTCACTCCACCTGCGCTCGCGCCTCGAGGTCGAAGGGGCCCTCGCCTCCCACCATGTGCCCCTCACGGTCCTGCGCGCCGGTATCATCCTCGGGGCCGGTGGCTCCTCTTTCCAGATCTTCACCCGCCTGGTGCAGCGCTTCCCAGCCATCCCGCGTTTCCCAGAACTCGAGAGCCGCACCCAACCCATCGCCCTCGACGACACCATTCGCCTCTTGCGCTACGTCATCGACCACCCCGTGACGGCAAACCGCACCTACGACATTGGCGGCCCTGACGTCATGACCTACACCGAGATGTTAGAGGCTTGCGCCCAGGTCATGGGCCTCCGTCGCCTCAAGGTGCCCATCCCCTGGGCTAAAGCACAGCACTTCGGCGCGGCCGTCTCCCACTTCACCCACACCCCCAAAGAGCTGGTCGAGCCGCTGCTCGAAAGCCTGGCCTACCCCATGGTCGCCAAAGACCACGACCTCCAGGACATGGCCGCCTTCGACGCCATGCCCTTCACCGAGGCCCTCAAACGCGCCCTGGACCCAGCCAACGCCGCTCCCAGACCACACCTTCTCCCGCCTGTCGCCCCACATGCCCCCAAACGGGCGCTCTTTGCCGTCCATCGCCTACAACAGAGCCCACGACGCACCGCCTTGGCCTTCGCCAAGCTCTACATGCAGTGGCTGCCACGCTACATCAGCCCCCCCCTCTTCGCTGAGCATCGCCCGGGAACCGAGGTGATTCTGCGGGTGCGCACCCTGGGGATGCCCCTGCTGCGCCTTGAACTCGACGACCGCCACACCGAGCCCAGCAGCGCCAGCCTGCAGGTCACCGGCGGACTCCTCGCCCCGCAACAGCAAGGCCGGTTGAACTTTCGCATCGCTGGCGCAGCCGAACACGGACAAGCTCTGCTGGCCGTCGTCGACGGCTACAAACCCCTGCTCCCATGGGAACTCTATCGCTTCACCCAGGCCCCCATGCACGCCCGCACCATGGAAGCCTTCGCGCGCTTTCTCCGTGAAGCCACCGCCAAAGACGGCTAGGGCGCCCAGAGCAGCGCGCCTTCCTTCCCCCCCCAAGGCTTAGCGACGCTACAGCCCACTTGCTTGAACTAGGCCTTGCCGGCCGAGCCGAGCACGTGAATGCACTTGTGCTTGTAGAGCTCCTTGAGGGCATCCCGCGCCGGACCAAGGTACTTGCGCGGATCGAACTCACCCGGCTTCTGCGCCATCACCCGCCGAATGGCCGCGGTCATCGCCAAGCGGCCATCGGAGTCGATGTTGATCTTGCAAACCGCGCTGCGGGCCGCATCCCGAAGCTGCTCCTCAGAGATACCAATGGCGTTGTCCAGCTTCCCGCCATAGGTGTTGATTTCCTCTACCAAATCAGCAGGAACCGACGATGATCCGTGCAACACGATGGGGAAACCGGGGATGCGCCGCTCGATCTCCCGCAAGATGTCGATGCGAATCTTGGGATCCGTGCCCGGTTTGAATTTGAACGCGCCATGGCTCGTGCCAATGGAGATGGCCAGCGAGTCGACCCCCGTGCGCTTGGTAAAATCTTCCACTTGGTCCGGCTGGGTGTAGACGTGCTCTTCGGCGTGGACGTCGTCCTCGATCCCCGCCAACACACCGAGCTCACCTTCCACAGTGACATCGTGCGCATGCGCCAACTTCACCACTTCCCGGGTCAAAGCGATGTTCTCCTCATAGGCCAGGTGCGAGCCATCGATCATCACCGACGAAAAACCCGTCTCGATGCAGCTCTTGCACAAGTCAAAGGAGTCACCGTGATCCAAGTGCAGCGCAATGGGAATGGCGCACCCCAAATCCTGAGCGTACTCCACCGCCCCACGCGCCAAGTGGCGCAAGAGGATCTGGTTGGCGTACTTGCGCGCCCCCGAAGACACCTGCAAAATTACGGGCGAACGCACCTCGACGCAGGCCTGGATGATCGCCTGCAACTGCTCAAGATTGTTAAAATTATAGGCTGGTATCGCATAGCCACCAGCCACGGCTTGGGCAAAAAGGTCTCGTGTGTTGACCAGACCCAGTTCTTTGTAACTAATACCCATGGAAACTCCTTCTCGCGATGCCCTGCCACCTCGAATGAGATCACAGCGCTGATTGAACCGGCCAAGCCGGCAAGCGCCCTAGCTCTGTCACGTCTCGATTATTGCCACTGCGCGCCCCTGTCAACGCCCCACAGCGATGCGACACCCTCTTCCCTGAGCCCCCTCGACAAAGCAACCCCAAGCGCCCCCGCGACCATCATGGACTCTGGCCATCGAAAAGCTGGCGCTGCTTGATCTCCTTCTCCAATTGCTGCCGCACCACGCTCAGCGCAGGATCACGCGCCGAAAGCTCGAACGCGCGCCCCCGCTCTACATAGCGCAAGGCCTCGTCACTGCGCCCAAGCTGGAGGTAGAAACGCGCCATCTGGTAGTCCGTCAGCGCCGTGTTCAAGTCATCGGCCACCGACACGAAGAGCTCACGAGCGATGCTCAGACGCTCCCAAGTCCCGGCCCCCTCGGTCGCCACCTGGGCGCCAGCCAAAGCCCGCCGCGCTAGGCGGACCCGCAGATCCAAGGTCGCCAACAAGTTCACATAGTCCGCCGCATAAGGACCGTCGTAGAGTCCCAAACCATGGGCCAAACGATAGTCCTCCAGCGCATCCAGCACCGCCAAAAAACGGTGCCGACGGCGCGCCGTATGGGCAAAAGCCACACTCTGCGTCAACAGGCGCTCTCCCAAGCCAGGCTGGGCATGCATCACCCCCTGACCGCTGTGCAGCAACAAGTGCGCTGCCACCCCTGGTGCCCCCAGCCCATCCAGTGATCGCACCACCTCGAGCAGCGAGGCGCTCAAGCTGCGCTCCACCTGAAAACGCGCCAGCAAATCATAACACTCCACCAGCAAAGCCCAGTAGGCGCCCAGCGACTCCGCCGCCCCCATGGCCTGCGCCAGCGCCTCCGGGCTCAACACCTCACCGCGATGCCACGCCAGGCGCATGTCCAACAGCACCTGGGCCAGCTTGTCTCCTCCGCGCCGCAGATCTTGCGTCTGAAGCCAGCGCTCCCGCCAACGCTCGGCGTCGCGCCACCGGTGCCGTCGCCCCAAGGTCTCCGCGGCCAGCGCATAGGTCTCGGGCCGCAACCGCCCCCCCCGGTGCACCACCTCTTCGAGCTGCGCCACCACCTCCTCCACCTCGTCCCCGGCCCCCCCCTGGACCAAAGCCGCCAACAACGCCTCAAGCGCCCCAACCTGCTCTGCTCCCTCCCAATACGACCACGCCCCGCGAATGTCCAAGAGGGTCTCCAACCACCAATCGGGCCGCCGCAGCCGCAACCACAGCCCCGCGACCTCGGGAATGAGGCGCTGCCATACCGCAAAATCTCGCCCCCGCACCATCCCCTCCAGCACATAGCCCGCCAGCACATCATCTCCCCGCAGCAGGGCAATCTCCACCAACAAGCGTTCGACCCAGAGCGCGTCGTCCAGCCCGTTCCCCACGTAGTGCGCCCGCCCCACGTCCAAATCCCCGTCGAGGCGGCCGCGTTGCGAGACGAAATACCAATGGCCATCGGCGCCGCTAAAGAGCACCAAGGTCACCGCCCTGGTCTGAATCCCGGCGATGCGCCGCAGGGCATCATCCCGCCCCATCCCAACCGCATCTTGAATCACCTCCACATCCGTCCAGCCCAGCCCCTCC
The DNA here is from genome assembly GCA_964454015.1 of uncultured Myxococcales bacterium. Classification (GTDB taxonomy): domain Bacteria; phylum Myxococcota_A; class Bradymonadia; order UBA4248; family UBA4248; genus CAYVQF01. The sequence goes on from CAYVQF010000010.1 coordinate 52,484, forward strand.
AGACGCGAAGCCAAGCCCTGCACCACCCCCTCACTCAAAGCGCGGCCTTGGACGTCCTCCCCTTGCACGCTCACCACCACCTGCACAGGAACGCTCTCCTTCTCTTGCGCCCCCAGCAACAGCAACACGTCACCCGCCTCGACCTCGCCGACCAGCAGGTGGACCGTACTCGTAAAGGGATCCTGCGCCCGCAGCGCCACCAAACCCACCACCTGCGACCCCAAGCGAGGACCCAGGCGCGGCTCGCGCATGACCCCGTAGAGCTCCTGACCCGTCACCCAGTCAGCGCTCCCCACGGGCACCACCATCCGCTCCCCTTCCAAGCCCACCGTCTGCAAACGCTTGGTCACACTGGGCAAGGCCGACCAACCCACCTCCCGCGGTTGCAACACCTCACTGCGCAGCGAATCCACGACCGCCAGCACCTCGAGTCGCGCCCACTGACCGGAACGCTCGGCGACACGCCCCACCAACAGCGCCGGCTCTCCCTCATGCGCCGGCCACTGCTGCCCCGGGTGGCCCGCCACCCAAGCCCCCACGGCATACGAAGCATCGGGCCGCAGCCCAACCACATAGGCCGCAGGTGCCACAAAGACCACCCCAGGCTCAGTCGCGCTCAACACGTGCGCCGGCGGCGCAAAAGCACGACTGAACGACGAGCGGCTCTCCTGCACCGCGGGCCCACAGCCACTCAAAACCCACAGCAACACCCCAGCAACACCCAAAACCCCCAGCCACCCCCAGCCGCGACACCAACCCCACCCACCACAACCTGATGCTCCTCGCCTCCCCATCACTCCCTTCCTCTCAAGGCTCATCGCCATAACGCCGCCGCCATGACTCAGCCATCACCGCGTCGATCTCCGGCACGACCGCCCTGGCCACACCCAAGTCGAAAACCTCATACACCATACCATCGGGCTTCGCCTGAACAACCTGACCCTGCTCCCGCAACCACCACCCCGTCCACGCCTCGCTCTGCTGACCCCTCCCATAACGCGCCTGCCACTGCTGCAGCCGCCCCCCTCCCGGCGTCCGGTAATGCACCACCACCCCCACCAAATGCTCTGCAAAGAAGGTCAGCGTCATCGCCCCCACCTCAGACCGCCCCAAAGGCTCCAAGGTCTGAATCCGCACCGCCACCGACTGCCCCCGCAACATCCGCTGCTCCCGCTGGCTACCCTGCATCCGAATCAGCCGCGCCGCCAAGGCCGCCTCGATGAGCGCCTGCGCCTCCGTCCAGGACAAACCCGGCGCAATGGCCAGCGCCCCACCCTCGGCCAAGGCATAGACCCCCACCGCATCGATCGCCTCAGCCTCTGGCAACACCACGGCCTCAGTGCCCTTTTCTGATTCCACCTGCCCTGGGCGTGCGCGCTCCCCTGGACCGTCGCTGCCCTCGCAAGCCCCCCCTAGCAGCGCCAACAACGCCACACCCGCAACCACCCTCGGCCAACCTCGACCCCGCCCCGGCTTCGCCACCATGCGCACCTCCTCGTCTAGCCATAACACAGCTCGCGCCCTCACGACACGGAGAGACCGGCCGCTGCACAAAAAGCGCCGCATAGGGACTTGACAGCACCGCCCTGGTCGAGTAAAAGCCCAAGTCGACCGGGGCGTGGCGCAGCCTGGTAGCGCACTTGCATGGGGTGCAAGTGGTCGCAGGTTCAAATCCTGTCGCCCCGACTCAAAAAAGAAGCCCGATGGATCACATCCATCGGGCTTCTTTTTTTTCTTGTCCCATCCCGAACACCGGCGCCGCCCTCAGCCCTCGCCATCGCCCCCCGGCATCCACAGCCGCACCACCGCCTCGGCCTCGTCTGCCGTCACGGGCGCCGTCGCCACGCGATACTCCCCCGAGAGCCACTTGCTCAGATCCTGCAGACGACACCGGCGCGAACAAAAGGGCAGCAATGCCAAGTCCATATCACTTGGATAGGGGCGCTGACACCACGCGCACCGTCCCTGACCAGAGGCCGTTCCCATCTCAGCTCCGCACCTCCTGCTCAGGCGGCGCCTCAGAGCGACCACTCAACAGCCCTGCCAAGCCGTGCAGCCTGGGCGAAGCCAGACGCTCCGGCTCCACGAACACGATATCAGCGAGCTCCGCCACGTTCGACACAAAGTAGAAAGTCATCTCTTTCTTGATGTCGTCCTTGATCTCCGCCACATCGCGCTTGTTGCGCTCAGGCATCACCACCTTGCGAATGCCCGCGCGGTGCGCGGCCAAGACCTTCTCCTTGATCCCTCCCACCGGCAGGATGTGCCCGCGCAGCGTGATTTCGCCGGTCATCGCAACATCGTTACACACCTTGATGTCCGTAAAAAGGCTCAACAACGCCGTGAAAATGGTTATCCCGGCGCTCGGCCCGTCCTTCGGCACAGCCCCAGCGGGTACGTGCAAGTGGACGTCGATCCTTCGGTTGAAGTCAGGCGCCAGGTGATAGGCATCACTGCGGCTGCGAATGAACGACAGCGCCGCACGCACCGACTCCTGCATCACGTCGCCCAGCTTACCCGTGATCACCAGCTCGCCTTTACCCGGCATGCCAGTCACCTCGATGAACAGAATGTCCCCGCCGCTCGGGGTCCAGGCCAAGCCCGTCGCCACCCCAGGCTGCGCCGTCCGCTCCGCTACCTCGTACTCATAACGTTGCGGGCCCAAATAATCGCTCAACTGCTCCGCCTCGACCACCACCGTCGCCAAAGCCAGGTCCTTGTCCTTCTCCCGCGCCTCAGCCACCAAAACCGCGACGCCGCGACATACATCGGCGATGCGCTGCTCCAGCGCCCGCACCCCGGCCTCGCGCGTGTGGTTGCTGATGATGTCCACCAGCGCACCTTCGCTGATCTGCAAATGGGCATCGCTGATGCCGTGCGCCGAAAGCTGCTTGGGGATGAGAAACTCGCGCGCTATGGAGACCTTGTCGTGGTGCGTGTAGCCGGGAATCTCGATCACCTCCATGCGATCGCGCAGCGGCGCCGAGACCGTGTCCATCTGGTTGGCCGTCGCGATGAACAGCACCTTGGACAAATCCACCGATTGCTCCACGTAGTGGTCGTTGAACTGGTGGTTCTGTTCCGGATCGAGCACTTCCAACAGCGCCGCCGAAGGATCACCGCGAAAATCCTTACCAACCTTGTCGATCTCGTCGAGCATGATCACCGGATTCATGCTCCCCACCTTCCGCAAGGCCTGCACGATCCGCCCGGGGAGCGCACCGACGTAGGTGCGACGATGACCCCGGATCTCCGCCTCGTCGTGCATCCCGCCCAGGCTGAAGCGGAAAAACTTGCGCCCCAACGCGCGGGCCACCGACTTCCCGAGGCTCGTCTTGCCCACCCCGGGAGGCCCCACGAGACACAAAATCGGGCCCTTCATGTCATCCTTGAGTTGGCGTACCGCCAAATACTCGATGATGCGCTTCTTGACCCGATCCAAGTCATAATGGTCCTCGTCGAGAATGCGCCGCGCCTTCAACACACTCAGATCGTCGAGCGTCGTCACCGCCCACGGGATATCGAGCAGGGTCTCCAAATAGGTGCGCGTCACCCCATACTCACTGGAGGCCGGCTGCATCAGGCGCAAACGGCTGATCTGCTTGCGGCAAGCCTCCCGCACTTCTTCCGGCATCTCGATGGACTCCGCCTTCTCGGCAAGCTCATCGATCTCGCCCCCATCACCGTCCTGCTCACCGAGCTGCTCCCGGATCGCCTTGAGTTGCTGCCGGAGATAATACTCCCGCTGGTTCTTGTCGATCTCTTCCTTGATCTGAGACTGGATCTTGTCAGAGACCCGCAGCACCTCGAGCTGGCGAGCGAGAAACTTCAAAACCTTCTGCAGACGCTCCTTGAGCGTCAAGGTCGCCAAAATCTCTTGCTTCTCCTCGATGGGGACCTCCATGTTGGCCGCAACGAAGTCGCAAAGCTGACCGGGCTCGTTGACCCCCTCCACCATCTGAGACGCCTCTTTGGGCATCTCAGGGATGAACTTCACCACCTGCTTCGCCGTCCCCTTCAGATTGCGGAACAGGGCCTCCACCTCGACGTCGCGCTCTTGTGACTCTTGCAGAATCTCAAACTCGCCCTTGAGGTAGTCCTCCTCCTCCACGAAACGGCGCAGGGCAATTCGCTCTTGCCCCTGAATGATCACCGAGTAGTTGTCACTGGCGATCTTGACCACTTTGATGATGCGAGCGCTGGTCCCCACCTGGTAAAGATCTTCTTCACCCGGTTCATCGACCCGACCCGTCTTCTGGGTCAAGACGGCGATGGGGATCTCCTTGCGCACGGCCTCCTCGATCAGCCGCACTGACTTGGGTCGCCCCACGGCCAGAGGGATCACCACCTGAGGAAACAACACCGTATTGCGCAATGGGAGGATCGGCATCTCCACCCATTTCCCGTCCTCACCACCCGCCTTCTGATCAACCATGCATTCCTCCTGCGGCACCTGACCACCCAAATTACGCACGCACCTTTGCAAAGCGCAACTCCGCACATCCTATGCACATCGTGGCGACATGCAAGACCTGCCAAGAAAAGGAGGCGCACTTCGAAAGGGTGCGCCGCCCCTTCAGCTCGCCTGAAGACCCACCAAGGGCGCCTTCTCCGCGTGAAGCATCGGCGCGATCGACGCGGGAACCCCGCGATAGGGCGCCTCTTCTTCGTCAACCACGCTCGCGCAGGGCACGAAGACTTTCTCCGTGTAGCGATTGTTCATCAACCGCACCAGAGAAGCATAGTTGGGTCTGAAGCGCATCAAGTCACCCACCTGCACCCCAATCGGACTCTCACCGAGGTTGACCACCGTCAGATCGCTGCTCGCACCAGCAATGCTGAACTGCGCATTCAGCGGGGTCAAACCAGACACCTCCGTGTCCACCTGCCCCACGGTCACGATGGCGCGAAAGCCCCGCTGACCCGGATTGAGATCCCGACTCTGGACAAAATCGAAAGGCGCCAGACCACCCGGCTCAGCCGACACATAGAGGCTCTTCTCCTTGATCTCGACGATCTCCGCCTCGACCGTCACCGCGTCATCGCGTAAACCCGGCAAAGAACCACCGCCCAACAAATCCGTCCCCAAAAAGATGCTCTCGCCAATGCGAAAATGATTCATCCGTCGCGGCACTTGATTGCGCTGCAGCAGTGGCAATACGGCGCTCGTGCCGGCGCTCACGAAAGGAATCTGACGGTTGAACTTCAACTCCAACAGCTCCCGATACAGGACCAACTGGGTGAGCTGATCCACATTGGGCACCACCCCGGAGAGACAGCCCAGGTTCGCCCCGATACCCAAAACCCTAATGTGCTCCAGCCGAAAAATGCGCTCGTAATACGAAACCAGGGAGCTCGGCAATATCCCCTCCCGTAGATCCCCAAGCTCGATCATGATCACCACGCCGTGCACCTTGCCCTGACGCTTGGCCGCCTCGTTGAGTGCCAAAATGATCTCCAACTCCGAGTTCAAACTGGCATCGCTCAGGCGCACCACATCGTCTACCGCCGACAAGTGAGGCAGCCGCAAAAACCAAAACTCCGTTTCAGGCATCACCTCTGCGGCCGCCACCAAGTTCGCCAGCCGAGACTCCCCAATGGAATGCACGCCGAGCTGCGCCAACATCCGGTAGGCATCGGGATAGCCACAAAAAAGCTTGGTCACCACGGTCCAGTGGGCATCGTGTTGCCGCATCCAACCATCGATCACCGCCAGATTATGGCGCAGCGCTTCACCATGTAGCGTCACGCGATTCATGGGTAGTACCTCATCTCTTTGTACTTGCTCTGAAAACCCAGACGCTCATAGAGCCTCTGCGCCGGATTGTCGTTGTCGACGTGTAGCTTCACCGCCCCAGCGCACTGCCCGATGGCTGCGCGACAGATCTTCCCTCCCAGACCTTGGCCACGCATCTCCGGCGACACCGACACGAAAAGCAATAGATTCTCCGGGATATAGCCCGCCATCTGCGTCCGCAACATCAACAGCGCCCCACCGATCTCACCAGAAGCCTCGGCCAACACCAGAAATCCCTGCGCCGGAGTCACATCCAAAGCGTAGCGCAACGCGCTCTCGACATCGGCCAAGCTGTCCTCATAGGGCTTCATCGTCTCGTGAAAAAATGCGCACACCCGCGCCAGCGGCGCCCACGCCGGCAGATCAGCCAGCGACTCCACCTTGATGAGACGTAGGCCTTCTTGCTCCAAGACAGAAATCGTCATCGCGAACTCTCCTCTCCCGACAGACACCACGGCCTATGCGGCAGCAGCCACCTCTTCGGGACACGTTTGGGAAGCCAACACAAAAACTTCGGCGAACAGACAAAAAAGGTCGCGCCGCTTCAGGCTTCTCAACAATTCAAACGGCACGTCGCCAGTCTTGGTGCAGCATTTTAGAACATCCATATTCGGCTGTCCACATAGAATCTGCACTTTCTTGCTTCATCACCTAACTTTCCCCACCAAATATGACTTTCCCTTGATTCAGCACCATCAAGAGCACACCACGCTTGAAGCCTGCGACACTGCCAAAGCCAGGCCTACACCAGACAATAGCCTCGCAAAAATTTCCTCCCAAGCTGCGTCAACGAATAATGAATGCTATGATCTCAATGCGAATGCCAAGCAGCGCACTTCTTCCCCCGCTGCACCACATCGCCACCCAACCCCGTCAAGGATCCACCCACCTTGAAAAGTGTCCTCCTCGTCGATATCAGCGATATGCGTACCCAGGCTGTGGTGGACGCCCTCGCTGCCACCCAATGCCACACCAGGACCTTGGACTCCTGGGCAGCCGCCGCAGAAGACCTCACCCACCTCCAACCGGATCTCATCGTCTTCGGCCTCGAAGCCCTGCTCGCCGAAGGCCCCGACACCCTCTGGTCAGCCTCCTGGATGCTGAGCACCTTTCACATCCCGGCCCTCCTCATCTATAGCGCCAACCACAGCCGAGACATCGAAAACATCGCCGTCGACGCCCACTTCTCGGCCTACCTCGAATGGCCCGCGCCGGCGACCACCCTGGTCGCGCGCCTCAACCAATGCGTCCCTGGCATCGCCATCCTGCCGCCACACCAACGCGCCGAAGGAGCTCACCCCTTCCCTGAGGCCTACCCCGACACCAACCCTTCCCTCACGGCGCTCCCCGCCTGGCTCGACACCGAAGCCGAACGCAGCCCACCCGAGGGTCGCGTCGTCATCCCATTGCCCACCCTGTCGAGCGGCTCCCTCGCCGAAATCAGCCTGCCACGCTTGCTCTATTTACTCGCCATTCAACGCCGCAGCGGCGAGCTCAGCCTCGAATCCAACACCGCCAAGCTCGACATCGCCTTGCACGCCGGCATGCCATGCATCAACACCGCCTCGGCACGAGACCTACAACCCTTCTTCGGCGCCTTCGCATGGAAAGAGGGGAGCTTCCGCTTCGTGTGGAACAAGGTGCCCCAGCAACAGTGCCAGGCCGTCTTCCCCCTCCTCTACGACGGCATCAAACGCAGCCACTCCCTCAATCGCCTGATGCAACTCCTCCAGGATGACGAACAGCGCTACCCTGCCTACACCACCCTCGCCGTCACCCGCCGCCAAATCTTGCAACCCATCCCGCGCATCGACCACCTCCTGAACGCCTCGCAAGGCTTCGAAAAGCTCCGCGAACTCTTTGCCCGCAGCGTCCTCACCGCCGAGGATGCCGTCGCCCTCGTCTTCGCAAAGGTCACCGACACCATCCTCTTCTTCGCCAGGGCCCAAGCGGCGCCAGTCAGCCTCATCTACCAGCTCGCCCAACGCCAAAGCACCTCTGACGCCACGGCCTTTGCCAAAGCGCCACAAGCGGGCACGGCCATCGCCATCGCGACCCTCCCACCGGAGAAAGCGCAGCGGCTCGTCTTCCTCGAAGCCATCCTCGCCACCCTCATCGAGTCCGATCCTTATACCGCCATCGGCTTGGAGAGTGGCTGCGGCCCAGAAGCCGTCACCCAAGCCATCCGCAGCTTCAGACAGCAGATCTTCAAGCTGGATCCCGAACTCGAGCCCCCACCACTGCGCATCACCCTCCGCCTCATCGACGCCGCACTCCGCGACGCCTCGGTCTTGCTCTGTGCCCAAGAAAGCGACTGCACAGAAGACTTTGAGTGGACATTCAATGGCTTCGAGCCAACCGCCGCAAGCCACAACCCCAACCCACCGCGCAACCGCAGCCTCGACCTCCTCGCCGAAACGGCCCCCCGCAGCGAAGCCGAAGAAGTTCTCCTCGCCGGGCTCCAACTGCGCCTCACCCAGCTCACCCGCGAGAACCCCTACCAAACCTTCAGCCTCCAACCAGGATGTGGCGAAGAGGCCGTGCGCGACGCCTTTTTGCGCGTCGGCGAAGAACATCACCCCGATCGCTACGCCAACCACCCGGCACCCAGCATCCAACGCGCCGCCATCTATGTCTACGGCGCCCTCCACGCCGCCTACGAACACCTCTTGCGCGCCGAGAAACTGACCGCCCGCAGCCCCCGTCCCCACGTCCCCCCCAAAGCCCAACCCGCCCTCAGCCTACAAGACACCCTCAAAGCCATGGCCCTGGCCGAACGCAACCTCACCAAGGGGCACCGGGCCACCCCGACCCTCGCGCCACCGCCCCCAGCTCGCACCGCCCCAACGGCGACGAGCCCTGCATCGTCCCCGCCCGCCAAAGACCCCACCCCGGCGCGCGCACGCCCAACGCCCGTGGATCCACAGCCCCCACCTGCCGTGAAAGGAGCCCCTGGGGCCAAGGCAACCACCCGCGCCGCACCGCCCACTCCGCAACGCCCAAGTCAGGTGACGGAGGCGACGCGCCCAAAGTCGGCACCGGAGATCTTTCGCCGCGCCGTGCGTTTGCTCCGTGAGGAGCGTCTGCAGGAAGCGTCACAGGTCCTGGCCGAGGCCATCCAGCTTGACCCGGAGAAAGAGACCTACCGCGTCTACCAGATCTGGGCCCAACACCTGGCCGGCGACATAAACCTCCAGGATGCAAAGGCTTTTATGAAGAGAGCCTTGCCACAGCCTGAGTCGCAGGAGGCTGCAGCCCTCTTCCTTGGCACCCTCTACCTCCGCGATCAAGACATCGTCCGGGCCAACCGAGTCCTCCAGGAGGCCCACCAGCGTTTCCCCAACAACGTCGAGATTGAACGCGCCCTGCGTCTGGTTCGCAGCCGGCACCAGCCGACCGAGTCGACCAGCATCGGTGGCTTCGTGCGCCGCCTCCTCGACGGGAGCTAGGCCGCCAAGCCTCGAGCCCTTTGACGAGGCCTCAGCCAGACCCTATATCCATCGCAGACCAACGCAACGAGGTGGCTCTTGCAAGCTCTGGCGCTCCCTTTTTCCGACCCCGTCCTCATCTTCGCCGTGCTCACGGCCCTCACCTTTGGCGTGCCCACCCTGTGTCGCCTGACACGCGTGCCGCCCGTCATTGGCCTCATCCTGGTGGGCATCCTCATCGGACCCTCCGTGCTCGGCATCCTCGAGCGCGACCAGACCGTCGTCCTCTTGGGCAACGTCGGACTCCTCTACATTCTCTTCTTGGCCGGCCTCTCGCTCGACCTCCAGGGCTTTCGCCGCAACCGCTCCCGCAGCCTCGGCTTCGGCGCCCTCACGCTCCTCATCCCCCTCGCTGTCGGCACCCTCGCTGCGGTCTTCATCCTCGGCTTCGCCTGGGCCCCGGGCATACTCCTGGCCTCGATGTTCGCCTCTCACACCCTCCTGAGCTATCCCATCGTTTCCAAGCTCGGGCTCGCCAAGAACCCCGCCGTCACCACCACCTTGAGTGGCTCCATGATCTCCGACACCTCGGCCCTCATGATCCTGGCAATCATCGCTGGCTCCACACGCGGCGCCTTGAGCCTAACTTTTCTCCTCGGCCTGGTCGTGGCCGTGGTCGTCCTCATCGGAAGCATCCTCTACTTGCTCCCCCTGGTCGGCCGCCTCTTTTTTCGCCGCATCACTCCTGAAGAAAACGAGCAGTTTCTCTTCCTTTTGGCCTCCTTCGTCATCTGTGGTGCCTTGGCGAGGGTCGCCGGCGTCGAGCCCATCATCGGCGCCTTCTTCGCGGGCATCGCCCTCAATCGCTTGATCCCGCAGCACAGCGCCCTCATGCACCGCACTGACTTCGTTGGCCAAGCCCTCTTCATCCCCGTCTTCATGATCAGCGTCGGGATGGTCGTCGACCTTGGCCTCATGCTCTCCAGCCCCAAAGCCTGGCTCACGGGCGGCGTCATGATCGCCGCCGTCGTCGGCACCAAATGGATCGCCGCCTCTTTGACCGCCAAGATCTTTCATTTCAGCAGCGATCAGCGCTGGGTGGTCTTTGGCCTCTCCGTCGCCCAGGCGGCAGCAACCTTGGCCGCCGTCTTCGTCGGCTACGACCTTGGTCTCTTCGACGACGCCGTCCTCAACGGCACCATCCTCATGATCCTCGTCACCTGCATCATCAGCCCTGCCGTGGCCGATCACTTCGGCCGACGGATCGCACGGGCCGAAGCCGGCGCCAAAATCTCCACCGAGAGCCCCCAACGCATCGCCGTCTCCATCGCCAACCCCGCAACGACAGAAGCGCTCATGAGCCTCGCCCTACTCATCCACGACCGCGACGCCGCCGAGCCCATCTATCCCACCACCATCGTCCTCGATAGCGCCAACGCCGCCGAAGACGTCGCCCGCGCCGAGCGCAACCTCTCCTACGCCCTCACCAGCGCTGCCGCCGCGGGGGTACCCGCCGTGCCCATCACCCGGGTCGACGTCAACGTCGTCACGGGCTTGACCCGCGCCATGCTCGACATCAGAGCCCGCTCCATGATCATCGGCTGGCATGGGCTCAGCGACACCAAGGATCGCGTCTTCGGCACCATCCTCGATCAACTCCTCGTCCAAAGCGAACAGACCATCTGGGTCTGTCGTCTGCTCAACCCCATCAACACCCACGCCCGCATCGCCCTGGCCATCCCCCCCTTCTCAGAACGTCAGACGGGCTTCGCCAGCGCCATCCAAGACATCAAGTCCTTTGTCTCCCAGGTCGACGCCACCCTGCATATCTTCGCCACCGCTGACACCGTGCACATCTTGCGCAACAAAATCTACGACATCCGCCCCAAGATCCCCCTGCGCTGGGAATCCCTCAGCGCCTGGAACAGCCTCGTGCCCTCTCTCGCCGCCCACACCACCGACGACGATCTCCTCATCCTCCTCGACGCGAGGTCGGCCTCCATCGCCTGGACGCCTGGCCTCGACAAATTGCCCCGCCGCTTCGTCAAACACTTTCCTGAGCGCTCCTGTGTCTTCGTCTACCCTGCCATCGAGAGCGCCGAGTTCATCAACCAAGACGATCACGACTCTTGCCTGTGGTCACTCCTACTCGAAAACAGCGGGGGACCCATCGCCCTCGAATCCTACGACGGGGCCGACGCCATCACCGAGCTCGTCGAACACCTGCCAGACACGCCAGAATCGGCCAAGAAAGCCATCGCCGCGGCGCTGGTCCGCCGCATCGGCGATTTCTCCGTCGAAGCCGCCCCCGGGGTCGTGCTCTTGGACATCCACCTGCACACCCTCGAACTCGAGGCCCTCGCCATTGGCATCAAAGTCGACGACACCCTGGTCTTTCCCCACGTCACCCAAGCCGTCTCCGTGGTGTGGCTCCTCATCTCCCCTCCCTCCATGAGCGCCGCCAACCACCTCTTGCGCCTCACCGCAGTCTCCCGCCTCATCCAACGGCTGGGACTCGCCCGAAACCCCAAGGAAATCACCCAAGCCATCGACGAAGACAGCCCCTGCCATCCCCCCAGCTCCACAGCACCCACGGCCAGGCCAAGTGCCAAGCCCTCTGATCCACGTCCATCGGGCGTGACCGCGCCGCCCTCCGACAACGAGGCCTGAACCCATCACACACTCGGCATGGCCGGTAAACTCTCCTCGGCTCCCGTCCCTGACAGCGACGTGCGGCGCAACGTCGTCCCCGTAATGGCGTCTTCACCCCAGATCGGCAGCAGCACGATCATTTTCGTCCCCTCACCCAACTGGCTCTGCACCTCCATGCTCCCGCCAAAGGCCCTGATGATGCGCTGGCAAATCGGCAGACCCAAGCCGGTTCCCCGTGCCTTGGTCGTAAAAAAAGGGATGAAAATGTTGCGCTGTTCATCGCCTGACATGCCCTTGCCCGTATCGGCGAAGACCACCTCGACCACCTCGCGCACCAGGCTGCCCCCCAGGGCCAACTCGCGGCGCCGCCCCACGGCGCTGCTGATCTGCAAGCAACGCCCCGACGGCTGCTCTTCCATCGCCTCGATGGCATTCAGCGCCAAATTGAGAAAGACCTGGGTCAGTCGCTCCGAATCCCCTTGCACCAAAGGTAAGTCCTTGCTCAGCTCAGCCCTCACCTCCACCGCCGCGGCGTCCACCCGCGGACGCACGAGCTGTATCGTCCGCTCCAGACACGGATTGAGCTCCGTGGCCCCAGGCCGTGCCCGGTCTGGCCGCGCATAGTCGAGAAACATGGACACCACCTTGTCCAGCCGGTTGACCTCTTCGACGATGATCGACAGAAACTCATCCGCCTCGTCAGGGGCCGTGTCACCTTCGAGGATCTGCGCCGCCCCCTTGATCGCACCCAGAGGGTTGCGGATCTCATGGGCCAGCCCCGCCGCCATCTCCCCCAACGCGGCCAAACGATCCCGCTCGCGCAACTTGTCCACCAGCTTGGAGTTCTCCACCACGATGGCGACCTGATTCGCCACCTCCTGCACCGCCTTGAACTCGTCCCGCGTGTAGGCGTCCTGCACCCGGTCATCCCACAGCGTCAGCACCCCAATCAGACGACGATCGCTCATGATCGGGAAGGCTGCCCCCGCTTTCACCGCATCGAGCATCGCCAAGGTCGCCTCCAAGGACCGAACTTGCGCCGCCTCCGTCGCTGGAACTTCCTCGCCGTTGGAAGTCTCCACCTCGAAAGAGCGCAGCTCATCCAGGTCGTCGTGCACCTCCTCACGCACCACCCAGAGCCCCAGCCGCAGCCTGTCGATGAGATCGCGCGCGCTCACCATATCAAAACTCATCGCAGGTTGCGGACCAATGTGGCCAATGCACTTGTAGGACTGACCCTCGTCTTCGATCAGGAAAATCGCAGCGTGGGTCACGCGCCGCGTGTTCTGCAGACGCTCCAGAACCAACTGGACCAACGGCCCGAGCTCTAAGGCGTTGGCCATCTCGCGCCGCAGCCTCCCCAATTGCCGGCCAAACTCGAAACGCTCGCGCAGGCTGTAGCGCGCGATGGCGGCCTCCACGAAAACCCGCAAGGGCTCGAAAAGGATCAGCACCACGAAGGAGGCCACGATGCTGGTAAAGAACATCACCCCTGGCTGATCGCCGACGAAATAGATCAACATCCCGTAAATGGCGGCCAGCAGCGATACCAGCACCCCAAGCGCTGCGATTTTGCCGAAAAACTCATTCAAATCCAACAACCGGAATTGAATGAGAATCTGCGACAGAAAGAACATGAAAATGACCACCAAGATGGTGCCCATGGCCGGAAACAAATGCGAAAACCCCGGCACAAAGTCGAGCAAAGAGAAGGTGATGGCCACCAAGCCGCCGATCACCAAATACCAGAGCCGCGCCGACTCCACCCGCGAGGCCGTCAGGCGCAAACGATGGTAAATCATGGACATGCAGAAATAGAGCACCCCAAAAACGTAGGCCCCCACCACCGCCTTCAACCACAGGCTGAGATAGAGGGGACTCAGAACAAAGGGGAATAGCAGAATCGACACCACCAGGCTGCCACGGGTCACACTGGACACCCACTGGGAACCCTCACCCAAAAAGGTCTGGAAGAACCGCAAGGCACTCCAGGGCAGCACCAACGCCACCACCAACATCAAACGCAGCCACAGCGCTTGCCCACCCACCTGGTGCAGGAAAGCCGCCAAGTTCATCAGCGACAGCACCCAGTTCAACACCACGAAGTGCAGGTGCAGGCGCGTCCGCCGGCCGCGTATGTGAATGCTGATCGCAATGGCCGCGCACACGATGGCAGCCAATAAGGCACTCTGCACCCCAATATCCATCAGCCCCTCTCGCCCGGAAAACGGCGCCACCATGGGCGCCAGCCAGCGCCCTCACTTCTAGCCTCTCAACCCGCTTGCACACAAGCATCGGCCCCATTCAACCCTTGACCTCCAGCCTGGCAGCTCTATCATCCGCCCTCAATTGGGGCCCCCTCCGCGGCCTCACTCACGCCAATGAGCTGCCCAACGCGGCAGCCCACCCGCACCAATACAGAGGCTCCCGTGAAAGTTGGCATCATCGGCTACGCAGGCTGTGGCAAGACCACCTTCTTCAACGCCCTGGCGGCCATTGCCCCCGAGGCGTCCTCGGCCAAAATCAACCTGCGAGAGGTCAAAGTGCCCGACGAACGCATCGATCGCCTCTCGGCCCTCTATCAGCCCCAGAAAACCATCTACGCCACCATCTCCCTCGTCGACTTGCCCGGGCACTCCCCAGGCAGTGGCGGCGGATTTGAAGCCCAGAGCCTCGCCAAAATGCGCGAAATGGATCTCCTGACCATCGTCGTGCGCGCCTTCCCCTCCCACCTCCACGCCACCCAGCCCAACCCCAAAGGGGAAGCCAACGCCATGCTCGCCGAGCTCCTCTTGGCCGACCAGGTCATGGTCGAGCGCAAGCTCGAGAGAATGAACAAGGAAAAGAACAAGGGCCCTGAAAAAGAGCTCATGGAGAAACTCCACGCCGCACTCGAACAAGAGATCTGGCTCAAAGATCTCGACCTCACCCCCAACGAGATCGAAACCCTCACCGGCTACCGCTTCCTCACCCTCAAGCCCGCCCTCGTCGTCCTCAACACCCCTGAAGAGATGGCCGACGACGACAGCGCTGCACCCCTCCTCGACAACCTCAGCGCCCTACCCTGCCCCGTCTTCCCCATCTCCGCCAAAGTCGAAAGCGAAATCGCCCTCCTCGATACCCCAGACCAGCTCAGCTTCCTCGCTGACCTCGGTATCCAAGGCACCGCCAAAAATCGCTTCATCAGAAAAGTCTACCACATGCTCGACTACATCTCCTTCTTCACCGTCGGCGAAGACGAAGTGCGCGCCTGGACCATCACCAAAGGCCAAAATGCCCAACAAGCGGCCGGCAAGATCCACACCGATCTCGCCAAACACTTCATCCGGGCCGAACGCATGCGCAGCGAAGATCTCCTCAACATGGGCTCGGAAGCCAAGGTCAAAGAGGCGGGCAAGTTTGAACTCAAGGGAAAAACCTACCTCCCTGAGGATGGCGATATCCTCCACATCCGCGCCAACGCCTGAGCCCAGATCGCCCTCCCCAAGCGGCATCCCGCCAGCATCATGGCCCCTCCCATTGACACCGCGCCCCAGGCACCTTAACTCGCTTGCTGGGCGTCACCATGTGGAGGTCAGACCATGCTCGACAAGCATCGCTTTCTCGATGAGCTGAACCGGCAATTGCCGCTCGAAAATCACACCATCGACCTACAGCAGGGCAACATCGGCTTGGTCCTCGTCGACCCCGTCGTCGGCTTCACCACCCGCGGCTACCTCGCCGATCCCACTTCCATGCAGCCCATGGTCCGCACCATAGATGCTCTCTGCCGTGCCTGGCTCGACCTCCTCGACCAGCGGCTCCAGATCCTCGTCTTTCGCGACCACCACGCCCCCGATCAAATGGAGCCTCCCTATCCGCCGCACTGCCAAGAGGGAAGCGGCGAAGAAGCGCTCGATCCCCTGCTGACATGGCTCGAAAGTCACCAACAGGTCACCCTCATCGACAAAGACTGCATCAACGGGGTCATCGGCGCCTTGGTCCCCGCCCTACCTCAGAGCCCTAGCGCCGATCACCCCCCCCAGGGGCCAAGCCTCTACCGCTCCGTCTTCTTTGAGTGGCTCGCCGAACACGCCATCGACCAACTCGTCGTCTGCGGCGATTGTACCGACATCTGCGTCCTGGACTTCGTCACCACGGCCCTCTCGGCCCGCAACCACGGACTCTTCGGCCAAGCCCACATGCACATGCCCATCAACGTCTTCGCCCCGGCCTGCGCCACCTATCACCTGCCTGACCCGCAGGCCCTCTCTCTCCCGCCAACGGCCCGCCACGACCGCGACATCACCCACCATGTCGCCCTCTCGTTCATGCAGGCCCGCGGGGCCCACATCGCCACCACGTGGCGACACGCCTAACGCTGGCGCCTTCACTTGGCCTGCAACAGAACCTCGATCTGGGCCTCCAGGGCAGCTTCAGCGCCTTGGCCAATCCACACCTCTGCCACCTGGCCCTGGGGGTCGACCAAAAAGACCGTTGGCAAGGCCGTCACCATGTAGCGACGCTTGGTCTCGGCACCGCCGTCGTGGCAGAGCGCATAAGAGAGACGCGAGGCTGTCGCGAAGTCCCGTAACTCCTCGACCGACTCATCAGAAACCGAGAGCACCACCACGCCGCGATCCGCGAAGCGCTGCGCCATTGCATCCAGCCCTGGCAAGGCCAACAAACAGGGACCGCACCACGTCGCAAAAAAATCGACCACCACCACCTGACCGCGCAACTCAGACAGCACGATCCCCTCGCCACTGCGCACATCAAAAACCGTGAACTCCGGCGCAACCTGCCCGATGAAGTGCGACCGCAGCATGGCCGTCCCTTCCGGGCGCAGGCCAACCATCAACGTCACCTCGACCACCTCACCGGCACGCCAATAGCTCAACCGTGCCGTCGACCCCGGCGCCGTAGCCCGCACCGCTGCCACCAGATCCGCCATCCGCGTCAACGCGACGCCGTCGTAATGCAAGAGCACATCCCCACGCTCGACGCCCGCCAATGCGGCGGGGCTGCCGGCAAAGACCATCTCCACGCCGACGAGCGGTCGTTCCCACCCGAGCGACTGCGCCTCGGGGAGGCCAATGACCCGCAGCCCCACGCCTAACCACCCCTCGCCGGAGACACCCTCCCCAAGTGGCGTTGGCTCCCCTTCACCCGCCCACGCACGTGAGACCGCCAGGCCACACGGCTGCGAGCTCACGAGCACCGCCACCACCACCGTGCCCAGCGCGCACCGCTGCCAAAGACACCTCCAAGGTGCGAGACACCTTGCGCGGGCGCTGCTCACAAGCCGAGTTTGAGCTTGAGCCCGCCCAACGCCGAGAAATTGATGCCGTGCGCGTTCTCGATGTCTGGCAGGAGAAAGTGATAGCCCACGTCGGCCATCAAGGTCAGGTAAACGAAAGACACCAGCTCGATGTCCAGACCCGCCTGCACCGAGAGGTTGATACCCTTCTGTTGCGGTTCATCTGAGCGCTCACCCAGCTCCAAGCGCTCGGCGAAGCGATCCCGCGCCCCCTCAGAATACTGGGCATAGAGATAGGCCACCCGCGCGCCAAAGCGCGGCTCTACCACCGGCACAGGCAGAGAAAAGCTCGCCCCCACACCGATCTGGTTCCACATCCCCGCTTTGTCCAGGTCGAAATCATCGAGGCGAACATCCATGAACACATCGATCATCAACAGAGAAACGCCCGCCGCGAAGCCAAACAGACCCTGGCTCCCCTCTTCAAAACGATCCGAGGTCCCACTCAAGTAACCCCCGTGAACCTGGCCCCAGACCTCGAAAAAACCAGCGTTGGCTTCACGGGGTGCCAGCACCTGGAGCGACGTCACCGCCATGATCGCACTGAACAGCAGCACCAGAGGAAATCTACGCACGCCCTGCATGGCTCTCTCCTGATCTCATCCCACGGGCTCATTTGAGCCGTTCAACAACAATAGGCACTCAACCCGGCCGCACCTCGCGTCACCGCTCCAAGGAAGCCTAGGCAGCCGCTGCCTGCAACGCAAGCCACACTTCAAGGCGCATCGATATGACGATCCGTAAAAAACAGGTGGTACAACTCCTTGGGGGCTGTCGAAGCCGACAGCAGCCCCTGATAACAAATGCCATCAGGTGCACCGAGGTCCCGTGTGAGCTTGGTGCAGTCCGAAGTCACCAGGTCTTTCGTCCCAGCCCAGGTCAGCAGCTTCACCTGCGCCCCCACGAGTCGCTCCATCACCGCAGTAAACCACTGCGCCTGCTTGTCGAAACCCACCGCCGTCGGCGTCTGCCAATTCACACTGTACAACAACAGAGGCGTCTCCTCTGACCACGGAATGAGCGGCGCAAAAAAGTCTGCCGGGCACGCCGAAGGGACATTGCCAAAATCCGTCCCCCCTGCATGCACCGCCAGCGCCAGCACATCAGCGCTCCGCTCGTAACGCATCTCCTCACCATTGCCTACGGGGTACCTCAACAACGGCAGAAGGTAACGCGCCATCACCTTCTCCACGCAAACGGCCTGTAGCGCTGCCATGTCTTCTGCCGGCAAGGCCGCACAAGAAAGCATCTCCACGTCCGCCGGGAAGCGCACCCCATCACCCACCTCGTGAGGCAGCAACATCTCCCGGGGCAGCACGTCCAGCATCAAACGCACCCAATTGACCCCGACACCGACCTGCGTCTCCGGCGACACCTCTTTGACCACCGCATAGACCTCCCGATACAGGGTCACAAAATTGGTGTAATCTTCCAGCCCCCCAGGCATCGTCAAATAGCGCTCCATCTCTGCGCCGAAGACGAACACAGCCGGCTTCTCCGCTCGCACCGCCAGACGCACCTGCTCGAGCACCGCCGCCCTATAATCGCTGCGCCAGAAGCCGTAGCGGTCTGGATCGCGCTCATTCTTGTCCCACGTCGTCAGGTAGGGCGTGGGGGCCTGCGGGCGCGAACCATCTGAGACCCGCAGCAGATCCAGCACCAACACCAACTTGGAAAACGTCTGGACCGCCGTCACATTCTGGCGGAGATGCGCCACCCGCGCCGCAAAACGCGCCGACGCAAGGCCCGCCTCACCTTCACGGGAGATCAAGAGCTCATCCACGAGCTGCGCTCGAATCACCAGCCACTGCGCCCCAGCGGCAAGCTTCGACCACTCCGTCAAAGCGACGATGCCTTCGTCACCAGGGAACACAGCGATCCCCCGCGTCTCGGCGTTAAAAGAGAGCGGGAAAAGCACCACCTCTTCAACTTTCGGCGGGCTCTCCTCCTCGTCACAGCCCCCCACAAACACCCACGGCAGCCCGCAGCAGAGCAGCCACAAAGCCATCGGTCTTGCCCATCCTTGCACGGCACTCTCTCGCTTGTTCAAAGGGACTCCATCAACGGCGCGCCAAAACCAGCCCAAAGCCACACCCTAGTAGATCACGATCCCAGCACCCTTTTCTTTGGACTTGTCGCCGCCACTCTTCTTCTTCGTCCGCTTCTTGTTAGACTCCTTGGCCTTCTTCTTCTTCTTCGTCTCATCATCCTCGCCGGCTTCCATCGCCAGACGCTCTTCCTCAGGGATGCCAGCCATCAGGTCCACCCGCGTATCCACCCCAATCAGCGCGTCCACGGCGCTCCCCGTTCGCGCATCTTCACCTTCGGTCAACGCGTCGATATCGGAGCTCACACTCGGACCAGCGCTTCGCTTGGCGCGCATCACCACATGTTTGTCCAAGACGGCGCTCTCCAGGCCGACCTCGGTAAAGACCATGAGGAAGGTGTCGTAAGTATCCTCCATGTTCAGCAAACGCAGCCGGTGTCCCGCCGTGTCTTCCCACACGGTCTCGACCACGAAGCCGTCTTCATCCAGCTTCTCGTCGAAAACGGGCCCGTACTTGTCGCTCGTCGCCCGCGCAAAGGTGTCGTAGGCCATCCCCCCGATGTAAGAGGGATCGTAAGCCACAGCCACCTTGTACAGTTGATTGTTGACGAAAAAGAGATACTTCGTCGCCACATCGTCGCGAACCACGATCACCGCTTCGTTGTTGTCGCGCAAAAACTCCGTCCCGACAATCGACACCTCCAGCGACGCCGTCGCATCGCCAGCCAACTGCATGAAAGAGGACTTGATCCGGTCGACCTTGTCCACATACTGCTTGCGGATACGGTCGGTTCGCGACAGGTCGGTCATCCCTATCGTGGCATTGCGAAAATCGTCCATGACGATCTTCTCCAGAGCCGCAAGCACCTTCTCATGGCTCTGCCCCCACTCCAAACCCGCCAGGACCGCATCCAGACGAACGCTCGTCTTGGTGGGCTTGGAACGCGCCATCGCGATCCCCATCCCCCCCAAGAAAAAGAGCCCACACAGAAGCACCGCCAGCCCTCTCACGCCCTTAGGTCCAGACATCTCACACCTCGCTTTCCTACGTAAAGTCCAGCCCCCCACGACAAAGACCATAGCCGACTTCGAGGAGAGGCGCAACGACCTCGCCGGCCACCCCACGCTGCCACCCAAGCCAACGCGACACGCCATGAGACTGGAGCACAACCTGCCAAGGGACGCACGGCATTCGCCCTGCATTCACCTACAAACGTCAGGCACCATGGCTTCGGTCTCTGCGACGGCGCCCGACACTTCTCCCAGGCATTGACCGACACGAGCGGAATCGATAAACAATCCTCACGGATAGGCATGCCTGCTCGGAGCAACCAACCCACCCTCGCGCCGAGATGACTTCCCTTCAACCACCGCCGTCAATGGGGCTGAGCCATGCGCTGTGAACTTTGTGGACATGAAAACCCAGCCCAAAGCACTGAGGACATCACCCCCGTCTGCTCGCAATGCGGCTCCGATCTCCTCGCCCCCGAACCCGAAGACTATACCGACCTCGCCGAGGTCGTCGAAGAGGAGGTCACCCAACCCGCCACAGACCTCCAACAGTGCCCCTCCTGTGGCCAGAACAACCCCACCAACAACGACTACTGCCAACGCTGCGGCGCACCCCTTGGCGTGGTCACCAGGGTCTACAAACTCGAGTCCCAAGAAGAACGCGATCGCCTCGACTGGATGGTCTTCGGGATCGAGACCGCCATCCAAGGACGAAGCCCAGAACTCCTCTGCCTCGAAAATGCCGTACAAGTCACCCTCGACCAAAACGCCGCCGCCCTCTGCCTCCTCACCGGGCCTTCGGGAATCGGCAAAAGCCGCCTCCTCCGCGAGTTCAACAACCGCCTCGACAACACCTTCGCCTCGGCCCTCATGGTCAGCGGGAAGTGCCGCGACACCGACCTCCTCCCCTACGCGCCCATCGCCCGCTTGATCAGAAAACGCTTCTATATCCCAGAAATCGAAATCCCTCGCCTCGCCCGCCAACGCCTCCTCGATGCCGTCCAGTCCATCATGGGGCCCGACGCCGCCACCGATGTCGCCCACCTCGTCGGCTACCTCATCGGCATCCCCTTCCCTGACAGCCACCTCTACACCGAAAGCGAAACCGAAGCCGCCACCTCCTCCCGCGTTGAGGAAAGAGCTGGGCAGGCCTTGGCCAAGCTCCTCGAAAAGGACGCCCAAACCAACCCACTGATCCTCGTCGTCGAGGACGCCCACCACGCCTCGGAAGAAACCCTCTCACTCATCGGCAAGCTCGCCACGCAGCTCCGCAACTCACCGCTCTTCTGCATCCTCGTCGGCACCAAAGACCTCGCCAGTCGCGCCGAAATCACCGACGGGCTTTACCGGACGGAGCACATCGACCTCGCGCCACTCGCCGATGAAGACATCCGTCTGCTCCTCAAAGACATCCTCCAGCGCGCCGAGACCGTCCCTGAGGAGCTCTTTGCCCTCGTCTGCGAACGCGCCGTCGGTAACCCACTCATTGTCGAAGAAATCGTCCGCATTCTCATCGGTGAGAACGTCATCGACACCCGACCGGCCGTCTGGGAAATCCATGCAGATCGGCTCGCCAGAGTGGAGCTGCCTCAGGAATTCGAAGGCGTCATCGAGGCACGCCTCAACACCCTCGGCGAAGAAGAGAGGAGCCTCATCGAGGTCGCCGCAGTCATCGGCCAGACCTTCTGGCTCAACGCCATCACCGCGCTGCTGCGCAGCAATGACTGCGCCCCTCCCGGCGCCGAGTGGGGCCACGATCCCAAGGCCGCGCGCCTCGTCGACCTCCTCGAGTCACTCCGCCGCAAGGACATCGTCAGACCCCACACGGACTCATTCTTTAAAAACGAAAGCGAGTTCGTCTTCAAACACGCCGTCGAGAGAGATCTCATCTACCGCTCCATCCCCGATGCGCGGCGCCGAAGTCTCCACTTGAGCTGCGCCCAGTGGTACGAGCTCCACGCCCGACTCGACCGCTTCGCCGAGACCATGGCAAAACATTGGGAACTCGGCGGCGCCGAAATCATGGCCGCCTACCGCTACATTCAGGCAGCCAACCTCGCCCGCGCCCGCTACTCCAACCGCAAAGCCATCCAGTGCTATCAACGCGCCATCGCCATGCTCCCTCCCGCGGACATCCTCACCCGCATCGAAGCACACCACAACCTCGGCTCCACCCTCGAGCTCGTCGGCGAGATCGATGAGGCCTTGACCCAATACCAAATCCTCCTGCGCATCTCATGGCAGCTCAACGCCAAGGCCAAAGGTGGCATGGCCCTCAACAAAATCGGACGCATCTATCGCTCCTTGGGCCAACTCAACGATGCCAACCACACCTTCCGCCGCGCTCTCACCCTCTTCCAGCAAGCCAACGATCTCCGCGGCATCGCTTCCACCCTCGATGACATCGGCAAAGTCCACTTCATCCGCAGCGACTACGAACTCTGTCTCAAACACTACCGAGCCGCCCTCGAGCTGAGAAAACGCCTCAAAGACTCTCGCTCCATCGCCCTCTCCCTCCACCACATCGGCAGTGTCATGCTCGCCCTCGGAGAGTTCAACGAGGCCATCGCCCACTACCGCGAGAGTCTCGACATCCGCAAACAAGCCGGTGACCGCCAAGGGCTCGCTGACACCCTCAACAACCTCGCCATCGTCTGCCTCGAACGCGGTGACGTCCAACAAGCCCTACGCCTCTGGGAAGAAGCCCTGGCCATCGCCCAAGAAATCGGCTACCGCCTCCTCGAAGGCATTCTCCTCAACAACATCGGTGAAGCGGCCCTGCAAATGGGGGCCCTGAAAACCGCCGAAGCCTCACTGGCCAACGCCGCGGAAATCTCCCAAGAATGTGGGAACCTCCAACTCCTCTGCGAAGTCCAGCGCAACCTCGGCACCATCCACCTCAAAAACGCCCTCTACGACGAGGCCGTCGCCGCCCTCAATGCCTCCCTCTCCATTGCCCGCGATCTCGGCGCCAAGCTCCTCGAGGGCCTCGCTCTCAAAAGCCTCGGCGAACTCTATGCCCAGACCCTCTTCGACGACCGCCAAGGACAAGATCCCGCCACCGACGCCGATCACCTCTTCAACCAGGCCATCACCTTGCTCACCGAGGTCGGCAACGACGCCGAGCTCGGACGCTGCCACTCCGCTTACGGCAACTACCTCCTCGAACAAGGCGATATCAGCAACGGCAAGGCACAGCTCGAGCTCGCCACCCAGATCTTCTCCCGCCTCGATATGAAGCGCGTCCTCAAAAAAACCCGACAGATCATCGATGAACTCTAGTCACACCCCACCTACGGAGTGAGCCCACATGGCCTACATCGACGCCGCCGAAGAACAGACTTTCGTGGTCACGGCCAACATGGAAGACGTCTACCGCACCTTCGCCGACCCAGAAGTGATACAACGCCACATCCATGATCTCGAGTCATGGTCTCTCGATGCCCAAGGCAACGCCCACTGGATCATCAAGGAAAAAAGCGAGAAAGGGGTCCGCTTCAAGGGCGACTACACCGTCCGCTACCAAGGCAACGGAACCGACCACGTCACCTGGAACACCGTCACAGGCAACATCAAAACCAAAGGAGAAGCCCGCTTGACCCGTCTCGACGTCGGGGTTCGCGTCGACTACCGCGAAGAGATGGCCCCAGATCTTCCCATACCAAGACTCCTCGCCACAGTCTTCAAGCCCATCGTCGCCCGCGAAGTCCGCAAAGGCATCCTCGACTACCTCGACAGCATCAAAAGGTCACTCAACGAAACGCGCGGCTGAAAACACACCACTGGCACTCTCGCCCACGTTGCGCAACAGCGCCTTCTGGTTGTAGAATCTCCCCAACGAGTGCAAGGCCATGCACGATTGCTGCCCCGGTAGCAAAACACTTCTTGCTGGCCAAGTGCACTGCAGCGGTCAGAGCCCTCAGCCCCATGCCAACGGACGCGCCCCAAGACCTGCTGATCGGACAAGTACTCGCTGAAAAGTACGCCATCGAAGCGCTCATCGCCCGCGGGGGAATGGGAAGCGTTTACCGCGCCTACCACATCCAAAGCGGACACACCTTCGCCGTCAAAGTGCTCCGGCCTGAACTCTGCCAAGACATCACCCTCGTCAAACGCTTCATCAGAGAAGCCATCGCCGTCAGCCAACTCCGCCACCCCAACACCGCCCAAGTCTTCGACGGGGGTGAAACCGAGAACGGGGTTCACTTCATCGTCATGGAGTACCTCGAAGGGCAAGGCTTCGACCACCGACTCGCCGCCATCGGCCGCCTCGATCCCCTCCACGCCGTCCTCTTCATCGGCCAGGCCGCCGCAGCCCTCTATGAAGCACACGCCAAGGGCATCGTTCACCGCGATCTCAAGCCTGGCAACTTCTTCATCGCCCAACCACCCAACCAACCCGAGTTCCTCAAAGTGCTGGATTTCGGCATCGCCAAGATCCGAACCTATGGCGGCACCAAAGAACTGACCCGACTCACCACCGCCGGCTCCACCATGGGAACGCCCCACTACATGGCGCCAGAGCAGATCCGCGGCGAGGAAGTCGACGCCCGCGCCGACATCTACTCCCTTGGCATCATCCTCTGGGAAGCCATCACCGGAACCCCCCCCTTCCAGGGCGACAGCCCCATGGAAATCTTCATCGGACACCTCGAACAAAAGCTCCCAAAAATCTCCACCGTCGTCCCTGAGATTCAACTCCCTCCCGGACTCGACGCCATCATCGCCAAAGCGCTCGCCAAAAAACCCAAAGAGCGCTTTGCCAACATGTGGGAGTTCAAAGTCGCCCTCGACACCTCCATCGCCAACGACCCGCGCGCCCTCTCGGCTCTCTCCCAACACCTACCGCCTACGGTGCTCCCCGCCAGCCTCAACCCAGTCCACACCCACCCCTCACAAAAGGCCGTCAAAAGACGACAGTGGTTCCTCGCCTCGGTCATCGTCGCCACGGTCGCCCTCGTTGGCCTCTTGGTCGTCGCCATTGCCCTCCTCAAGGATACGGCTCCTGAAGACGCGCCCCCAACGCCAACACCCACGGCCCACATCAAAATCCTCTCCGAACCTCCAGGCGCACAAATCCATCACCACGGCCAAATCCTTGGCCACACACCCTACCACCACACCGCCACCAACACCGAACCCTTCGCCTTCACCCTCGAAGACTTGGCCCACTTGCCACTGAGCTACACCCTCCAGCCGCGCCTCGGCGAGGTCCAGGGCTTGGCCGCGCCGCTTCTGCCTGCCAACGCCGACACCCATCACGCTGCGCAAGCCAACATGGCCCTCTGGCTCGAAAGCATCCCACCTGGCGCCGAAGTCTACCTCGATGACAACGACACCCGCCTCCGCACCCCCTGTGTCGTGCCTATCCCCCTCAACGCCCCACCCGCCCGCATTTCCTTGCGCCACCCAGACTTCCTCATCGAACACTACCGCATCCTCGCTCAGCCCGTCGCCATCCTCGTCCTCAAGACCACCCTCATCCCACGCTGAGCTCATGCCACAATGCCCAGCTTCGGTCCCTACGAATTACTGCAACGCATCGGCGCCGGAGGTATGGGTGAACTCTTCCTGGCGCGATTAGCCCGAGAAGACTGCTTCGAAAAGCGACTCGCCCTCAAGCGCATCCTGCCGCACCTCTCCCAAGACCCCACCTTCATCCAGCGCTTCCGCCAAGAAGCCAGCACCGCGGCCCACCTCAACCACCAAAACATCGTCCAGATCTTCGACTTCGGCCAAAGCGACGGCCATTCCTTCATCGCCATGGAGTTTGTCGACGGCCTCGACGCTGATGCCCTCCTCCAACGCAACGGGCCCCTCGCACTCCCCATCAGCCTCACCATCCTCCACAACGCCCTCCGCGGCCTCGACTACGCCCACCGCGCCGCCGACGCCCTGGGCAACCCCTTGCACCTCGTCCACGGGGACGTCGCCCCCAAGAACTTGCTCCTCTCCCGCGAAGGAGAAATCAAGTGGATCGACTTCGGACTCGCCACCTTTCACCAAGCGACCCCACAGGGCGTTGCCGGCACCATCCCCTATATGTCACCTGAGCAAGCCCTCGGACAGCCCCTCGACCCAAGGGCCGACCTCTTCTCCTTGGCCGTCTCCTTCTACGAACTCCTCACCCAGCGCAAACCCTTCCCCGCCGCCACCTCCCCGGCAACGCACGCCGCCGCCGTCACCCACTGCCAACCCCAACTCACGGCCATCCTCTGCCAAAGCCCACTGGCCGACTACCCCGATCTACGCCAACTCATCGCCACCTGCCTCGACCACCGACCAGCGCAACGACCCGACGCCGCCCGCACCCTCATCAACGCTCTCGAAGCCCTCCACCCGCTGCCCATGGCGTCCCCCGACGCCATCGCCACGCTCGTCTGCACCCACCACCGCCCCACTCTCGCCATCGACCCCTGCGAACCCACCCTGGTCAGCGACGAACCCATCGCCCGCCACACGCCATCCCCCGCGCCACCCCGACCGTCATCACGCAAAAAGCGTCTTCTTTTGGGATCCACCTGCCTGGGTCTCCTGAGTCTCGTTGCTGCCCTCTGGCTCTCGCTCGGACTCCTCGAGACCGCGCCACCCATAATCCCACCGCCGCAAGCCCAACCGCTCCCCGCCATTGAACTCACCACCGATCCACCCCACACCACGGCCGTCATCATTGCCGCGAGTCCCAGCCTCTACCTCATCACAGCCCATCATCCCAACGGCGGAACACTGAAGCAGCGCCTCTGGCTAGCGCCACAGGCCCAGACGCCGACCGCCCACCTCCGCCTGCCGCCGCATCCCGCAACCCTCTACGTCACCCTCGAGCCCCCCACGGCCTCCTTCACCCTCGACGGCCAAGCCCAGCCAGCAAACACCCCGCTGCGCTTAGCCCCAGGCACCTATACTCTCAACGCCACCGCCCCGAACGCCACCCACCTGAACCACAGCCTCCACCTCGACTCGGGACAGCAGGCGCACACCCAAATCCTTCTCTCGCCAGCACGAGCCACCCTCAACCTCCAAAGCTCTGCTGACCACGCAACGCTCCGCCTCACAGAACACACCACTGGCCTCACCCACCACTGCCCCCCACCATGCACGCTCTCTCAGCTCACCCCCGGCGCCTACGCCATCGACCTCCTCACCGCCGCGGGACACGCCTGCGCCCAACGACAAGTACAGCTAATGCCTGGCGCCGTGAAGCAACTCGAGCTCAACTGTGACCCACCCACGGCCCCAACCGCAGCCCCAGCCACCACTTCTCCGGGGGTCCACTTACAAGCCCGTGGCGGCACCATCCGCAGCGGTGGATCGTCGCGCGACCAACGCCAACTCTCCCTGCCACAGGGCACCTTCGTCTTCAACGCCCACTCGGGCAAAACCCGCTTGTTCGCCACCCTCCACCGACTCGAAAGTGGCTACGCTATCTCCATGCGGGTGGAACCGTGGGCCGAGCTCACCCTCAACGGACAGAGCATCCCCTCGCCCGTGACCTATCACCCCTTGAGCCAGGGCAACAACACCCTGCGCATCAAAAGTGGGGATTCTCCCAACGGCATCGACCTGCGCGTCCGCAACTAGGCCTCGGCCCCCACACGCGCCAGCCAAAGCACGGCGCTAGCGCGCACTCACCGGCACTGCTTGTCCCCTTTGGGACACACCACGCGGACGTGCATGTGATCTGCGTGGCCCCGCGCATGACGCACGATGGCTTTATAGGACTTCTTGCCGTTCGGGTACTGCAACACCTTGTCGAGGTAGGACTCACTCACCCCTTTCTTGCGGGCATAGTCGTACATCAGCCGCTGCAACTCGTAGTCAACGAAAATGTACTCGACATCGCCCGTGTCCACGAAGGCCTTGATCACGTACCAATTCTTCTCGGCATCGAAGTTCTTCTCCGTCATCCGCTCGAAATTGCTCTGCTGCTTGCCGCTCTTGTTGACGAAGCTGATATCGACGTCACGACCCGATTGGTGGCTCACATGGGGTGGCATCTTCCCACCGTTTTTAAAGGAAAGATCGCCAACCACGAAATCCGGGCCCTTGGGATACTTCGCGTGATAGCGCGCCATGACGTCCATGATGTGGTTGACCAGCAAGTTGGTGCCCCACTGCCGGCTCGTCCCACGTCGCCGATAGCCCTTACCCTCGGGCAACTGCACCGCATTGACCAGCGTCCCATTCGCCGCAGAGCCCCGTGACGTGGTCTGCACCTCCGGCGCCTTCACCCACAGCGTAATCTGCTGTCCCACGCGCAGGCGATCCGGGTTGTCGCGCAGGGCACGGTTCCAGCGCTGGAGCTGCGCGATCTGCACGCCATTCTGTTTGGCAATCCCCGAAAGGGTGTCCCCCTTGCGCACGACATACACCACCTTGATGTCTTGTCCTGCCGCGCTGCTGCTCTTCTGCTGCCCACTCGCCCCAGACTGTGCGCTGGTCCGAATGCTGAGCTTCTGTCCAATGCTGATCCGATCCGGGCTCGAAAGCCGGTTCCAGCGCACGATGTCCTCAACTCTGACACCATGCATTTTGGCGATCTTGCCCAGATTGTCGCCCTTAGCAACCACATAAGTCACCGTACTCGATTGGCTTGACGTCTTGCCACTCGAGGACCGTGAGCGCTCTCCTCTTCCGGCCGCAACCTTGCCTTCGCTGGGCTTCGCGCTCAACGTCGCAGGGACCGACAACAACAGGCCTACCATCAAAAGAAGGGAGGCCCCCAAAGACGCAACTGCGTTCAATCTCATCGCCTTTCCTTTGCTCTTCCGCCGTGAAAAGCGGCGCTGGTGCGAACAACGCCAGGGCCAATCCATGGCCAAGGAAACCAAAACGCTAGGACGCCTGCCTAGCTCTTGGCACCCTAACACCGACAAGCAAGACCTGTCAAGAAGGGCACCTGCTGGCCTTACACAATCAATTCGATACCTTACACCACAGACATCCAAATTTTCGCCCCCAGACCCGAGACCCACATCCCCCACGCGGAGCCTCTGGCGTAGGGCCGGCACCAGTTGCCGCGCCCACGCGCGTTGTGCTAATTAGGGCGCCTGCAACAGCAACGTTGCGGGCACACCGGCGTCTCTAGCGCCCCCCATCTGCTACCAGCCAATCTTACGGGCATTCGCTGCCCAATTTTCGTTTCTGCCACCGGAGGCACGCTCATGTCGACTGGCTCAACGCAAAGCAACCTCGCGTCTAAACAAGCGCTCACTGTGGTTGGATCCATCGCCATCGACGCCATCAAAACGCCTTTCGGAGAAATCAACGAAGGCTTGGGCGGTTCTGCCACCTTCTTCTCTGCCGCCGCTGGGCTGCTCTGCCCGGTCCATGTGGTCGCCGTTCTCGGCGAAGACTTCGACCTCCAGGACCTTGCCTTCCTCCGCGAACGCGGCGTCAACCTCGACGGCGTTGAGCAGCGCCCCGGGAAGACCTTTCGCTGGAAGGGTGCCTACGGCCAGGACATGAACGAGGCCCAAACACTCGCCACCGAGCTCAACGTCTTTCAAGACTTCAACCCCAAGCTGGCGCAGCATCACCTCAACTCGCCCTTCCTCTTCCTCGCCAACATTCAGCCCCAGCTCCAGCTTGCCGTCTTGGAACAAGTGAAGGAGGCGCGCTTCGTCGCCGCCGACACCATGAACCTGTGGATCAACACCGCCCGTGAGACCCTCCTCGAGGTCCTCGCCAGGGTCGATCTCCTGGTCATCAACGAGACGGAAACCCGCCTCCTCGCCGACGAATCCAACACCGTGCAGGCTGCCAAAATCGTTCAGAGCCTCGGCCCCAAAACAGTCATCGTCAAACGCGGTGAGTTTGGCTCCCTCATGCTCGACGGAGACACCTTCTTCATGGCGCCGGCCTACCCAGTGAACCAGGTCTTGGACCCCACCGGCGCCGGAGACACCTTCGCAGGTGGCCTCATGGGCACCATCGCGAGGGCCGGACACGTCGACGCCGAGGTCCTGCGCCGCGGCATCATCACCGGCACGACCCTGGCCTCCTTCACGGTCGAGCGTTTCAGCGTCGAGAGGCTCAAAACCCTGACCCTCGATGAAGTCCAGCAACGCTACGCACACATGCAGGCCTTGACCCACTTCCCGCCGCTGGCGCTCTGAGAAGGCTGGCCGCGACCGCTTGCTTCCTGCGCTAAACGTGACGACATAGTGGACCCGAGTCGCGAGGCCCATGCCTCGCCCTCACCACCGTCAAATGGGATGGATGACGCCATGAAAGCTTACCTTCTCCCCTTGTTGTTGTTGTGCCTCGCGCCGCTCACGCTCACTGCCTGTGAGCAAGACCCCGACGAGCCCACGGCGGATGTCACCACCGACCCAAACCCCACGGATCTCGAAGAAATACCCGACATCATCCAGCCGACGCACCAGGACCGAACCTATCGCTTCACCACTCTCGAAGTCTTGGAACCTGACGTCAGCACCCGCGTCTTGCTGAGCGCAGTCATTGACGCCAACATGAAGACCCCCCCCAACGATCCCCTCGCCATTAACATCCTCCTGCAGTTCAAAGATTGGCAGATCGACGGGGAGCAGGTCTCACTCCTCATCGGGGGCGGCTCGGGCTACCCCGACATGGAAGCTGACCCCATCGCCTTTACCTTCGATCCGACGGCAGAACCCGCCTTCGTCCCCGCGGTCCTCGAAAGCGATAGCGATGGAAGCGCGCAACGCTTTCGCAATGAAGTACCCACCAACCTCTTCTTCCCCGTCGCCATCACCGACGCCACCTTCATCGTGCCCTTCCGCGACATCCGCTTCGAAGTCTGCTATGGCGCCACCGCCAAATGCGACGGCACCACTGAAGACAAGATCTTTGGCTTCCTCATGGGGGGAATCATCGAAGAAGAAGCCAACGAAGTGACCGTTGAGTTCCAGCCAGGCGACACCATGAGCTTCGGCGACCTCCTGCGCGACGCAACGCCCCAGAAAACTTGCACCCAAAGCTCGGAGTGTGAAGCACCCAAGCAGTGCAACCCCCAAAATCAGTGCGTCTTCCTGCCAGACCGCGTCATTGACGGCAAGCCTGCATTCTCACTGCGCGCGCGCTTCCGAGGTCAAGAGATCCCCTACTTCGTACCTTGATCTCTCCGCGAAGGCACAACAAGGGAGCGCGCTGCCAGCCAAGCGCCAAGGGCATCGCACCCAACGACGCACCACCTACTCGGCGCGACA
The DNA here is from genome assembly GCA_964454015.1 of uncultured Myxococcales bacterium. Taxonomy (GTDB): domain Bacteria; phylum Myxococcota_A; class Bradymonadia; order UBA4248; family UBA4248; genus CAYVQF01. Next base: position 83,907 of record CAYVQF010000010.1, read on the forward strand.
GGCATCACCAATGCCGTCGCCCAAAGTGTCGAGCTGATCTGGGTTGAACAGCGACGGGCAATTGTCCAAGCGCGTGTCGATGCCATCCCGGTCGGCATCACTCGCGCACGCATCCCCCACCCCATCGCCAAGCCAGTCGTCCTGCCATGGATTCCAAGTGAAGGGGCAATTGTCGGCCTCGTTCAAGATCCCGTCGCCGTCTTCGTCAGCGCGGCCCATGCAGCGATCCACCCCGTCGGCGTTGGCCACCATCGGGCATGAGTCATCCACATCCAGGATAGTGTCCCCGTCGTAGTCTCCCCCACCAAAACACGGATCGTCACGCCGCTGCAGCGCGTTGGCCACCACTGGGCACAAATCACACAAGTCACCGAGACCGTCCCCGTCCAGATCATACTGAAATGGGTTACTGACGGTCGGGCAATTGTCGAAGCGTGCCATGATCCCGTCGCCATCAGCATCATCCAAACAAGTGGCCGTGCGCAAGGCCTTCCCCAGACCATGGCGATCAGCATCGGCCAGATCAGGGCACCAGTCACAAGCATCGCCCATACCGTCGTTGTCGCGATCCTCCTGCCCGGGATTGGCGATGACCGGACAATTGTCATCCCGGTCCAACCAGCCATCGCCGTCGCTGTCACTCAGACACTGCACGGCACCCGCCATCGACGGGCATGGGTCATCGTCATCTGCCAAACCATCCCCATCCCAGTCTCCCTGACAGGCATCACCACGACCATCCCCATCAGTGTCTTCCTGCCCCGGGTTGGCCACGAGCAGGCAATTGTCTTCGCCATCTCCCACGCCGTCACCATCCCAATCGCCGTCACACAGATCACCAATCCCATCGCCATTGGTGTCGAGCTGATCTGGGTTCGCCACCAAGGGACAAGTGTCGCAGAGATCTCCCACGCCATCCCCATCGAAATCATCTTGCCCCGAAGCACGCCAAGGACACAGGTCGAGGGCATTCTTGATCCCATCGCCATCAGCGTCAGCGCCGACCTGGGCGCAAGCATCGCCCACCCCATCCCCATCGCTATCGGCCTGATCCGGATTGTCTACGAATGGACAGTTGTCCCGTCTGTCCACGATCCCGTCGTCGTCGAAATCCAGACCCCAGAACAGACGAGAGCACACCTCGCCCACCCCATCGCCATCCGTGTCGAGCTGGCCCGGGTTCGGACGCAGGGGGCAGTTGTCGACGCTATCCACATGACCATCACCATCCTGGTCGAGGTCATCAGGGTCGCAGGCGTCACCCAGGCCATCACCGTCGCGATCTCTCTGGGCGTGATTGGCAACCCAAATGCAATTGTCACAAGCGTTGCCACGCCCATCATGGTCCGCATCCTCTTGCACCGGATTGGGTTGGCTCGGACAATTGTCCACCAAATCGGGAACACCATCGCCGTCACCATCCGAACCCTCAGGCTCGCAAGCGTCACCGACCCCGTTGCCATCCCTGTCCCCTTGCAGCGCATTGGCCACGTGAGGGCAATTGTCGCAGAGATCACCCCAGCCGTCGCCATCGACGTCCAGGTGCTCGCCCTCTTCACCCTCTCCCAAGGGATCCACCGGACAAAGGTCCATCAAGTCAGCAACGCCATCGCCATCGCTGTCCAGGGTCTCGTCGGCGCAACTCTCCCACAGCGTCTGTGGGCTCCGTGGACAGGGGTCACAAAAATCGCCCAGTCCATCCCTGTCGCGATCTTGCTGGCTGTTGTTGGGCGTGTGCAGGCAGTTGTCACAAGCATCGCCCACCCCGTCGTCGTCTTCATCGCTTTGACTCGGGTTATAAACCAAGGGGCAATTGTCCAGATGCGACGGGATCCCATCATTGTCAGGATCGGGGCCACTCACCTCCTCGCTGACATCGACTTGCTCAGGCGCCACATCTACGCCGGGCACATCCGCAGGCGAAAAGTCCGGGACATCAGCGCTGACGTCCTCCACGGTGTGGATCCGGCAGAAGCCGCCCTCACAGAAGGACGGAGAGCGACAGTCATCATCGCTGTCGCAGGGCAATCCAGAGAACGCGTCCTTACCCGCATCCTCCTGCGTCGTGCAGCTCATCACTCCCACGAGCAGCGATAGCCCAATCCAGTATGTGAACCATCTCCCCACCATCTAACCTTTCACCCCTTGGCCGCGCCCCATCCATCGCCTCGCGCTCCGCTAAGCAAGAAGTGCACCCCCGTTCCACAAAGCATGCACAATGCCAGCCTCGGTGATCATCTCCTTGGCCCGGCTCCGCTCGCCTGCCGTCAGCTCCGCCCACACCTGCGCAGCGGGCGTCCCCTGGAAAGGCACGAAAGCATCCATGACGTTGACCTGCACTTCGGGCAACTCCGCAGCGAGCCAGCGTAAGATGGGCGCGCTACAACACTCCAAATGACCCGGCAGAACCAAGTGACGCACGATGATCGTCGCCGAGCCTGCTTGCGCCGCGAGGTTCAGCAGGGACTGGCGCACGCTACTCGTGTAGCCGCGCCCGCCATCACCAGCCACCGCTTCAGCACAGCCATCGCTGCCATACTTCAAATCGACCACGAAAGTCGAAAAAACCTGGGCGCACAAGTCCACCGCTTCTGGGCTGAAGGTGCCATTGGTGTTGAACACCAGCGGCGGGTGCCCGGGCCAAACCTGATCCAAATGTCGCCCCAGCTCCATGAGGAAGGGCAAATGAAGGATAGGCTCACCCCCCACGAAGTGCAGATTCTTCGCCTCCGGTTCCGCGCCACCACAGCGGCTGCGAATATCGCTCACCAGCTCCTCAGGCGTCGTCGGCTTCACCCGGAAGGGCGCGTGCAAAAAGGCGTCTTCACTACAAAAAGAGCAACGCAAGTTACAGCCACAGAGGTAAATCAGGTAGCTCGGCGTCAAAGCCACCTCTTCCCCCATCTGCAGCCCATGCCGATAGACGTGGACGCGCTCGTCGACACCACACACGCCGCGCTTGCCTTGCAAACGCAGCGCGCCGCAGCGGCGGTGACACAGCACACAGGGCGAAGCCAAAGCACGCGCCCGAGCAATCCGCTCCTCCCAATCCACACCCTTTTTCATCCGCACCTCCTCGCAAAACACAAGCCTTTTCTCAGCTTAGATGCCCCCTGCGGCCCCGTCAAACACCGACCCTTCTTTCCCTACGCTGGGCCCACCCTGTGCCTGCGCCTGCACCTGCTCCCAGCGAACGCGCTCTTCCTCACCCAGGGCCACACCCGCAATCGTCCACAGCAGCGCTTGTGCTGCCCGTGAACCCCCGCTCGCCGCCAAAGTCTCTGCCTCGGCCAACACGGCCGCCACCCGTCGCCGCTCCCGCACCTGAGCCAGAGCCTCCTCCACCGCACCCTCACTGGACTCCACCAAAGCCACACGCAACAGAAGCAGCGCCTCAGCCCGCGCCCATTCACCGCCGGACAGGGCCTGCTGACACGCTGCGTCGAGCAAAGCGTGCTGCTCCGCCACGGTGCGCCGGGAAAGCTCCCCTTCCCCCTGGCCACAGCCCACCAACCCCAAAAGCACCATGCCAAGAGCCCATCGGCACATCACCTGATCACTCCTGTCATCGCCCCAGCCCCAGCGGCCTGCGGCAACGCCAACCAGCCTCCCCGGCGAGGCGGCACGACCGCATCCGTCGGCTCATAACGCTCCAACTCCCAACGCGCAAGCTGTCGCTCTGCCAGGCGCAAGCGCTCCTCCAACGCGACCCCATGAAGACGCGCCGCAGTGAGCAGCTCCTCCGTCCGCCGCGCGCGGCGCACCTGATTTAACTCCGTGCGCCACAGGCCCCCGATCTGGGCCTCGGGCAGATCCGCCCACAACTCCACGGCCAAGGCATAAGCCGCTTCGACCAGCGCCAAATCCCCCCGCGATCGAGCCTCCTGGGCCACCTCGATGAGCGCCGCTGCCATCTCACGCCGACCGAGGTATTCCTCAGCCTGCGCCGGCGAGGCCGGTCGCGCCTCGCAGCCACCCCACCAGACACTCGCCAGGCTCCACGTCAACAGCACCGCCCAGTGCCCGCCAAGCCCATACCAGCGCCTCCCCCCCTTCATGACACCTTTCCCGCTGGACTCCCCAATAAACCACAGGCCGCCAACGAGTCTTGCCCGCGCGAACAGCGAATGCTCGTCGCCACGCCACGCTCCAACAACCAGGTCTGAAAGTGACTCATTTCATCATCACTGGGACGCGCAAACTCCCGACCGGGAAAAGGATTCCATGCCAACAGGTTCACCTTCACCGCGAGCCCATGGAGCCACCTCACCAAGCGCAACGCATCCTCCTTCGCCGTGTTCAAACCCTGTAACATCACGTACTCAATGGTAATACGCTGCCGCGGCTCCAAGGGATACGCCATGAGCGCATGACGCAGCGCCCCCAGATCCCACTGACGGTTCACCGGCATCAAGGCCGAACGCAGCGCGTCCGTGGTCGCGTTGAGACTCAGGGCCAAGTTGACGCCCAGGCCTGGCTCGGCCCCGAGGCGCGCAATGCCCGGCACCACGCCGACGGTGGACACGGTCACCCGCCGCCGTGAGAAGTCGAAACCCATTGGATCCAAAAGAATATGGAGCGCCCGCATCACCTCGTCCAGGTTGTCCATGGGCTCACCCATGCCCATCCACACCAGGTTCGTGATCCGCTCGGCAGAATGCGTCGCCCAGTAGCGCTTGGCCACCGCCACCTGGGCCACCATCTCGTGGGCACTCAAGTGCCGCGTAAAACCCAGCTCTGCCGTCCGGCAGAAGCGACACCCTCGCCTACACCCCACCTGGCTCGACACACACAGGGTCACGCGCTTCTTTCCGGGAATGATGACCGTCTCCACCACCGCGCCATCGCTCAGCGTCAAGGCCAACTTCGCCGTCCCATCTGAAGAGGTGTGGACCTCCAGGCGCGGCTCTGGCGCGATGCAAAGCGCCTCCTCCAAGCGGTGCCTCACTCCCTTCGAGAGATCGGTCATCTCCGCAAAGGAATGCGCTCCCCGCTGATGCAGCCAAGCAAAGATCTGCCGACCGCGAAAAGCTCGCTCGCCAAGGGTGGTCTCCAGCCAACGCTCCATCTCTTCCCGGCGCCAGCCCTGCAAAGGGGTCGCCTCTATCCCTTCGACCACATGACCTCCCACTCAGCCACACGCCACCAGATCGCGTTCGGCAAAAAAGAAGCGGATCTCCTCCGACGCTGACGCCGGAGAGTCCGAACCGTGAACGGCATTGCGCCGAGTGTTGGTGGCAAAGAGATGCCGCAACGTCCCCTCAGGCGCCAGTGTCGGATCCGTCGGACCCATGAGCGCCCGATAGCGGGCGATGGCGTCCTCTCCCTCCAATACCAGAGCCACGCACGGTCCGCTGCTCATAAAGGCCACCAGATCCGGAAAAAATGGACGCTCACGGTGAACCTCATAGAAGGCGCCAGCTTCAGCGGGGCACAGATAGACCATCCGCAGCGCCACCACGCGAAAATGGCGCTCCAAAACGGCGATGATCTCGCCCACCTTACCTGCACTCACCGCATCGGGCTTGATGATGCTCAGGGTCCTCTCCATATCATCCTCTCATGGTGGAAATAAGGGTAGAAGCGCCTCTTCTTCTTCACCACTGCCCTCGTCGTAATACAAATCCCCCGCGCCAGAGAAACCACAACCAAGAGTCGCTCGCGGGCGCAGAGGCTCACCATCGCTGGTATACATATCGGGTCGATAGGGCGGATCTTCCAGGTCTGGAACGTAGAAAGCCAGCGGCGCCAGGCGCATCGCCTCCATCCGGCTGGCGCTGGGGCAGCAGGGCACGAAGGGCATCTCCTGTTGACGTCGCGCGTACTGCTTGCGCTGGCGCTCCAGCGCGGCCACATCACACTTGCGCCGGTACATCTCGCGCATGGTCCAGTCCATCAGTTTGGCCAGACGCGGGGTCACATCACCGCGCAACCTGTGGGCCTCACCTCCCCGCGGACGCGGGATGATCGCCATCAAAAACGCCGCCTCGCGCAACGTCAAATCGATGGACCGTTTGCCAAAATAGTGGCGCGCCGCCGCTTCGATCCCGTAGATCTCTTGGCCAAACTCGATGACGTTGAAATAGACCTCCATGATCCGCTGCTTCGGCACATGGAGCACAGACTCCATCAGCCACGTCAAGAAAATCTCTTGGAGCTTGCGCGCCAGCGTCTTCTGCCGGTCCAGAAAGACGTTCTTGACGAGCTGCATGCTGATGGTAGAGGCCCCCCGCACGAAATCCCCCCGATCCACATTGCGCTGCAGCGCCGCCTTCATCTGGAGCACGCTGAAACCACGGTGACCAAAGAAAGAACCATCTTCCGTGGTCGTCACCATCTGGACCAACCACGGGTTGAGCTCCGCAAACAGCACCCAGTCGGGATGGCGAGCGCTGATCGCCGCCGCGTCATGACGCGCTTGGAAACCAGAGGGCCCCGCCGACGAATGGGTCGACGGCGGGATGACAATCTGGTGGGCTTGCACCGCCAGCGGGTCCTTCACCCGCAGCACCATCCCTTCATTCAAGGCCTGAACGTCCACCTCGGCGGGCCACTTGTGGACGGCAAAACCGGCGCTGTGCACCGAAGTCTCCAAGCTCATGTCTGCCACCTGCGACATCAGCCCCTGGGCATGCAAGTGATAGCCCAGCTCGCCGCTGACCTCCATCCCAGCCAAAGGCCCACGTATCCCAAAGGGGATGGCGTCCAGGACCTGCTGCGCCGGTTGGGGCTCCATAGCGAAGGAGAGGTCGAACGAAAGATCCTCACCCGCAGCCTGGCCTGCGCGAGCCGCGGGGCGATCCACCACCGCCAAACGAGCCTGCGTCTCGAAGCGCACCCCGTGCATCGCCACCTTGGCCCGTTCGAGCACCAAGAGCCTCTCACGGCCACGCACCTTGAGCGCCAGGTCCACCGCCAAGCTCAGGTCCACTGGCAACGCGCTCAAGCCACCATCGACGATGCTCAGGTCCTTGACCGCCAACTCACCCGTAAAATCATAACGCTCGCGCGGAAAATCCAATGCCACCTCGAGCTCCGCGTCCAGGGCGCAGTGCCCGAGACGCAAAGCCCGCTGCAGCCAGCCGAGCAAGAGCCCACCTCCCCCATCGGGAAGAGGCGCGTCGCCCGCGTCGGTCCCACGCCGCTGATCCATCCAGCGCTGCAGCGGCTCGAGCTGCAACCCACTCAAGCCCAAGGTCCCCTGGATCCGCTGCGTGCGTAGGCCATAGATGGCCGTCAATCGCAGCACCCCACCCTCACCCCTATTGATGGCCAAATCCAGTTCAACGTCCACCGTGCGCCTGATGCCGCGATAGCCAAAGGCCAAACCCAAATCGCTCACCACCAGCTCACCCAGGCCCCCGGGGCGCTCGTCCACAAGCCGCAGCTCACCCCCCGTCAGGTAGAGACGCTGCGCAAAAAAGTAGTCCCGCACATTGAACGGGCGCACCTTGGGCGGAGCCATGCCGACGCCGCTGCGAGCTCCCTTGGCCGCCTCCTGGGACCAGCGCTTCGCCAGAGCCTCTACCTCAGTGGGGCGCAGGCCAAAGGCCCGCAACACCGAATCCGCCGAAGTACTCCCATCGGCGTGCACCGTTAATTCGCCATAGAGCCCTTCGATCTCAGCCTCTTTGACATAGACGCCACCCACCTTGCGCGGCGGAAGCTGCGTCAGGGTCGCCCGCACGCGCTGCGCGCTCAGCATCGGCGCCTGCATGCCATACTCGCCGGCCACGACCACATCGTCGACCCACAGGGTCGTCGGCAGCTCGAAATGAATCCGGCCCGCACGCACCTCCCGACCAACCAAGGCCTCCACCAGAGGCAAACCCTTGCCGCGCTCCAACTCCAGATCCAACGCCCCCTGGTTCTTATTGCGGTACCACCCCGAGACACCAAGCGTCTCCTCGCCCTCATCACCAGCAGCGGTATAAGCGATCCCCAATCTCCCCTCGAAGCGGAAGGCCTTCTCCTCGTCCTCATGCACCACGAAACGCTGTAAACGCACACCCCTCAGCGCAAAGTCCCCCGCCAACCCATCCTCCACCGACAGCGTCCCCCCGATGACCTCAATCGCCGGCAGCGGCTTGAAGTAGGCCGACCACTTCGACGCCTTCTTCTCCTTCGGGTCGCTCTTCTCCTTGGGCTTCAGCCACTTCTCCAGGGATTCCTGCAGGTCGGCGTAGTTGCTTTCCCCTGCAGCATTGCGCCGCAAAAAGCCCCGCGGCTCACGCAAGGTCAATGACGCCACTTTGAAGTCCTGGCCCCACAGAGGACTGGCCGTCAGCGCGACGCGCACCTCGGCGACCTCCAAAAAGGCAGCGCCGCCCTCCTTATCGGAAATCACCACATCGTACACGGACACGCCAGTGAGCCCATGCAACGCGACCTGGCCAAAATCCACCTTGCGCCCCAGAACGCGCTCGATCTCCGGCAATTGCTGGCGCAAAAAATAGCCCGCGATGCGCCCCGAGGTCGCCCACAATACCAACACCAGGCTCAACAGGGTCGCCGTAATCAGCCCCACCACCAGCGGCCAACGCCGTCGCTGACGGCGAAGAGGCTGGGCCCCGCCCGCGCGGATCTCCCCCCGCGGCAGCGTCATGCGCTCTGGCGCCACGCTCTGCGCCTCGGCACCGCGCGCCCCTGCCTGTCCCGTAACCGCCTTCGCCTGCCCTTCATCGCCAGCCATAACCACACAACCGTTCTAGTGGCTCCGCGCCGGAGCACCCAACTCATCCCAATAAGACTCCATTGCCAACGTCACGACAACCGGTGGCGAAAACCGCACCCGCCCGCCACCGTCCCAACCCAACGCACGGGGCGCCACCTCACCGCGCTGCGCCTGCCACCTCATCACTTCTCGTTGCCACGTCCGCGGCCATGACCCGGGCAACTCTGCCTCAACGACCAACGCCGCAGGTAACTGCCACGGGGCCACCATCTCACCCGCCCGAAGGTCCCACCATATCCAACCGTCACGCGCGAGCACCGGCGCCAAGCCCGTCACGTCAGACGCCAGCGGCAAGCGGCGCAGGCCCTCGTAAGACACCCGCGTCCCATCTGCCAACCCCAAGCGCCAAGCCCGCTCCCGCTCGGCACTCGCCAACCACAGGGTCTGCCTTGCCTCGCACCACAGCGCCGTCCCGTCCGCACAGCCGAGCTCCGCTGGGGCCACCTGCAAGGCGCCCCCACCCACCGCGCGCCCACTCGCACCGTCCCACACCAAGACCCAACCGCCAGCGTCCACCGTCGCCACAGCGCCGCACTCACCCAAAGCCAACGCCAACACCCGCTCGCCGTGCAAGGTCCGGGTCTGCCACCCCCCGTCCGCACTCAGAAAACGAACCTCTGTGCACTGCATACCGCCGTGGATGCTGACCACCCCTGCCTGCCAGGGAACACAATCGCCACGCAGGGTCTGCACCGCGTTGACCACCAGCCGGCGCTCCCCACCTCGAAGCCAAAAAAAGTCTGCCGCCTTTGGGGCCGGCCGGGCCACGACCACCGCCAACGCACACCCATCACCCGCCGCCATCAGCCCCGTGATCTCGCCATCGAAGCGCGCCAACAGACCATCTCTCCCTTCACCCAAAAAGCGCACCTCGCTCCCAGAGGCCACCACCACCCCGCCCCCAGCGCCCCACACCACGGCATCTGCCGCCACAGGCCACACCAGCTCCCCGTGCCAGGCACTTGCGGCAAAGCGCTGCCAACCCTGGCGCGTAGGCACCAAGACCCCCCCTTGACACCAACTCGCCCGCCACGGCTGCGCCTCCCCCCCCTGAGCAAAGCTCTGACCGCGCAACGCCAAGGGAGGGCCCGGCAAGAAGCCCAACAGACGCCGCGCAGGTTCCAGACCCAACCACCGAGAAGACTCATCCACCACGCGATAGGCCAGCTCGAGGTGCCCTCCCGCAACGAGGGCCGCCAGGAGACCGCGCCACGCCTCGACCTGCGTCCGGCACGCGAGCACCTTGCCGGCCCAAGCCATGGCCGAAGAGACGGCGTCAGCGCCACTCACGACATCACGGCTCAGGCTCGGCGACCGCAGGGGAAGGAGGGGTCGGTTGCAGCACATAGCATTTCACCGGACTCAAGCGCCCCTTGAGATTCGCCATCACCGAGGCCGACCACATCGTCCCGTCACCCACGAGTAAGGCCGTCGCCTCCGACACCAACACCGACGACGGTGGCGCGAGCGACTCGAGACGCTGCGCGACGTTCACCGCGTCGCCAATGACCGTGAACTCACGTCTGACCCGGGCCGCCCCAATGTCCCCATAAATGAGCTGGCCCGTGTTGATGCCCACCCGCACCTGTAGCGGCGTGTCTTGAAAATCCTGTTCGAAGCGCTCCGTCGTGGCGATCAGCTCGCGCGCGCACGCGACCGCCTGTCGCGCGCCCTCGGCCTCGTCGTTGTAGCCGAAGAGGGCCAGCACGGCATCGCCGATGAACTTGTCGATCACCCCACCGTGCTCCTCGATTTGCCGCGCGATCTCGTCCCAGAAGCGATTCAAAAATGACACCACCTCGGCCGGCGGCCGATGCTCACAGAGCTTGGTGAAACCAACGATGTCCAGAAACATCACCGTCAGCACGCGCTCATCCGCGCGCAACTCGCTCAAATTGCTCGTCCCAGGCGCCAGCCTCTCGGCGAGCTGGCGCACCGTCGCCGAGAGGTAGGTCCGCAGCAACTCGCGCTCCCGTTTGAGCACGCGCTCCGCAACCAGGCGCTCCACCGTTGCCACCAGGCGCTCAAAGTTGAAGGGCTTGACGATATACTCATCGGCCCCCTCGCGCAGCGCCCGAATCGCATCGGCCCGCGTGCTGCGCGAAGACAGCAAAATAATCGCCGTATCACGGGTCTCTTCTTCCTGACGCAGAGACTGGCACAGCTCCGTCCCGGTCATCCGCGGCATCTGCCAGTCCGATATCACCACCGTGGGGCGAAAGCGCAGCGCCTTGCGCAGACCCTCTTCGCCATCTCGCGCGCAGATGACCTGAAAGCCGTGTTGGCCCAAACCATAGCGCAGCATCCCCAGCACCGTGGGGCTGTCGTCGATGACCAGAATCTTGTCGCGGCCGCGCAAACGCATGCCTCGAAAGATGCGCTTGAGGAGCTGGCGCAGGTCCGTCTCGTCGACGGGCTTGGCCAAGAACTCGTTGGCCCCGACGTTGAAGCTCTTCTCCAAATCAGCCGGTGTATCCTGACTGGTAATGAAAACCACTGGCATGTGCCGCGTGACGGCGTTCTCCCGGATCCGCTCACACAGCGCGTAGCCATCCAAGCGAGGCATCTGTACGTCGAGCAAAACCACATCGGGCTGGAAGCGCTTGATGTGACTCCAAGCCTCTTCACCGTCCTTGCTCGTGATCACCCAATAGCCATCTTGTTTGAGCGTATTGGCGAGCTGGAGGCGGATGGTCGGCGAGTCGTCCGCCGCGACGATACAACGCCGGTCGCAAAGAAAGCGCTCGAAAATCTTGGGCGCCCACACCGGATCGAGGGGCAGGGTGAGGAAGAAATCCGTTCCTGCCTCATAGGCCTTCGCGCGCTCACTCTCGTCGGCCGAGACTATCATCACGGGCACACTCGAAGAGCTCCAATGCTCGCGAATGCTCTCGAGCAGCTCCTCGCCACGCATCTCCCCAAAAGAAGACGCCAAAATCGCGAGATTCCACTGGCGAACATGCACCTGCTCAAAGAAAGTCTGCCGATCCCGAACGTGGGTGAGTTCAGCATCGAGGCTCTGGCAAATGCTGGTAAACAACCGCGCTACCGTCGGTGAATCGTGCACCAACAGAACGTGCTTGGCCGTCGTCTGGCTCGAACCCTTCTCCTGCATCAGCTCCGTCCCTCGCAAAAGGCCTCTTCCCAAGCACTCTCACCGGCTGAGCCTAGCCTAAGCGTGTGATTTGTCAATGCTCGCCTGGCGCCCTCTCGACGGCTGAACACAGCAAAACTACCGCCCACCAATGGGAATCAACCACGCCTTCTGATAGGTCTCCTCGCGCCCTGACCCGGGAAACGACCAGGTCTCCACCCGCGCCCGCACACAGTCCCCCATCCCAAAGGCAGCGAGCTCGTCTTGCACCACCCGGAGAGACTTCACCTGGCCCTGGGCGTCCACTTCAGCAAGCAACTCCAGCGACATGACCCCCTCGCCCAAGGTCGCCAGCGCGGGGTTCTTCTCAGTGAGCGCTTGGCGCAAACACTGGGATAGGCACTCACTGACCACCTCATTTCCGCTCGCAAAGAGCTGATCCACCTCGGCCCGGACGTCTAGCACGGCGACCGGAGGAGGTGACACCACCTCCTCAGCAACCTCACCCCCATCTGCCTCGACCCTAGTGGCCACCCCTGCCACCTCGGGTACCCTTGGCATGACGGCCTGTGGCCTCTCACCCTGCCACCAGGACCAACCGAAATAGGCCCCAGCAGCCAAGCCCACGACGAGCAGCAAAAGCACTGACCATCGCCAAGCCGGCCGCTGCCCTCCCTGCGCCTCGTCTCTGTGCTGCGGGACCTCCCCTTCCAGCGCCTCAGCCACGGCGCGCGCCAACTCCGACAAAGGTGGACGCAAAAGAGGATCGTCCGCCAACGCCGCCACCAAGGTCACGCGCAGCGACTCTGGCAGACCCAATCCATCCAGCGAATTGCCCGCTGCGCCCCCATCCCAGGCGACCGCATCGTCACTCAGATTGAGAACGGCCAGGGAAAACAAGCGCGCCAACGCAAAGACATCGCTGGCGGGAAGCGCGTCCAGCCCTTGGCGCTGCTCCGGAGCCAGAAAAGCGGACCCCGATGCGCGGCCCGCTGGGTCCACCTCGCCCATGCAGAAATCAGAGACCTTGGCCCGGGCAAAAGCACCGTGACTTGCCGGAATGATCAGAATATTCGTAGGCTTGAGATTGCCGTGCACCACCCCGAGGCTGTGGGCACTGTGCAGCGCATCACAAACCTCCAAGAACAAGCGGTACAGATCTATGCGACTGAGAGCCTCGGCGACGACATAGCGATCTAACGGCATCCCATCGACATAGTCCAGAACACAACCGCACTCATCGCCTTCAGCCAAGACGTGGCGCAGCGCCACGAGCGAAGGGTGGACCCGCCCTTGATGCATCTGAGATTGCCGCTGAAGCGCCGCGACGAAGCGCTGGCGAACGCCATCATCTCGGGACGCCAGCAACTTCACCGCCACTGGCACTTCCAGACTCCGATCCCGACACGCGTACACGGCCCCCAGGGGGCCGCGCCCGATGCGGCGCAAAACCGTGTAGTCCTGGCCCAGCGTGGAGGGCAACGCCGGAGCCACCGCCAATCCCTCACCCCAAAGGGCGTCGCGAAAGGCCGAAGCCGATGGAAAGCGCTGCCGCGCCTCTTTCGCCAGCGCGCGCGAAACGGCCCACACCACATCGCCCGAGATCTCCTGCCGATGGCTCGAGAGCAGCGGCGCTGCCTGGGTCGCCACGCGCAGCACATGGCTCGGCACACTGTCGACGACGAAAGGAACCGTCCCCGTCAACATCTCGAAGAGGAGGACCCCGGCCGCGTACACATCGCTCGCTGGGCTCGCCGCTGCCGCCGAATCAAAGAGCTCCGGCGCCATATAGGCCGGCGAACCAAAGGTAGACTGTGTCTGCGTCAAGGTGTGAGCCAAGGCGACGTCCACGCTGTCATGCCGCTTGGCGATGCCAAAATCACTCAACTTGGGCAAGAGCACGCCCGTCGAGGTGGTCGCCAGCAGAATGTTCCCCGGCTTCAAATCACGGTGGACCACGCCCCGAGCGTGAATATGGGACAGACCCGCCAAGACCCCATGGATGATCTCCAGCGCCTGCTCCTCCCCGAGAGGCCCGTGCCTGAGAAGGAAAGCATCCAGTGAGCCCTCCCCTTGAATCTCCTCCATGACAAACGCCAGAAGCGTGCCCTCTTCCACCAGGGCAAACGCCGCGGCCACATTGCCATGCGGCTGCGGGTGGCTCAAGGACAGCATGATCTCCGCTTCCTGGCGAAAACGGCGCACCGTATCCGGGCTGTCGACCACCAGATGGGGATGCAAGCACTTGAGCGCTACGTGCCCACCGCTCTCCAGGTCCAGACAACGATAGACCGTCGCCATCCCTCCTGAGCCCAGCCGAGACACCACCTCGTAGCGTCCCAACACCCGCGCCCCTTCAACCAGTGCCATCGCCTACCCACCCACCGCCAAGCTGCTCACAACGCAAAAGGATCGTTCTCATTCTCGTCATCATAGGTCATCTCACCACCGCCCATGATGCTGTCCAGCGCCCGCTTGGCCATGTCGACGATCTCGATCGACTGGGCCTGACCCGTGTCGCGGTCGATGGCCGTCACATTCAAAATGCCGTTGGCGTCAATGCGAAAAGAAACATCGATCTGGGGCGTCATCCGCGGCGCCTTGCGTATCCCCGTCAGCTCGAACTCGCCCAGCAGCGTGTTCTCCTTGCAGTGCTTGTTCTCGCCCTGATAAACGGCGATCCGCACCCGCTCCTGGTTGTCCCGGCTCGTCGTGAAGCGCTTGGTGATCCGATGGGGCACCTTGGTGTTGCGCTGAATGATCGGGGCAAAGATGTCGTTCATGGAGGCAATCCCAAGGGTCAACGGCGTCACGTCCAACAACAGGATCTCCTCGTGGGGATCCACCAAGGTCGCCGCCTGGATGGCGGCACCAATGGCCACCACCTCATCGGGATTCACCGTGTCATTCGGCTCTCGCCCATAGAACTCCCGCACCATCTCGCGAATGAGCGGCATCCGCGTCATACCCCCTACCATGATGAAGTCGTCCACATCATCGATGCCAATCCGCGCCTGCTCAAAAGTGACGGCACAAATCTCAAGGGAGCGCTCCACCAAATCGATGCACAAGTCTTCCATTTGTTGCTGCGATATCTCGCAGGCCAACTGCAAAGACTCATTGAGGTTGGGGACGATGCGCGGCAGCCGCACCTCCGTCACCGGCTCTTTGGAAAGGCGAACCTTGGCCAACTCAGCCGCATCCAATAACCGCTGCATCGCCATGCGGTCGAAGCTCAAATCAAAGCCCGTTTCGGTCTTGAATTGATCCGCCATCATCTTGGCCAAGCGATGATTGAAGTCATCGCCACCGAGATAGGAGTCGCCACCCGTCGACAAGACCTCATAGACGTCATCCCCGATCTCCAAAATGGAGATATCGAAGGTACCACCACCAAAGTCGTATACCGCCACCCGGCGCCGCATGTCTGAACCATAACCATAAGCCAGGGCCGCTGCCGTCGGCTCGTTGATCAGGCGCAAGACCTCGAGACCAGCGCGCTCGGCCGCGTCTTTGGTCTCGCGGCGCTGGGCGTTGTCGAAGTTCGCCGGAACGGTGATCACCGCCTGGCTCACCTCCTCGTCCAAGGCCTTCTCCGCCAAACGCTTCACCTTCTTGAGCACCGCCGTCGACACGTCCGTCGGTGTCAACCGCCGACCACCAATCTCACACAGCGGCGTCCCGTCAGGCCCCTGGACGACGTTGAAAGGCAAGTACTGCAGTGCTCGCTGCACGTTACTCGACGAAAACTTCTGCCCAATCAATCGCTTCGCCGAGTGAATCGTCCCAAAAGGGTTCGTCACCATCTGCGCACGGGCCACATGACCCACGAAGAACTTGCCATCCCGGTTGAGGGACATGACCGAAGGCGTCGTCGAGCGCCCCCGCTCATCCATGACCACGCGCGGCTCGCCGTCCAACATGACGGCGACACAAGTGTTCGATGTACCTAGGTCAATTCCGATGACTGTCGATTGCATGGTCCCCTCTCCAAACGCCGCGTGGAGCCTCACGCTTCGCGCACGCCGCGCACGTCATGAGACTCCCCTTTTACTCCATCCCCCACGATGGACGCAAACCACGTTCCCATGCCAACGCCTCAGTTGCGCAAGTCCAGCGTCAACTCACCACCTTCGACCACCTCGACCTCACGGGTCACGCGCCGGCGTGTGCCATCCCTGCTGCGCCACTCGGCACTCACCGTATAAGGACCGCGCCGAAGCTGCGCCTCATGCCTATAGGACCACGGCACCGGACGATCGCGAAAGTAGGCCACCACGACCACCAGGCGCTCACCTTCCCGTTCCCACACGATGTCGAGCTGCTCCACCGCTGAGGAAGGGCCCCCAATCACATAGACCAACGTCAGATCCACCGCGGCATAGCGGCCATGAAGAAACAGCGCCCCTGCCAGAATCGACACCAACAACAGAGGCGCCACACCGCGCCGCACCCACGACCGCCCCCTCACAGGGAGCGCTCAGTCATGGCACCGTCAACGGAAAAGGTCACCTGCTTCCAGGCGACAAAACGTTGCGCCCGCGGCTGCCAAAGATAAGTCAACACCTCGTCCAAACCATGCGGGGAAAAGCCATACACATTGAACTTGCCAAGCAAAGCCGTGTCCCGCGCCCTCGCAACGGTCGTCGAACCAGCCTCACACACCACCAGCGGTGTACCAGAACCAACGTCGATTCGCTGCACCTGGCGCCGGTGATTGTGCCCATGCAGAACCACCTCGACCCCACCTTGGCCCAACACCGCCAGGACGCGCCGCCTATCCAACAGACCACGTGGAAACTCGCGCTTCTTGTGTGGCGGACGCTGCAGATGGTGGTGCATCAGCACCACCTTGCGCCGACTCTCTACGTCTGGATGCCGCAGCAGCGTCGCCAACGCCTGCCGCTGCGACGGCCCAACCCAGCCACCCGAGACCAGCCACGGCTGGGGGGGCGCAGAGTCCACGGCGATCAGCGCCACGGGACCCAGCAATCGCACCTTGGGCCATGCCCGCCCACCCGACATCACCGGCAGATCATTGACCAACCACTCCGCCATGCCCCGCTCGAAGCGACCCGCAAGCGCCGCCCCCAGGGTGTACCGATCGTGGTTGCCTGGCACCAAGGTCACCTGCTCGGGCCGACAGTGACGCCGCAGAATGGCAGCCACCCGCGCAAACTCACTCTCCAAACCCAGATTCGTCAGATCGCCACTGACCACGACATGTTCACAACCCAAACGCTGAATCTCCTCCAGCGCCGCCTCCAACAAGTGTGGCTGATGGGCCTTGGCGCGTCCCAGCAGAAGATTTGCCCCCCCCAAGAGCCGCTTGTTAAAAAAGCGCCACGGAGAAATCCCTTGCATATCCAACACGTGCAAATCACTCAGATGAGCCAAACGCATTCGAGTGCCCCTTCGACCACCACCGCCGCTATGCTTCCGTCGACGCCCCAGCACCTCGGCCAGGGTCCAGCACACCACTGACTCAGTTCACCGTCACCGTCAAGGTGTAACTATTGCTCACGTCGAACACAAAGGGACGCACCAGGATGTAGACCGGACCGCTGGTATCCAATTGCACCTGCAACGCTTCGTTGTCACTCGACGAGCGCGCCTCGGCCAGCAAATCCAGCGCGCCGTCATAGACAAAGAGGTCCAGATCGCCATCGGCATGGCTAAAGAGAAGGTCGAACCACAAGACCTGGCCCGCCTCACCCTCCATCACATACCAGTCGACATCGCCCGGACAAATCGTCCCATAGACGGGACCTGCCGGCAGCGGCGTCGCCCGCCCCGGGACATCGTTGTCGACGGGTACCTCATAGACGTCGGCCGCGCACGCGGCCAAGACCTCCATAGGCACCACCGCCTGATTGTTGCCCAAGTTCAGATCCGCCAGGACCCCCTGCGGATCCACCCGCACGACCGCTTCGTATAGCCCTGCCTCCCACTGCACTGGGAGATCCACCTTCCCCGTCCAGCGCGCCGCGCCACCTGGCGGCATCGCGGCCATCTGACCCTCGGCGACCACCACCGTCCCACCACCGGGCAACGGACCGCGCACCCCAAGCGCGATCGCAAATGACCCAGACGCCTCCGTCCCTTGTTGGCGCAGATCCACCGTGAACTGCACCGCCTCACCTGCGTAAACCACGCTCGGCACCACCCCAAAACTCGCCACGGCCACATCCACCCCAGCCAAGCCCTCGACCCACAACCCATAGCGCTGCGATCGGCCGCCACCAGGCGCACCGAAAACATGCACATAGACATCATCACCAAAGGGCGCCGTGTATTCGAAAAACTCGACCCGCGGATCGAAGAGCGTCCCCAAAAACGCCCCCCCACCTGAGTACAGAGAAGCCCGTAAATACGCCGCATCCGTCTCCAAACCCATGCGCACCTGGCTCCCCGCTGCCAGCCACACACTGTAGACGTCCACGTCTTGCTCGGGACACACCGCCGCCTCCACCCCCAAAGCCCCCACCAATGGAGTCGCCACCAGCGGCGAATCATTGGGCTCAAAGGCATCGTTGCACTGCAGGCTCGACGCCGCTGGTACCATGGTCACGGTCAAGCTGTACTGCGTCTCACTCGGCGCAAAAGGCAACGGAAAGTGACGCACCTCAACCACGAGGTCCTGCGCCCCCACCACCACCGGCCACAACACTTCCTCGCTGTCACCATGATCCCGCGATGTCGCCAATACCTGCCCCCATGCGTTCAGCAACACCAGGTCCAATGCGCCACCTCCAGCCTCACGCGTCACCACCACCCGCACCTGCGTCCCCGATTCCGCCCGAAAACGGTAAAAATCGGGCTGGTCCACACACACCACCAGCCCCGCGGCATTCGGTTCCGGCGCCGGGTCCAACGCCTGCGCCGCAATCCACCGCGCCTCGGCAAAGCTATCGTTCGGCTCCAGCCTATCCCAGCAAGCCAAAACGACATGGAACGGCAACCCCGCGACGCTGTTGTTGCTCCGGTCCACATCGTCGCTCCGCCCTTCTGGATCCACCTCCGCCAACAGGCGCCACGCGCCGCTCTCGAGAAAGTCTGGCAACACCGCCGACAGCTCCAACGTCCGCCTCTCGAGCCCTCCCAATCCATCTATCTCGACCTGCGTCAACACCTGCTCCCAGGAGGCCTCCTCGCCGTGCACCAGACGCAAGGTCACCGAAAAGGGCGCCGTCACCGCCACCTCACCCAGATTCGCCAGAAGCACCCCCACCTGCAGCGCTTCACCGGGCAACCCCTGCACTTCTGCCTCCAAAGCCGCCAGCGCGAGATCCACCACCCCCGGCCGAGGTGCCACCACCTCGACATCCAGCGTGTAGCGGTTGATCGCCCCCGCAGCACCAGGCTGCACAGCCAAACGCAAAACCCCAGCCTGGGGCACCACCAAGGTCGAGACTTGCAACCCATCAACCCCGGCCGCCCTGTCCAGCAGGTGCATACTCTCATCGTAGAGCAGCAACTCCAGAGGCCCAAGGCCGTGCAAGTGGTGCAAATGCACCCACAGCGAGTGCTGCTCTCCTACGTCCACGGCGTACCAGTCGACGTCCCCCGCACACAGCGTCCACGCACTCTGACCGCTAGACACGGGATGCGCCGCAAAGGGGCTGTCGTTGGGCTCACCCGCGTCGGCCTCACAGCCGCAGTAGGGGCCCTCCAGGCGCACCCCCCCCGGCGCGACGCCGACATTGTTGCCTTTGTCCTCCTCCTGCACCTGCCCGCGCGCATCGAGCAGTACCAGGAGCTGATAGTCGCCGCGCCAGTCCGCACAGCGCACCACCACCTCTTGAACCACCTCCTCACAGTGGCCCGCATCCAGCGCCGGACTGATACCCTCATAGAGCACCCGGTCACCGGGCGTCACTTGCGCGTCCTCCGACAACAGGATGCGCCAGCTCACCGGGCCGCTCCCGGTCAAACCATCATTGCACAACAGCGCCGTCACCTCGACCCGCGCACCATCCTGGTAGGGCCCTGAAGGGCTGATGGTGATCGCCCCCACCCGCAGGTCAACGGCAGCATTGGTCACGACCTCGATGGGGCGCCGATGTCGCTGCACGTTGTTCTCTTCGTCAAACTCGACCACCACCCCGCTCGAATCACAAAGCACGAAGGCCCAATAAGACCCCGTCGCCAAAAAATCGGGGACACCGATGATCGTCTCGACCTGCGTCGTCGCGTCGCCGCCCAAGTCAAAGACGTTCAAACTCGCCATGGGAATGTCTTGGTGCTCCTGCAGCACCTGATCCCGAGAAAAATACACCGTACATATGAACGAACCCGTGCGCTGGCTGCCTTGGTTGTAGACCATGACCCGACCAAGCAGACTCCCACCGAGGTGAATGCGTTCGGGCGACACGACGAAATCAGTCACCACGATATCTGCATCGACGATGGCCTCATCGGTCACCTTGACCGAGTTCAGGCTCTGCACCAGGTTGTTGTCCTCCCGTTGCTCTACCACTACCCCATCGGGATCGAGTAGCAGCCAGAAATCGTAGTCCCCCGTCTCGATGATTGGCGGCTGAATGGGCACCCTCAAGCCCACCGTCGGCAGCGAAGATCCGGCTGCCAAACCAGGCACACGCACGCGCATCAGCTCGCGCGCCGCCGCCAAGTCTCCCGCCGGCCCCCCGAACACGGCGTACTCGAAAGCAGCAACGGCTGAAGCGCCTTCATTGGCAAGGGTGAAACCGAGAGACACCGCACTCAGAATGCGGGTCTGCCGCGGTGAGGCCTGAAGGTCGAATGCCACCAGGTCCGGACCATCCGTACGCGGGTTGCGCACAAAGACTAGCGCCTCACTGACCGCCACATTGTTCGCTTCGTCGACCTCCCCAATGGCCTCATCAGGATCGGCCCACACCACGACGCGATAGTTGCCCGTCGCGACACTCAGGTCCACCCGCACCTCCCGGCTCACGTCCTGCACTGCCCCAGCTTCGCCGCGCCCAGGAAGCCCGTCCACCACTTCACGGTGCAACACCTCGATAGCCTCTCGGCTGACCGCAGCCCCCTCGGGAATGAGGCCAACCTCGACCACGAAGGGTACCTCCACCGCAACGGCCTCACTGCGCAGAGAAAAAATGACCTGGAGACGCTCTCCGGCGCTCACCTGGGCTGGCCTGGCCTCTACGCCGCGAATCGCCAAGTCCGCTGGGGCCAAAACGCGGATCGACCTGCGGTCGCGCCCCTCTCTCTGCCCATCCGCGACCTTCACCTCGACCTCATAGGTCCCTGCCTCGGTGTAGGTATGCATGACCTGCCGACGCCCACGCAGCTCAACCCCATCGCCAAAACGCCAGCGCACATCTGCAGCCGCAGCCGCGTCCTCGGCGCCGACGAAATCCACCTCCAAGCGCACCGTCAGCGGCGCATGGCCCACCACGGGCTCAGCCACCACGATATAGGCTTGCAAGCCCGTCGCGTCTTCTCCACAGCCCAGAAGCAGGACAAGCCCGAGGAAGGTCAACGCCTCCAATCCCCCGCGCCCCCCAAGCCACCTGCTGCCCTGTCGACCCTTCATTGAAATTTCACATCGCGCATCAGCCGCTGCATCTCAACCTTCGGCAAATCGCTGACAAAAGAGTAAGCCACATCCCCACCGTGGATGATCACCACATGGTAGCCGTTGTTGGTCTTCATCATGATCCGCGGCTGGTGACGCAACATACGCTTGCGGTTGGGCGCCAGGTTGTGCACGGGGAAGGCCATCATACTCAGCTTGCGGTGCTTGACCTCCATGGTCACCAAGGCGGCTCGATGCGCCCCCATGTGGGCCAACCTACCACCAACGAGCGCTGCCTCACCCTTGAAATCAGGGACCTGCACCGGAAAATCCACTTTGCCGTCGAACCACGTCCGGACATCATCCGGCTGGGTGCTGCTCACCTCCATGGGCAAACGCAAACGATGCCAGTCGACACTGTCTTCAACGACCTTCTCTGCACGACTCTTGACCAGCGCTGGCCCCAAGGCACCATTGAACTCATCGCCACCCATCGTCCACTCGCGGTCACCGCGGCTGAGCATCAGCGCCAGCCCAAGACCGAGCAACACCACGCCCACAGAGGCCAGCGACAACGAACGCCAGCGGCCCATCGCCCAGCCACCGCGATGGGTCACCTGGCAAGCCTCGAGCTCCGCCAAAACGCGGGCCCGCAAGCGCGCCGGCGCACTAACCTCGGTCGCAACCTCGCGCACCCGCTGCCGCAGTATCCCCTGCACCTCTACGTTCTGACGGCACGCCGGACACGCGCCGAGGTGCATCTCAACCTCTGCCCGCTCGCGCTCGTCGAACTCATCATCGATAAAGGGATCAACAAAGTGATCGATCTCTGTACACTTCATCGTCGGTTACCAAGGTTGCGCTTGACCACCAACATCCCTGCTCCAGTGGCGCATAGCGAGCACGCCGAAGCGTGCCGTGACACATGCCACAACCACTGCCGCGCATGAGACATTTCACCCCAGGCACTTTATCCGCAACCCGGGCGCTTTCCCAGGCATTCTCCGAATATCCCCGGTAGAGGTCAAATGCGCGCGCAAAATCACTTCATGGGCAGCGCCAGCTTCTGCCACTGCATTCAACCACGTCCACCATCAGCGCGCACCCGACGCCGGTACTCGGCCAGAGACAGCAAATCTCCCTCGTCCTGTCGCGGATCCATCTGTAAACAGCCGCTCTTGACCGCATAGTCTACCAGGACCTTCTGCAGCATCCTCCGCCCACGATAGAGACGGCTCATCACCGTCCCAATCGGACAGTCCATGATTTCCGCGATCTCCTTGTAGGAAAAGTCTTGGAGATCCGCAAAGAGAACCACCAGACGAAAATCCAACGGCACCAGCTCGAGTGCGGCACGCACCTCATCGCCAAAGAGGTGGAGAAAGAGCTCTTCTTCACTGGAGAACGAACGCTCCAGCTCATCTTCGTCGCGCGCCGGCAATCGCTCGAAGAGGCTCAACGAATCCTCATCGACGAGATAGGTCCTCTCCTTCTGCTTCTTGCGATAGGAGTTGATAAAGGTATTGGTGAGGATCTTGAACAACCATGCCTTGCAGTTCGTGCCAGGTGCATACTTGTCAAAGTGATTGAAGGCCTTCAAAAAGGTGTCTTGCACCAAATCTTCGGCGTCTCTCTCGTTTTTCACCAAGCGGAGCGCGACCCCATACAACGCATCGATGTGGGGCAGCGCCTCCTCTTGGAAGGCTGTTCTCTTCTTATTGCTCGTTGCAAACATGATCGCCTCGCTCGCGGGTTCGCTCAGCCTGTCTCACATCCGTCCCAAAGCAGCGTGCGGAAATTGACGGCACCAGCACGGCACGAAATTAAGCAAGCTTCGGTCCAAGTCAAGCGCAGCCTCGCGCCAAGGCTCGAGGCACAAGGCACAAGGCAGATCCCGCCGTCCATCCAGCAGCGCCACACCCACACGCGCCTATCCAGCCATATGCATATCACATAATTCCGCCGCCAGACCTATGCGAAAAATACCAGCTCAGAGATCGGGCCTTCCCCCCGCAGCCAAATGCCCCTCGATCTGTTCCACCAGCCGCAACAGCCGCACCCGCATCCCCCGCAAATCAGCGTCAAGGCCCACTGCATCCAGGCACTCCGCCGTGGCCCGCAGCGAGCGACGAAAAGCCGGCTCGCCAATGGTCACCAGCGCGATGGGGATCTGTAATAAGGCCTCTGCGTGGTGACGCAACGCACTGAAGCCCCCCCCCCGGGCCTGCGCCTCGATCGCCGCCGCAAGGAGACTGGCCTTGAGCGGTACCACCCCGGCCTGATCTGCCACTTGAATACCCTCACGCGCCGCATCCAGAGCCTTCTCCCACTCGCCGCGACGCATACACAACGACGACCAGACCTCTGCGCTCGCCGCAATGCCAATGGCATCGCTAGAGATCACATACAGCTCATGCGCTTGGTTGAAGTGACCCTCGGCTCGCTCCAGATCATCGAGATCTATCGCGATATGTGCCAGTTGCAGGTAACATGAGGCCTGCCCTTGCCGATCTCCTGCCGTCGACAAGTGCTCTAAAGCCTGGCCGAAGTACTGCACGGCGGCGGCCCCTGACCCAAGCCAACGCTTGATAATCCCTTGAACGCGCAGCGCATGCCCCAGACCATGACGATCGTCCAACTGCTGGTAGCCCGAAGCTGCCTGAACGACATAGGCGCCGGCGCGATCCAAGCGACCGGCCTGTAGCTCGCCTTGACCCAAGACCTGCAAGCCATCCACCTGTCCATGCCGATCCCCCAGCTCGGCAAAGGCCGCCACTGCCTTTTCTACCATGGGCAACGCCCGCCCAACCTGACCACAGGCGATATCCACCCGCGCCAGGCCCAAAAGGCAATAGTTCACATTGTAACGATCCTGCGCTCCCTCAAACACGGCCTGGGCGTGTTCGTAATGTTCACGGGCTTCCGTCAGCAGACCGCCAGCCAACGCCGTCGATCCCATCGCCAGCAAACACGCCGCCTCATCCAAGGGCCGACCTGCGTCCGCGTAGATCGACTTGGCCTCTTCCAGCCAAAGACGCGCCTCGACGAGCCAACCTGAGAGCTGCGCAACCTGCCCCATACCCCATAAACACTGCGCAACACCCAGCATGTCCTCGGCCGCCTCAAAAAGATCACGCGCCACGCCAAAGTGATCCCATGCCACGACCAGTTGCCCGCGCCGCGTCGCGATCCGCCCCAAGAGCCAGTTGGCCTTCCCCTGGGGCAGCAACGCATCGGCGATCTCGGCATAGCGCACCAACTGCTCGACATAGTCCGCAGCGTCATCGTACTTGCCCTGGGCGATAGCGATGCGCCCCATGCCAAGCAACACATCGGACCAATCGATGGGCACCCGCAATAGACCACTGCGCGTCGTGCCTAACTCACCCCCCTCGATGGGCATGTACTGGCGCAAAACCTCATGCAGCCGCGAGAAATGCTGCGACGCTTCCGCGAAATTGCCCGCCGCTTCTGCCGTGCGCGCTGCCAACAGCCTGAAGTCACAGGCCTCTTCAATTTCGCCAGCAATATCATAATGCTCGGCGATCTCCGCGGCCACCCCCTGCAAATAGGGCTGGTAATGTGAACGCTTGATGGTCGCCGCCACCTTGTGCAAGCGCTTCAGCTTGCGCTGCGGCACATCTTCTAGCACCACTTCGCGTATCAGCACATGATCAAAAATCAGCAAATCCGCCTGACGCTCCGAAGCCTCCCGCAACATCCCGCTATTGATCCAGACATCGACAGCATCATCCATCGCCCCCGCCAAAGAAGCATCCTGCTCGGCCCCAAGAAAGGCCTCCATCAGGCGCTCCTCCGTCGACATCCCCAGCACGGCCAGACGGATGAGGATCTCATAATAGAGCGACGCCTTGGCCCCATGCTTCGCGCCGACCTTTTGCAGTCGTCGCTTGATCACATCCGTCACCGAGGCAGGCAGCGCTGCTTCCATCGCGACATCAGGGCGCAACCGCCACGCGGCATCTTCAGCCCCCTTCTCTAGTCGATTGTCCTGGCGCAAACTCTGGAGAAAATGCACCGCATAAAATGGGTTGCCCCCAGCTCGACCTGCCAAATGCTCCGCCAACGACCGCTCCAGCGGGAGGATGTCCGTGATCATGGCGAGCATGTCCTGCTGCGTGAGCCGTCCCAGACCAATGCGGTTCACCAACCCGCTCTCGAAGCGCAGCAAATGACTGACACCCTCAGCCACGGCACCCGTCGTCGGCACCTCCTCTGGATTGATCGTGCACATCACCACGCAGGGTGAGCCATGCAAACGAAAGGACGAAGCCATGGCCTCGATGAAGGCTGCCACACCATCGGAAGCCCAATGAATGTCCTCTAGCACCAATAAAAAGGGCATCTCCTGGGCAAAGAGTCGCACCACACGCTGCATCAGCGCATGGCGCGAACGTTGCCGCTGCATCGCCCCATCGGCGAACTCCCCCCCCTGACTCGGCAGGTGCTCTGTCGGCCGTAGGTACTCGACGACCTCCGCTTTATCGTGCTCGTCTTGGACCCCGAGGCGTTCGAGAACACCTCGCACCTGCGCCCGCATCGCACCGCGATCCATGTCGGTCGTGCCAAAGGCCACCTCCAGGGCACCTCGCAAGCCAACGTTCGTACCCTCCCCCTCAGTGGCCGCATAGAGCCCCACCGCCGCCCGCATCAGCCCTGTCTCGGTGAAACGGTGCAGAAGCGTACGCACCAGGCGGCTCTTGCCGATCCCAGTCTCCCCCTCGACCAGCACGATCTGGCCCTGACCGTTGAGACCACGCTCGCAGATCTCCTGAAGACGCGCCAGCTCCTGCTCACGCCCCACCAGACGACCTGCACCGTGGCCAAAGGTCTCCGAAGAAATCGATATCTGTCCCGCTGGCGGTGTCGGATACTGTTGCGGTACCGCACCGGACTCGCGCCCAATCGCCAACCATCGCTGACCCGAGACACTCCGCTCACCGCTGCGCAAGCGCCCGATGTTTGGGCTGCTCGCCGTGCGTACAAACGCGGCATACTCACCAGAACCGCTCTGCGGCTCTGGCGTCGCCCGCAACGGCGTATCCTCGCCCGAGACCGGAGATAGCTCCGCCACCGTTGGCATCGCCTCCCAGGGAACGGAGATGGCTTGAAGCGCGCGCCGAAAATCAGCGGCATTGACGAAACGATCCCAGGGCTTCTTGGCCATCGCCCGCTCCACCGCGGCAGCAAGGGCTTCTGGAACGACCAAACCGGCGCGCGGTTGCAGCCGCGGAATCGGATGATTCATGTGCTTGAGAATGACCTCGACGCCCCCCTCTGCCTCAAAGGGCAGCCGATCACACAGCAACTCGAAGAGCATGATGCCAACGGCATAAATATCGGTCCCCGGACCTACCACGCCGCGCGCGCCACGCGCCTGCTCCGGTGCCATGTAGCTCGGAGTCCCGAGGATCGTGCCTGTCTGCTGGCTGTGCCCGGGTGACATCACCGGCAGCGTCGCCAAACCAAAATCAACCAGCTTAACCAACGGCTCAGCGCCTTCCACGGCGATCAGCACGTTCTCTGGCTTCAAGTCGCGATGGATCACCCCCCGGGCATGCGCATGCGCCAAGGCTCCAAGTAATTGGTCCATGATGCGCAAAATGACCGAGAGCGGCAAACCAACCTGCCGCAACAAACGCAGTGAACTACCCTGGACCAACTCGATGGCCAGAAACAAGGTCCCGTCATCATCCTGACCAAAATCATAAACCTCAACGATATTGGGATGCTTCAAATAGGCAAAGGCGCGCGCCTCTTTGTTGAAGCGACGACGCGTCTTGGGATCCGACGAAAACTCAGGCCGGATCAGCTTGAGCGCAACCGGAGCCTGCGTTTTGGTGTCCATCGCGCGGTACACCGCCCCCATCCCACCACGACCGATGAGGGAGCGAACCACATAGCGTTGGGCAAAGCGCTTACCAATGATCTGGGGATTCATAGGGATGCACGACCAGGCCTAACTGAACAACGCCAGCGTTGCGTCCGACCGATGAGCAACGAATTCACTCCGATTTCCCCTGCGGCTGCTTCGTCTCGATTGGGCATTCTCTGCATCGTCTCGCACTCGACAACCGCCACGGCAGAACAGGAGGTGCATCTCTCGCCTACGCTCGGGCGAGACGTCGTGCGGCACAACCGCTTCCCCACCCTCGATGCCCCTCCCAGAGCGCCCTTACGTTGCTAGCAAGGACGAGGATTGTCAAGGCGAGGATAGACCACCACAATCCACGACCAAAGCCGGCATGGGGCTTGCTCGTTGTGAATTATTGTGG
>CAYVQF010000011.1:0-44617 GCA_964454015.1 uncultured Myxococcales bacterium
CTTGGAAACCCAAGAACAACGGGGTTTTTTATTTTCTTGACCGTGGATCAGGGGTGTACGGCGATGCTCAGTGCGTTGCGATCTGGGTTGCGAGCGTAGCGTGGCACAGCTATCGTGATTTTGGATCTTTTCGTTAGGTGTGTGTCCGGCGGCGATACGCCTGGGCCGAGTTCGCGGATGTCTTTGCTAGTGACGGCTGGGAGCGACTATGTTGAATAGACGGGGCAATCTATTGCGGTGGCCAGGGCTTTTGCTGGTCGTGGTTTGGGGACTGCTTGTTAGCTGTGCGACGGAAGCGGATCTGACGGGGCGAGACCAGCACACGGGGTCCGAGACCGAGGTGGCAGACGATGGCGCCTTGGATCAGACGGTTGAAGTGCCCGATGCGCCTGAGTTGAGTGAGATCGACCAGGTGAATGGCGATAGCGCAGACGTTCCGGGTGAGGTGGTTGAGCCTCTACCTGCGGACGAAGACAACGACACGATCTCGGATCTACACGAAGGGCGGGCGCAGAACATCGACACGGACAACGACACGGTCCCAGACTACCTGGACCTCGACTCCGATGGAGACACCATTTTAGATAGGCATGAGGCGGGTGACAGCGATTTGCGAACGCCTCCCATCGACAGTGACGGGGACACGGTTCCGGATTTTCGCGACCTCGACTCGGACAACAATCAGATACCCGACAGCGTAGAGGGGGTGTTCGACCTCGACGGCGACACGGTCCCCAATTTCCGCGATTTCGACAACGACGGGGATTCAGCGCTAGACACTCAAGAGATCGTCGGTGGCGCTGCCGATTGTGATGGCGATGGCGTGCCCGATCCCCTTGGAACGCCTGCCAACCCGCGCGACTGTGATGGCGATGGCGTTCCGGACTACAATGAGGAAGATTCGGACAAGGACTACATTTCGGACCGGCATGAGGGTTTCGTCTTTGACACGGACCGCGATGGCTTTCTCGATCGCTACGATCAGGACTCCGATGGGGACACCTTGCCCGATGCGATAGAGGCTGGGGATTTCGATCTGCGGACGCCGCCTGTCGATACGGATGGCGACACGATCCCAGATTACCGTGATCTCGATTCTGACAATGATGGGCTTTCGGATGCCATCGAGGCGCAGATTGGGACCAACCCCCGCAATCCTGACACGGACGGCGATGGTGCCAGTGATCTCGTGGAGTACATCGCGGGTACGGATCCCTTGGACAGCAACGACAACCCTCGGGCCAACGGCGATTTCATCTTTTTGGTGCCTTATGAGAAGCCGACGGCACCGTTGCGGGACACGCTGGAGTTCGCGACGTCGATTCGTTATGCCGATGTGTATTTCAGCTTCGATCGTTCGGCGTCGATGATCCAAGAGATTCAATCGTTGAGCGGTGGTTTGGCGAACATCATCAACCAACTGCGCTGTTTCGAGTACGCCAAGACTTGTGCGATCAACGAAGACTGCCAAGGTGGGCAGGTGTGTGGGCCGAACGGGAAGTGCATGCAGGATCCCCTTGCAGGGGATGGCTGCATCGCCGACATGTGGACTGGCTTTGGGCACTGGGAAGATATCGATACGTTCCAGAACAGGGTCTCTCTACAGCCCAACCCGCAGATGACGTCCCAGGCCCTGGCGGCGGTGACCTATACAGGTGCTTGGGAGGCGCCTTTCCAGCCGCCAGCGTGTGTGGTCAACGGCTCATTCTGTAACAACGCGTCGACCATTAACTGTTCGACCACACCGGGTCGGGTGGGTTGCGTGGGCTATAGGCCGGATGCGATTCGCATCTACATACAGGTCAGCGACGCCGATGATCAGTGTTTGGGCTCGCGTTGTGGCCAGTTCACGGCGGCCTTTGCTGGTCAGCAGATGCGAAGCTTGGACATCAAGTTCATTGGCCTCTACGGTTATGGACCGGGCGCTGACACGGGTGGCAACGGTACGCCGGAGAGTGTGGTGCACGATTTGGGTGTTGCTGCAGGGACGGTCAATGCTGAGGGCAAGCCGTTCATTTATCCGTGTCTGGACTCTGAAGTGGTGCCCAAGACGGTGTCGGCGGTGCGCGAGATTGCGCGTGGCGTGCCGCTCAACGTGACCATCCACGCGGCGGATCTGCCGGATGATGACGGCGATGCGTTGCAATTCATCGACTACGTCGAGGTCAACGTGTCGAACCTGGGCAACTGTAGCCCTGTGAGCCAGACAGCGGACACCAACGGCGATGGCTACCGCGACGCCTTTCCGGCGTTGTTGCCGGGGACGCCGGTGTGCTGGGATGTGGTACCTGTGGCGGTCAACACGATGGTGCCTGCTGAGCACGAGCCGAAGCTGTTCAAAGCGCGCTTGACCGTGTTGGGCGACGGTTCCCCCTTGGACAGTCGGAACGTGTTCTTCCTGTTGCCGCCTCTGATCGCCGGGACGATCAACTAGCCGCAGCGAGGTGCGCCGCCGTTGGGTGGTCGGCGGCGATTTGCTTCTGATGTCGTCTACTGAGAGCGCACGTGGGTCGACGGTGGTACGGCCTGGTCAGCGCGCCCGGGGAGAGGGGCCGGTCTGGGGGTGCGATTTCAAGGTTCTGAGATATCGCGTTCGCTCTGGAGTCTGAGGGTCTTGTTGCGCTTGAGCCAATACTCATAGCGAGGTTCACCGGTCTCACTGAGTCCCAAGATGACCGAGACGAGTTCCCAGCCGTAGGCGCCCAAGGTATTCAGTTCCACGTTGCGATTGAGGCGCCCGTCTTCGTAGAAGGTGACTTGGCTGGGGCGATCTTTGGGCGCGTAGCCGTAGAGGTGCTCAAAGACGACGTTGCTTTCTTTGATGACAGGCATTTTTTCCCCTTCGTGGGCCCAGGCGGTGCTTCGCCAGAGAAGCGCAGCGTGTTCTCAACGCAGCATTGCATAGCAAATCGACGTGGGCAGCGCAATCAGATACCGAGAAATGGTGGGTTTGGTTCGATTGTTGTGATATGGGCAGCACGCGAAGCGTGCGGCAGCTTGTGTGTTCGGCGAAAGGAAATAGACTGCAGCGTGATTCGAAAATGGCAATGAGCGGGCAAGGCGAAGGAAATGACGCGAGAGGACCGAGGGATGGGTGAACTGGTAGAAGCGGCGCTAAAGAAGATGCAGCCTGGGATTCTCTACAGCCGATCGGAGTTGCTGGAGATGCTAGGGATCGGCGGTGGTGCGTGGAAGGCGGTGGTCGACACGCTCGTTGAATCGGGGCGGGTGACGCGGCGTGGAGAGAAGCGTGGGACGCGCTATTTTTTGGCAGCCACGGAGACGGCCTCGGTGGATGGAGGCGAAGGGGTGCGGATTTCCGACAGAGCCAAGCAGATCTTGGTGGTGCTGTCGGAGAACCCCGAGGCGTCTAGGGCGGCGCTTCTCGAGGAGACGAAACTCAGCGTGAGCGAGTGGAACCGGGCCATTCTGGAGCTGGTCGATGCTGAGCTGGTGGTGCGTGTCGGTGATCGCAAGGGTGCTCGCTACCACGTCAATGCAGCGGCGCGCCAACAAGTAGACTTCGTCGTTTCGACGACGGAGGCGCACGCTGCCCGCAAGAGTGAAGGGGTGAGTCCGCGGGCCTCACAGAAGAAGCAGAAAGGGCTTGCGACGCCTGCGGGGCAGGCGGTGTCGCCGCCTGGAGAGGCAGGGGGCGGTGCGCCGGCTGCCGAAGATGTCGCGCCGCAGGCGGTGAAAGTGGCGCCGGCGTCTGAGCCTGAGAGCAAGGCGCCGCGGCGTGAACCGGTGTCGGCCACGACGCCGTCGGTCGTGGTCCGGCGTTCACCGTCGCAACCTCAAGGGCTGAGGGCCGTTGTGGCCCCCACGCCAGGTGCGCTCGAGGTGGACGAGAGGGATGGTGGTGCGCTTCGCACTGGGACAGCGCGTGGGCCTGCTGCGGGTGCGGTGAGCGGGCCTGCGGCGTCGGTGCGCGGTGCCGTGCGGCCGCCTTCTCAGCCTCAAGGCTTGGCGGCGGTGTCACCGAGCGGGGTGGCTCGCCCGTCGGATGGCGTTGCGACGGGCGCTTCGCCAAGCGATGGTGGCGGGCAGCGATGGCGTGGCGGCGATGACGGGGTTGCTGCCCGACCTGGGTCGCGGGTGCCCGCGTCTCCGCCCGGTGGGCTTCGGCGCGTGGAGCGTCCTGGAGAGCCGCTGCGCGCGGAGAGCCTGGGTGGCAGTAGCGGGGCTGCAGAGGGTGGCCCCCCGAGCCTGCGGCGGAAGGCGGTGGTGGTGGCGCCGCGTACGGCGGGCAAGGGCGGCGATCGCGCAGGTGGCCGGATGGGGCCAGGGGCGGTGAAGCCATCGGTGACGGTGAGTTTTGCCAGCGTGCCGCCGCCAGCGAGCTCTGGGGCGACGGGGCGCGTGCCGACGCTGGCGTCGGTTTTTCCCGACAAGCCTGTGACGCCGGGTGGGGAGGAGGTCAAGAAGGCTCCTGCGGTGACCGAGGCTTTGCCAGCCAAGCGCTTAGCGCCAGGGGCTGGGTCTGCGGCGTTGGCGCCGGTGCCGATTTTGGCAGGTCGACGGCCCAGCAAGACGGAGTCGCTGCCCATTTTTGCCTTTAGGGCGTCACAAGCCGGGCGCTTTGACGTGGACTTCGAGGGTCTGCGCAAGGTGCTGCGTGTGTCCAGCTCGGTGCCCATCGTTGGTTTGCTGTCGACGCGTCGTCTTTCGCCGGATTTCTGGATGGCCGTTGCGGCGTTGGCCAACTCACAGGGCGGGGTGGTCTTACTCGGGGTGCGTCGCCGGCACAGCGGATCCTTTTTTGTGAAGGGGATCAGGCATCCGGGTCCGGTGATGCGAGCTGTGGTGGAGGATTTCGAGGACCGCGAGGTGATCAGCGCCGAGCCATTTGATGAGCGGGCGGTCAAGCTCATCAAGATTTGTAAGCGCAATGTCATCCGAGTGGATGTCGCGGCGCGTGCGGCGGGAGCCAAACCGATCTACGTCAGAGACGACGCCTTTTCGCGCCGCCCCAGAGCGGGGACCTTCGTCTGTCGCGAAGGTCAGGTGCACAAGTGCAGCGTTGAAGAGACCAAGGCGCTGTGGGCCGCTTGGGCGGCGCCCTTCGTGCCCGACTGGGATCAGGTTGGGACTTGCTGCGCCGTGACGGAGGTGAGCGCAGCCGTCGCCTTGGGGGGAGAGGAGCGCGGGAGCGGGCAGGGGTCGACCCAGCAGGGGCGCCTCTTTGGGGGGGAAGGCGATGACGGTGCGGAGACGCCAGCGCTCAAGGCGCGCTTGCGCCGCCTAGCGCCGCCGCCACTTGCGGGGGCGATGCGGGAGCGTTTGGCGGAGATAGCCGAGCCAGCGCGGCGTCACCCTCGCTTGGCCACGACGCGGCTCCATGAGATCATCATCGAGCTGTGTCGCTTGGCATCCATCGACATCGAACAGTTGGGCGAGCTGCTCAGCAGGCGCCCGGTGACCATTCTCGAGCGCTATGTCGAGCCCCTGTTGCGCAGCGGCAAGATCCACGTCGACGAACACGACCGTTTCTTTGCCTGCTAGTGTCGGCTGGGGCGCAGGGTGGGGCGCGCTGATTGGACACGGCCGCTAGCGGGGGGAAGGCCCCGGTCAAGGGTGCCGTGGCCGTGGTCTCGTGGGCCTTGCTCGAGGCGGGCTGGCTTCTACTGCGCTATTGTCGTTAAGATGACGGTGCAGTCGAAGGGCTTGTTTTTCGGAGAGGGCCCTGGCGTTCAGCGCGCCGGGTCGGTGAGGTGTGGCGATGGAGGTGGTGATGACCGTTCTTTGGCGCCGATGGATGTCAGTGGGCGTGCTTGTGGGGATCTTGGGATTGCTCGTTGCCTGTGGCGATGAGAACGCGGGGGGCGCGACGACCATCGTGACGGGACAGGGGGTGGGGCAGAGTTGCACGATGGAGCGCAACTGCAGGCGGGGTTTGGGTTGTGTGGAGGGTGTATGCGCCGCGCGGGGTGACACCGTTGCTGGGGAGTCTTGTACCTTGACGGCAGAGTGCCTTCCTGGGCTTTATTGCGCCGCTGATGGTCGCTGTGCGCCTGGTGGCACGGTGGGGCCTGAGGGCTTGTGTTCCTCGAGCGCCGACTGTGTCGCTGGTTGGGTGTGCCTGCCTGATGGCTTGGTGCAGCTCTGCCAGGCGGGGGGGACGGAGGATCTTCATGAAGGGTGTGCGAGGAGCGTGGATTGTCTCGCCGGTCTGGGTTGTGTCAATGGGCGGTGCAGCGCGCCTTTTCTCGGTGAGGTGGTGCAGGGGTGGCAGCGCGGCGCCTGTCTTGCAGGCAGCGGCGCGGCGCGGGCGCTTTTTCAGTTGCCGCGCGAGGGGGTAGAGGGGGTCGATTTTTTTGCCCTTCCCTATCCGAACGATGTGCACCGTCATGCCGACGGCCGTTTGAACCTGAGTGGGATGCCGATGCCGCCCGTTGGCAGCCGAGGGCAGGCGTGGCTGGCGGAGTTGGTGCGGGTGATCGAACGCGATGTGGACGGTTTTTCGCGCAATCCTGCGATGATCTTTCGGTTCTCTCGGGGGCTGGATTTGAGCAGTGTGGTCGACGCGTCGGAGAAGTTGCGGGCTGTGGTGGTGGACTTGACGGAAGATGAGCGTTGGGGTGAGGAGGTGCCCGTGGGCTGGGTGGCGGCGACGGGTCCAGGCAGTGGTGGGCTCTTCATCTGTGATGACTGGTTAGGCTTGCGTGCGGTGTGGGGGCGACCGCTGCGGGCTGGTCACCGCTATGGGGTGGTTCTGCTTCGGGGCATGCGCAGCAGCACGGGCGAGGAGATTGGTGCCGACGCAGATTTTCTTGCGGTGATGGGGCCGACTTCGCCGAGCGATCCCGTGCTGGCGCGAGCCTGGGAGCGTTATGGGCCGCTGCGGGCTTATGTCGCCGAGCGCGGCTGGGGGGCAGACGAGGTGATCGGAGGGAGTGTTTTCACGGTACAAGATGATCGCTCTCTGTTGCCGGCCTTGCGGGCGGCGGTGCGTGCGGCGCCGCCGGGGGAGCTGCGGGAGTGGACGCGTTGTGGGCCCGGGGTGAGCAGTCCGTGTCAGGCTTCTGCGGTGGGACCCGAGGGTGGCTGGTCCTGTAGCGAGGAAGACGTCGCGTTTACGGAGTATCATGCGCTGTTGGCCATGCCCCAGGTGCAAGAGGGCGACAAAGCTTTTGTGGTTGCAAGTGATGGCGGTGCGCTGGCGATGGCTGATGGGTTGCCACAGGTGGTGGGCTGGGAGGATGTCTGTGTGGTGTTGAGTGTTCCCAAGGGTTCGATGCCTGAGGCGGGGTGGCCGGTGGTGGTGTATGCGCATGGGACGGGTGGCTCGGCGCGTTCGCAGATCGGCAATGGTTTGGCGGCGCGGATGGCGCGTGGGCAGTGGGCTGGGGAGGCGGCGGCGGCGGTGACCCTGGGCTTCGACCAGGTGATGCATGGGTCGCGGGCGGGTTCGAGCGGACGGAGCCCAGACGTGCTGTATTTCAATGCAGGGAATCCACAGGCGGCGCGTGGCAATGTGGCGCAGGGGGCGGCGGATTTGTTTTATTTGGCTTATGCGTTGGAAGGTGGTTTGGTGCTCCCCGTGGCGGGTGGAGGGCAGCGCTTGGATCCGGCGCGGGTGGCCTTGGTGGCGCACTCTCAGGGTTCGCAGTATGCGAGCTTGGTGGTGGGGCATGAGTCGACGTGGTCGGCGGTGGTGTTGAGCGGCGCTGGTGGCGGCTTGCTGAGGGGCATCCTCGACAAGGGCTCGCCCTTCAGTATGAAGCAGGGTTTGGCGGCGCTGTTGGCTGATGATGAGATCGAGGAGTACCACCCGGCGCTGAATTTGGTGCAGCACTATTTCGATGCCGTTGATGGTCTGAATCAGGCCATGGGGTTGCTGATGGAGGTGCCCGAGGGGCGCGGGCGACCGAACCTGTTTTTTGTCTATGGGGTGGGGGATAGCTATACGCCCACGAGCACCCAGCGCGCGTTGGGTGTAGCGCTGGGCGCGCCGCTGGTGGAGCCGGTTCTGGAGCCCTATGGTGGGGTATACACCATGGCGCTGCCGGTGCGGAGCAATGTAGGGGGTGTCACGGCTCTGGCGCGACAGTATGCGCCCACAGACGACTGGGATGGGCACTTCGTGGCCACGCGGGAGGCGACGGCCATGGCCAACATCGATGCGTTTCTGGCGTCGTTCTTGGCGACGGGCTTGGCCGAGGTGCCGGCGCCCTAGGGGTGTTGGGGTTAGGGCAGGTAAGCTGCGACGACGTGGGCGCAGGCGGCGCTGGTGTGGTCGACCACCTCTTGGGGCAGGGCGCGCAAGGCGTCGAGGTAAGTCGTGGCCTTGGCGTCGGCCTGCATGTGCTGGCTGACGGTGGTGAAGACCGCGGCGAGGTCGGGGGCTTGGGCCAGTCTGCGGTCCAGAGCGGGCCACAGGTCGAGGGCCCAGCGGTGTTCGGCCAGGCGTTTGTGGGTGAGCTCGGGTTTGGGGCCGGGGTTGGCGTGGTGGGCCTCGAGTGAGTTGGGCACCCGCGCCATGAAGGTCGCCAAACGCTTGCGCCGCTCGGCAATGCCGAGGTCGAGCATGGTCGTGGCCCGTTGGTAGAGCGCCCTGAGGTGGGGGTCGTGGGTGGCCATGGGCAGGCGCACTTCTTGGTACCACGCACGGAGGACATAAAGGTTGCCAATGAACTCGGCGCTCAATGCGATTTTGTGCGCCAGCGCGCCGAGTCGGTCCTGGGCGAAAGGCGCGTCGATGGCTTGCGGGAGTTCGCCGTAGATCCGGTCTGGACCGACGCTGCGGCGCAAGGCGTAGCCGGCGGGGATGACGCTGCCGAAGCCGACCTTGACGGGGCTGACGATCTGGCTCTGTCCGCCGATGAAAATGCGCCGCGCCCGGAGGAAGAGTCCGCCGGGCACATCGCCGAAGAGTGAGGCGAACTTGTCGCCCCAAGGGGTGAAATTATAGAGGGCCAGGGTGCTGCCGATTTCGGTGTGATCGCGGCGGCCGGTGCCGCCAGCGACGAGGGCGTCGCAGAAGTTGATGAGGCTGCCGGCGATGACGTAAGGCATGAGAATGGTCATCTTGTAGCCCACGTGGTGGCCGGCTTCGCCGCCCTCTTCGATGAGGGTGCCGCCGCGGATTTCAGCGTGGCCGCGGATGATGACATCATCGAGGAAGACTGCGTCCTGAAAGAAGCCGCCGTAAAGCTCGACCCGTCTTCCCGTGGCGATGTTGTCAAAGTAGCCGCCGCCACAGCGACCGAGGCAGGTGCCAGCGCCGAGGAGGGTGTGGCGCCCGCGGAGGGTGGTGCCGGGGAAGATTTCGACGCCGGCTTCGATGCGCTGGGGGTCGATGTCTTGGATGACGACGGCTTGGGGCGCGTGGATGACGACACCCCGATCGATGAGTTGGCTGACGAGTCGTTGCATGGCATGCTCAGCGAGGGTGAGAAGGTCGCGTTTGCCTCCAGCGGCGCGGGGCCGTAGCTGGAGGAGATGGGCCTTTGGCTCACACAAGTCAAGCGATGCAGGGGTGCGGTTGGCTGCTGCGGATCCTATTTGGGTGTATGCGAGAGGAGGGACTCGAACCCTCACGTCCGGGTGGACACAGGAACCTGAATCCTGCGCGTCTGCCAATTCCGCCACTCTCGCTGGATGTCGCGGTACGCGAGGCGCTGCTCGCGGCTGGGGCGCAATGTATGCGGAAGGGAGGTCCCTTGTCAATTGGGAAATGACACCAGGCGGCAGCGTTTCGTGAGGTGTCTAGCCGAGGGCTTGGATCACGTCCTGCGGGGCCTGGACGAGCTCGATGAGGACGCCAGCGCCGCCAATGGGAGCGGCCTC
Organism: uncultured Myxococcales bacterium; assembly: GCA_964454015.1. GTDB lineage: Bacteria > Myxococcota_A > Bradymonadia > UBA4248 > UBA4248 > CAYVQF01. The sequence continues at coordinate 9,793 of CAYVQF010000011.1, forward strand.
GTTGCCTTTGGGGTGGATGAAGCAGACGTCGTGTCCGCCAGCCCCTTTGCGAATGCCCCCAGGTGTGAAGCGGACGCCCTGTTCTTGGAGCCAGGTGACGGCGCTGGCCAGGTCGTCGACCCAGAGGCCGATGTGGTTCAGTGGGGGGATGTGGACGGCGGGTTTTTTCTCTGGGTCGAGGGGCTGCATGAGGTCGACCTCGACCCGGGTTGGGCCTTGGCCCATGACCAGGATGTCTTCGTCGACGTTCTCGCGTTCGCTCCTGAACTCGCCGATGGCCTGGAGTCCGAGGGTGTCAATCCAGAGGGTGCGCAGCTCACCTTTGTCGAGAGCACCGACGGCGATCTGTTGGATGCCAAGGATACGGAAGGGGCGTTCTGCCATGATGACCTCCGGTCAAGTATAGAAGGAAGGCGGGCGCATGAGGCAGGGCGCGCCGCCGAGACGACGAGCAAGATGCCAGCTTCGGGGGCAAAAGACCACGGGAACGATGTCGTGGCCAGGTCAGCGGCGAGGTGCTAGGAGAGAGGAGGTGAGTAGAGGTGGAGAGGGCCATGGACCGAGGGATGAAGCGGGTAGGGCAGTGGCGGCGTTGCTTGGCTTGTGGTGTGGCGTGGGTGCTGTGTTGGTGCGTCTTCGCGGAGTCGGTGGCGCAGGATGGGCCGCCGGGGTGTGCTGGCGTGCCCGTTGAGGCGCGTGAGGAGATGGCGCGCGCTTACAGTCGGGCGTGGACGGGCGCCTTTGTCGGGGCCGGGTTGGCGGGTGGTGTGGTCAGCAGTGGTGGTGGGGAGGGGGCGGCTTGGGGTTGGACGGTAGGGGTGCAGGGGCGGGCCAATCTGGTGTTGAGCCTGGTGGGGATGCAGTTGGATTATCACTACGGCCGCACGATGGGCGAGCAGGAGGGTGGCAGCGAGGGTCGGCACCGCATGGGCGCTGCCATTGAGTTTCATCCGCTTTTTTTGGTGAACTTAGGCTCTGAGCCGTGGTGGCTGGCGGTGGCGTCGTGGTACGTGCAAGTGGGGGCAGGGCTGGGCTGGCAGCGGGCGTGGTGGGGGATGGGGTGGTTGGGTGGCAGCGGTTTCGACGTGCCGCTGACGGCGGTCGATGGCGGTGATTCGCTGTGGTTGGGTCTGCACTATCGTTTGAGTTGGTGGCGGGGTGGGGCGCTCCGGGAGCATGGGCTGAGCATGGCGCTGAGTTGGCGCCACAACGGTCTGTGGTGAGCTTCTGTGGCCGTCGCCCTTGACCGGTGGTTGGAGGCAAGCTAGCAAGGGGGGGTGGAAGTCGTAACCAACAGAGGAGGCGCGGATGGCAGGGCAGGATGAGAAAGCGGTCAACCTGGTCGAGGTGATCAAGCAAGCGATGATGGTGGAGTTGAAAGGGGAGCAGCTTTACCAGCATGCAGCGAAGGAGGCCTCACAGCCTGAGGTGCGGGCGTTGTTTTTAGCTTTGGCGGCGGACGAAGTGGAGCATCTTCGGGTCTTGGAGGTTCAGTTGAAGAGCCTCCAGGGTGAGGGTCGCTTCGATTTGTCCGTGCTAGGCGAGCGGGAGGTCACGGCGGGTGCGTCGCCGGTGATCGACGAAGCCTTCAAGGCTTCGTTACGGCGCGGGGTTTTTGAGTTGGCGGTGGTGAGCATCGGCTGCGATTTGGAGCGGCGTGCGATTGAGTATTATCAGGCGCAAGCCGCGGCGACGGAGGGAGAGGCGCAGCGCTTCTTTTCTTGGTTGGCGTCCTGGGAAGAGGGTCACTTGCAGCAGTTGATGGCGATGGAGTCTTTGATGCAAGAGGCGTACTGGGCGGAGCGCGGATTTTCACCGTTTTAGGTGGTCGTTGCGTGACGCGAAGCCGTCGAAGATAGTTTCGCGTTTTGGGCGGATTAACCTTGCCATAACGGTGTGAACTCTGACAGAGTGTGGAAAGCACGGCGGACTCGTGTTTGGGTGGGAGAATCTTCGCGCGAGTTTTCGGAACGCGTTTTTTGAAGTGCATTGGCAAGAGAGGGCGAGGAGATGGCTGAAGAAGCACAGCAAGCGAAGACACCAGAGGAAGGGTGCCAGGGGCCTCATATCGAGCTGGATCCCGAGCTTTGTAAGGGCTGCCAGCTTTGTATCGCAATTTGCCCCAAGGGCGTGATCGCCATCAGCGACCGTTTGAACAGCGCGAGCTATCACCCAGCTTATTACCTGGGTTCGGGTTGTACGGCCTGTGGTTTTTGTTTTTATGCGTGCCCGGAGCCGGGTGCGATACGGGTCGTCAAACCGTAGGACTCAACATCTGACTTGGAGAAGCCATGGCCAGACAATTCATGAAAGGCAACGATGCGATCATCCAGGGGGCTTTAGCTGCTGGATGTCGGGCCTACTATGGTTATCCGATCACTCCGGCGAGCGAGATTGCCCACGCGGCGTCCATACATTTTCCGTCGGTTGGCGGGGTCTTCATTCAGGCAGAGAGTGAGGTAGCCGCGATCAACATGGTATATGGGACGGCCGGGATGGGGATTCGGACGATGACGGCGTCGTCGAGTCCCGGTTTCAGTTTGAAGCAAGAGGGGCTGTCCTACTGTGCGGCCTCGGAGCTGCCCTGTGTGGTGGTGAACATCGTGCGTGCGGGTCCTGGCTTGGGCAACATTGCCCCAGAGCAGGGGGACTACAACCAGGTCACCAAGGGTGGTGGGCATGGTTGCTATCGGCTCATCGCGCTGGCTCCGAACAGCGCCCAAGAGATGTGCGATCTGACCATGTTGGCCTTCGATCTTGCGGACAAGTACCGCAATCCGGCGTGCATCATGGCGGATGGTTTCATTGGGCAGATGATGGAAGCGGTTCGCCTCCCGGTGGCCAAGCCGGTGGCCTTTGACCACCAGAGCTGGGCAGTGGATGGGACGCCGGCGACGCGTCAGAACTTGATTTCTTCGATTTATTTGGAGCCAGATGGCCAAGAGCAGCATGTCCTCAAGCTTGACGCGAAGTACAAAGCGATTGCTGCAAACGAAGTGCTCTATGAGTCCTACCAGACCGAGGACGCGGAGCTGGTGGTGGTGGCCTATGGCATCGTGTCGCGCATCGTCTACTCGACGATAGAGCAGGCGCGTTCCCAAGGGCTGAAGGTGGGATTATTGCGCCCGATCACCGTGTGGCCATTTCCCACTCAGGCGATATCGGCCTTATGTGAGCAGGTGCCGCAGTTTTTGGTGGTGGAGCTGAACACGGGGCAGATGGTAGATGATGTGCGTTTGGCCGTCGCTGGCCGTCGGCCAGTGCACCACTTTGGCCGCAGCGGTGGGGTGGTGCCGAGCGCCGAAGCATTGATTGAGCAGTACAAGCGCGTCATCGACGGAGGCCGGTCATGAAAGTCATCGAGAAAGCTTCTGCGTTTTACGATGTGTTCGAGCGCAAGACAGGGCCAGCCAAGCGCGCCTCGCACTATTGTCCAGGCTGTGGTCATGGCAATATCCACAAGATGGTTGCTGAGGCGCTCTCGGAGCTTGGCGTCGCGGAACGGACGGTGTTGATATCGCCAGTGGGCTGTAGTGTTTTTGCCTATTGCTATTTCGACGTGGGTAATTTCCAAGCGCCCCATGGTCGGGCGCCAGCGGTGGCCACGGGGGTAAAGCGGGCCAACCCCAAGTCCATCGTGATTTCCTATCAGGGCGATGGTGATCTCGCGGCCATTGGTACGGCGGAGACGCTGCACGCCGCCAGTCGGGGCGAAAACCTGACGGTCTTTTTCGTCAACAATGCCATCTACGGCATGACGGGCGGTCAGATGGCGCCGACGACGCTGTTGACGCAGCGGACGACGACGACGCCTCTGGGGCGGCAGGAGATGATACACGGCAACCCGATCAGGATGTGCGAGATCATCGCGACGCTGCCGGCGCCGGCTTATGTGGAGCGGGTGGCATTAGGGACGGCGAAGCACTTGACCAAGGCGCGCAAGGCGATCGCCAAGGCCCTGCGCAACCAGGTCGAGGGTCGCGGCTACTCCTTCGTCGAGATCTTGGCACCGTGTCCCACGGGTTGGAAGATGGATCCACCCCACGCGCGGGAGTGGATGCTGGAGGAGATGACCAAGGTCTTTCCTCTGGGCGTCTTCAAAGACGAGAGCGAGGGGCGCGAGGGTCACTGGCATCGCAGCTTCCAGGGGTTCGAGCCTGACAAGATCAACGCCTACACGGGGGCGGATCAGGTCGACGACGCGGAAGAGGCGATTCCGGTGAAGTCTCCGTTGCAGTGTAAATTTGCTGGCTTTGGTGGCCAAGGGATTTTGACGCTTGGGTTGCTCTTGTCTCAGGTCGCGATGCGGGCTGGGCAAGAGGTGTCGTGGATCCCCTCGTACGGACCGGAGATGCGGGGTGGTACGGCGAATTGTCAGGTCAACGTTTCGGCCAAGCGCATCGGTTCGCCCGTGGTAGATGCGCCGAATGTGTTGGTGGCGATGAACCAGCCGTCGCTGGATGCCTTCGTCGACTCGGTGGTGGACGGTGGTTTGGTGGTGGTAGACAGCACCATGGTGGAGGGCAGACCTGGGTCGCACCTGCGCTGTGTTGCGCTGCCTGCGTCCAAGATCGCTGATGCCGTTGGGACACCCAAGGTGGCGAATGTGGTGGTGCTGGGGGCGTTGGTGGCGGCGATGGACGCCTATCCGCCGGCCTTTGTCGAGAAGGTGTTGCGAGCGGTGATCAAGAAAAAGAACCTGGTGGAGATGAACATTCAGGCCTTCTACAAGGGCTATGATTTCGTTCGCCAGGGGTGATGACGCTGTCGTTCTGGGCCAAGAGGGTCGAACCCCGGTGACGGGGTTGGGCCCTTTTGAACATCAGGCTGCCCTCTTTGACTGAGAGACAATCAACGTGACCTTCTCATTGATTGCGGCCATCGTCGGTTATGGGCCGTTTGGGGAGGTACGGCATGAAGCACTAGGAGAGAGAACCCATGTTGCGAATTCGTTCCTTTGCGGCGCTGCGACCCCAGCCGGAGCAGGCATCCAGTGTGGCTGCTTTGCCCTATGACGTCATGAGCTCGGCGGAAGCGCGGGTGATGGCTGCAGGCAAGCCAATGAGCTTCTTGCATATTTCCAAGCCGGAGATCGACCTTGCCGAGGAGGTTCATCTCTATGAAGACCAGGTCTACGCCAAGGCAGCGGAGAACTTTGCGACCTTTCAAGAGAAGGGTTGGTTGCAGCGCGAAGCGCAGCCGCAACTCTATCTCTATCGGCAGATCATGGGCGAGCATGCCCAGGTGGGCGTGGTGGCTTGCTGCCACATCGACGACTATGCCCAGGATGTGATCAAGAAACACGAGAAGACGCGTCAGGATAAGGAGGACGATCGCACACGTCACGTGATCACCCTCAACGCCAATGCGGGACCAGTCTTTTTGACTTATCGTGATGACGAAGCCATCGACGCATTGGTCGCCAAGGACATGGGCGAAGTCCCCCTCTACGATTTTACATCTGAGGATGGGGTAAGGCACAGCGCTTGGCGGGTCAGTGACGCCGCGGCCTATATGCGCGCTTTTGGGCGCGTACCGGCGGCTTATGTGGCCGATGGTCATCATCGTTCGGCGTCGGCGGCGCGGGCGGGTGCCGAACGGCGCAAGGCCAATCCCCAGCACACGGGAGAAGAGGAGTACAACTGGTTTTTGGCGGTCCTCTTCCCGGCCTCTCAGTTGCGGATTTTGCCCTACAACCGGCTCTTGCGCGACCTGAACGGCCACAGCGAGGCGGAGGTGCTCGGTCGTCTTGGGGCGCTGGGGACCCTGACGCCGACGGAGGCCATGGCGCCGTCCCGTTCTGGTGCGGTGAACCTCTATGTGGGTGGTCGTTGGTACAGCTTGGTGTTCACGCCAGAGAGCATTGCGCAAGACGACCCCATCGCTTCGCTGGACGTGTCTCTGGTGCAGGAGCGCATTCTCGCCCCCATTTTTGGAATCCTTGATCCACGTACGGATCATCGGGTCGATTTCGTGGGCGGCATCAGGGGTCCTGGTGAGCTGGTGCGGCGGGTGGACTCAGGTGAGATGGTGATGGGGATCTCCATGTATCCGACTCGGATCGACCAGTTGTTGGCGGTGTCGGACGCGGGGCTGATGATGCCACCCAAGTCGACGTGGTTTGAGCCCAAGCTGCGCAGTGGTCTCTTTGTCCACAGCTTGGACTGAGTGCGAGGGGATGACGGTGGCGTCGGGGCGCTGCCGCAGAAGTGGAGGGCGCCGCCGACGGTGGTCGTGGGTGGGCGCAGGACCGCAACAATACGGGTTGAAGCATGAAAGTTTTGATAGCGGACAAATTTGAGCAGAGCGGGCGCGAAGCGTTGGAACAGGACGGGTTTGCCATCGACTATCAGCCCGATTTGAGTAGCGAGGCATTGCCTGCAGCCTTGGCTGCGTCGGCTGCGGTGGTTTTGATTGTGCGTTCCACCAAGGTCCCTGCGGCGGCCTTCGCTGCGACGGAGAGCCTCAAGTTGGTGGTTCGCGCTGGAGCGGGCTATGACACGATCGATACGGTCGCGGCCGGTGCCCGCGGGGTTTCGGTGGCCAATTGCCCGGGGACGAACTCGACAGCGGTGGCGGAGCTGGTGTTGGGTCTGATCATCTCTGCGGATCGACGCATTCCTTCGCAGGTGGCGGATCTGCGCGCTGGTAAGTGGGACAAGAAAGGCTACAGCAAGGCCCGTGGTCTCAAAGGTTCGACCTTGGGCATCATTGGCGTGGGACAGATTGGCCGTTTGGTGGCGCGCCGCGCTCTGGCCTTCGAGATGAAGGTCATCTACCACGATGTGGTCGCGTGCCCCGAGCTCGACGAGCATCCCGAGTGCCAGCGTCTCAGTATGGACGAGGTTTTTGCGCAGGCCGATGTGCTCTCCCTGCATGTGCCCGCGATTGCCGAGACCAAGCATCTGGTCAACGCGCGTACCCTCGGACTCATGAAGTCTCACGCCGTCTTGGTCAACACCACGCGCGGGAGTGTGGTGGATGAAGACGCGCTCTTTGCGGCTTTGAGTGAGGACAAGATCGGCTTTGCTGCGGTGGACGTGTTTGCGAGTGAACCGGCTGCGGCTGACAAGGTTTTCGCCAATCGCCTGACGGATCTACCCAATTTCTATGGCACCCATCATGTCGGTGCGTCGACGGATCAGGCTCAGAATGCGGTGGCGGACTTGGCGGTCAAGATCATCTCTCATTTCAAAGCGAGGGGTGAGGTTTTGTGTTGTGTCAACAGTGGCCAGCTCAAGGGTTGAGGCGCGAAAGCTGATGTGCACGAGGCGCGCCCTCTCGCGGTGAGAGGGTTGCTGCCGTGAGCTTGAGAAGTGACACGCGCCACGAGGCGCGCTTTCGATGAGGAAACAGTTCATGAGTGAAGGGCGTATCTTCAACTTTTCTGCTGGTCCGGCCGTGTTGCCCGAAGAGGTTCTGCGCCAGGCCCAGGAAGACATCTGGAACATCGCTGGCAGTGGTATTGGGATTCTCGAGCACAGCCACCGGGGCAAGGTCTTCGATGCCATCATTGACGAGACCGAGGCAAATTGTCGCAAGTTAGCCAATATCAGTGACGACTACCACGTGCTCTTCCTCCAAGGTGGCGCGACCATGCAGTTTGGCATGATCCCCATGAACTTCATGCAGGGGAAGACAGCAGACTACATCCACACGGGCGTGTGGACGAAGAAAGCCATGGAAGAGGCGCGTCTCTTTGGCACGGTGAACATGGCCTATGATGGTACGGCCAGCAAGTTCGCCTACATCCCCGAGGAGTCGGAGATCGTCTACAACGACGACGCCGAGTATGTATTCTACTGCTCCAACAACACCATCTATGGCACGGAGTGGAAACGCATCCCCGCCGCGACGAAGCCGCTGATCTGCGACACCAGCTCGGATATGTTCAGCCGTCCCATCGATGTCTCCAAGCACGCGCTGATTTTTGCCGGCGCGCAGAAGAACCTCGGCCCGGCGGGTTGCACCTTGATCATCCTCCACAAGGCGTTCATGGAGAAGGCACGCACAGGGCTGCCCGTGATGCTTGACTACCGCAAGCAGGCGGCAGAGAAGTCGATGCTCAACACGCCGCCGACCTTCGCCATCTACCTCATGGGCTTGACCTTCAAGTGGTTGTTGGCCAATGGCGGTCTGGAAGCGGTGGAGCAGCGCAACGAGGAGAAGGCTGCTATCATCTACGATGCCATCGACGGCTCCAATGGCTACTATGGTGCGGTGGCGCGCAAAGACTCGCGCTCTCTGATGAACATCAACTTCCGCACGCCGAACCCTGATCTGGACAAGAAGTTCATCGCTGAAGCGCTGGCGGCAGGGATGAGCGGGCTCAAGGGTCACCGCAGTGTCGGTGGTCTGCGGGCGTCGGTTTACAACGCCTTCCCCAAGGCCGGTTGCGAGGCGTTGGCTCAGTTCATGGCCGATTTCAAGGCGCGCAACGGCTGAATGGGCTCACTGTGTGGGCGGCGTGCTCATGGTGTCGCTCCACCCTTGGGTCGCGCTCCGCAGAGTTGTTCCAAGAAGAGGTGCGCTTTGGTGCGGAGCGCGAGTCCCAGGTTCGCTTCCAGAAGGTGTGCGAGCACACGGCCAGCGTCGCGGTTGAAGACCGCCAGGGCTTCCTGCTGTGCGCCCCGTTGCAAGGCTCCGTCGATGATGTGCCTCAGGGAGCGCTGACGCAGCTTCTCCAGCCCCAGCACCAAGCGCAGCGGGAGGCGCAGGGCGAGCGGGCCGGCGTCGTAGCAGGCGAGGCAGCAAGTGCCGCCCTGGTCGGGGTAGAAGCGGACGACCTCTTCATCAGGTGCTTGGCCGCAGCGAAAGCAGTGGCTGAGCATGGTCTCGTGGCCGAGGTGACTCAGGAGGCGGATTTCGAACCAGCGCAAGGCCAGGATAGCCAGCTCGGGCGCGTCTCCAGGGGCGCTGTCGAGGGTGCAGAGGAGCGTCCAGAGGTCGGTGAAGACGTCCTCGAGGGGCGCGTGCTCCGGGGTGGTGTCACGGGCGCTCTCGATGGCACAGGAAGCGACGGCCATTTTGAAGAGGTCTTGGGGGATGCCATCAAGGCGCTGGATCACTGTGGCGGCGCAGAGTCGCGGCATGGCGTCAGGGCGTCGGCCTTCGAGCTGGAAGCGATAGAGGGTGAAGAGATCGAGGCCGCCCGCGAAGCGCCGCCGACTCTGCCGGGCTCCTTGGGCATAGGCGGCGCGTTTGCCCTCGGCGCCACCCAGGAGCGTGACGACGGCCGAAGCGTCGCCATGGTTCACGACGCGCAGGATGAGTCCGTTCATAACCGTCATCCCTCTCGCGGTGGCGGCGCTGTGGAGGGCACCTTGAGGCAGGTGGCGTAAGCCTCGGCTTCGAGGCGCAGTCGTTCACTGGGTGGCGCCGCGGCCCCTGCGAGGAGCGCGGCTTTGAAGGCGCGTAGCGCCACGAGGTCGGCACCACTCAGGCGCTGGCAGAGCGCGTAGGCATGGAACGAGGCCTCTTGGTAGGTGGCTTGAGCTGACTGGATGAGCCCCCAGGTCAGGGCCTCTGCGGCGGTGACGCGCCTCCCGGTGCAGGCAAAAGCCATGGCGTTGGTATGACCGATGCGTTGGGCGAGGTGGGCCGTACCCCCAGCACCTGGGATCAGGCCCATGCTGATCTCAGGCAAGGCGAAGAAGGAGCGCTCGGTGGCGACGCAATAGTCACTGGCGAGTACGATTTCCGTGCCCAAGCCGATGGCGGCACCGTCAACGACGGTGAGGTGAAAGAGCGGAAGGGTTCGGAGCTGGGTGAGGACTGCGCGTTGGCCTTCGACATGGGCGAGGATCTCTGCTTTGGACCACTGGTCCCGTTCGCGCTGATTGGCACCGGCACAGAAGATCGGTGTGCCTTTGGGGCTGACGCGGCGCGACGTCGTGATGAGCGTCCGGAGGCCTTGTTCGCAAGCGTCGTGGAGGCGGGTGATCGTTGAAGCGAGCTGGGCGATTTCGGCGCGCCCCAGCGCGTTGACGGGGGGGTGTTCGAGGGTCAAGACGGCGGTCTGCGTGTCCAGGCTAAGCTGCATGGCGCGCTCTTGGTGGCAATCGAGGGTGGGAGTAAAAAAGGGGCCCCACAGGGGCCAGAGGGAGCCGGTGATGGCTTGACCCTCTCTGCTTGCGGAGCATACACTAGGCGCGCGTGTTCGTCCCGAGCGCGCAGCTAGCTAGGTCAAAGAGCCCAGATGAACGCGCAAGCTCCGGAGAGCAAAGTGCGGCTGCGATTGCCCGAGATTGGGCAAGTCTTGGCGGCGCGCTACCGCATCGATAGTCGGCTGAACGCAGGAACCTATGGGGTGGTATACGCGGCGACGGATCAGGTGAGTGGTCAGAGCTGCGCGGTGAAGTGTTTGCTGCCATCGGCGGCGTCGTCGCCAGCGGTGGTGCGGCGTTTCCAACGCGAGGTGGCGGTGATTCGGGAGCTGACCCATCCGAATTTCGTGACGATTCTCGACTTTGGTTTTGCCGAGCAGTGCCTCTTTTATGTGATGGAGTTGTTGAACGGGGTGGATTTGGGCTCGCGGTTGCAGCAAGGAGCCTTCTCCCCACGTGGTGCAGCGCTGATCGCTTCGCAGGTGCTCTTGGCGTTGGCTGAGGCCCATCGCCACGACATCGTGCACCGAGACTTGAAACCCGAGAACCTCTTCATCCAAAGCGCCGCTGACGGCCGGGTCCGGATCAGGGTCATCGATTTTGGCATTGCCAAGATTGTGGGTGAACGGGGCGAGAATGCGGAGAAGTTGACGCTGGTCAACGAGGCATGCGGTACGCCCAATTACATGGCGCCGGAACAGATCATCAGCGGCACCGTGGGACCCTGGACCGATATTTATGCGTTGGCTTTGATTTTGTTTGAGATGCTGACGGGGCAGGTGGCCATCAAAGGCGAGACTTTTTTGGACACCCTGCGTTTGCAGACGACCTTCGCCCCCAGACTGCCCGAGGCTTTGGCGGACTTGCCTTATGCCGATGTGCTTTACAAAGCCCTTGCCAAGAAGCCGGCGGAGCGCTTCCAGAGCGCCGACGAGATGAATGCGGCGCTGCTCGCCAGCCTTGGTGCTTGAGGACATGCAAATGTATGCCGAGCGAACAATGGCGGGAGATGATGACATTACGCTTCGTCTCGAGGTTGCCACTTTTGCGGCGCAACCCGAGGAGGAGCTGGCGAGATTGGTGCTGGCCATGACTGCCGAGGGGATGTCTCAAGCCACGGTCTATGCGTGCTTTGATGCGCATCGGGCTCGGCACGCAGACGATGTGGATGAGCACCGCTATGAGGCGATCCTCACGGTCATGGACCGAATCTGCGGGTGGTGTGCGGCCGATCAGCGCCTTTTCGCGACGGATCTGCCGCCCTGACAGGGGTCGCCTCAGAGAAAGCGAACACCTTTGGAGGCGTAGGCGCTGACCATCTCATCAGGCCAGATGCTGGCTTGCACCTCGCCGATGTGGGCCTTCTGGAGCAGGAGCATGCAGAGGCGCGATTGGCCAATGCCGCCGCCAATGCACGGCGGTAGCTCTCCCGCCAGGACGGCTTGGTGGAAAGGCATTTGGCGGCGTTCTTCGAGACCCGTGGCGGCGAGCTGCGCGGCGAGCGACTCAGGTGAGACACGAATGCCCATGGAGGAGAGTTCGAGGGCCTCGCCGCGGGTGTGATTCCAGACGATGATGTCGCCGTTGAGGCCCGGGCGGCCGTCGTCGCCTGGACTGATCCAGTCGTCGTAATCGGCGGCGCGCAGATCATGGGGTTGCCCCGAGGCCAGTGGGGCGCCGATGCCAATGAGGAAGAAGGCGCCGAAATCGCGGGCGGCGCGGTGCTCGCGCTCCTTGGGAGTGGCGTCGGGGTAGCTGGCCTCGAGGTCGAGGCTGTGGAGGAAGTGAATCTCGGGTGGTAGGCGCGGCCTGAGGCCGGAGAAGTTCTCGGCCAAGGCGGCTTCGGTCTCGCGGATGGCGGCGTAGATCTGGCGCACGGTGGTCTTCAGGTAGGACGTGGTGCGTTGCTCTGGCGTGATCCACTTCTCCCAGTCCCACTGATCGACATAAATGCTGTGTACTGGTGAGAGGTCTTCGTCTTTGCGGATGGCGTCCATGTCGGTGTAGAGACCCGTGCCAGGGCTATAGCCGTAGCTGGCCAGGGCATTGCGCTTCCACTTTGCCAAGCTGTGGACGACCTCAATGGGATGCTTGCTGTGCTTGACACGAAAAGAGACCGGGACTTGGGTGCCGGCCAGGTCGTCCTGCAGTCCCGTCCCCACTTCGAGGAAGCGTGGCGCGCTGACGCGATCCAGGTTGAGGCTTTGCGCCAGGGTGCGTTCGAAGTGGTCTTTGACGCGTTTGATGGCCCGTTCGGTGTCGCGCAGGCCGAGAATGGGGACGTAAGGGTCGAGCATGAAATGAATACCTGGACGAGGTCGCCGGTGGAGGTGGCTTGAAGCGCGCAGCATTGTCGGTCGCTCTCAGCCACTTGTGCAGCCGTGCAAGGCTGGTTGCGCCAGCCTGACGGGCGTAAGCCGGGGCCGAAAACAGCAGCCCCGGATCACGTGTGTCGTGGCTCAAGCTTGCATGGAATCCAAGAAGTCTTGGTTGCTTCGGGTCATGGCCATTTTGTCGATGAGGAACTGCATGGAGTCGACTGCGTTGAGATTTTGCAGGATCTGACGCAGGATCCAGACGCGATTGAGCGTGGCTTCGTCGAGAAGGAGCTCTTCCTTGCGCGTGCCCGACTTGGAGATGTCGAGGCAGGGGAAAATGCGCCGCTCCATGAGCTTGCGATCCAAGTGCAGCTCGGAGTTGCCCGTCCCTTTGAACTCTTCGAAAATGACCTCGTCCATGCGGCTGCCGGTGTCGATGAGGGCCGTGGAGATGATGGTCAGGCTGCCGCCGTCTTCGATGCTGCGGGCGGCCCCAAAGAAGCGTTTGGGTTTGTGGAGGGCATTGGAGTCGACACCACCCGAGAGGATTTTGCCGCTGGCCGGGACGACCGTGTTGTAGGCGCGGGCCAAGCGGGTAATGGAGTCGAGGAGGATGACGACGTCGCGTTTGTGCTCCACCAAGCGTTTGGCCTTCTCGATGACCATCTCTGCGACCTGGACGTGACGTTGGGCTTGTTCGTCGAAAGTCGAGGAGATGACCTCGCCCTGGACCGAGCGCTGCATGTCCGTCACCTCTTCGGGTCGCTCATCGATGAGAAGGACGATGAGGACGACCTCAGGGTGATTGGCAGTGATGGCGTTGGCGATATTCTGCAACAAGACCGTTTTTCCCGTGCGGGGGGGCGCGACGACGAGCGCACGCTGGCCCTTACCGATGGGGGTCAAGAGATCGAGGACCCGAGTCGAGAAGTTGGTGGGGTCGTGCTCGAGGCAGAGACGTCTCTCGGGATAAAGTGGGGTCAAGTTGTCGAAAATGATTTTCGATCGCGCCACCTCGGGGTCTTCAAAGTTGACTTGTTCGACTTTGAGCAAGGCGAAGTACTTCTCGTTCTCCTTGGGGGGGCGGATGAGTCCGAAGACGGTGTCACCCGTTCGCAAGTTGAAGCGGCGGATTTGGCTGGGGGAGACATAAATATCATCGGGACCGGGGAGGTAGTTGTAGTCGACCGAGCGCAGAAAGCCGAAGCCGTCCGTGAGGGTTTCGAGGACGCCTTCGCCCCAGATTTCACCGCTTCGGCCGGCTTGTGCGTGCAGCAGGGCGTAGACCAGCTCTTGCCGGCTCATGGAGGTCGCGTTTTCGAGTTTCATCTCACTGGCGTGCTGGAGCAGCTCAGTGATGTGCATTCGCTTGATTTCTTTGACGTGCATTGACAGATCCCAAGGGGAAAGGTGGGAAGTAGGCAGGAGGATTGCGAGGAGGGCAGGGCGGCCGCGAGGGGCATGCGAAGGTAGAACAACCGTCGCGCGATTTACTTCCGGTAGGCTGAGGTGCTGAGCACGGATTGTGCAACACCGGGCGGAGTTTAATGGGTCACGAGCGCGTGTCAAGGCAGCAATAATCAACTTTTCTCGAAAGTTGCGCGGCACGGCCGGCTTGGGCGCGAGGCATTATTTTCCGCTGACTTGGCTCGAGCGGGACAGGTGGGCGTGGTAAAGGAGGACGCCTGCGGCCACGGACACGTTGAGGGACTCCGCCATGGGCAGGTGGGGGATGCGGACCAGCGCATGGCAGTAAGCGCGGGTGAGGCGACGCAGACCATGGCCCTCGGCGCCCATGACCAGGGCGAGGGGTCCTACCCAGTGGAGATCACTGGGCACGCTCTCGGCGTCGCCGGCGGCTCCGAAGATGTGGAAGCCCCGCTCAGCGAGCTCGCGCAGGGCCGTGGCCAGGTTGGTGACCCTGACGATTGGGGTGCGATAGGCCGTGCCGACGCTGACCTTGACCACTGTGGGGTTGACCTGGGCGCAGCGATCGCGGGTGATGACCACGGCGTCGACACCGAAGGCCGTCGCCGAGCGGATGAGGGCGCCGAGGTTGTGAGGATCTTGCACCTGGTCAAGGCAGAGGAGAAAGAGCGCCGAGCCTTTGACGGCGGGCTCTCGGTTGAAGACGTCTTCGAGCGAGGTGTACGGAAAAGGAGGCACCACCAAGACCACCCCTTGGTGGTTGGCGTCGGGGCAGAGGCGCTGGAGCTGGCTGGTGTTGACCGTCTCGAAGGGCACCTGCGCTTGATGGGCAGCGTCACGGATTTTTTGGGCCATGGTCGCCGAGCGGCCTTGGGCCAAGTAAAGCTTGGCCCCAGCCAGGTGCTCCGGGCTGGCGCTCCCCAGGAGGTCGAGCACGGGGTGGGTGCCAATCACCAGGTCGCGCGGGTTGGATCTTCGCTGATCGCCACCTCTCATCCTACGGCCAAGGCGTCGGCGATGCGGGACTGGACCAGGGCGATGACCTCATCGATGGACACATCCTGAGCGGCATCCTGATCACGCGCCTTGAGTTCGACGCAGCCCCTCTCGAGGCCACGGGCGCCGATGGTCACCCTGAGGGGGATACCAATGAGGTCGGCGTCTTTGAACTTGGCGCCAGCTCGGAGATCGCGATCATCGAGGATGACCTCGATGCCGGCCGCCAAGGCCTCGGCGTAGAGGCGTTCACCCGCGGCGACGACGGCTTCGTTCTGCATCTGTAGGGGCGAGATGATCAGTTGGTAGGGCGCGATGGCCAGGGGCAGTTGGATGCCGTTGGCGTCGTGCCCCTGTTCGATGGCCGCGGCGAGCACCCGGGTCACGCCGATGCCGTAGCAACCCATGACGGCTGGGACTTGGTTGCCGGCGGTGTCGAGGAAGTTGGCTTCCATGGGGACGGCGTATTTGGTCCCGAGGAGAAAGACGTGTCCGACCTCGATCCCGCGAAACTCTTCCAAGGGGGCCCCACAGTGTGAGCAAGGGTGTCCCGCTTTGGCCATGACCAAATCGGCGAGGGCCTTGACTTGGAAGTCCCGCCCAGGCTCGACATGGATGAGGTGGTGGTGCGCGACATTGGCGCCGGTGACGGCGTCGTGGAGCTCCGCCACGGCGAGGTCGGCGTAGATGGGTGCCGTTAGGCCCACGGGTCCTGCGAAGCCCACCTCGGCACGGCTGACTTCCTGCACCACGGCGTCCGTGGCGAGGAATAGCTCTTGGGCACCGAGGAGTCGCTTGAGCTTGACCTCATTGACCTCATGATCGCCGCGGACCAAGACGATGATGGGCTGGTTGTCTGCCAGATAGACCAGCGTCTTGATGAAAAGATCCTTGGGATAGGCGAGAAAGGAGGCGACCTCTTCGATGGTGCGCTGGTTGGGGGTCTCGACTTGCTCCAGCGCCGGGGTGCCGGCGCTGGGTGCGAGTCGATTCGACGCTTTGAGAGCTTGCAGCGACTCGCTGCGGAGAAACTCGGCCTTCTCCTCGTTGGCGGCGTAGCCGCAGGAGGGACAGGCGACCATGCGATCCTCACCCGTTTGCGCCAAGACCTGGAACTCGTGGGAGTGGCTTCCCCCGATGTTGCCCGTGTCTGCCTCGACGGCGCGGAAGCGAAGGCCACAACGGGTGAAGATGCGATTGTAGGCCGCAAACATCTTGTCGTAGCTGCACTTGGCCGTCTCGTAGGAGGTGTCGAAGGAATAGGCGTCCTTCATCATGAACTCGCGCCCACGCAGCAAGCCCGCCCGGGGCCGCACCTCGTCGCGGAACTTGGCTTGAATCTGGTACAGGTTCAAGGGCATGTCGCGGTAGGAGCGGATATGACGGCGCACCAGGTCGGTGATCACCTCTTCGTGGGTGGGCCCCAGGCAATAGTCCTGATTCTTGCGGTCTTGGAAGCGCAGCAGTTCTTTGCCGTAGAAGTCCCAGCGGCCAGACTTCTGCCAGATTTCCGCGGGCTGGACCATGGGCATCAGCAACTCCTGGGCGCCTTCGCGGTCCATCTCTTCCCTGATGATCTGGGCGATCTTGCGCACTGAACGCCAACCCAGGGGGAGGAGATTGTAGATGCCGGCAGTGAGCTGCTCGATGTAAGCCCCGCGAACCAAGAGCCGATGGCTAGGCATTTCGGCGTCGGCGGGGTCTTCTTTGCGGGTGGGGATGAAGGCTTGGGAGAATCGCATGGATTTGTTCTGGCCTATGAGAAGAGTTCGCCACAGTCTTCAATGACGACGGGCTTGGCGGTTTTGCCGCCTTGCGAGCCGACGGCTTCCATTTTCTGCACCACGTCGTAGCCGGCGATGACTTTGCCGAAGACCACGTGTTTGCCGTCGAGCCAGGGCGTCTGGGCGGTGCAGATGAAGAACTGAGAGCCGTTGGTGTTGGGGCCGGCATTGGCCATGGAGAGGGTACCTGCTCCACCGTGTTTGAGGTTGAAGTTTTCGTCGGCGAACTTGGCGCCGTAGATGGACTCACCGCCAGTGCCGTTGCCGCGGGTGAAGTCACCGCCCTGGCACATGAAGTCGGGGATGATGCGATGGAAGCCAGAGCCTTTGAAGTGCAATGGTTTGCCTGATTGGCCCACCCCGCGTTCACCTGTGCACAGGGCGCGGAAGTTGTCGGCAGTTTTGGGGACGACGTCGGCAAAGAGTTCGAAGGTCACCCGGCCGGCAGGCGCGCCGCCAATAGAGATGTCAAAGAAAACGCGAGGGTTGGGCATGTTTCTACTCCGTGGTCGCGGCCAGCCTTGCGGGGGCCAAGGGTGTCGAAAGCGCCCCATGGGGGCCTGGATCGTCTACGCTGGCTTGGCCCCGACGTCAAGCAGGGGCGAGGCCCCACATGACGATATGACGCTGGCAGACGCCTTCAAGGGCGCGGGGGACCGCGACCTGTCCCTCCCACAGCGGCTGGAGACCGCAGGCGTCGAAGTAGGGGCGCTCAGCGTTGGTGAGGTAGACTTCTTTGCCATCGCCCAGAAGCTGGCGGATGCAGCGTGGTCCGCGTTCGGCGTGGCTGCGGCTGTAGAAGAGGTCGGCAGCAAAAACGACATCACAGTCGGCGAAGATGCGCCCGTCGTCGAAGGCGTCGCCACACCAGTAGCGGCGCGGCGTCGTGATCTGGTGCCGGTCCAAGAGGAGGCTCGCCGCCAGCAACGCCATGGGCGCCAGGTCGACGAGGATGACCTCGGCGGCACCGGCTCGCGCGGCTGCTGCCGCCGCGACACCCGAACCGCAGCCGAGGTCGAGGACGCGCTTGTGGCGCACATCAATGGCGCCCGTGGCGAGGAGCAAGGCCAGGGCCTGGGCTGCGGGCCAGGCGAAGGCGAACATGGGGGGCTCCTCCTCGCGGCCTGTCTCTGCCTCGAGGGCCTCCCAGAGGGGGATGGGATCGTCGATCATCCAGGCCTGTAGAGACGGGCACAGGGGCACAGGAAGCCACGGGGCGTGGGTCTCGATGAGGTGGGGGAAGCGCTCCGCTGGGAGACCTATCTGGCTCTGAATGGCCACCAAGGTGTGGCTCAAGGAGGCTTCTTGTTGCGCTGGCTCGTGCATCAGTGGAGGTTCTTCCAGGCGGCGCGTGGAAAGTCTGCCGTCACCCCGGGGGTCGCGTTGGTCAGCAAGTAAACGGCGCGGCGGTTGCGGGCGTCGTCGGTGTTGTCCGGCGTGGGGTTCGCCAAGACCTCCTCGCCGAAGCCTTGGTAGGCGATGGGGATGCGCAGGTGCTGGCGAAACCAGGTCGCGATGGCGCGGGCGCGGCGCTCGCTCAGGGCTAGGTTATCGGCGCTGCTGCCGACGGTGTCGGTGTAGCCGGCGACATAGAGGGCGAGGGACACTTCGTCGTAGGTGGCGAGGGTCTCTTCGATGAAATCCAGGGTGTGTTGGAGCTTGCCCACCTGATCGGGGCGAATCACCGCCTCGCCGCTGTCGAAGACCACGTCCTCGTGGGGCACGTCGATGGCGAAGAGCTGCACCTCCGCCCAGGTGTCGTCGTTCTCGTAGGCTTCGATGCGGACATAGACCGCGGTGTGGTCAGCGTTGTCCCATTCCAAGCGCACCCGCTTGGTGGGGGTGAGTGCTTGCTCTTGGGCGGCGATGGGACGGCGAGCGCCGTCGTAGACCTCGAGGAGCACCCGTTGGATTTTGCGCTCTGAGGTGAGGGTTAGATAGCCGTCCTGCAAATCCGTGGCGCTGAAGTCGACATGGGCGTCGAGGGTGCGCAGCAGGATCACCTCGAAGTCTCCCTCGATGCTGTGCTTCTCGCCGTCGGGCATGTCGATGTCGATGCGGAGGTCGTAGGTGGCTTGTAGCTGCTTCTGTTCCCAGGTGAAGGTCTTCTCGTCCCCTGCCTGGAGGTTCTTGGCCTCGAAGAGATGGCGTTTCTTGTCGGCGCGGCGGGTGATCTGCGCTTTGACCTTGCGCAGATCCGCTTGGGCTTGCAGGACCAACATCGCGGGTTCGCCGTCGACGATCTGGACGCTGACGCCGTAAGCCAGAGGCGCTTCGCCAGCGGAGGCGCAGAGGGCGGCCGTGGTCAGGGCCGCGAGTACGAGGAAGCAGGCAGAAGCGAGACGCATGGGTGCCTCAGTGGTGCGGGTCAGGAGGATGAGGGCGCTGCGTTCTGTCGTGCCCTGACTTCGGCTTCGTTGGCCTTGCGCAGGTTGCGGCTGATGTGCTGGAGGACTGGGAAGACCACCGCTGGGAAGGTGAAGACCAGGTCGCGGAAGGCACGGCAGCTCAAGGTGAGGCAGGTCAGGGGGCCGACGGAGGCGGCCGAGGCGGAGCGGGGCTCGAGGTCGAAGATGCTCATCTCGCCAAAGAATGCCCCCGGTTGGACCTTGGCGAGCAGGGTTCGCGCCCCTTGTCTTTCGAGGAAGATTTCCACTTCGCCGTCGACGACGAGGTAGAGCTTGGAGCCGGGATCACCCTCGCGAAAGATGAGATGCTGGGCCGGGAAGGATTCCTGGGCGGCGATCTCGGCGATCTGGCGCAGCTCGCGTCCGGACATTTCGGAGAAGAGGGGGACACGGCGGAGGTGGAGGACCTTTTCCAGGGTGGTGAGGCGCACGCAAAACCTCGCGAAGGGTGGGAGCACATCGGGTAGAAAATAGCACGGCGTGGGTGGAAAACGAAGAAAAGAAATGGAGGTGCGGCGTTACGAAAGGACAAAGCACCATAGATCGACGCGGCGCGCCGGGTGGAGTACAAGCAGCAGGGGGGATGGGCAGGCGCGGGGAGGAGGTCGTGGCAGGGATGGCGAACGACGCTTTTGGTGCACAGCGAATGGGTTTGGCGGCAGCGATGCTGTCAGTGGGCATTTTGCTGTCGCGGCTCTTGGGCTATGTGCGCGAGGCGGTGATCGCCTATCAGCAGGGGGCCGGTGCGGCGACGGACGCTTACAACGCGGCGTTCTTGTTGCCAGATCTCATGAACTATTTTTTGGCAGGGGGGACCCTGTCGATCACCTTCATTCCCATTTTTGGCGCATTTTTGGCGCAAGGGCGCGAGGATGAAGGTTGGCGCCTCTTTTCGATCATCGGCACCACCATGGGTCTTTTTCTCACGGCGGGCATCGTGGTCGCGGAGATCTTTGCCGAGTCCCTGGTGCGGTGGCTCTTCCCTGGTTTTGGCCCGGAGAGCGTGGCCCTCACCGTCGAGATGACCCGGGTGGTGTTGCCAGCGCAGCTTTTTCACTACATAGGCGGTCTGATGTTGGCGACCCTGATGGCACAGGGGCGCTTTCTGGCAGCGACCTTTGCGCCGCTGGTCTACAACGCGGGCATCATCGTCTTCGGCCTTCTGCTCGGCCCGGTCATGGGGATGAAGGCCTTCGCCGTCGGGGCGCTGGTGGGCGCCATCGCCGGTCCCTTTGGCCTCTCCCTTTACCAGGCGCGGGGCATCGTGCGCTTTCGACCGCTGCTGTCGCTGTCGGATCCCGGTTTTCGGCGGTATTTGTGGCTGAGTGTGCCGCTGATGTTAGGGGTGAGCTTGACGACGGTGGATGAGTGGCTTGGGCGCATTCTGGGCTCGTCCATGGAGGAGGGCTCCATCTCCTGGCTCAACTACGGACGCCGGCTGATGCTGGTTCCCATTGCGGTGATTGGCCAGGCAGCGGGTCAGGCGGCGTTGCCCTTCTTGTCGCGCTTGGCGGGTGAAGGCAAGCGGGAGGAGCTGGCCCTGTTGTTGAGTAAGACCTTGCGGGTGGTCTTGCTCCTCGCCTTGGTGGCGACCGGTGTGACCTTGGTTTTGGCCGAGCCACTGGTGGTGGCGGTTTACGAGCGTGGCGCCTTTGCCGCTGGCGATACGGCGCGGACGGCGGTGATCTTGCGGCTCTTCGCCCTCGGGATTGGGGCGTGGGGGGTGCAGATGGTGGCGGTGCGGGCATTCTACGCGGAGCAAAACACTTGGACGCCCATGTTGTTGAGCTCAGGCATTACGGTTTTGAGTGTGCCTGTGTACCTGGTCTTGGGTGCGCGCTGGGGGGTCTACGGTCTGGCTGGCGCGGCGAGCGCTGGGATGGTCGCGCAGTCGTTGGCGGTGCTGTGGTTCTACGGTCGGAGCAATCGGGCGTTCCCATGGCGGAATCTGCTGGAAGGTCTGTGGCGAGGATTGCTGCTGGCGGCGGTGGCGTCCCTAGGGGCTTCTTTGGGATTGCTGTTGCCTTTTGATTTGGGGAGATCCACGGGCGCTTTCGTGGCGCTGCTCGT
Source organism: uncultured Myxococcales bacterium (assembly GCA_964454015.1). Classification (GTDB taxonomy): domain Bacteria; phylum Myxococcota_A; class Bradymonadia; order UBA4248; family UBA4248; genus CAYVQF01. The sequence continues at coordinate 30,903 of CAYVQF010000011.1, forward strand.
CGGTGGCGGTGGGGCGGCGCTGGCGCTGGTCCTTGCGGCGCCACGCATTGCACCCCAGGAGTGGACGCGGCTGAGTGGGATGGTGAGCAGCCGTCTCGGCCGCTATGGCAGGCGCAAGAAAACATAAAAGGCCGAGGGGTGAACCTCGGCCTTGGATGATCACGACCCGCAGGCGTGATTACTTCTTCTTGCCACCTTTCTTCTTCGGTTTGCCGAGGCTGTCTTTGAACTTCGGCGCCGGTTTGAAGCTGACGGTTTTGCTGGCGGGGATCTTGATGGAGTCACCCGTGCGGGGGTTACGGCCATCGCGGGCGGCCCGCTCTTTCACCGTGAAGGTGCCGAAGCCAGGGTAGGAGAAGCGTTCGCTGGCGCGGATGGCTTCTGCCAGTGCCTCGAAGACGGCGTCGACGATTTCAGTGGTCTCTTTCTTGTTTTTGCCTTCGGTTTTGCCGTGGACGATTTCGATGAGTTCAGCTTTGGTCATTTGGGGATCTCCTGTTTGGCGGTTCACCTTTCAGAACAAGGCGCCACGCCTTGCTCTGCCTCACGAAGGGGAACTTATCGACGAGTTTTCTAGGTGTCAAGCAAAATTAATCGCGCATTCCCCTATAAAACCTTGCTCGGCCGAGATTCGGGGGGTGCTTTGGCTTTGAACGGTATGGGGTTGCTGGGGGAAAAGAGTGGATAGTCGTTAACTTATAAGGGAATGTGTGAACAAGTTCGTGAAATCTCAAGGTGCGCGTTTTTGGGGGGCCAGTGGCCAAAATAAGTGGGGTAAAGGAGGCGCGCGTTGGTGTTGGCGGTGGCACCAGCGCGGTCGCTGCTTCTGCCAAAATCGCGCGAGGTAGGAGGGGCTAGTCTGGCGTGCTATCTCTGTGCGGGTGGGCCACCCTTTTGGTGGGGGGTGGTGGTGAGAGTGTCTTCGGTGTCGAGGCTGGCAGATGGCAGCGATTTCCAGTGCGCCCAAGTGGACCAAGACGAGCCTGTTCTTCGTCTTTCATCTCCATATTTTTGGCGCGCTGATCATGTTGCAGGCGGTGACGGATTCGCTCTTCTTCTCGACCATCGGGGTGCAGTCCTTGCCGCTGGTGCGCTTGTTGTTGGCGGCGGCCATGTTGCCTTTGACCGTCGTCTATGAGCGGACCAGCGCCAGAGATCTGAACAATCGCACCTTTGAACCCATGCTGATGTTGAGCGTGTTCTTGGTCTTGGCCTTGACCCTGTTACGCGAGTTCGATGGGCGGGTGGGGACTTTCGCGCTGATGGTGGCGTCACCGCTGTTGCAAGCCTTTCTCTTGGCAGAGTTTTGGAACTTCGCCACGCGCTATTTTACGATCCAAGAGTCCAAGCGTGCTTTCCCGGCGCTGTTTGCCGCGGCGAGCTTGGGTGGGGTGGTGGCTGGCCTGATGACCAGCGCTTTGGCGACCTTGGTCTCGACGGAGAACCTGCTCCTGCTGTGGGTCTTGGTGCAGCTCGGGCTCTTTGGTTATCTGCGGGCGATTCGGCGCGGCTCTCGGCCCGTGCCAGAGAGCAGCGCTGAGGTGGGTCGCGCCGGCATGGGGGGGCAGGGGCAGCGCAATTGGCGCGAGCGTCTGCGGGCGCGCCTGTGGGGGCAGCCTTTGGTGACGGGGATCATTGGCCTCTCTTTTCTCGGGGCGGTGGTGCTCTTTTTGGCGGAGTACGTGTACTTCGACATCTTCTCGCGGGTGTACACCGAGACGGATCATCTGACGGAGTTTTTGGGGTTCTGGTCTGCCTTGTCGTCGGGAATCAACCTGTTGCTGAGTCTTTTGATCATGCCGCGTCTGACGGCGGCCCTTGGGGTGCGGAACCTGACCCTGGTGCAGCCACTCTTTGCGCTGGTGGTCTTCGTGGGGCTTTTGATCGCGCCAGTGTTGGCCATGGGGGCGCTGGCATTCCTCGTGATTCAGAGCCGCAATGTCGTGGAGGAGACCAACGAGAAGTTTCTCTACAAGGGCCTCTCGGCGGAGGTGGCGCAGGTGGTGCGGGGGCGGGCCGAGGGTGCTTTCAAGCCGCTGGCCGCCGCTTTTGCTGCGGCCCTGCTCTACGTCTTCGGTGATTCGGCGTCGGTGATGCTGGGGTGGTTGGGCTGGGCGGGATCGGCCGCCTGGGTGAGCGCGGCGGGCTTGGTGCTGGCCTTGGCCTACCTGGGTATCGCCTGGTGGACGCGCTTGGCTTATCCGCGGGCCATCGTGGAACGCATTCGCACGCGCACCTTTGATGCCTCCCTCGACTTTGGCGACATGCTCCATGACGCCGGGACCTCACGTATGGTGTTGCGGCAGCAGATCGCTAGCGATGATGCCGAGCTGGTCTGTTTCGCCGCGGCCCATCTCTTTCAGGTGCAGCCGGCTGAAGCCATCGAGTTGGTCGGCGAGCGTTTGCATGGGGCAGAGCCGGCCCTGGCAGCCGAGTTGTTGGCCCTGTTGGCGGAGTGGAGCGGGCAAGCGGGTTCTGCGGTCACTCAGGTGGCGTCGTCGTTTCTCGGCGACGCTGCGCCGGAGGTACGCGCGGCGGCCATGCGGGTGTGCCGCGGCGCGGCCGAGTGGTCCGTGGACGCCATGCTGTCGGCCATGGGCGACGCGGCGCCGGAGGTGCGCCGTGAGGCGGTGGCGGGGCTCTGCGGGCATTGGGATCTGCGCATGGTAGCGCGGGGGGCTTCGGTGCTGGAGGCGTGGATGGCTTCGAGGGACCCAGAGGAGCGGCTGAGTGCGGTCGCCGTGCTGGCAGATCTCGAATCTCGCTGCCATTTGCTCATGCTGGTGGACCTGCTCGACGACCCGCAGCTCGAGGTGCGCAGCGCCGTCGCGCGCGCGCTGAGTCAGCGCGCCGACCCGAGCTGTGCGGCCCTGGTGGCGCCGATCTCCGAGCGTATCGCCGGGCGGGAGCCAGCCATTCGCATCGCGTTGACCGAGGCTCTGTTGCGCATCGGCGAGCCGAGCGCCGGGGCGGCGCTCTTGGAGGCCTGCGCTGGGCTGCCGTCGACCTTGCGTCAGCGGGCGGCGCAGTTTTTGGCGGCCCACACGGAACGCCATGCCACCCACCTGCTCGATCTCTTGGCGGACGTCACCCAGGCGCATGACACGCGGCTGATGGCGGCGCAGAGTCTCAGTTTGGTGGGGCGGCGCTATCGCGGCGCGCTGATGGAGGCGGCCAAACGGGAGCTCAAGGTGGCCTACCAGACCATCCTCGATGGGCATTTGCTGCGCGAGGCGGGCCATGCCTCTCCAGGGCCGGTGGATCTTCTCCACCTGGGTCTGTCTGACCGCCGGCGCGAGGCCTTGGAGATCGTCATCGAGATCGTTGGTTTTTCGGCACAGCATCCCGACTTCGATACGATTCGCACCTACTGTTTCAGCAGCGATCCCACAGCGCGGGCTTACGCCATCGAGGCCCTGGAGAACCTCGCCGACAGGCCCATTTTCGAATGGCTGCTGCCCTTCTTGACGCTGGATCCCGACGACGAGGTGGCCCTGGCGCTGGGTGACATGGGGACCAAGCTCGGGCTGGACCGGCAGGACGATGATGCCGTGGGTCGCTGCCTGCGCGATGCGCAGCCGTGGCTGAGGGCCTGTGCCATTTACTGTGGCACCCATCTGGGGCACGCCGGGGTGCAGGCGGCGGCGCTGGCTTCAACGCAGGCTCGAGACGAGGTCTTGCGCGAGACGGCGCTGTGGTCTCTGGAATACGCTGGCTTTGACGCAGGTGGACCCGAAGAGAGGGCGACGTGAGAAGGGGGGTGGCGAGGCGAGTTGGGGCGAATGGTTTGAAATCGCAAGGCATTTTAGCGGTGGCCAGGGGTGGGTTCTGGCGGCGGGGCGCGCATGACCTTGAAGGTAGGCGCGGCTCATGGCATAAGGGCGTGCCCTGCTGAGGCAGGGGTAGGGCGGGTGCCCGGCGGTGCCGCGCGATGCCAGACAAGTAGGACGCCATGAAGAAAGTGGACGCGGAGATCCGCGCCGGTGAAGTGATCGAGATTCAAGACAAGGGCCGCTACCGCTTGGCGGTGGTGCTGCGAGACGAGGGGAAGCAGGCGCGTTTTCGTGTGTTGATGGAGGACGGGCGCGAGGCGAGTGTGGCAGCCAAGCAGCTCGGGCTGCGTCTGGGGACGCTGCCGGCCGAGGCGAGCCTGGAGACGCTGGCCATGGAGCTGCATTCGCTGCGGGTGCGGGTGGAGGCCAGAGTGGGGCAGGCCGCGGTGGAGGAGCTGTGGTCGCTGGTGGCGGGTGAGTCCATGCCCGTCGATGTGCCGGCTGCGGCGGATCTGTGGTTTGGGGAGCAGCAGCCCGAGGCGCTATTGGCGGCAGCGGTGGCCTTGCGTGAGGACAAGATCTACTTCAAGGAGCGGGGTGAGCTCTTTGAGGCGCGCTCCGAGAGCCAGGTGGAGGATCTGCTGCGGACACAGGCCGTGTTGGTGCAGCGCGAGGCGCAGCGCGAGCGTTTCGTCCAGGTGGCGCGGTCGCTGCTTTTGCAAGCACCCGAGGTGCGGGAGGCGACTTACGCCGAGGTGCTCAATGATCCGGCCCTGCTGGCGAGCTGGGAGGTGGTGGAGGCCTTCGTGGTGGGTGGCGCTGAGAGCAGCAGCCGGGCCGAGGCGGAGGCTCTGCTGGACGCGGTGCAACAGCGCGCGGGGCGGGCGCTGGAGGGCAGCGGCTTGGCGCGGGCCTTTCGCTTTTTGGTGGGCACGGGGCACTGGCGCCCGGACGAGAACGTGTTTTTGCGGCGCTATCGCATCCCTGAGACCTTTGCGCCTGAGCTTCTAGCGGCCGAGGCGGCCTTGCTGGCGCAGTGGCCTGAGCTGATGGCGAGCCGCGCTGCGGAGCGCCTCAACCTCGAGGCCCATCGGGTCTTTTCCGTGGATGATGTCGAGACCATGGACATCGACGACGCGGTGAGCGTCGAGGTGCTCGGGCAAGGGCGGCATCGGCTGTGGATTCACATCGCGGCGCCGACGCTCTTCGTGCCTTTTGCGTCGCCATTGGAGGTGGAGGCGCGACGCCGGGCCACCTCCCTCTATCTGCCCACCCATCGCGTCCCCATGTTCCCTTTCGCTTTGAGTGAGGGGCTCTTCAGCCTCCTCCAAGGAGAGCTGCGGCCGGCGTTGTCCTTCTGCGTGGACTTCGACGCGAGCCATGAGCAGAGTGCGCGGCAAGACGTGTCGGCTCAGATCCATCGGACTTGGGTGCGGGTGGGGCGCCGCTTCACCTATGACGAGGCCGATGACTTGCTCGAGAGCGGCTTGGGGGAGTGGGCAGAGGATCTGCAAGTGGTCCACCTCTGTGCCGAGAATCTGCGCCAGGCCCGCTACGAGAGCGGCGCTGTGGAGATCGATTTACCTGAGCACAAGGCGCGCGTGGATGCTGCGGGGAGGGTGCACATCAAGGTCAACGATCTCAACTCCATGGCCCGGGAGATGGTGGCTGAGCTGGCCATTTTGGCGAACACCGTGGCGGCGCGCTTCTGTGGCCGCTCGGGTATTGCCGTAGCCTTTCGCGGCCAGGAGAAGCCCACGGTGCCTCTGGACGAAGATGCCTTCGCCGAGATTCCAGCGGGCATTCCGCGGGCGATGGCCATGCGCCGCTGCATGATGCCGGCAGGGATGCACCTGGAGCCAGCGCCACACGCGGGGCTAGGGGTCGACGCCTATGTCCAGAGTACCAGCCCCATTCGCCGCTATACGGATTTGCTGACCCATTATCAGATTGAGCACTACCTCGAGCATGGCCAGCCCCTGCTGGATGCAGAGGCCGTGGCGGCCATCTTGGCGCTGGTCGAACAGTCTTCCCTCGACGCGCGGGCCGCCGACCGGGACTCGACGCGTTACTGGATGCTGCGCTACTTGGAGCAACGTCAAGACCAAACGCAAGACGGGGTGATCATCGCCTACGCTGAGCGCGGTGACTTTGCGCAGGTGGTTTTGTTGGACACCATGCTGCGGGTCAACTTGTCGACCCGGCGGCGCTTACCCATCGGCACGGTCGTACCGGTCGCCATCGAGCGGGTGCAGGCCATGGGTGATCAACTGCAAGTCAGGCTAGCGGATGAAAAGTGAAGACGAGAGGCCCTTGCGCCCTGCGGCGACGGAGGCTGGCCGGGAACGTCGGCTCCAGGTCCTGGAGCGCTTCTTGACCCCAGCGCGGCAAGCCAACCTGGAACACGCCTTGCGGCATCGGGTGCGCAATGTCGCCATGGTGGTCGACGGCATCACCGATCTGGGCAACGCTTCGGCCATCATGCGTTGCTGTGAAGGGCATGGGGTGTACCGCCTCTTTTTGATTGAAAAGGTGAAGCGCTTCAAGCCGGCCTGCCGCAGCGCCCTCGGCTCGCACAAGTGGTTGGAGATTCGCCGCTTCAATGATGTCTCCACCTGCGTTGAGGCGGTCCGGGCCCAGGGCTTTAGGCTCTTTGGGGCCAGCCTCGAAGGGAGCACCGAGGTGCGGCAGATGCCTGTCGATGGGCCCCTGGCGCTGGTCTTCGGCAACGAACACGCTGGACTCTCCGATGAGATGTTGGCCGCCTGCGATGGCTTCTTTCGCATCGCCATGCACGGGGTGGTGCAGAGCTATAACGTCGCCGTCGCCGTGGGGATCGCTCTCCATGAGGTCCTGGGACGGCGGGCGGCGATGCAAGCGCACGGACGCTGGGGCGATCTCGATGCGGTGCAGATGGATGTGCTGCGGGAGATTTACTACCGCAAGGCGGTGGCCAACTCGCAGCGCATCCTGGAGCATAGTCTCGGAGAGGTGCCGGCGCTGCCGCAGAGCTCGGGCTCGGTCTTCGAGATGGTTGAACATTACCGCCGGTGAGAAGGGCTTGCGGTGTTTCGTCGGGTAGGCGCGTGAACGGGAGCGACGACATCATGAGGCGAGGTGAGTGGAGTTCGGCGGTGCAGCGGCGTTGTGTGGTGTTGCTCTCGTGGGTGGTGGTCGTCAGCGGCTGCGGGCGCGAAGCCGATGAAGGGGGCAGCGCTGCGGCCGCTGACGAGCGCCAGCAGAGCGCGGCCGTGCCGGCGTCGCCATCGCCGGTGGCGCTGGCCGTGGCCCAGGCGCAGGCCCTGGTGCAAGCGGCGGTGCGCGGGCCCGAGTCCCTCTCCAGGGAGGAAGGACTGCTGGCGCTGCGGGCCGCCTACGCTCGCGGCGACCTGGTTGGCGCAGGGGCGCTCTTTGAGCTCCTCGCCGGCAGCGCCCTCGACCTCGACTTGGTTTTGGTGCAGGCAGAGGGGCTCATCGAGGGTGGCGAAATTGCGGCAGCTCAGGCGTTGCTTTTCGAGTGGGAGCCGCGACACCTGGGTGAGACGCGGATCGCGGCGCTCATCGAGCGCAGCTTCGACGCGGACCCCGATTTCGTGCCGCCCGTGCGGACCGTGGTGGCTGACGTCGACCTGGACGCCATCCGCTACCTCGGCGGTGGTAGCACGGTGGTCTTGCGCCTCCTCAAGGAGCGCGAGACCGTGGCGGCCTTCAAGCCCAAGCAGCGACGCTTGCAGAGTTGTTTTCGGGCAGAGATCGCTGCCTGGCGGCTGTGTCCCTTGATCCGCTGCGGCTTCGACATTCCGCGCAATGTGCACGTGCGGCTCACCTGGCGCGCTTTTGATGGGCTCTACGCCCGGATCAACACGGAGAAACAGCGCAGCGAGCGGCACAACCTCAAGGACGTCTCCCTGGTGCGCGAGGATGGCGAGGACTGGGTGCACGGCACCTGGAAGGACTGGGTGCCAGACTTCACGGTGTACCCCATAGAGTTGAGCAGCGTCTGGCGCCCCTGGCTCTTGGTCGATGGCGATCCGACAACGCTCGATGGGCGCGCCGCCGAGAGTCTGGGACCCATCCTGCGGCAGCATCCGCGGGGGGAGAAGGTGGCGCGCGAGCTGACGCGGCACATGGGTGAGATGAGCCGAAGGGACTTGGCGCGCCAGATCAGCAACCTGTTGGTCTTCGACTATTTGATCAATAACTGGGACCGCTTCAGCGGGGTGCCAGAGTTCTGGGGCGTGAACTGTCAGTTTGCCAACGGCCGCTTCGTCAGTATCGACAACGGCGCCGCCTTCCCCCGCACACCCAACGAGAAACCTGCGCGCCAACTCAAGCGGGTGCAGCGTTTCTCGCGCACCTTGGTGCAAGCCGTGCGGGCGCTGGACCACGACAAGACCTTGGCGCGCCTCTTTCCCGAAGCGACGCCCTTCGAGATCGAGCGCTTCGAGACCTTTTGGCAGCAGCGGAGCCTCTTTTTGGCCTATGTGGACGAACTGGTCGCCGCCCACGGGGCCGAGGCGGTGCTCTTCTTCGAGTGAGGGAGGCGCGCCGCTGTCAACGGATGAGCAGGGAAGGATCGTAGTCTTCTGGGGGCTCATAGCCCAGGAGCCGGATCACCGTGGCGGCGACGTTGGACAGGCGACGCACGCTGAGGCGCTCGTCGAGGCGCCACGGGCTCTGGCCGCCAGGTGCGTAAAACCAGCAAGGGACGGGGTTCAGGGTGTGGGCTGTGAGGGGGGCCGTCTGGCCCTTGGCGTCCCGGGCGATGCCACCGCTCTTCTTGTCGAGCTGGAACATTTGATCGGCGTTGCCGTGGTCGGCGGTGATGAGGGCCACGCCGCCGAGGGCTGCGATGCGCGGCAGCAAACGCTGGAGGCAGAGGTTGACCGCCTCCACGGCGATGATGGCGGCTTCGAGGTTGCCTGTGTGACCCACCATGTCGCCGTTGGCGAAGTTGATGCGGACCACGTCGTAGCGGTTCTCAGCCAGCTCGGCCAGCACGGCGTCGGTGACTTCGGCGGCCTTCATCCACGGGCGCTCGGAGAAGTCGACCCGATCGCTGGGGACTTCGATGTAGCGCTCCAGGTCATCGTTGAAGCGGCCCGTGCGGTTGCCATTCCAGAAGTAGGTGACGTGGCCGAACTTCTGGGTTTCTGCCACGGCGAGCTGGCGCAGCCCGGTGTTGGCGATGAGCTCACCCATGGTGCGGCTGATGGCGGGGGGCGCGACGAGATAGCGGGTTGGGAGCTGCGCGTCGCCGTCGTATTGCATCATCCCGGCGAAGATGACCTGGGGCCGGCGCTGGCGGTCGAAGTAGGGGAAATGCTCTTCTTCGAAGGCGCGGGTGATCTCCAGGGCGCGGTCGCCGCGGAAGTTGAAGAAGACCACCGTGTCGCCGTCCTCGATGGTACCGGCTGGTTGGCCGTCGCGGTGGACGACGAAGGCCGGGAGGCTCTGATCGCCAATGCCTGGGCTCTCTTGGCGGAAGGTGGTGATGGCCTCTTCGGCGCTGGCGAAGGCGCGCCCCTGTCCGAGGACGTGGGCCTGCCAGCCGCGCTCGACGATGCGCCAGTCTGCTTCGTAGCGATCCATGGTGGTGAGCATGCGGCCCCCGCCTGAGGCGATGCGGTAGTCGCAGTCGCCGCTGGCGTTCAGGTCGGCAAAGCAAGCTTCGATGGGGCGGATGTAGTCGAGCGCCGTGGTGGCACCGACGTCACGGCCGTCGAGCAGGGGGTGGAGGCAGAGGCGCTTGAGCCCCAGGCGGTGGGCTTCGCGAATCAAGGCGAAGATATGGTTCATGTGAGAGTGGACGTTGCCGTCGGAGAGCAGCCCGATGAGGTGGAGCGTGGAGCCCAAGGCGAGGTTCTGCGCGGTGAGCTCCTGCCACACCGGGCCGGCAAAAATGGCGCCGGAGGCGATGGCTTGATCGACCAGGCGCGCCCCTTGGGCGAAGACACGGCCCGCGCCCAGGGCGTTGTGTCCGACTTCGCTGTTGCCCATGTCGTCGTCGGAAGGCATCCCGACGTGGGTGCCGTGGGCCATGAGCTGGGTGCGCAGGGCGACGCCGTCGAGGTAGTCGAAGGCCGGCGTGCGCGCCAAGTGCACGGCGTCGCCGTCATCGCGGCGGCCTTCGCCGATGCCGTCGAGGACGATGATGAAGACGGGCCCCTCTGGGGCGGTGATGTCGGGGGATTTTTTCAGCTTTTCGGTCATGGATTCATTCCGTTGGCGAGTTCGGCGGGAAAGCGCGGCGACATCGTTTGGGACAGGTCGCCGCCGTCGGTTGACGCTTTTCCTTGGGCGGGATTAACTCATCGGCGTTTGCTGCAGGAGCGGGTGGGCGAGCCACGGACTTCTCCTGCGTCGCCGCATTCTGCGGGTACTCTTTAATGGAAATTGGGAATCTAGCAAGGGGTCGACGGGCTCATGCGGTCGATCTCGCGGCTACACCTGCCACGGTGTCTCGGGGCTTGAGGCGAGGAAACGATGGAAACACGGGAGCAAGCTGGGGATCTTTCTCAGGGGCGAGCGGTGTCGTTGCTCGGCCAAGAGGAGTGTTTGCTGATGGAACAGTCCAAAGCGGGCTGTGGTGGTTGGGATCTGCCGCCCTTCGAGGTACCGGCCATCGACCCGGCGCAGCGCATCGAGGCAGCTCTGCTGCGCCAGTGCCCGGCGGCCCTGCCCGAAGTGAGCGAGCCGCAGGTGATGCGGCACTTCGTGCGGCTGAGTCAATGGAACTACGCCATCGACACGGGCATGTATCCCTTGGGCTCGTGTACCATGAAATACAATCCGCGGGTGAACGAGGCGGTGGCAGCGCAGCCGGGCTTTGCGGGGCTGCATCCTTATCTGCCCGAGCGCTGGACCCAAGGTGCGCTGGCGTTGATGCAGGCAACGGAGGAGATTTTGTGTGCCATCGCCGGCCTCGACGCGTGCGCCTTGCAGCCCGCCGCTGGGGCCCAGGGCGAGCTGACGGGCTTGTTGGTGATGCGCGCTTGGCAGGCGTCCCGCGGCGAAGGGCAGCGCCACAAGATCCTCGTGCCCGACAGCGCCCATGGCACCAACCCGGCGAGCGCCTCATTGGCGGGCTGCCAGACCATCGAGATCAAGAGCGACGCCAACGGCTTGCTCAGCCCGGAGGCCTTGGCGGCCCAACTCGACGACGCCTGTGTGGGCTTGATGGTCACCAACCCCAACACCCTCGGGCTATTTGAGCCGCACATCGAACGCCTCGCGGCGATGGTGCACGAGCGAGGGGGCCTGGTTTACCTCGACGGCGCCAACATGAACGCCATCCAGGGCAAGGTGCGCCCAGGCGACATGGGGGTGGACGTGATGCACTACAACCTGCACAAGACCTACTCGACGCCCCACGGCGGCGGCGGCCCCGGCGCTGGTCCGATCTGCGTGCGGGAGATGCTGCGTCCTTTTCTCCCCGTGCCGCGCGTGGTGAGCGCCGCCGATGGCAGCCTGACCCTCTCCGAGGCCAGCCCGCACTCCATCGGGCGGGTCAAGTCCTTCTGGGGTAACTTCCTCGTTGTCGTGAGAGCTTACGCGTACTTGCGCGCCCTGGGGCCGGAAGGGGTGGTGCGCAACGCCGAGCTGGCCGTGCTGAACGCCAACTACATTCTGGCCGGCTTGCGCGACTTGTACCAACCGGCCGTGGATCGCCCCTGTATGCACGAGGCGATCTTCTCGGATCATTCGTTCCGCGACCAGGTCAAGACCCTGGACGTCTGCAAACGCCTCATGGATTACGGCTTCCACCCGCCGACGATGTACTTCCCCCTCAACGTCTCAGGGGCCATCATGATCGAGCCGACGGAGACCGAGAGCAAGCAGAGCTTGGATCGCTTCATCGCGGCCATGCGGGCGATTTACCAGGAGGCGCGAGAGACGCCCGAGCTGCTCAAGGGGGCACCGCAGGTGACCTTTCGCGGGCGCGTCGATGAGACCACGGCCAACCGCAAGCCCGTGCTGCGCTGGCAGAAGAAGGGGCCGTAAACGACAATGGTCAGCTACGAGGCCGAAGCTGGAGGGCCCTCGCCATGATGGCAACGAAGAGACGAGAGATGCCGGCGCTGGCCGAAGCGCCGCAACACTTTTACTTGATCGGCATCTGCGGTACCGGGATGGGCTCTCTCGCTCGCCTGCTCAAGGCCAAGGGCTTCGCCGTCAGCGGCAGCGACCAGAACATTTACCCGCCCATGAGCGAGACCATCGCCGCCATGGGCATCGCAGTGCTGCCAGGGTGGCGGGAGGAGAATCTCCACGGGATGAGCCCGCGACCCGATGTGGTGGTCGTGGGCAACGTGTGCCGTGCCGATAACCCAGAGGTGCTGGCAGCGCAGGCCCTGGGCGTGCCTACCCTGAGCATGCCCGAGGTCTTGCGGGCCTTCTTTTTGGGGGAGGCGCGCCATCGGGTCGTGGTCAGCGGTACCCACGGCAAGACCTCCACGGCTTCGCTCATTGCCTGGATTTTGGAGGATGCCGGGCGCGACCCCGCCTTCCTCATTGGGGGCATCCTCAACAACTACGGCTTGGGTGCCAAGCTCGGCACGGGGGGCGTCTTCGTCGTCGAGGGCGATGAGTACGACACGGCCTTCTTCGACAAGGTGCCGAAGTTCTGGCACTACGAGCCCAGTATCCTGGTGATCAACAACATCGAGTACGATCACGCCGACATCTATGCCTCCATCGAGGAAATCTGCGCCGTCTTCGAGGAGCTGGTGCGCACCATGCCCAAGGACGGCACCATCTGGGCCAACCTCAAGGATCCCCTGGTGCGCAAGGTCACGCGCCAGGCCTCGTGTCCCGTGCGCGGTTTTGGCATCGGCGGTGGGGTGGAGCTGCGCGCCTTGAACACGACGCTGCACCCCGAGGGCGGCGCCTCCTTCGAAATCGGCCGCGCCTCGCGCATCTTGGGCAAGGTCGATAGCCCACTGGTGGGGCACCACAACGTCTACAACGTCCTGGCCGCCGTGGGAGTCCTCCTCAGCTTGGGCATCTCTTTCCCGGCCATTCAGCGGGGCTTGGCCACTTTCAAGAGCGTGCGCAAGCGCCAAGAACTGGTGGCCACGGCCGATGGCGTCATGGTCTACGACGACTTCGCCCACCACCCTTCGGCCGTGCGCGAGACCGTGCAGGCCATCCGCGCGCGCCACCCCGAGGCCACCCTGTGGGGCATCTTCGAGGCCAAGAGCAACACCTCGCGCCGAGCGGTTTTTCAAGATGCCTACCCCGTGGCCCTCGCCGCGTGCCAAGAGGTCATCCTCTCGGCGCCGTGGCGCCAAGACCAGCTCCCCGCCGAGGCCCGCATCGATCTGCCCAAGGTCGTGGAGAGCCTCGAGGCGGCGGGGGTCCGGGCGCACTTCATCCCCGAGGTCGACGCCATCGTCGAGCATCTGGTCGCCCACGTCCGCCCTGGCGACGTCATCCTCGGCATGAGCGGCTCTTCGTTCGGCGGTCTCCACCAGAAGGTGGCGGCGCGACTGGAGGCGCGAGCCCATCAGCGGGTGCTCGGCCAAGCGCCACCGCCCGCGGCGTCACGGGCAACCCAAGCGCCTTCTCCCATGCCTTCTTTGGGATCCACGTCCCCAGAGGCAGCGCCCGAGCCGGGGCAGGCCCCCCAGACTCAGGCCGACGAAGGCGGCGAAGGCGCGCCCGAGCAGGTCGCATCGCGCCCCGGGGAGGATGAGGCTGCAGACCGAGGAGGGCTGGCGCCGGCGGCGACTGAGCTGACGGCAGCGGAAGTGGATGCGGCAGCGGAAGTGGAAGCGGCAGCGGAAGTGGATGCGGCAGCGGAAGTGGATGCTGAAGCGGAAGTGGAAGCGGCAGCGGAAGTGGAAGCGGCAGCGGAAGTGGAAGCGGCAGCGGAAGTGGAAGCGGCAGCGGAAGTGGAAGCGGCAGCGGAAGTGGAAGCGGCAGCGGAAGTGGAAGCGG
>CAYVQF010000011.1:44717-107724 GCA_964454015.1 uncultured Myxococcales bacterium
GCAGCGGAAGTGGAAGCGGCAGCGGAAGTGGAAGCGGCAGCGGAAGTGGAAGCGGAAGCGGAAGTGGAAGCGGCAGCGGAAGTGGAAGCGGCAGCGGAAGTGGAAGCGGCAGCGGAAGTGGATGCTGAAGCGGAAGTGGATGCGGCTGCGGCTGCGGCTGTGGCAGCGGATGACGGCGGCCGTGGGGCAGATGAGGAGCGGAGCTGATGAGGGATGAGCTCCTCTCGCCGGCGGAGAGGCCGCAGTGGTTGGCACGCCTCGGTGATGGGTTGCGGCGCGGGATGCCGGCGCAGAGCCACCCTTTGCCGTTGCGTTTTCGCCCCGTGGTGGCCCTGTTGACCACGGCGGTGGTGTTGAGCGCATTGTGGTATTGGGGGCGCCTTCCCTTTTATCGGGCCGTGATCCAGCCGACCTTCTTCCCTGAGGTGGAGCCGACCCTGGCCGAGCTCTATGGCTATTACTACTTGGCCTTCAGCTCGATCCTGACGCGGATGATCATCCCCTTGGGGATCATCCTCTTGGTTTTTCGCGACCATCCGCGCAATTTTGGCTTTCGCCTGCGCGGGACCAAGTCCCTGGCCAAGATCTACGTGGTGCTCTTGGCGGGGATGCTGCCGCTGATGGTCTTGGCCAGTGGTATGGCTTCTTTCCAGGCCAAGTACCCCCTTTATGACTACGCGCATCACTCCCTCTGGCATCTGCTCGTCTACGAGGTGGCTTATGTGCTGGTCTTTCTCTCGGGTGAGGCCTTTTGGCGTGGTTTTTTGATTTTCTCGTTGGCGCCGGTCTTTGGGCTGTATTCGCTGTTGATCATGGCCATTCCCTACGCGATGATTCACTTTGGCAAGCCCTTTCCCGAGAGCATGGGGGCCATCGCTGCGGGGGTGATCTTGGGGGCCATCGCCCTGAAGCACCGCTCTTTTTGGTTTGGCGTGGCTTTGCATGCCAGTATAGGGGTGGGCATGGATTTGCTGTGTCTGTGGCGCAAGGGTGAGCTGTTGACGCTGTTCACAGGGTAGAGCGAGCAAATGGGGGCACAGCGTTTTCGGGTCTTGGAGCGCTTGGATGCTGGCGGCATGGCCGAGCTCTTCTGTGGCGTGGCTCAGGACGCCCAGGGGAAGGATCGCCTGGTGGCCATCAAGCGGGTGTTGCCAGCGCTGACTGGGCGCCGCCGCGTGGTCCAGATGTTTCTGGATGAGGCGCGCCTCGGCCTGGTCCTGCGGCATGACAATATCGTCCAGATGCATGACGTCGGGCGGGTCGATGATACCTATTATCAGATCCTGGACTTCGTCGTCGGCGTGGACCTGCGGACTCTGCTGGCGTACATCCAGGCCGGGCAGACCTCGCTGCCCTTGTCGTTGGCGGTGGGGATTGCCGTCGAGGTGTGCCAAGGGCTGGCCTTTGCGCACGCCCTGTGTGATGAGGCAGGGGTAGCGCTGCGCATCGTCCATCGCGATCTCAATCCCGGGAACATTTTGTTGTCCGAGCGCGGTGGGGTGAAGGTCAGCGATTTTGGCTTGGCCAGGTCCCGCTCTCACCTTGAGCGGACGGGGCCTGGGCTGATCAAGGGGACCTTTGCCTACCTCTCGCCGGAGGCGGCCTATGGCGATCCCGTCGATGCGCGGGCAGATGTCTTCGCCGTTGGGATCTTGTTGTGGGAGATGATCGCGGGGCGCTGCCTTTTTGGCGGGGGCGGCGACGTCGAGGCTTTGGATCTGGTGCGGCGGGCCCAAGTACCGCGCTTGAGTGAGCGTCATCCGGAGGTGAATCCTGCGCTGGAGACGATCGTGCAAAAGGCGTTGGCTCGGGACAAGGCGCGGCGCTTCGCCAGCGCCGCTGCGCTGGCCCATGCCTTGCGCCAGTGGCAGGCCGAAGCGGGCGCGCCCTTTCGCGCTGACGACCTAGGGGCATGGGTGCAGCGCTGCCGCGCCGCGTCGCAACAGCGCTGGCGCCGTGGCGCGGTCGAAGAGGCGGTGGAGGCCGAGCTGGGCCGTTTCGTCTCGGTGGCAGAGCGGGCCGGACCCGGGGCGCCGCCGGCGCTGGAGGCCCCTGGGACCTGGCACGATCTAGCGGATCTGCAGGTGCTGCGTGGCAAGCAACACGGTGCGGCCTTCGTGAACCGCCTGGAGCCGAGTGGCGTGAGCGCCCTCATCCCCATCGATGTCGTCCATGAGGCGATGGCAGATTTCGTGGGGATCACCGAGGCCGCAGGCGAGGTGGCGGCGCCAGCGATTGCGGCGGTCGATGATGCCAGCACTGCAGTGAAGTCCGCGGCCACGGACGCGTTGCCCCGAGAAAACCCAAGGGGTGCGGCGCCCATGGTGCGGGAGGATTTGTCAGGGCTGGCCGCGCCGACAGTGGCGCGCGGGTGGCTGTGGTGCTTCGGTGGCTTGGGACTTTTGGTCGTCGGCTTGCTCCTGTGGCTGCGCCTTCGCGCCGGCTAGGAGGTGGGTCCCTCAGAGGGCGTCGAGGCGGCGGCGGCCGCGCCTGGGAGGCTTCGTTGGTGTGGCGGCTGGTGTCGTCCGGTGGGCTGCTTTATCTTCGGCGGCCATAGCGGCGGGGGTGGGCCCCGCCGTGGCAGTGAGGAGGCGTTTTTATGATGGGGCTTCGCGGGTCTTTGGTAGCCCTTGGGTTGTCGTTGGCTTTGGTGAGCTGCAGTGGGGTGGGCCCTGAGGTGCGGGGCACGGACGGTGTGAACGTGGTTGCTGCGCCTGAAGGTGAGGCGCCAATGGGAGGGCCGCGCCTTGCCCGCCGTGTGCCCGCTGGCGCACCGGTGGTGGTATTTTGGGCGAATTACGCGGCGTTTTTGTCGGCCTCGGGTCAGGAGGCGGTGTGGGGGCGTTACCCCGAAATCATGCGGAAGGTGCGAGCGGAACTCGAGGAGAGTTTTTTCTTCGATCCCATGGATTTGCCATGGCTGGAGGAGGCTGGCCTCGAGGTCGACGGGCCACTGGCGCTGGCCTGGCTCGATGCGCGTGCGCCGGCCTTTGCGATTTTGATGGAGGTCCGTGACGAGACGCGACTGTTGGCGAAGGCCAAGGCGTTGGGAGAGAGCGGGACCGTTCGCTGGGAGGTGACGCAACAGGGGGATTGCCAACTGTTCAGTGCCCAGGTGCGCTCCAATACGCCTGGGATGACCTTGGTGGTGGGTGCCGAAGTGGCCATGTTGGTTTTCGCCGATGCGCCCAAAATGGCGGGTGCATTGGCCATGTTGCAAGCCCGGGATAGCTTGGCGGCGTCGGCGGCCTTCATCGACGCGGCGGAGGCCGTGCTGGGTGGAGGCCGGGATGCGGCCAATTTCTTTTACGTGGCGCCGTCTTTTCTGGCTCGGGTCTTGATCGCCGAGATCGACAAGGAGATTCAGGGGATCGACCAGGGTACGCGTCTGCGGAAGACTGAGTGGGAGCAGGACTGGGATCGTCGGCGCAGGCGGGAGCTCGAGAGCGAACGGGCTGCCGTGCAGGCGTGGTTGGGTCCAGTGGATTACGTCGCCGCGAGCTGGGAGGTCGATGGGCCCGTGTTGCGCTGGGATGGACGGATACGGGCGGCGGCCGATGCGGCGCTGCGGCGCCTCTTTCGCGAGGGCGCCTTGTCGCCCGCCATGGCCAAGCTCATGGCTGCGCCTGATGTCCTCCTCTTTGGGCGTTTGGATTTAGCCACGGCTTTGCATGCTGCTGGGGTGCTGGCTGAGACGGCGCCCGAGGCTCTCTTTGCGGAGCTGGATCACTTGATGGCGTCGGCTTTCGAGCTGACCTTCAGCGGTGACATTTTACCGCTCTTGGATGGCGACATCTCCCTCAGCTTGCGTTTTGCCGAGGACTTATTTGCAGAGTTGGCCGAGAAAGCGGGCTCGGTGCGGATGACGTTGGGGGTCGGGGTCAAGGATCCAGAGCAGATGCGATTGCACTTACAGAGTTTTTTCGATTGGACTCCCCTTCGTCTTTTTGCGCGTGAGCACGCCGATGGGCGAGGATGGCGCGTGGTGCTCCCGGTGCCGATGTGGGGGGAGGCGGTGTTGATGGCGGCCCCCATCGATGTGTTCCTTTGGGAGAACACCTTGGTGGTGAGCACGGATCCCGAGGCGATTCAGGTGGCGGCGGGGCAAGCGGGAGGCGACGGCGTGGCGCGCTTCGATGGGCTGAGTGCTTCGGCGCTGCTGCACATGAACTGGAGCTGGACGGCGCTCTTTGCCCTGCACTCGGGCTATGACTGGGATGCGGATCCCTACGATTCCTGGCCCGATCTCCCCCACTCGCCAGAGGCTGCCGAGGCCAAGGCCGCCTACGTGGCGCTGGTGCGAGAGGCGCGGCAGGCTTCCCAGGCTCAACGCGAGATCGAGGTGCGGGAGATGGCGCGGATGGTGCGCCTTCTGGGCCCGCTGACCATCGTGCTCGACGTTCAGCCTGAGGTGCTGTCTTTCAGTTGGCAACAACACCTGGGGGACAGCAGCCTTGGTGAAGCGCTGGCGGGTATCATCGATGCCATCGAGGCGACGCAGAAGGCATCGCGGGAAAAGCAGGACGTCTGGCAGCAGCATTGGCCTGCGATTTCGGCGGCATCAGAGTTGTACCAGCAGGTAAGGATGCGAGATGCCGGTTTTTGACACGGTTTTTTCCACGCAAAAAGGAAGGCCATCGTGCAGGTAGGGGTAACGGGTGCAACGGGTCATATTGGGGCCAACATGGTGCGGGCGCTGTTGGCGGCGGGACATGAGGTGCGCGCCGTGGTGCATCGCGAGACGAAGGCGTTGGACGGCCTCGCCGTGACGCGCGTCGAGGCCGATGTCTGTGAGCCTGCCTCGCTGGAGGGAGCTTTTCAGGGCTGCGAGGTGGTCTACCACCTGGCAGGTATGATCGCGCTTGCCGGTGTGCCCCACCGTCAGATCTGGGCTGTGAACCGGGAGGGGGTGCGTCACGTCTGTGCCGCCGCTCTCGCCGCCGGGGTTCGGCGTCTGGTTCATTTTAGCTCGTGCCATGCCTATGATTTGCGCATCTTTGGGCGCCCCATCGATGAGACCCATCCACGCGCCGTTGGGGCCGGTTTGGGCCACTACGACCGCTCCAAAGCGGCGGGAGAGGAAGCGGTACGCGAGGCGATCGGGGCTGGCTTGGACGCGGTGATCATCAACCCGACGGCGGTGATTGGGCCTTACGACTTCCGCCCATCGCGCATAGGTCGGGTTTTTCAACTGCTGGCGCGTGGACGCCTCCCTTTATTGCTGGATGGCGGATTCGATTGGGTGGACGTCCGTGATCTGGTCGCGGCGGGGATGGCGGCGGCCGAGCATGGGCGCTGCGGTGAGAACTACTTGGTGGGCGGGCACTGGACCAGCGTCAAAGAGCTCGCGGCGCTGGTGGGTGAGGTCCTGTCGCGCTCGGTGCCGCAGCGCGTTTGCCCCTATCCGCTGGCGCGCCTGGGGGCTCCCTTTGGCGACGCCCTGGCGTGGGTGGTGCGACGTGAGCCATTGTTCACCACGGAGTCGATCCGCGCGTTGCGTGGCAACACCCACTTCGATTGCCGCAAGGCGATGGCGGAGCTCAACCATGCTCCGCGCCCTTTGCGTGAGACCGTGGCTGACATTTATGGGTTTTTTGCCGATCCACAGGGTTTCGCCGCGGGCGCGTTGCCAACGATGGGAGTACCAGGGTGAGTGAAGCGGATCTATATCGGTGGGTGTTGTGGGCAGTCTTTGCGTTGGCGCTCCTGACGGTCGGCGCGTTGTCCGTGATGAGCGCGCCCTATGGCCGGCACGCGCGGCAGGGTTGGGGCCCGTCGCTGCCGGCGCGTTGGGCGTGGGTGCTGATGGAGTCGCCCTCGTCTCTCGGATTCTTGGTGTTGTTCTTCTTCGGGACCCATGCGGCGAGCGTGGTTCCCCTGCTCTTTCTCGTGCTGTGGCAGAGCCACTACGTGCACCGCACCTTCATTTACCCGGCGCGCTTGCCACAGGGCACCAAGCCGATGCCCTTCTTGGTGGTGTCGATGGGGTTTTCGTTCAATATTCTGAATATGTATCTCAATTCTCGGTGGATCTCTCACTGGGGTGACTATGCCACGGCATGGTTGTGGGATCCCCGTTTCGTCGTGGGGGTGCTGCTCTTTGGCCTGGGCTACTTCATCAATCGCAGGGCCGACGCGATCCTATTGTTGCTGCGACGTCGTGGTGAGGGTTATCAAATCCCCCAAGGCTTTCTGTACCGCTTCGTTTCGTGTCCGAACTATCTGGGCGAGATCGTCCTGTGGTGTGGTTGGGCCGTGGCGACTTGGTCTTGGGCCGGGCTGGCCTTTGCGGTCTACACGATGGCGAACTTGGCGCCGCGGGCTCTGCAGCACCATCGCTGGTATCAGCGAACCTTCCCGTCTTATCCGAGCGAACGTCGGGCTTTGGTGCCCTTCATCCTTTGAGCCACGGGCGCAATGGGGGCGAATCTTTGGCTGTCCTAGTTGGGCGCAGGCACCTGGGAACGATGTTTACACAAGAGGCCTTGAACGCAGGAGACATGCCGATATACTGAGGCGAGGTCTTGCTGCGCTGGGGCCGAGTGTGGACCGTTTTTGTCGGTCATGGGTTGCGTTATGCAAAGAGACAGGTTATCAGAGTGCGGAACGATGCTGGAGTCTATTCGCGGCAGTGCGAGGTTTGACGTTGAGTAAGGAGTGGTACATATGAAAGGTCCGAATGTGGAATGGTGGTCCATGGGCTGGCGCGCATGCATGGTGGTGGCCATCGCCGCCCTCGCTTTTGCGTGTGATGACAACACGACGAAGGTCACCCAAGACACTTCTGATGTGCACGAGACGCTGCAGGAAGTTGCCGAGATCGATGAGACGGTGATCGCGACCTCCTATCTTCGGGTGATTCGCCCGGAAGACAACGAACCGTTGGCCATCACGCACAACAGTTATGCAGATCTCATCGTTGGCTTTTTCACCAGCGAGAATCAACCCATAGCTGCGACCATGTTGGACTTTGAGATCGTGGAATCCACGGACAACTGTCACACGGCCTCGCCGCCCTGCGTTCGCCTGCGCGCTTTTAGCGACGAGACGAACGCCAATGGACAAGTGTCCATGAGCGTCACCACGGCGGGGAAAGACGCAGACGCGACCATTCGGGTGAGCGTACAGGGGCAGCCGACGGTGACGCCGGTGCAGGCCATCGTGCAGACCCGCGCCAAGGATTCTTACGATCTGAAGGTGAGCTTTGCCTACAATGGCGGTCGCTCCTTCAGCAACGTGCAAGCCCTGCTCTACAACAAAGCGGTTTACGGGGATTGCGCCGGGATCTTTACGCCGCCTCTGCGTGAGTCCAGCGCCCTGGCCACGGCGACGGGGCAGCGCGTGGCCGCGCGCCAACCAGGTACCGGCAAGATCGATGACGTCTTCTTCACCTCTCTCGGCAACAACGACACTTTCATCGTGGTGGCTTATGCCGAGACGCAGATTGGCTCTGCCAGCCGCGTTACGGTTTACGGGTGCACCGATGACGGCGTTGGCACGGAGATCCTGGTCAATTTGGACGAGGTGCCCATGAACATCAAGGGCAACTACGCGCTGACGAGCAACTTCAACCTGCTCAGCGGCCTGCCCAAGCGTCCTCAGGGTTCCACGGAGCCCATGAAGGCAGGCGACTGGGTCGAAGTGGTGATTGGGATTTTCGAGAACCCCTCAGCGGCATTGGTGGATTTGATTTGGCCGCTCATCGTCAACCAGTTTGGCTTCGATCTTCCCGAGGGTCTCAAGCCTGTCGTGGTCAACCTCATCGACGATGCCCTCAAGAATTTTGCGCCCCAGTGGGTCTCCAACGCCGTGACCATTGGTGGCGACATTGGTGAGTTTGCCCGCAACATGCAGCTCGTCGGCGAGCTGGAAATCCTGAATGAGGCCGATTTCGCCACGGGTCATCTCGGCGCGGGTCACAAGCACAGCTATAACGGCATCAGCTTGCGGTGGCGTCTGCCATGTGTTCTGGAAGGCAAGACCCCGACGGAATGCAATGGATCTCGGATTGGTAAGACCTTTGGCGAGCTTGGCAAGCCCCAACTGGCCATCAATGGTACCTTCTCTGGGGCCGTGGTGTCCTGCGGGACGGTTCAGAACTGTCTCCTCATCGAGCAACACGGCATGACGCTGCCCTACGGCGAGATCCTCTTGGCGGTCATCGAAGGTTACGCGCTGCCTGAGCTCTTCAACGATTCTCGGGTGGACAGCTTGGATGCCTTGGTCGAGCTCGTGCTCCTCGACTACATCAAGGAGTGGTACAACGAAGGGAAGCCGCCGGCTGAGCAAGTAACCACCGAGGGTTGTCCTGCCGTAGGCACCATTCTGGCGCGCTGGGCCTCGGGATTCTTGGGCTCTGGTTTCGAGTCCATCATTGCCGGTGTGGGTGAGTTCGCGTGCAACGAGGCGCGGAACTACGTGATCACCCTCATCCGCACCCAAGCAGCGAACCTGACCGTGAATACCCAGGACAACCTCTTGTTGGCGACTGAGGGCAACTGCCTCCTCAAAGACACGGACAACAACCTGGAGTACGACCGCATCGGTGAAGACAACGCGCGCTGCAATTGGGACATCAAGTTCATCTGGCAGAACAACGCGCCAGTCGACCTCGATGGTCTCTTCCATGCCCGTCGCGGCGGTAACTAAAGACATCGGGACCCGATGGTGAAAGAAACCGGCTGCGGCCGGTTTTTTTCGTTGCTGCCTTGGGGACGATCGCTTTTCGATGACGCAGGTCGCAATGCCGTCGACAAGCCCAGCCTGAGACAATAAAGTGCCCCTGGCAACCACTGGCCTCAGCCATGAGCCGGTGGAAGTCTTGCGGTAGGCATGGAAAAGAGACTCGGCAAATACAGCCTGGAAGAGATGATCGCCGTTGGCGGTATGGCCGAGATCTACCGCGCCCGCACACAGGGTTTGGGTGGCGTCGAAAAGGTCGTCGCTATCAAGCGCCTGCACGACCAGTACTGTTCGGACCGCGACTTCGTCGAGATGCTCATCAACGAGGCCCGGCTGGCGGCGCGCCTCAATCACAAGAACATTTGCCAGGTTTTCGACCTCGAGCAAGAGGGCGACGCTTGGTTCATCGCCATGGAGTACATCCATGGGCGGGATCTCTTCAGGGTGCAGCGCCGGCTCTTGGATGCGGGCCAGCTCTTGCCCTTGCCGGCCTCGGTGTACTTGACGACGGAGATCTGCTCGGGGCTCTCCTATGCGCACCGCATGACCGATGACGAGGGCCAGCCTCTCGACATCATCCACCGCGACATCAGCCCTCAGAATGTGCTGGTCTCCTTTGAAGGGGAGGTCAAACTGGTCGACTTTGGTATCGCCAAGGCGGCCAAACGAGCTTCGATGACCCAGAGTGGGGTAATCAAGGGCAAGTTTTATTACATGAGTCCCGAGCAGGCTCGGGGCGATCGCATCGACCAGCGCGCTGACATTTTCTCGGTAGGGGCCATCCTCTATGAGCTGGCCACGGGGCGCATGCTCTATGAGGGCGAAGATGACGCGCGCCTGGTGCGGCGGGTGCGACGGGCAGATTACGTGGCGCCACGGACGATTTGCCCCGATGTTCCGCGAGAGCTGGAACAGATCATTCTCAAGGCCTTGGCCCGTGAACCCCAGCAGCGCTTTCAGAGTGCCCGCGACCTGCAGCTCGCCTTGAGTGGCTTCGCCCATGGCCTGGGAACGGTCTTCGACAGCGTCTCCCTATCAGAGCTGATGCACGCCTTCTTCGATACGGGGTCGGCGGCGGCTTCGGCGGTGCTGCCTGTGGTCGGTCCTGGTGTGCCCAGGGGAGAGCGACCCCAGGGTGCACGGGGTGGCGCGCGCGCCCCCGCGGCGGGGCCCAAGGTCGATGAAGAGGCGCCGACCAGCGTCTATGAGAAGGACCGGATCCAGGGCATCATCGAAGAGATTGACCGACACTATGGCGCAGCCGACGGTCAAGGGATGCGGCGGGCCGAGGTGCCTGAGGTGGTGCGCGCCGTGGATCTGGCCGTCGACGAGGAGCGCTACCGGGTGGCGACGGTGGTCACCGACAGAAAGGGGCGCCGCAAAGGTGCGGGGCGCGCTCCCATGGGCGCGCCGATGTGGCTGCTCTTCATCGCGGCCCTGGTGGGGCTAGTGCTGTTGGCGTGGGCCTTCGTCTTTGCTACGAACCATTTGGTTCTGGGCGAGGCCAAGCAGACCTCGGCGCCTAGAATGACGGTGGTCGCATCCGCCGATGGTGGGATGTGGGTGGCGTCAGAGCCGCGGGGAGCGCGCATCATCATCGATGGCGAGGACACGGGGCTGCGCACGCCGGCCCGGGTGGTGGGCGTCAGCGGGCCCCGAAACCTCAGCTTGCAGGCCGAGCTCTATGAGCCATGGGCGCAACTCACGACTTTTGCTGAGGGTGGTGCTGTCGAGGCCAAGCTCGAGCCGCGCCATGGGGCGCTGCGTATCGTCACTCAGCCCCCGGGGGCAGCCATCTATCTCAACGGCCAGTCCGTGGGGATCTCGCCGGTGACGATCACGGAGCAGCCCATGCCAGAAGGCCATCGCGTTACGGCGAGTCGCCCGGGCTTCAAGGATGTGCTGCAGACCGTGCAATGGACCGTTGATGAACCGGAGTTGGTGGTGACCCTGGTGCTGTCGCCTTCGGGGGCCCTGTTGCGCGCCACGGCCGAGGCCCTCGGGCAGGCGTGTGCAGGTGGCGTTTACGGCGCGCTGATGCAACGTCTGCCGGACAAGCGCGCCAGCGGCGGGGGGCGTAACGATGATGCCGCGAGCTCCGCGGCGGCGGACCGCCGTGGTTACGGGTCACTGTCAATCACCTCCAAGCCGCCAGGGAAGATCTACCTCGATGGCGTCTCCACGGGCCGCATGACGCCCGTGTTGAACCTGCGGGTGCCAGCGGGTTATGTGCGGGTGAAGGTCTACTTCGAGGAGAGTCGGAGCTTTTCAGGTGAGAAGCGCACCTTGGTCAAGCCCAACACCGAGGTGAAGATCCTCTTCAGCAAGTAGCGCTTCGTCAGTGGAGGTCGACCCTATAGGGCAAGAGCGCTAGGGGGGCGGCGTCGAGGTGGAGAGCGGCCAAGCCCTGGGCGATGACCCCGATGAGCGCCGCTGCGCTGCCGCCGCTCAGGGTGGTCAGTGAAGGCAGTTCGAGCTGAAATGCACTCCAAGGGCCGCGCGGCGGCAGCAAGAGCCAGGTGATGGGACCGTCCATGCCCTGGCTGCGTCGCAGGTAGGCCACTGCGTCCAGGAGGCCACCTTCGCTATCGACCAGACCCTTCGCGACGGCGGCGCTCCCCGACCAGATCCGCCCTTCGCCGAGGGCGCGCACCTGGTCGCTACTCATGTGCCGCCCCTGGGCCACCTGTTCGACAAAAAGATCATAGAGAAAGGCGATGTGTGCCTGCATCCGCTCCAGGCGATCCTCGTCCCAAGCTGAGAAAGGGCTGAAGAGGTCAGCGACCTTACCGCGGCCGATGAGGAAGGTGTGCACGCCCAAGCGCGCGAGCAGCGGTGAGAGATCGAACTTGCCCGCGAAGATGCCAATGGACCCGGTGATGGTGACGGGGGTGGCAAAAATCCGTTGGGCTGCGGCCGCGACATAATAGCCACCGCTGGCGGCCACGCCGCCCATGGAGGCGATGATGGGCTTGAACTCGCCGCAGCGTGAGACGGCGCGGTAGATGAGGTCCGAAGCGACGGCCGATCCGCCTGGCGAGTCGATGCGGAGGATGATGGCGGCGACATCCGGGCGGGCACAGGTCTCTTCGAGGAGGGCCGAGATGGTGTCGGCGCCAGTGGTGAGGGTCCCGAGCAAAGGCACATCTGTGCTCTGGCCGCCAGTGATGAGGCCGTCGATGAAGATGATGGCGACGCGGTGGGCCGAGGCGAGGGGGCTGCGGAGGTCAGGGAGCGTGTCGAGGTCGAGTAAAGCTGGGGTGACGCCAAAGTCATGGGCGAGGGTGCTGGCGATCTCATCGGGGTAGATGACGGCGTCGATGAGTTGGCTCTCCATGGCTCGAGTGGGGGCCAGGGGCATGGCGTCGACGCGCGCCGAGACCTCGGCGGGGGTCAAAGCGCGGGAGATGGCGATGTCCGAGAGGAGGCGCTCAAAGAGGCCGTCTAAGTACGCGTTGAGCTGATGGAGGTGTTCTGGGCTGGGTTCCGCGCGCAGGTAGGCGTCAGGAGCGGTCTTGTAACGGTCAATTTTGACGAATTGCGGCACGACCCCGAGCTCGGTGAGGAGGTCGTGGTAGAAAGTCAACGACATGGAGAGCCCCGTGACATAAAGGCCCTGGGCTGGGTTGATGTAGAGTCGATCCGCCACCGAGGCGAGATAATAGGCGCGGGTAGAGCTGCCCTCCAGATAGGCGACCACTGGCTTGCCGCGCTGTCCGATGCGGGCCAAGGCCTGACGCAGCTCGACGACTTGGCTGTAGGAGAGGCGCAGCTCAGGCACATGGATGAGCAGACCATCGATGCTAGGGTCTTCCGCAACGCGATCCAAGTGCATGAGGAGGTGGGCCAAAGAGAGGGCGCTTGGCCCCCAGGGGGTGCGGGGTTGGCGCTCGTCGAGCTGCCCTGGAAGTCTGAGTCGCACCCAGCGCTGGGCCGGCCGGAGCAGGCTGTGCTGGGGTTGACTGCGCCAGCCTACACCGAGGGCGAGCCCATCCCAGGCGAGCTGGTCATGGGCGGTGGCAAAGGCGGCCGCGTTGAGGAAGAAGGGGCCGAAATCGAGCGTCGCACCCGTGCCCAGGCGCGCGCCTTGGCGGGTGATCTGGGTGGAGAGGAAGTGGGCGTAGCCATCGATGGGCATGGCCCACAGCTCGGCGCCCACGGCGCGAGGGAGGCGTTGGTCGAGTTGGTGGGTGTAAGTGGTGGAGAAGCGCAGGGTACCATTGCGCATGGCGAAGCCGAGGGCCGCCTGGAGGGTCGGGGCGAGCCAATCCCCAGCGTAGCGGGGGGTGTCGATGCCTTGGATGACCAAGGCGCTGTGCAGCTCTGGGAGCCAGGCGTGGTTGAGGGCCAGGGTCCAGGTGGAGAAGCGGTCGAGGTGGCGGTCCTCTTCCGAAGCCAGGGCGTCATAGCGGATGCCTACTTGGCTCTGGCTGCCCAGGGCCATGGCAGCACCCAGTCGGTAAGCGCGGTGCTGGGGGGTGTGGCCGAGCGCCGTCGGGAAGTGCAGCTCGCCGCCAACGGCGACGGTAGAAAAGAGGGGCGTGGCGATCTGCAAGGAGTGGCCGGAGGCGAAGTGATCCGAGTGGTGGAAGAGGTAGGCCGCTTCAGCGCCCGGGAGCAGCGCCAGCATCGCCGGGTTGATGGCCAGGCTGTGGGCACCGCTGTTCATGACCAGGGCCGGGTGATGAGAGGCCGCCCCCGGGCTCTGGAGGAGGGCGGAGGGGGGGCTTTCTTGGGCCCAGAGCGACTGTGGCGCAGCGGCGAGGAGCAAGCACAGTGAGAGGAGGTGGCGCGCTCTGAAGACGGGTGGCATGGGAGACATGAAGATCCTCGAGTTAGGCGGCGGGATTGGGGCGTCCAGGGGCGCGCTGGGAGGCGACAGCGGAGCGATGCTGGCGCGGCCACATCCTTGCAGAAAGCGTGGTGAGAGATCTAGGTGGCGGTTGCCAGGGGGCTGGGGAGGCTGGTATCTTATGGCGGCTCGCGTGGTGATGGCTGGTCTTGTGCAGAGCGGGCGCGAATGTCTGTAATAGGTGCCACTTGGCCGAAGGGCTCATGGACGTAGGGCGTGGCATGCGCCGTGAGTCTGAGGGTGAGTGGGTATGGGAGCTGGGCCCAATGGTTGTACACGAAGATGAGACAGGCCCGCTTGCCATGGCTGAAGCACCCTGGATGACTGAGGTCGCGCGTCGGGGGTGGAGCGATGGGCTGCCGCGCGCCTTGGCCGAACACGGCGCCATCGGGGGGCGCTTGGGAGATCTTCCAGAAGATTTCCAGGTTGATGAAGTTCCGGCTTATCTTCCCTGTGGCACGGGCGAGCATGTGTATCTTCGCTTGCGCAAGCGGCGTCTGAGCACCCCGGAGCTGATCAAGCGCGTGGCGCGGGCTTTTGGTGTGGCACAACGCGACGTTGGCTATGCCGGCTTGAAGGATTTCCATGCGGTTACGACCCAGTGGATGAGTGTGGCCTATAGGGGGGAAGACATCGCGGCGCGGGCGGCGTTGTTGGAGGCCGATGAGGGGCTGACGCTCCTCGAGCTTTCGCGCCACGGGAACAAGCTTCGGCTGGGGCATTTGCGGGGAAACCGCTTTGGTTTGCGGGTGGTAGAGGGCCAATTCGACCAGGGCTTGGTGGCGCATCTGGCGGAGTCGATGGCGCGCGCGGGGGTCCTCAACTATTTTGGCCCCCAGCGCTTTGGGCGTTCCGGGGCCAATGTCGACGATGGACTGGCGCTTCTGCGCCGTCCGGCGCGGGCGCGCGGCCCGGTGGCGCGTCTGTTGGTGAGCGCCGTGCAGTCGGCGGTGTTCAATGTTTGGGCGGCGCTGCGTTTTACCGCAAGCGGACGATCTCTCTTCGCGGGAGATCTGCTGCAGCGTGTGGACAGTGGTGGCGTCTTTCGCTGCGATGATGTGGAGACCGATAGCGCGCGCTTTGCCAAAGGAGAAGTGGTCCCCACAGGACCCATGCCTGGGGCGAAGGCGCTCTTTGGCGAGGGGGTGGGCGCGACCTTTGAACGTGAGGCGGCGGCGGCGGTCGGCGTGGTGTGGCCAGAAGAGAGTGGGGAAGAGGGTTTGCGGGTGGGGGCTGCCGGGGGCATTGGCGGCGGGTGCCGGCGTCCGATGTGGGCCTTTGTCGAGCAGTTGCAGTGGCAGGTCGTCGGTGGCCAGACCCTGGAGCTGAGCTTCGAGTTGCCTCCTGGCACTTATGCGACGGTGGTGTTGCGTGAGTTGACCGGTGGGGCGTTGCAGGGTTGAGTAGGAAGGAAATCATGGCGAAGCACGTCGATTTGATGGGTACCATTCGCGGACGTTGCCCTCTGCTTGCCGAGCGGATGGATCGGGAGACCTTCCTGGATATGCTGGTTGCCCGTGGCATTCCCTGCGACGATTCGATGCTGGAGCGGGTCATTCATGCCGGCATTGCGGAGCCCCTGCAGGCTGGCGGGGTGGTCTTCACCCGGGGGCACATGCTGGTGCTCTACCAGATGACGCGACACAGCCGCATCGATTGGCTGCCATGGGACGACAGCCGGCCGGATCGCGAAGACGTGTTGATGCGGCGGGCTCTGGCCAAGCGCTTGATTTGGGAGCAGATCCGACAGGATGCCGAGTGTCTGCGGAATTTCTATGGTTGGTTTTGGGGCGATGACATCGGCACCTTTCCGGTGGCCGATGCGGTGCGGGTGACGGATCTGGTGGGCTGGACCTTGCTCAATATCGACCAGAGCGGTTACCTCGGTCGCTTGGCCGAGGG
Organism: uncultured Myxococcales bacterium; assembly: GCA_964454015.1. Classification (GTDB taxonomy): domain Bacteria; phylum Myxococcota_A; class Bradymonadia; order UBA4248; family UBA4248; genus CAYVQF01. Next base: position 60,154 of record CAYVQF010000011.1, read on the forward strand.
GCAAGGTCGCTGGCAAGAAGCGCAGGGGCCGGTGCTGTTGGCGGCAGAGATGGCGCGGTTGCGCGATGAAGTGGGGCGGATTCTGCGCGACGCCAAGGAGGCAGGCTTCGCAGTCCCCGTGATGGACGAGGCCCTGCGGGCTCGCATGACCCCGAAGGATTTGAGTGCTCGAGCCGATGATGAGAATCCGCTCTTCGTCGCGCCGTCGCGAGCCATGCGCCACGATGATCGCACGGCCTTTTTGGTGCGCCGGGACGAGCTGGTTCTGCGGCAGCAGTGGCCTGAGCTGGCGGAACACTTGCAGGCGCACCGCGACTTGTTCACCGACGGCGGCGATGGCGAGGTGGCTTTCTACGGGGCGATGGGAGCGCTGTACCGAGATCACCTCGGTCATATCGAAGAGGCAACGGCTGCCTACAAGCGCATTCTGATGCTGCGCCCGGGACACGCCTATGGGATCGCTTCTCTCGATGATTTGCTTTCTGCGCAGGGGATGTGGGAGGAGTGGGCGCAAATCCTCGAGCAGCAAGTGGCGGCGGTGGGCAACCAGGAGATAGGCGACACGCTGGCGCTGTTGCGTGCCCGGGTCTTGGCGACCTACCTGGGGCGCGGTGTCGAGGCCATGACCGTATTTGGTAAGAGCCTGGCCGATGCGACGTCGCATGACGATGCGTTTGCTTTGTTGGCCGATTTGGTTCTGGACCACGTCGGCACGACGGCTTTCGATCTCGAAGCCTTGGCGCTGCTGGGACGCTATGCACGCGATGACGAGGAGCGCTTGTCCTTGGCAGAGATGCTGGAGGTGGTGGAGAACCGGGTGCAGAACCCAGAGGAGCAGGCGCGCTTACTGGTCATCGAGGCCAGCGTCGATGAGGCCGTAGGGCAGGTGGAGAAGGCCTTCATTACCATGAGCCGAGCTTTGTCACTAAGCCCTCTCAGTGAGGAGATCTTTCAGGGACTGGAACGCTTATCCCAGGCGCTGGACAACAAAGAAGAGTTCGCCGCGGTCTTGGAGGACGAGATCGAGAAAGCCCAAGACTTGTCGTCGCGTGCCTGGTTGGCAGAGAGGCTGGGGCGCTTGCATCTCGAGCTCGGAAACACGGAACAGGCGCTGACTACTTTGGAAATTGCCAGCAAGGCCGCACCAGAGCGGGCCGATTTGCTCATCGAGATGGCTTCGCTCTATCGCGAGGTAGAGAAGCCCGAGTGTGAAATTTTGCTGCGGGAACGGGCCGCCGTGCTGCTCTCCGAAGGCCAGGAACGCCTCGCCAACGACGAAGCGCTGGCATCGCTGCGGGGGCTCTACGCCACTCAGCCCCAGATGGCTTTGCGGGTCTACGAAGCCATGCTCACTGAGCCGACTTTGTGCGACCGGGGCATGGAGGGCTTGCTGGCTCTGGTTGACAGCGAGGCGCTCCCTGTGGCCTGGGGGGCCTTGCGACAGGTCGAGGCGCATTGGGTGCAGGCTGAGGCTTGGGGCGAGTTGATGGCGGCCTATGGGCGCTTGGCGGATGCCGATGATCCTTCCATCGATCGGGTTCAGATCCTCGCGCGACTCTGTGAGTTGCTCGAGGCGCAGGATGCACCGAAAGAAGAACGCCTGCGGCGGCTGGGACAACGCTTTGCCCTGACGGGTGAGGCGGGCGCGGCTGAGCAAGGGCGGGCGTTGGTCGAGGACCGACAAGATGCCATGCTGTGGGCGGCTGCGGTGGAAGAGACCCTTCCTCGCCGTGCGGATCCGGACTTGCTGCCGCGGTGGCACCATCTTGGCGCGTGGTACCTCGAGCAGGAGGGGCGCGAAGAGGCGTGTGAGACCTATGGCCAGATTCTCGATATTTTCCCTGGAGATGGCCCGGCGTTTTCGGCGCTCGAAGGACTGATGCTGGAGGAAGAGCGCTGGCGCGACGTGGTGGATCTCTATGCGCGCTTCAGCGAGGCCGTGCCTGCTGAGCGCTTGCCTTTGGCCTTGCGGGCGGCAGAGGTCCTTGCGGAGCGACTGGAGGATTTGCGCGCCGCTTATGAACGCTTGCATGAGGTGTTGACGGACGACCCCAACCACCCCCGGGCCAAAGAAGTGGTGGAGCGCCTCTTTGCCCGTGAGGATTTGGCCGCGGCGCGCTTGGAGATGTTCGAGACGGTGGAGTCCTTGGCCCAGGGTGAGCTGTGGCTGCGCGCCCGTTTGGGGCGGGCCGCCATCATGGCTGAGCGCGCCGGCGAAAAGGAGGCCTCGGTTGCCCTCTTGAGTGATCCCGTGGTTTTGCGGAGCCTCGAGCTGGAGGCACCGGCCTTTCGCAAGGACTTCAAGGCCAAGGTTACGGAACTTCTGGGACAAAGGCTGGCAGACCTGCCTGAAGTCGAGGCGCTTGGGCAGCTCTTCCGCGACGATGAGCGCCCCGGGACGCCAGAGCCAGTCTCGCCGCCGTCGCCTGTCGCTGCCCCACCGTCCGTGCCGCCGCCCGCGGTGGTGCCGGCTGCCCCGGCGGCGCCGCTTCCTCCGGTCACGTCGCCTCCACCAACGGCTCCCACAGCGCCGATTGCCAGTGTGGCGCCGCCAACGCCGCCGCCCGTCCCGGCGCGCTTACCGCCGCTGCCGGGTACCAAAGCCGGGGCAGCCGGCGCGGCGCCCCCCGTACTCAGTTTTGAGGAGCGCGCCGATGAGCTGGTGACCAAAGGCGACATCGAGGGAGCGTGCGCGATGTTGGAGCGCGAGGCCAAGGCACAGAAAGAGCCGTCGGCTCGAGGACGTCTTCTGGTCAAGGCCGCCGAGCTCTACGAGAAGAGCGGTAAGAGTGAGGTTGCGGAGCAGAACTTCAAGTTGGCCCTGGCGCACAACAACGCCGACGTGCGCTATGTCGATCATCTGACGGCCTTTTATCGACGTCGGCGCGTGCCTGCCAAGTTGTTGGTCATGCTCCGCCACCGTTTGGTGAAGAGCGCCGATGTGCCCATGCAGATCGCCGTGCTGGGTGAGATCGCCAATGTCTCGGAGCAGCTTGGGGATTATGTCGGTGCGACGCGCGCCCTCCATGACCTCTTGTCTCGCGCCCAGGGGCAGGAGCTGAGCTTGGACCGTTATGCCGTGCGGCGCAACATGGCGACGCTGCAGATTCAGCAAGGGGCCTTCGCGGCAGCGCAAGAGACGCTGGTTGAGCTCTGTGCCGAGCTGCGACGCGACAAAGCGAGCGTGCGCCACTTGGGAGAAGCGCTGACGGACCTGGCGGTCACCCACCACGCTCTAGGTGAAGATGAGAAGGCGTGGGAAGTGCTGCGGGAGGCAGAGGAGCTGTCGCTGGCCCTGGCGCGCATGCGTCTGGTGCAGGCAGGGATGCATCTCGAGGCGCGCGCCTTTGTGCAAGCTGCGGAGTCCGCCGAGAAGGGGCTGGGCGCTGAAGACCTCGCCCCGGCGCTGCGGGTGCAGTTGTTGGATTGTTTGGCCCGGGCCCTGGTTGGGCAGTCGAAGACGGAAGAAGCTCGCCGCGTCTATGGCCAAATCTTGGAGCTTGCGCCGCAAGATCCTGGGGCCAAAGCCTTCCTGGATGGAACAGGTGGTGGCGCTTCTTGACACCATGACGGGATGACGGTAAGGGTATCGGAGCTTGGAGAGATGGTCAGTTTCTTTGCGAGACCGACCAGTTGTTACAGTAGGGTTGGCGAAAAAGGTCGAGACGAGGCTCGCCATTGGGTGTGATCTTTTTCGTAGCGACATCAACACTGAGCCTCAGGAGAGACCTGCCGACATGTTCAGCGTGACCATCAGCGAAAAGGGCGGTCCATCTACGACCACCACTTTTGACAAGACCGAGGTCACGATTGGTCGCGTCAAGGGCAATGATATCGTGCTACCCAAAGGGAATGTCTCGAAGAGGCACTCCCGCATCGTGGTCAAGGATGGCAAGTTCATCATCGTCGACCTCAAGAGCACGAATGGCACCTACGTCAATGGGCGGAAGATCTCAGCGCCGCAGGTGATCAAAGACACGGACAAGATTTACATCGGCGATTTCATTCTGGTCGCCAAAGAAGACAAGGCGGGTGGTGTGGATGCACCCTCGCCGGCAGCAGCGCCGTCGATGGGCGGGGCTCCAATGGGACCCGGGCCGATGGGCCCGGGGGCGCCGAGCACAGGTCCCGGTCTCCCGCCGAGTCCCAGCATGGGCGGAGTCGGTGGCCCCGGCATGGGCCCTGGCCCAGGTATGCCGCCCGGCCCCGGCATGGGCGCTGGCCCAGGTATGCCGCCTGGCCCAGGTATGCCGCCTGGCCCAGGTATGCCGCCTGGCCCAGGTATGGGCGGTGGCCCAGGTATGCCACCCGGTCCCGGCATGGGCGCTGGCCCAGGTATGCCACCCGGTCCCGGTATGGGCGCTGGTCCAGGTATGCCGTCCGGTCCCGGTATGGGGCCTGGCCCAGGTATGCCGCCCGGCCCCGGTATGCCGCCCGGCCCCGGTATGCCGCCCGGCCCCGGTATGGGCGCTGGCCCAGGTATGCCGCCCGGTCCCGGTATGGGGCCTGGCCCGGGTATGCCGCCCGGTCCCGGTATGGGGCCTGGCCCAGGTATGCCTTCCAACCCTGGCATGGGTTCTGGTCCGGGTATCGCCCCTGGCCCTGGCCTTGCTGGCCCTGGTGGGCCGAGGGTGCCACCGGGCCCCGCGCGGCCATCGATGCCTGGGGTCGGTCCGGCGCCGATTTCCGTGCCGCCTGTGCACGGACAACGTCCGACGTCGACGACGCCCCCGCGTCCAGTGGCGGCCTCCGGTGCGTCCCCGCGACAGCCGTCGCCTGCGGTGGCTGCGCCGCCGCCCAGCTCACGTCAAAGCGCCCCGGCTCCGGCCGAGCGCGCCGTGCCCCGCGGTGACGATGGCGGCGGCCGCGGTGAAGCCGACATTGCGGCCGAGCGGGCGCGCCTGCCCATCGGGCGCGCGACCATGCCGCCAGCGCCACAACTCGAAGATCAACGCAGCGATGCTTCGGATGCGCGGATGGAGGCGGCGCGCATCGTCATGGATGCCTACTTCGCGCGGATTGACCCTCAAGAATTGCCGCAGGTCTATCCACCTGAGCCAGAAGCCAGGGATCGGGTCTACCATGATCTGGCGCAGTGCTATGAGGAAGAGAGCGGGCAGCTCCCTCCCGGGGTAGACATGAACGCCGTCCTCGACTTTTTGGTCAACGAAGCCGTCGGTCTTGGAGCCCTCGAGTACTTCCTCGATGATGAGAGCGTGAGTGAGATCTTCATTCATCGACCCGACGTCATCGTCGTGGAGCAAGAGGGTCGAACGGTCGTCTCTGAACACTGTTATACGAGCCCAGACGTGCTCTACATGACGGTGCAACGCCTGTTGTCCATGCAAGGGCATACGGCCATGACCGCGCCGCCACAATCGGAGGTGCGTTTCAACGACGGCACCCTGGTCCAGGTGGTCTTGCCACCCGTGGCCGTGGGCTCGCCGTTGATTGTCGTTCGCAAACCGCGGCGCTCTTTCCCCGATCTCAACGAGATGGTGCAGCGCCAGGTTCTGTCGCCGAGCATGGCTGAGTTTCTCGATGTCTGTGTCCAAGCACGGCGAACCATTTTGGTGGCTGGACCACAGGGTTCGGGGCGGACCTCGCTGGTCAATGCGCTGGCGTCGCTGATCCCCGATGGCGCGCGCGTCGTCGCCGTCGAGAGCACGGCCATGCTGCAGTTGCCGCAGAACACGGCGGTCTCACTCGAGACTCAGCCTCCCACGGCTTATGCGCCGGCCGTCGACGCAGAGACCTTGGTGCGCAATGCGGCGCGCCTGCGACCCGAGCGGATGATCCTCGATACGGTGCGCGGGACCGAGGCCCTGGGCTTCCTCAACATCGTCGCCGGTGGCGCCGCCGGCTCGCTGGCCGTGGTGACTGCGCTGGGCGCGCAAGATGCCGTGCGACGCTTGGAGCAGCTCGTGCAGATGGCCGCGCCGGCTTCTTCGCCGCGTGGGGTCGTGCAGCAGGTCGCCAAGGGCATCGACGTCGTCGTCGTGATGCACCGCTTTGGCAACGGGCGCCGACGGGTGGTGGAGATCGCTGAGGTGTGCGGCGCGAATGGGGCCGATGTCGATCTCGAGACGCTCTTTACCTTTGAACTGCAAGGAATGGGTGAAGCAGGTGAAGGCTCTGGCCGCTTTGCGGCGACGAGCTATGTGCCGCGCTTCTACCGTGAGCTTGAAAGCGGTGGCGTCTCCCTCAACTCGTCCATCTTCCGCGATTAGATATGTACACCCTCATCATCGAGGACCGGAGCGGGAACGTTGCCGACGAAGTCTCCTTCGACCAAGGCTCCTATACCATTGGCCGGGTCGAGGGCAACGACATCATCCTGCCTTCTCACTCCGTCTCGCGGCAACACGCGCGGATTTTCATTCAAGAGGGGCGCTGCTTCATCGACGATCTCGGCTCAGCCAATGGGGTCATGGTCGATGGGCAGTTGCTGGTGCAGCGCATGGAACTGCGCAACGCCGCGCAGGTCCGCATCGGCGACTACACCCTCTATCTGGAATACCAAGACCCAAGCGTCGATGGGGGACAAGATGTCTTGCGCACCCACATCGTCACCAACGAAGAGGGGACCTTCAAGTTGGTGCGCGTGGGCGACATGTTCGCCGGTGAAGAGTTCTCTCTCACCGAAGCGGTCAACACCATCGGGCGCACGGACGAGAACTTCATTCTCCTCTCGGACCCATCCATCTCGCGCAATCACGCCCAAGTGATCAAAGAGGGGATGGCCTTCAAGGTCATCGATCTCGGCTCCTCCAACGGGACCAGGGTCAATGGGAAGTTGGTGCGGGAAGTGACCCTGCTGCGCAACGGTGATGAAGTCCAGTTCGGCAACATCCGCTTCGTCTTCACCACCATCGAACAGGCCGTCAACCTCGCCGCCTATGCGCGGCGGCGCAACAGCGGCGGAGGTGGCTCGGCGGTCATCATTGTCGTCTCGACCATCCTCGTCATCGTCATCGTCGTCGGCGTGGCCTTGGCCATCTGGGCTATCAGCGATCGCGGCAGCGCAAAGCGGGAGGCCGAGAAACCGCAGGTCGTGGTCCGACAGGATCCAACGGCTGAGCTGCGCATCAAGCTCGAAGAAGCCCAGACCCTCGCCGATATGCAGAACTGGGCCGGGGCAGCGCGACTGGCCGAGGACGTCCTGGCAGTGGACGCCACCTTCCCCGGCGCAGCAGAGCTCCTCGCGAAGGTCGGCGCTGAACAGGAACACTTCCGCATCCTCAACAGCGGTGACGATATCATGCTGGAAGGGCGCTTCATGGATGCCCGGGATGAGTTCATGCGCATCCCCGAGAGCAGCGTTTACCACGCGCGCGCCGTGCGCAAGCTCGAGACCATTCTCCAGCGACTCGCGACGGATGCCTACTCCGAGGGCAAGCTGGCCTGTGACCGGGAGCCTGCCACGGCCTGCGTCGCTCGGGTCTGTGAGTCTCTCGCTTTCAATCCGCGCGACGAGAAGGTCAAGCGCTACCTCCAGACCCTGCTGTCGAGCCGCGAGGCCAAGAAGAGCGCAGAGTTACGCGATGCCATTCAAGCCTGCCTCGACGCGCATCCTTGACTTGGATCCACCTCCGCAGGGCGTGCGTCGTGTCGCCAGCACCTGACGCGATGCGACTCACCCAGGGTGCACCACGCAGGCTCTTGCTGGTGGCAGATCTCCATCGCTTCGGGACAGCGCGGGTGAAATGGACAGCCCCGTGGCGGTGACCACAGGGAGGGCGCTTCGCCCACCAGCGTGGGCGGCGGCGGACCTGGGCGCAAGGTCGGGACCGCGCTGAGCAAGGCGCGGCTGTAGGGGTGCGCAGGCGCTGCGAAGAATGCGTCGTTGGGCGCTACTTCGACCAGGTGCCCCAGGTACATGACCGCCACCTGGTCGGCGATGTAGCGGACCACGCCGAGATCGTGGCTGATGAAGAGCATGGCGAGCTGGAGATCGCGCCGAAGCTCGGCCAACAGCGACAAGATCTGGGCCTGCACCGAGACGTCGAGAGAAGAGACCGCCTCATCGCAGATCAATAGCCGCGGTCGCAGCGCCAAGGCGCGTGCGATGCAAAGCCGTTGTTGCTGCCCGCCTGACAAGGCATGGGGGAAGCGCTGGGCATCGCTGGGATGCAGGCCGACGCGGATGAGCCAATTCGCGACCACTTCGTTGAGGTCGGCGTCCGTGGCGAGCCGGTGCGCGCGCAGCCCTTCGCCGATGATCGTGCCGACGCGCATGCGCGGGTTGAGAGAGGCGTGCGGGTCTTGAAAGACCATCTGGAGTTGCGGTCTCAGGGCGCGCATGGTGGCCGGCGAGACTTGGGCGAGGTCGCGCCCGGCGAAGAGGATCCTGCCGGAATGGATGGGGATCAGGCGCAGGATCGCCCGGGCCAACGTCGTCTTGCCGCACCCACTCTCGCCGACGAGGGCCAGACAGTGGTTGGGGTCGATGGTCAAGGAGAGGTCGTTGACGGCCTTGGCCCACTGACGCTTGCGGCGCTGGGGGTGTGGCCAAGCCACCACCAGGTGCTCGATCTCGAGCAGTGGCGGTGGTGACGCGGCGGTCATGGGGGCGGGCGTCGAAGTTGATGACGAGGGCGGTGCGGACACGGGCATGGCTCGGGCTACGGGTCTCGAGGTTCGGCGAGGATGTCTAAAGGCGGCACGCGCAGGCCGGCGTGATGGCACGCCACCTGATGGGCTGCGCTGAGGTCGCGCAAGGGCGGGCGTTGGCGTTGACAGGTGTCGTCGGCGAAGGGGCAGCGCGGGTGAAAGGCACAGCCCGGCGGGCGCAGGTGCGGTGGCGGAACGGTGCCAGGGATGGCCTGGAGCTCGCCTCGCGGGCGCTCGGGCCTGGGAATACAGCGCAGCAGTCCTTGGGTGTAGGGGTGTGCTGCGCCGCTCAAGACTTGGCCCACGGCAGCGAGCTCCACCACGCGCCCGGCGTAGAGCACGGCCACCCTATCGGCACTGGTCGCGACGACGCCCAGGTCGTGGGTGATGAGGAGGAGGGCCATCTTCTGGACGCGTTGGAGTTGGCGCAGCGTGGCGAGGATCTGGGCTTGAACCGTGAGGTCCAGGGCGGTGGTGGCTTCGTCGGCGATGAGCAATGCGGGTTCACAAGCCAGGGCCATGGCGATGGCCACCCGCTGGCGGAGACCGCCAGAGAGCTCATGTGGATAGGCGTCGAGGCGCTCGGCGGACGATGGGAAGCCGACGCTGGACAACAGGGCCAGGGCCCGCTCTCGGGCGCGAGGGGCATCGAGGTGAAGATGATGGAGGCTCTCGAGGAGGTGGTCGCCGATGCGATAGACGGGGTTGAAGGCGCGCCAGGGGTCCTGGAAGACCATGCCCACCTCGCGGCCGCGGAGGTTGCGCATGGCCTGTTCCGGCAGGCGCGAGATCTCTCGGCCGTTGAAGTGGATGGTGCCGTTGATCGTGCAGGTCGGGGGCGAAGGGAGGAGGCGGAGGATGGACAGGGCGGTGACGGACTTGCCGCAGCCAGACTCCCCGACGAGGGCCAGCACCTCACCTGGGTCCAGGCTCAGGCTCACGTTCTCCACAGCCGGGATCGTCGCCGCCTTGGTGTGGAAGGTGACCTGGAGGTCGCGTAACGCGAGCAGCGCATGTTGATTGGAAGTGCTCATGAGGGTGGAGGGCGCTGTCTCTGCTGACGTGGATCAAAAGCGTCGCGGAGCCCCTCGCCGAGCAGGTTGATGGCGAGGAGGGTCACGAAGAGGGCCAGGCCGGGAAGGAGCATCATGGCAGTGTTGTGAAAGACTCTGCCATCGTTGAGCATTTTTCCCCATGTGGGGACCGTGGCGTCACCCATGCCGAGGAAGGCGACGGTGGACTCGACCAGAATGGCGTTGGCGATGGCGAAGGTGGTGGCCACGGCCAGGGCGCCGATGGCGTTGGGGAGGAGGTGGCGGAAGAGGACTTCGCGCGGACGCAGGCCCAGGGCCAGTGCCGCCGTGATGTAGACTTCTTGGCGCAGACGCAGGGCCTCGCCGCGCATCAGGCGTGCCGGGGCGGTCCAGCGGGTGAGGCCAATGACGGCGATGAGATGGAAGAGGCTAGGCGCGTCGAGGAGCGCCGTGAGGGCGAGGATGAGGATGAGGCTGGGGAAGCACACCATGACCTCGATGAGACGCGAGATGAGGAGATCGACCCATCCCCCGACCCAGCCAGCCAAGAGGCCGAGGAGGGTGCCGAGTCCGACGGCGATGGCCGCGGCGGCCAGGCCAACGGTGATGGCCGCTCTGGCACCATAGCAGAGGCGTGCCGTGAGGTCGCGACCCAGGTTGTCTGTGCCCAGGGGGTGGCGCCATCTGGGTAGGGAAGGGGCTAAGTGCAGCCTGGGGGGGGCGTCGGTGCTCCCTTGCCAGAGGATGCTGTGCAACAGAGGCCGGCCTTGCCAGGTCGGGGCGCTGTGGGGATGGGCGGTGGTGGTGCGAAAGGAGAAGGCGATGGGCGCAGGGAGATGCCATTGCCAGCTACGGTCATGGACGCCTTTGGGGTAGGGTGCCTGGTAGGCGCCGAGGAGATCGTGGAGGCCACTCTCACGTGGGCTGTCAGGTGGGTTGAGGTAGTTGGCAGCGGGATCGAGGGCGAGCCACGAGGCGGCGAGCACGAAGAGGGCCCCCGCCCAGCGGGAAAGGTGGGGGATGCGGCGTAGCAAGAGCCAGCGCGCGAGCCCGTAGAGGGGCAACGCTAGGATGAGGAGGTTGAAGGTAGGGTCCAGGGGGCCGTCATAGTAGGTCTTGTTGAAGAGGTTGTTGAGCCAGGGAGAGGACCACTGGCTGTGTTCGCGCGCCAGCAGAGGGAGGTCCGAGGCCAAGAGGGGCGCATAGACCGCGAGGAGAAAGAGGGCGAGCAAGACGGCCAGGGCGGCGCGCAGGGCAGGGCGCTGACGGATGGTGTCGGCGAGGTCTTGCCACCAGGATGGCGGTGCCGCGTCAGCGCGTTGGGGGTGGTCGTGGCTCATGTACGGCGAGCAAAGGTGATGCGTGGGTCGGCCACGGCGTAGGCCAGATCGGCGAGAAAGATGGCGACGAGGGTGAGGAGGGCCGAGTAGTGCAAGATGGCCATGATGACCGCGAAATCGCGCACTTGGATGGCCATGAGGAGATAGCGGCCGATACCGTCGATCTCAAAGATGTACTCGACGACGACGGAGCCGCTCAAGAGGGCAGGGATGAGGGTACCGAGCAAGGTCAGGACGGGGAGCATCCCGTTGCGGAGGATGTGTTTGCCGATGACCGTGGCGGTAGGCAGGCCGCGGGCGCGGGCCGCGAGGACGTGGTCGGCGTTGATGACCTCGATGAAGCCCGCACGGGCATAGCGTGAGACGGTGGCGAGGGCGCCATAGCTGATGCAAATGACGGGGATGAAGATATGGCGCAGGAGGTCCCAGAGCCTCTCGGCCGAGGTCATGTTGGGGTTCTGCAGGGGAGAGGAACCGAAGCCGCTGGTGGGAAAGAAACCCTGGGGCGGGAGGTGCTCGACGGCGAGGGTGGCGACGAAGAAGACCGGGAGGGCGTAGAGGACGAAGACCAGCGCCGTCAGGATGTGGTCGAGCAGAGGCCAGGGGCGCAGGGCCGAGAAGAGGCCCAGCGGCAGGGAGAGGGAGAGGATGAGGAGCAGGGAGAGCACTCCCAAGGTCAGGGAGACCTTGAGGCGTTTGCCGACCTCGGCGGCGACGGGCTCCTGCTGGAGAGTGAGACCGAAGTCGCCTTGGAGGAGGCGGCTGAGATAGTGGTAGAGGCGGGTCTCGCCGAAGGTCGCGGCGAGGCGGTCGCCGGTGGAGAAGGCGAATCGCGCCTGGTCGCGTTCATACCAGGCGAGCCACGCCAGGCGCAGGGCGGCGAGCTGTTCTGGGCTCGCGTCGTCCCGGGGGCGCAGGGTGGCGAGTTCATGGTTGGTGGCGATGGCGCGGTGGAGCGCGTGATCGTGCTGGGAGACGGCGTGGGTGGGGCCGCGCACCCTGTGGCGGGCGTTGTAGGAGAGGTGGTGCATGACGAGGCGCACCTGCTCTGGGTCGAGGCTCGGGTCTTGGAGCAGGGCGCTCAAGTGTGGCACTGCAAAGGGCCCCATCTCTTCGAGGCTGCGGGTTGCGGCGAGGCGAGTGGCGAAGGGCGCGTCGCCGTCGGTGCTGCGCTCGATCAGGGTGAGGACCTCTCTGGTGGTGGCCCAGGGGCCGGTGTTGAAGAGCAGCGGCCGATCGAGGTTGAAGGTCTCGCGAAAGCGGCGCTGGGTCTCGGTCTCATCGCCGCTTTGCCCTTCGCCGCCGACGAAGGGGGGCGGCACGGGGATGAGGTTCAAGATGATGAAGACGAGGATGATGATGGTGAAGAAGGTCGGGATCATCACCAAGAGCCGCTGACAGGCATAAGCCAAAAGACCTGAGCGCATGGGAGCATCCTGGGATGGCTGAGAGGCCGAGCGACGAGGTGTGAGCGCTCATGGGAGCGCGCGATACCAGGGAAGGGAGAGATCGTGGGGGCGGATCTGCTGGAAGACGACGTTGCGCAGCTCGGGGCGCCAGGCGGCGACGGAGACGTCGGCGAAGAGGAAGGTATAGGGCTGCTCGCGATGGAGGATGGCGTGGAAGGCGTGGAAGAGGCGCACGCGCTCCTCTTTGTCGAAGGTGATGCGCGCCGCTTCGATGATGGCGTCTGCGTCGGGGTTGCGGAAGCCCACGCGGTTGGAGGCGTCAGGGAGATCGGCTTGGGAGGAATGCCAGATCTGAAAGAGATCGGAGTTCCAACTCAGCATCCAGCCGCCGGTGAAGGCATCGAAGTTCTTGGCGGCGATCCGTGATTGGAGGGCCGGCCAGTCGAGGGCGGTGACGCTCATCTCGATGCCCAGCCTTTTGAGCTCTTCCTTGTAGTATTCGGCCATGGCGATGAACTCGGGCCTGTAGTCATAGGTCAGGAGGGTGAAGCGGAACTCCACGCCGTCTTTGTCGCGGGTGCCGTTGTGGTTGGAGTCGATCCAGCCCGCCTCGTCGAGGAGCGCCGCGGCGCGGGCGGGGTCGTAAGGCCAAGGCTCGATACGCCGGTCATACTCGGGGCTGCCGACGTAGGCGGCGCCGCTGGTGGGGACACCCAAGCCCATGAAGACATCCTGGAGGAGGTGCTCTCGGTTGAGGGCGTGGGTCATGGCCAAGCGAACCCTCGCGTCGGCGAAGAAGGGGCGCATTTGATTCCAGCCGATGTAGCGGTAAGACATCCGCGGGTAGAGGGCGTAGCCCAGCTTGCCATCGAGCGGCTGGCCACGCGCATCCAGGCGATCCGTGTAGGCTCCGTCTTGGCGGCGGGTGAGGATCTCCGCGCGATACTGGGCGGGTTGCATGTCAATGAGGTCCAGCTCACCAGCGCGGAGCTGGGCGAGGTGTTGGGCGGGGTTCTTGACGACGCGGTAGATGATCTCGTCGAAGGCCGGGCGTTCGCCGCGGTAGCCTTGGTGTCGGCTGAGGCGCGCAAAGCTCTGCGGGGTGAAGTCGGCAAAGCGGTAGGGCCCCGCACCCATCATGTGGAGGTACCAGTGATCGTTGAAGCGTGCGCCGCGTTCTGCTTCGGGATAGGGGTTCCCATCGGGGTCGTAGGCATAGATCCAACGGGGCAAGGGGGCCAATTCCAGGCTGAAGTCGAGGGACTGGTATGTGGTCTTCTTCCAGATGAGGCGAAAGGCAGTGTCAGAGATCTTCTCGATGCGGTCGAAGTCCTGATAATAGCTACGCAGGGGCGCGGCGCCCTCGACGGCGGGGTCGAGGATCATGTCGAGGGCATAGATGAAGTCGTCAGTGGTAATGGGATGTTCACCGGCCAGCCACGGGCTGCGGACGAGATAGGAGGGTTGGATGGGATGCCAGAGTAGCCCCTCGTGGAGTTGGACCGTGTAGACCGTGTGGTCCTCGTTGACGGTGACGCATCGGGCCAGATCGCCAGCGTAGCGGTTGGGATCGTCGAGATCGTAATGGGCGAGGTTGGCCACGACATAGCGGGCAATCTCCATGATGTCGGCGCTGTGCTGGGTGACGGGGTTATAGCCCTTGGAGGAGAAGGCGATGGCCCGGTTGAGGGTGCCGCCGTAGCTGGCGTTTTCAGGAAGGAGAGGGCGCGGGGTGATGAGGAGATTGCCCGGACACTCAGCGTCGGTGACAGGAAGATCTGGGCTCGTTTGGCCGCGAGGCGCCCCCCGGCGCAGGGCCGCGTCGAGGTTGGCGAGCTCCTGCTGCACGGCCACCAGCGTTTGCTGCATTTGGATGATGCGGCTCTCGATGTGGGACCCTTGCCAGCAGTTGTAGAAAGTGACCAAGGCGACGCAGGCGAAGAGGAAAGTCAGGGCGAGGATATTTCGTGGTTGCATGGGAAGACCAAGTTGGAGGCGATCCGCGACCGCTGATGCACCCACTTAGCCTGATTTGGCACGGCCTGCCAAGTGGCGTTGACGCGGTTGTGCTCTTGCGGCGATAATCCGCCGCCCGTTGCCGCAATGGCGGGGAGATTGGCTTGCGATACGAGGGAGATGACGTGGCAGAATTCATGAACGGTTTTCAGCGCACCCGGCGGTGCGGTGAGTTGCGTGAGACGCATCAAGGCGAGACGGTGCGTTTGGCTGGTTGGGTGCAGGACTATCGCAACTTGGGCGGCTGCCTCTTCGTGGTGCTGCGCGACCGCGATGGCATGACGCAGCTCAAGTTCGATCCCGATCTGCGGCCCGAGCTCTTCGCGGCGGCACAGCGCTTGCGCAGTGAGTGGGTGATCGGCGTCGAGGGGGTGGTCGTCAGCCGCGGCGCGAACGCCAATGCGGCGCTGCCCACGGGGGCCATCGAGGTGGATGTGAGCTCCATGCGGGTGTTCAACCGCGCGGAGACCGTCCCCTTCCCCATTCGCGATGATGTGGACGCGCATGAGAACCTGCGCTTGAGCTATCGCTATCTGGATCTCCGCCGGCCGAACTTGCAGAAGAACATCATCGTCCGCAGCCAGATTACCACCACGGTGCGGCAGGTGCTCGCAGCGCATGGTTTTCTGGACCTCGAGACGCCCATGCTGACCAAGTCGACGCCCGAAGGAGCGCGGGACTATTTGGTTCCCAGTCGTGTGCATCCGGGCCAGTTCTACGCCCTGCCGCAGTCACCGCAGCTCTTCAAGCAGCTCTATATGGTCGCAGGACTCGACCGCTACTATCAGGTGGTGCGGTGTTTTCGCGATGAGGATCTCCGCGCCGATCGCCAGCCCGAGTTCACTCAAATCGATATGGAGATGAGCTTCGTCGAGCGAGAAGAGCTTTTTGCGGTGTGCGAGGAGCTGATGGTGAAGCTCTTTGCCCAGGTGCGGGGCATCGCGTTGACTCGCCCCTTTGCGCGGATTTCTTGGCGCGAGGCCATGGAACGTTATGGCGTCGACGCGCCAGACATGCGCTATGAGCTTCACTTGCAAGACCTTAGCGCAGAGGTGGCGTCGTCGTCGTTCAAGCTCTTCGCCGATGCCCTCGCGGCAGGGGGCCAGGTCAAGGCGTTGGTGGTTCCGGCGGCGGTAGCCTTGAGCCGCAAAGATCTGAGTGAACTCGAGACCCTGGCCAAGACCTACGGCGCCAAGACCTTGCTATGGACTCGCCAAGGAGAGGGTGCTTTTGAAGGTGGCGTGGCCAAGAATGTCGAGGCTGAGTTGGGCGCGCGCTTGCGCGAGCGCCTCCAGCCAAGTTTGGGAGATACGCTGCTCTTCGTCGCAGACACCTTCGCCGTGACCTGTGCCGCCCTGGGCAACGTCCGCAAACGCATCGCCGAAAAAGCGGGCTGGGTGCGGCGAGATCTGCGCGGGCCAGAGGATGTGGCGTTGGTCTGGGTCACTGATTTCCCCATGTTCGAGTGGAGCGCCGAAGACGACCGCTGGTATGCCATGCACCATCCCTTCACGGCGCCGCGCACGGAAGACGTGCCTCTTCTGGAGAGCGCGCCAGGCCAAGCCTTGGCGCAAGCCTACGATCTGGTGCTCAATGGCATCGAGTTGGGCGGTGGGTCGATTCGTATCCACGACCTGGATGTCCAGCGTCAAGTCTTTGCGCTGCTCGGGATTGGCGAGGAAGAGGCGCGGCTGAAGTTTGGTTTCCTTTTGGATGCGCTGGGCTATGGCGCCCCTCCCCACGGTGGTATCGCCTTTGGTCTCGATAGGCTGGTGATGCTGCTCAGCGGCGCCGAGTCATTGCGGGAGGTCATCGCTTTCCCGAAGACCAACAAAGCGACGGATCTCATGGCCGAGGCACCAGGATTCGTAGCGCCCGCTCAGCTCGAGGAGCTGTTTTTGGTGTCCACCGCAGGGAACGCGGGAGAGACGGATTGACGTAGCTCGGCCTTGGACGTGCCCGTAGGTTCTTGACGCCTTTGAACAATGGGCCATAGTATCTCCCTTTCGCCCGTGCCTACACTTTCAAGGCATGGCTTTTTTCCGCCCATGTGCCGAAAACCCTGACGCCGAGCCCTCTTGGGGTGGCGGTGTCGGTTCCGTCGTGAGCGCAGTTCTCTGGAAGCGACGGTGTGGGGACGCAGCGTAAGGTGGCCCGAGCAAGGGTAGAGGAGTTCAGTCAGCATGAATCCAGAACAGTCTTTTGTCCAAGCAGACAGCCCAACACGCATGGTGCCAGTTGCGCAGACCATCCAGGCAGGTGAGCAAGGGGCACCACCCCAAGGCAGCGGTCTGGGTGTCGACATCGTGGTGGTCATTGCCATCGCTATTGGTGTGGTCTTTCTGATACTGCTCTACTACTTGAGCCGCAAGAAACAGAAGGCTGAGATCGCCGAGATCGACGATCAAGCTGACGCCGCGCGCATTGACGACGAGACCGACGTCAGCCCGGAGGACTATGACGAGAAGAAGGAGGGGCTAAGCCTCGCTCAGATCAAAAAGGCCAAGAAATCAACCGTCAGCGAGGATAGGTCCAAGGAAGAGGTGCGCGAGCTGCGGCGCAAGCGACGGGCCAAGAGCCAGACGGACAAAGCGAAGCAAGCGCGCGAACCTGGCGAAGAAGAGGCTGAGGCAGATGAGGCCGAGGCGAGCGGCGATGACCGTGATGACAGCGCGGACGCGGGTGAAAAACCAACGAATGACCTCAACCTCGATTTCGACGACGTCGAAGCGGAGCCGAGCGAAAAAGGACCGGCAGCGCAGTCATCTCCCTCCCTCATACCCTCCCTGGGCTCAGGACTGATCGACGTGCAGGCCCTCGCCGCCAAAGAAGGACCCGTCGTGGATGATCCCCTGGGGGATTTGCCGCTGCCAGGTGCTGGCGATGACGATGACGATGACGATGACGACGCGCACAAGAAAGAAGAGGCCCAAGGGGGCAAGGATGGGGCCGAACCTCTGAGCCCCAAGACTGAAGCGGCGGATAAGGCCGCGGCGGAGAAGGCTGCGGCGGATAAGGCTGCGGCGGATAAGGCAGCGGCGGAGAAGGCAGCGGCGGAGAAGGCAGCGGCGGAGAAAGCTGCGGCGGAGAAAGCTGCGGCGGATAAGGCAGCGGCGGAGAAAGCTGCGGCGGATAAGGCAGCGGCGGAGAAAGCTGCGGCGGATAAGGCAGCGGCGGATAAGGCCGCGGCGGATAAGGCAGCGGCGGATAAGGCTGCGGCGGATAAGGCTGCGGCGGCGCGGGAGGAGAGCGGTGACGAAGGCGCAGACAAGCCGAGCAAGCGCCGCCGCAAGCGCAAGAGTGAGCGCGTAGAGGAAGATCGATCGCGCTCGGAGAAGCGGGTGAGCGAGGCAACGGTGAGTGTTGCGCGTGAAGTGCAGGAGCGTCCGCGGACGTTACAGGAGGGCCTGGTTGAGACCCGGACCAAGGGTTTTGTGTCTCGTTTGGGCGAGATTTTCAAGCCAGGTCTCGAGGACGCGCTCCTGGAGCAGCTCGAGGAGGTGCTGTTCACGGCCGATATTGGGGTGCGCACCAGTGAGGCATTGTTGGAGAAGGTGGGCGCGGCGTTGGGGCGCAAGGATGGACGCGACGCGGGCAAGGCCTTGGCGATACTGCGCAAGGAGGTCAAGGGTATTTTGTCGCGCTCTGAGCAGCCCTTCGAGGTTGGCGAGGCGCGTCCCCACGTGGTGCTGGTTGTGGGTGTCAATGGCAGTGGCAAGACGACGACCATTGGCAAGCTCGCTGCCAAGCTGCAGTCGCAGGGGCATAAGGTGCTGTTGGTGGCCGGGGATACCTTCCGGGCTGCTGCCATCGAGCAGCTCGAGGAGTGGGGTGAGCGCACGGGCTGTAAGGTGCACCGAGACAAGCAAGGTGCCGACCCATCGTCGACCCTCTTCGAGGGGATTCAGGTGGCCAAGAGCGAGGGCTATGATGTGGTCTTGGCTGACACGGCGGGTCGCTTGCACAACAAGAAAGACTTGGTGGATGAGCTCAAGAAGATGACCCGAGTGGCCGGGAAGTGCCTGGAAGGGGCCCCGCATCAGACGCTGTTGGTGCTGGACGCCACCAACGGGCAGAATGCGGTGGCGCAGGCCAAAGAGTTCCGCGACGCGGTGCAGTATACGGGTATCATCCTGACGAAGTTGGATGGGACGGCGAAAGGGGGTGTCATCATCGGCATCTCGGACGCGCTGAAAGTGCCCGTCCATTTCATTGGGATCGGTGAGATGGTGGATGACCTGCGGGTCTTCAAGGCCGACGAATTCGTGGATGCGCTCTTCGTGGATGCGAAAGTGTAGGGATTCATAGTGCGGCGCGGGTGCGGTTGCTTCGTTGCGCGAAGGTGTGTTATAGGGAAAAGCGCTTCGCCCTGGGGTTGCTTTGGGGTGAGGCGGGGATTTCTGCGGTACGCAGCTTGAAGCCGTATCTTCTGCGTCGTGAAATTGGGGGCCGAGCCCGCTGGAAATAGGAGCCGTTGGATGCGCCGAGTCGTCTGGTTGATACTTTTTTCGGTGGCCTTGTCGTTGGGTGTTCCCACGCTGGCCTCTGGACAGGACCAGAAGAAGATAGATTTCGGTGACAAGATCGTTGTCATCCAGCGGAAGCCGTTCATGCGTGAAGGGCGTCTGGAGATGGTCCCTCTCTTCATGGGGTCGATCAACGACTCGATGGTAGAGCAGATGGTGGCGGCGGCCAACATCAACTTCCACATCACCGAGTGGCTCTATGTGGGGTTGACGGGTGGGTGGCAGGATTGGCGCTTCATCAGCCGTGAGGCGACGGGTTTTTCCAAGGCCTATGAGCGCACGATAGATGCCACCGACGCCATCCCAGCCGTGTCCGTGGTCAATGGCTACGCCGGCGGTGTGGTCGGCTTCGTTCCCCTTTATGGCAAGTTTGCCCTTTTCAACAGCGCCATCCTCCACTGGGACTTCTCCGTGGCCTTGGGCGGGGGCATCGTCCACAGCCGAGCCAACGATTTGCTTGGCGCTGGGATCATTACGGCAGGTCAGCGGATCTTCATCCTGGATTGGCTCAGCCTCAACTTGGAAGTCAAGGGTCTGCTCTACTACGAGGAGTTGCGCACCGTTGCTGGAAAGGAGGGCAACCTCTTCAACCAGTGGCAAGCCGGTATTGGTGTAGGTTTTTGGGTTCCACCTTCATTTAGCTACTCCACTGATTGAGCGATGTCGGGAGTCGCCCATGGCCCTTCAACTCGTGACCGTGACCGTCGAGGCTGTCGCCGTGACGGTGAACGTGGAAAGGATAGGATAAGCGCATGATGCGGAAGCTGCTCAGTCTGCTGGCCTTGCTCGTACTGATGGGCACCACCCTGCCACAAACCGTGTTGGCTGATGACGATGAAGGTGCGTCGAGTCTCGAAGAGGGGCCCCCTGTCCGCCGCCTGATTCTCTTGCGCGCCGGTCGGTTCGAGATCCAGCCGCAGGCTTCCTTTAGTCTGAACGATCCCTTTGTGCGCAATATCGGCTTTGGCGCAGGTGTGGCCTACTACTTCACCAACTCTCTGGGAATTGGCGCCAATTTCGCGCTGGCGCCAGTGCACATGGACACCGATGAGATCAAGGCGGTGCAGAGTGATGGCTACAGCGATCGCGTCAAACGGCAGTTGTCCGTGGCAGAGCTACAGATGGCATTCGACGCCGGCCTGTTGTGGGTGCCTCTCTTTGGCAAGTTCTCTCTCTTTGGTTGGATCCTCAACTATGATGTCCACTTCTTTGGTGGCGCCGGTGCCCTGGTTTTTGATGCCCGCTGCGCCGACGAGGACTACCGCAACCCTGTGACCAACGCGAAGTGCCTCATCAACGATGGCTTGGGCGGACCCAAATTTGCCGGTGTGCTCGGCGCAGGGGCTCGCATCTATTTCAATAACTTCATGGCGCTCAATCTGGAGGTGCGGGACTACCTGACCTCCTACGCGGAGTATGCCCGCGGCGAGAACGACGATCGCAGCCGTTTTCAGAACTTCTTTTTTGGTACCGTGGGCTTCTCCTTTTTCTTCCCCTTCGACGTCTACATTTCGCGCTGAAAAAGAAGACGCCGAAGAGAGTGGGCGCGCCTGAGGGTGCGCCTTTTTTGTGCGATGGCGCGCGCGCTCGCTCGAGTGCGCACCTATTTTTTTGTGTGTGGCCAAGCGATCGCGGCCATGGCTTCCAGGGTGTCTAGGCGGGTTGCCAGGTGGCAATGTAGCGAGTGCGTTTGGGCAATGACACCTCGGGTTGCGGCGTGTGATCCCGTAGCCATGTCCCCTCGAGTCCCAGGGCCTGGGCGGCGCCTTGGAAGTGGTACATGGCGATGCCGAGATCGATGAGCTGGAGATCAATGCCGCTCATGCGCAAGATCTGAGAGGAACGTTGGACATAGAAGTGCCAAGCGCCGTCACTGGCGCGCAGGACTCGCCAGGGCTGGAGGTTGGAGGCAGAGGGTGCCAGGCGCAGCATTTCGAGGGCTGCAGCATAGCGACCGGCCTCTTTCTCATGGAGTGGGGTCTGGAAATCGCCTGTGAAGAACAGCAGCGACCAAGGTTTGCGATGCTTGGAACCGGCAGCCCAGCGCATGGTTGCGTCGAGGAGGGTGCTCTTCTCCCGTGCATAGCCCACAGGCGAAGTGGCCGGCACACACTCCTGCTCGGTGGCGCCGAGGGCTTGGGTGAAGGCGCCACGGCGAAAAGTCGCACCGAGCCAACAGGTGGCCAGGCCATGATGGGTGGCCCAGAGGACGCAGCGCTGCATGGCATAGCCAAAATCGACGAGGCTTTGGCTGTTGTCGATTGGGACGACGCCGCCGATGAAGGTGTGGGCGCCGCGGATGACGCCGTAGGTCCCCAGACGCTGGTCACCCGATGAGAGGGGATCGAAGGCCACCAAGACCCCGAGGCGCGGTTGATGGCCCAGCGGTGTGGCGATGGGCGTGGCGCAGGTCAGGCGTAAGCCATCGAGGAGCTGCGCTTCGATGGGCGTTGAGGTGAAAGCACGACAAGAACGCCGATCTTTGATGGCGGAAAAAATCCATTCAGACGCGGTGGGGTCTACCATTCGGGGACTCTGCAATGGGCACATCAGTGGGTGAGCCATGCGTGGGCGATGAGGGCCAACAAGACTACCCACACGACCACGAAGAGGATCTTGATGTGCATGGGGGTTCCTGGCCCGTCGCTTTCGTTGTCAATGGGCACGGGCTGGGGCGGGCCTTTATCTCGCGTGAATTCAGGGAGGGGTTGCAAACGCGTACTCACCGGCGCGGCCGCCGAGACGGGCACCTTGTCGGCGACGATCAAGATCGGGACGTCGGTGTGGGGCGCAGATCCTTGCAACAGGGTTGAGTGGGGAAGGTCGCGGGGCGCGGCGAGGCCTTGCTCTGGGTTCTCCTCGACGAGGGCTGAGTCGGGGAGATCGAGGGTCGAGGCCCGACGCTCGCCAGGGCGCTCGTCGACGAGGGCCGAGTCCGGGAGGTCGAGGGTTGAAGCACGTCGCTCTGCTGGGGCTTCTGGCTGGGCTTCGAGGTCGAGCCAGGCTGGGTCGACCTCGCCCGGAGGCGTCGCCGAGCGCGGTGGATCAGGCTGGTCGCCAAAGACCTCGAGCACCGAGTCGGGGAGATCGATGGTCTGGATGCGGCGCCGCTTCGGGCGGGAGGGGGTGGCCTGGCGGTCGCCAATGACATCGTGGATGGCCGAGCGGCTCAGGTCCATGATGGGTGGCGCAGGGGTCGTTTCTGCAGCAGGCGAAGCGTCTGCAGCGCCTTGATCCTGGGCATCCTCATGGGCTTGGGACTGATCGTCGTCTGCTTTTGGCACGGCTTCGTCCATGGCAAGCTGGCCGGCGGAGGCCAGGGAGTGGTGATGCGGACAGGCACCCGCACAACACAGATCTTCACTCCATACCATTTAGGCGCTAAGGTGGCCAGTCTGGAAGGTAGGATCCATCATGAAGGGGGTGGTCGATGACAGGTGCAAGGATTTCGGTTGGGGTGGGGTTGATCACCTGGCTAACGCTGGTGGGAGTCTCGTCTTGTCGGAGCGAGGTGAGCCGGAGCGATGACGCGCCAAGTGCCGCGTCGCCCAGTGCCAGCGCTGAACAAGGGGGCGTGGAAGAAGAGAAAGGGAAGCAGACGGCGATCCCCGTTCCAGTGGGTTGGGTGCTGGTTCGACAGCCATCGTTTGCGACTGCTTTTCCAGTGTCTCCGGTAATAGAAGATACGGTGTGGGTGCACCCCAGTGGGAGCGTCATGGAGGGGACCCTCTTCATGGCTGAAGATGGTGAGAGCTATGGTGTGACCGTCAGCCCCCTGGGCGGCAGTGGTGTGGAGATGGTGGATCCGGCGTTGGCTTTTGCGCAGGCGCGGGAGAGCTTGCTCTTTGCCCTGGGAGGTCGACTCGAACGTGAACGCCACCTGGGGGCGCCCGATGGCTTGGATCTGACCATTGTCAGTGAGGAGAGTCGAGGTGGCGACATGGTTTATCGGGTGCGCTTGATCGTGCATGGGGCGAAGCTCTATCAGATCATGGTCGCGCTCCCGACGGAGGCCTATGAGGACCCGGATCGTCTGGGGCGGGCCGAGGCATTTTTGCAAGCGTTTACCTTGTTATAGCGAACAGAGGGGGCTTTGGGCGGGGATGGCAAGCTTCAACCCTTGACCTGGGGTCGCGTTCAGGCGAACCTAGCGAGGGTTCTGCTCCGAGGGCTGGCGTAGCCGCGCGCAGCAGGGGGCAGGGGAGAGACAACGAAGGAGAGGCCATGACGACCCCCGCAGAGATTGCCAAAGCCGAGCGCCTGGCCCGAGCCATTGCGTCAGACATTTCGATCTACAATCAGCAGAAGATTCAAGAGGGTTTGGAGAACGACAACGTCCTCGAGATGATCAACGATGATCTGGAGGAGGGCCGCAAGGTGTTCACGGCGCGCGTCGGTGCCGAGGTGGTGCAGAGCACGAACATCTTCGAGAAGGCCATCGTCGACACGATCCTCTTCACCCGTGCCCACGTCAAGTCGCGCATTTTCTAGTTGTTTGGGGCCGGTGTGCTGGGAGCAACGTGCGCGGCGGCGGAGTCGGCCTGGGGGCCGGGGGGCATGGGAGCGCAAGAAGGCAGGCATTATTGCTTCGTTGTGAGTGACGCCGCAGGCGGTGAGCGCGTGGATCGCTTTCTGGCGACCTGCTGCGAGGGCGTCAGCCGCAGCCGGGTTCAGGGGGCCATCGAGAGCGGCGCCGTGTTGGTGGATGGACGTCGGGTCAAGGGTGGGCAGCGCTTGCGGCCAGGTGAGCGGGTGGAGATGGTGCTGGCAGCCCCGCAGCCTCTGGACTGCGCTGCCGAGGACCTACCGCTGGAGGTGGTCTTCGAAGACGACGCCATCGTGGTGATCAACAAGGCGCCAGGTGTGGTGGTGCACCCTGCCGCGGGTCACCCCCGGGGGACGCTGGTCAACGCGCTGTTGCACCACTGTGGGGAGACGCTGCAGGGGGTGGGGGCGACCCTGCGGCCGGGTATCGTGCATCGCCTGGACAAAGAGACCTCGGGGGTGATGGTCGTGGCCAAGTCCGATGCGGCCCACCAAGTGTTGTCGGCGGCTTTCGCCGATCACCACCTGGAGCGAGCCTACCTGGCGCTGTGCCATGCGCCGAAGCTGGCGGACCAGGGCCGCTTCGACACCCTGCACGGGCGACACCCTCAGGATCGCAAGCGCTTCTCCACCCAGGTGCCGCGCGGTCGCCGGGCGGTGACGGACTATGTGGTCTTGGAGCGCTTCGTCGATGGGGCGGCGCTGGTGCGGTGCCGCCTGGAGACTGGGCGGACGCATCAAGTCAGGGTACACTTGTCAGAGCACCAAGCGCCGCTATTGGGCGACGCGCTCTACGGCAGCCGCGAGAGCGCGCGTTCGCCGCTCATCGAGCGCGTGGCGCTGCATGCTTACTTATTGGCGTTTGCTCACCCTTTGCATGGGCAGTGGTTGCGTTTCGAGCAGCCGCCTCCTACAGATTTTCAGCATGCCCTGCAGGCGTTGCGCCAAGGTGAAGCTTGGCGTCGAGGTCAACGATGACGCGAGAGAAGCAGAGCCAAGGGTCCGCATCGGCGGGCGAGCCAGGACAGGGCACCGAGGTGGCGCTCTCCCCTCCCCGGTCCAAGTCCTCCCGGCGCAAGCGCAAGGCGGGCCTCATCCACCTGGCGGTCAGTGACATCGGACGCTTGGGCAGGATCAGCGCCGTGCTGATCCGCCATGGCTTTGGCAACGTGGTCGACAGGCTGGGGGTGCCTGGGCTGCGCAAGTCGCAGCGTAGGCGCGAGGTGGACGAGGCGTCGAGTGACCCGGCGGGGACGGCGCGGCGCCTGCGGGCGGTCTTCGAAGAGCTGGGGGCGACCTACGTCAAGCTGGGCCAGGTCTTGTCGACGCGTCCCGATTTGCTGCCGCCGGAGTTCATTCGCGAGCTGTCTCTGCTCCAAGATCAGAGCTCGCCCATGCCCTTCGCCGTGGTCAAAGAGCAGGTCGAAGAGGCCTTGGGGCAGCCCCTGGACGTGGTGTTTCGCTCCTTCTCGGAGAAGGAGTTGGCCACAGGGAGCATCGCCCAGACGCACCTGGCGGTGCTCCCCGATGGGCGCGAGCTGGTGGTCAAGGTCCAGCGACCAGGGCTGCACGAGCTGATCCGCAGTGACATCGACCTCCTCTATCTCTTTGCGCGCTTGCTGGAGGCGACCATCGAGGAGGCCCACCTCTACTCGCCCCTCGAGGTCGTCAGCGAGTTCGAGCGCGCCCTCCAGAGCGAGCTGGATTTTACCGTGGAGGCGGCCCACATCCGGGTCTTCAGGCAGCACGTGGCGCGGCGGCCGCTGGTCCACATTCCCGAGGTCATCGAGGATTATACCTCCCGCACGGTGCTCGTCATGGAGCGGATCTTTGGCGACAAGATCACCGTGGTGCCTACGGGCTCGCCTGAGGGCGAGAAGCTGGCTCTGGAGTTGCTCGACCTCGCCTATAGCATGCTCTTCGAGTACGGCATCTTTCACGGCGATCCGCACCCGGGCAACCTCCTCTACACCCGCGACGGCAAGATCGGCCTCATCGATTTTGGGCTCATCGGGCGCTTGACCCAGCAACAACAGGATGTGCTGATGTCGCTCATCATCGCCATCGCCGCAGGCGACGTCGATGGCATCGCGCGCGGCGTGATGCAGATCGGGCGACCCATGGGGCGCATCTCCCTGCGCGAGCTGCGCGACGACATCGTGCGCATTCGCAACCACTACCTTCGCCACGCTTTGCAAGAAGTGGACGTGGCCGCTTTCTTCATGGAGCTGCTCGAGGCGGGTCGGCGCTACGGCATCCGCGTGCCTCCGGACTACGCCATCATCGCCAAGGCGACCATCAGCCTCGAAGGGATTGTGCGCCACCTCCATCCGCAGCTCGACATCCCAGCGACCCTGGCCCCCTACTCGCGGCGCTTGTTGCTTCAGCGCTACGGACCTCAGCGCCTCTCCCAGGCGATGCTCACGGCGGTCATGTCGTCGACGAGCATCATGCGGGAGCTGCCGGCCCAGTTCTCCCAAGTCTTGATGGATATGGAGTACGACGGGGTGCGGGTGCGGGTGGAGAACACCGGCCTGGCGGACCTTCGTCGCTCACTCAACGTCTTGGGCACCAAAATCGCCCTTGGCCTCTGCAGCGCAGCGCTTTTGGCGGCGTGGGTGCTCTCTTCAGCGCTACCGCAGAGCACCTGGCGCAGCAGCGCGGCGGGGATCGTGGGTGTCATCTTGTTGCTCGTGGTGCTGCTGTGGCATTTCTGGTCGCGTGGCTCCAACAAAATCAAGCTCAGCCCCATCGTCGGTTTGGTGCGGCGTTCGCGTCGGGAACGATGAGCGCCGCTTTGCCCATCGATGCGCTGCACCAGCGCTTCATGGCCGCCCTTCTTCAGGGCACGCCGGTGGTGGTCACGGCGCCAACGGGCTCAGGGAAGTCGACACGCTTGCCGCTGTGGCTCGCCGCAGCGCAGCCTGGCCCCGTCTTGGTGGTGGAGCCACGGCGCGTGGCTTGTCGGGCCTTGGCCTCCTATTTGGCTGATCAGGATGGCAGCCCGCTGGGGTCGCGGATCGGCTACAAGGTGCGCTTTGAAGAGCGTTGCAGTGCTGAGACGGTTTTGCTTTTCGTAACCACGGGCGTAGCCTTGCGCCTCTTGCAATCGGCCGTCATGGGGGCTCAGTGGCCCTACGCCGCGGTGCTCATCGACGAGGTCCATGAGCGCAGGTGGGAGGTGGATTTGCTGTTGGCCCTGGCCCGCGGTCCACTGGCCCAGGTCGTGCGCGGCCCCCTGGTGCTGACCTCGGCGACCATCGACGCGACGGCCCTGGCCGAGCCTCTCGGGGCCCAGGTGCTGCACGCCGAGGGGCGTACCTTCCCCGTGGACACCTCCTATGACGCCACGGTGCACGAGCCCAGTGAGCGACAGCTCGAAGAGCGGGTCTGTGCCGCCGTCTTGGCCCATCTGGAGGATGCCGCGGCGCCCCCAGGGGATATCCTGGTCTTCTTGCCGGGCAAAGGCGAGATTGGGGGCGTGCAACGCGCCTTGCGCTCGCGGGTGGGCGATGTCGAGCTGGTGGCCCTGCATTCGGGGGTGCCCCTGGGGGCGTTGATGCCGGCCTTGGCCGCGAGCTCACGGCGCCGGGTCTTTCTCGCCACCAACATCGCCGAGACCTCCTTGACCCTGGCGAGCGTCAGCCAAGTCATCGACTCGGGGCTGGTGCGCCGGGTGATCCACCGCGGCGGGCGCACGGCCCTGGCTTTGGTGGCCATCGCCCGCGACGCCGCCGACCAGCGCAGCGGGCGGGCCGGGCGGGTTCGGCCCGGCCGCTGTCTGCGGCTGTGGAGCGCCGCGGCAGCGCTGGCACCGCAGACCGCCCCCGAGGTGGAGAGCATGGAGATGGAGCCGCTGCTGCTGCAGGGGGCGGCGTGCGGGGTAAGTCCTGCGGACTTGGTGCGCCTAGCGTGGCTGACGCCTCTGCCGGCCTTTGCCGTGCAACGCGCCACGCAGCGCTTGACGCGTGTGGGCGCCTTCGATCCCGCTGGCCGTCTCACTGTGCTGGGGCAGCGCCTGGCGGAGACACCCGTGCAGGTGGCGCACGCCATGCTGCTGATCGGGGCGCCGCCGCCGCTCAGGGCGCTGCTGACGGATCTGGTCGCGTTGCTCGAGCTGGGGCGCGATCTCTTTGTGCCCGTGCCGCGGCAGGACGCTGCGGGGGCTCGCGCCATCGTCGAGGCCCGCGAGACGCTTTTCGGCGCTTGTAAGGATGAAGTGCAAGCGCAGTTGACGGCCCTGCGGGCGCCCCATGGGCGCAGCTTGGGTCTGAATCTGGCCGTGCGCGATGAGGCGCGCCGCTTGGCGGATCTGCTGGCGCAGGGGCACGGCTGGGGCGCTCTGCGCCGTGGGCCGCCTGGGGCGGAGTGGCCGCCGCCCGGGCTGGTCGCGCATTTGTTGCAGGCCTGGCCAGCGGCGGGCTTCGTGCTGCGCCCGCGGGCCCAGAACGATCGTCGCCGGAGAGGGGGAGACCCGGGCGCCCTGCCGTGGGCCAACGGCGAGATTGAGTTGCGGGCCGAGCTCTACCAGCCCCCCTTTCCGCCGGGGCCGCAGCAGGCGCGGCCCAGCTCGCCGCCCAAAGCGGCGGTGATTTTGGCCCACGCCTGGTTGGGCGGGCGCCACCTGCAGGTCCAGGGCGTCGGTCGCATGTTGTTGCCGTGCAGCGAGCGCGACCTGGCTGCGGCGGGATTGGGCCAGGAGGTGGTGCGGTCGCCCGTGGTGCGGCGCGAGCAGGGCGGGGTGCGGGTCTATGGTGAGGTGGCCCGGGTCTTGGCTGAGGTGGTCTTGACGTGTCAGGAGAGCGTCCTGCGCGGCGCCGCCTTGCGCATGGCTGTGGCCGAGCTCATGGGTGAGCGTCGGCTTTTTAGCAAGCATTACGAGGCCCTCCTCGATGGGCTGCACTGGTGGCGGCTCGCCGCGGCGCTGCTCAGCCCGGCCCCGAGTCCGCCGCCAGAGACGCTGACGGAGTACCTGGTCGAACGCCTCACGCGCATGGGGGTCGAGGCGCCCGAGGACGTGGACCTCCTCTCGGGCGAGGATTTTCTGCCCGACCTGGCGACGCTGTGGGCGCGCTGGCCCGATGAGGTGCGTCGTTTCTGCGAGGACTTTCCTCGCCGCTGGTCTTTGGACGGCGTGCAATACCAAGCGTGGGTGGATCCCAAAGCCCAGAAGGTCTACCTAGAACCTTGTGGTGGAGCGGTGAAAGGGGCGGCCCTGCCCGATGCCAGGCGTTTGCCTTCTTTTCGGGGTTTTCGGGTGGCCTATCGCAAGGCGAGTCGGGTGGTGGAGCTGCGTTGAGGCCTTGGCGCGGTGTCGCGGCGGTCGTGTAGCCGAAGGTGCAGGCGATAGGATATAGTGTCGTGGGGGCGTGGCCTGTGGCGATGGAGGGTGACGTGGCGGTAGATAAGGACAACGACGGTATTGGGCTGCTTCTCAAGCATCACGGGAAGGTGCGCCAGCATCTGCGGACGTTGCGCGCGTTGGAGGCGGTGCTGAGCGGCCTCGATGCGGATGCCGCTCAGGAGGGTCGCGCGCAGTTGCGGGAGTTCATCCGCTTCATCGATCACTGCCACCCGCTGCACGAGCAGGACGAGACCCACTCGCTGTTCCCGCGCCTAGAGGTGGCGCTGGCACGTCAGGCTTCGGTGGACGCGGCGCTGCTGGCGGATTTTCGCGCGGTCAAAGACGAGCATGAGGATTTCGTTCGCTTGTGGGAGCCGGTACGGGAGGCGATGTGGGTGCTGTCGACGCCCGATGCGATCTTGAGTCGTGATCGGTGGCGGGAGGCGGTGGCGACCCTCTGTGGACATTTCGAGGGGCATTTTGCCCGGGAGGAGGCGCGGCTTTTTCCGGCAGCGGCGGCGCTGCTCAGCGCTGAAGAGACGGCGGCCGTGGCGGCGGAGATTCGGCAGCGGCATGCGAGCGTGGCGCCTTGAGGCTTGGGGTGCGCTTGCGCTGCCAGGGGGTCGTGGCGACCTTAGGGTGTGACTAGACGGCTCGGGGTGAGCGGGGCGGGTCTGGGGCGTTGCGCAGAGGTGAAGCATGATGAGTGGTGTCTTAGGGCGCGTGCTTGTGCTCGCGTTCCTCGTCTGGGGGCTTGGGGCAGGCCAAGTGCAGGCGGGAGAGGCGCCGCCCGGTCACCCGGTGGTGGCGAACCTGTCCTACACCTACAAAGAGGGTCTGCATTTCTTCTATCCGCCGCGTTACGAAGCGGAGTTGGCGCGGCTCATCGAGGCTTCGCCGCGCTACAAGTCGGTGATCACGGCGGACTTGCGTCCTGAGGTGCTGGATGACATTCCGGTCTACCTATTGCCGGACCTGGGCGACTACTTTCGGGCTCAGGGACGGCCGGTGCGGGCCCCCGATTGGGCCGGCGGGCTGGCGCTGCTCGACGAGGAGGTGATTTTGGTGCGGATCGTGCCTCGCGGGGCGAGCCGTCTGGAGCTTGACCGCACGCTGGCCCACGAGATGAGTCACATTGCCTTGCGGCGCGCCATGGGCTCGCGGGCGATCCCGGCCTGGCTTTACGAGGGCTTCGCCCTGTTGACCACGGAGGTGTGGGGCCTGCGGCGGGCAGAACCGCTGGCGCAGGCTGGCCTGGCCAACCACATCATTCCTTTGGCTGAGCTCGATGCCTCCTTCCCGAAGAACGCGGCGCGGGCGCAACTGGCCTATGCCCAATCGGGGCACTTCGTCCGTTGGCTCATCGTCGAGCACGGGCGCCCGGCCTTCAGAACTTGGCTGCGCCTCCTCGGTGAAGGGCAGCCGGTGGAGGCGGCTTTTGTGAGCGCATTTGGGGAGAGCCTGGCCGATGCGGAGCTGCGATGGCGCGAGGGGCTGGTGGTGGAGCACGGCTGGCTGAGCACGGTGGCGGCAGGGACCACCTTGTTCTTCGTCATGGGGGTGGCCTTTGTGGGGATCGCCTGGGGGGTGCGTCGGCGCCGGCGGCGGGCGCTGGCGCGGATGAGCCCGGTCGATGAAGACGTGCCGGGGCATTTGCGCGCCTTTGGGCCTTTTCAATGAGGGGGAGGCGCTAGCGGTTTTTCAGACGCTTCTGCCACTTGTAGAGGAGGTTGAGGGCTTGGAGGGGGCTGGTGGTATCCAGGCTGAGGGTCTCGAGTTCGCGGAGGCATTGCTGGTGTTGGGGCGACGGTGCGGCGTTGTCTGTGTTCTTGTTCGTCGGCCGGGCGAAGAGGGCGAGCTGGGCGAGGGGGTGGGGCGTGGCGCGTTCGCTGTCGGGATTGAGCTCGGCGTTGCCCGCGTGGAGCGCCATGGTGGGGCGCCCGTGTTCGTCCCGTGAGTTCATCTCGAGGTTGTAGAGGATCTCTTCGGCCCGCTCCAAGACGGCCGCGGGGAGCCCAGCGAGGCGCCCGACCTGGATGCCGTAAGAGCGGTTGGCGGCGCCCGGGACGAGTTTGCGGAGGAAGATGATTTCCTTCTGCCACTCTTTGACGGCGACGGAGTAATTGGCGACCCCCGACAGGGTGCGGGCGAGGTCGGTGAGCTCGTGGTAGTGGGTGGCGAAGAGGACCCGGGCAGCGATCTGACCGTGCAGGTGTTCGGCGACAGCCCAGGCGATGGAGAGCCCATCGAAGGTGGAGGTGCCGCGGCCGATCTCGTCGAGGATGACGAGGCTGCGCTCGGAGGCGTGTCGTAGGATGTGGGCCGTTTCGGTCATCTCGACCATGAAGGTCGACTGGCCGAGGGCGAGATTGTCGCTGGCACCGACGCGGGAGAAGATGCGGTCGACCAGGCCGATTTCGGCCTGGTCGGCGGGCACGAAGGAGCCGGCCTGGGCCATGAGCACCAAGAGGGCGGACTGGCGGATGACCGTGGACTTACCGGCCATGTTGGGGCCGGTGATGATGAGCAGGCGCGCGTTCTCGGCGTCCATGGCGAGGTCGTTGGGGATAAAGCGCTCTCCTGGGGCCATGAAGCGTTCGACCACGGGGTGACGGCCGCCTTCGATGTGGAGGCGGCGCGCGTCGGTGATCTGAGGGCGGCAGTATTTGCGTTGATGGGCCAGGTGGGCCAAGGCAGCGATGACGTCGAGGGTGGCGAGCTGTTGGCCCGTGAGCCGGATTCGGGCGAGCTGGGCGACGATGCGCTGGCGCAGGTCTTCGAAGAGTTCGACCTCCAGGGCGCGCCGTCTTTCATCGGCCGTGAGCACTTCCTCTTCGTATTCCTTGAGCTCGGGGGTGTAGTAGCGCTCGCAGTTGGCGAGGGTCTGGCGGCGAATGTAGTGGTCCGGTGCGAGGTGCTGGTTGGAGCGGGTGATTTCGATGAAGTAACCGAAGACCTTGGAGTACTTGATTTTGAGGGAGCCGATTTTGGTGAGATCGCGCTGTTGGCGCTCGTAGTCCAGGAGCCAGTCTTTGCCGCTGCGGGCCAGCGCGGCTAGCTTATCGAGTTCGGCATGGTAGCCGGCCTTGATGACGCCGCCGTCCTGGGCTTGCAGGGGGGGCTCATCGACCAGGGCCTCGGCGATGTGTTGGCGCACGTCATCGCAGGGGTCGAGCTGGGCGCGCAACTCGACGAGCAGTTGTGCTGTGGTGCCTTCGAGGGCGTTGAGCAAGGCGGGGACGAGGTCGAGGGTGCGCCGGAGGGCGACGAGGTCACGGGGGGTCGCCTTGGCCAAAGCGAGTCGGCCGCCGAGGCGCTCCAGGTCTTGTGCCTGGCGCAGGAGGTCACGGATTTTTTCCCGCAAGTCGAAGTCGTGGTGGAGCGCCGCGACGGCGTCGAGGCGTGCCTCGATGCGGGCGCGTTGCAGCAGGGGGTAGTTGAGCCAGGTGCGCAAGAGGCGCGCGCCAGCGCTGGTCAGGGTTTCATCGATTTCGCCGAGGAGCGAGCCCTCACGCTTGGCGCCGCGCAGGGTTTCGTGGATCTCGAGGTTGGCCTGGGTGGCGGCGTCGAGGATCATGTAGTCGGCGACCCGATAGGGGCGGAGGCTCAGGATGTGGCCCGCGACCCCGCGCTGGGTCTCTTTACAATACCACAAGAGGGCAGCGACGGCCTCCTCGGTGTGCTGGCTGGCGCGGAAAGAGAAGTCGCGGACCTGTTGAAAGAAGGCCTTGATCCGCTCTGGCGCGAGGTAGTAGCTCTGGCTCTGAACTTCGCTGGGGAGGCGTGTGGCGTCGGCGACGGTGCGTAAGAAATGGCGCGGGTCGAAGTGGGTGTCGTCGATGGCGCGGACGTGCAGGGTGGGGTTGCGCAGCGCCGTGGTGAGGAGGGGAGCAACGGCGGCGGGGGCGAGGACCTCGCGGATCCCGAGGCGGGCGATCTCGGCGGCGAGAGAGGCGATGCCGAGTACTTCCGTGACGGCGAAGTCCCCCGTGGCCAGATCCAGTGACGCGACGCCGAGCATGTTCTCCTCGGGGCCGCCCTTGTGCCCGCCGGCGACGGCGGCCAGGAGGCGCGGTTTGCGGTCCTCGCCAGGGCGGTTGTCGAGGAGGGTCCCGGGGGTGATGATCTGGGTGACCCCGCGGCGGACGATGCCAACGGCCTTTTGGGGGTCCTCGAGCTGATCGCAGACGGCGACGACGTAGCCCTTCTCGACGAGGGCCAGGGTGTAGTCTTCGAGGGTGCGGTGGGGCACGCCGGCCATGGGGATTTCGTCGCTCTCACCTTTGTTGCGGGAGGTCAGGGTCAGGCCGAGCTCGCGGCTCAGGAGGTGGGCGTCGTCGAAGAAAACTTCATAGAAATCACCCATTCTAAAGAGTAAGACCGCCTCGGGGTGGGCCACTTTGGCCCCGATGTATTGTTCCATCATCGGGGTGAGCTTGAGCTTCACTCCTTGGAAGATCACGGTGTCGTCGTTCAGCTTCTCGAGCACGGCCAACCTCCTCACCGCAGCGGCGCGCTGTTGCATCCGTTGCCATAGCATGGAATGCCCGAGGAGACACCCATGTCGATGTGGGGGCTATGGGGGAGTCAGCAGGGGGCCGTCGTGCTGATGCATCCCCTTGCAGTGGTGACACATTCTCGGGAACATGGCGGCGCCGCTGCGGCCGTGCCGGGGAGCCGGAGCGGGAGAGAGACGCGAGTGGCCAAGGGAGAGGCAATGCGGCACGAATGGGTGGAGAAGTGTTGGGATGTGGCGTGGCGGTGGACGTGCTTGGCTGGCATCTGCTGGCTAGGGCTGGCAGGCTGTGGCGCGGCGCCCTCCGTTCCCGAGGTGCCGACAGGGCGCGTGGAAACAACGGTGGAGGAGGCAACACAGCCCTCGTGCCGGCCAGGGGGCGGCGGCCATCTCTTCGATGGGGCAGTGCGCAGCGCCAGCTTGTTGACGGCGGGCAACGGGGTGGTGGCGGTCTTTGCCTTCGACACGGAGCAGGCGGCTTACTTGATGTGGCCCGACGCTGCGCAGCCAGTGCGCGTGGCCATGCACGCCCAGGTGGCTTGCCTCGATGTCAGCGCTGGCGGGGTGGTGTCCTTGGCGACCATCGAGCGCGCTCAGGACCTCCCGACGACGCGTCTGGTGGTGCGTCACTATTCGGCCCAAGGGGAGGCGGTGGGCACGTGGTCACCTGAAAGCCCAGAGCTATGGCCTGAGCCGGGCAGCCGTTGTGCTTGGATCCACGATGCCTCTGGGGAGGTGGCGGCCCTGCTGAGTCGTTCCCGCGCCGCTGAGCCTGGTGCTCCGCTGGAGCTGTGGTTGAGTGGTCCAGGGCGCGACGGGGTCCCCTTCGGTCTCGGGCCGCATGTGCCAGCCATTGAGGCGGCGCATGCCCTGCCGGGTGCGGCGCTGGTGGTGCTGTCACGGGTGGAGAGCGACGCCGAGCAGCGCCGGGTTTTGCTGTGGTGGGCCGAGCAGATAGACGACCAGGCGCAGCGGGTCGAGCTGACGGCGGCGACGCGCATCCCCGTTGGCATTGGGGTAGAGTCGCGCACCAAGATCATTTCGCAGTGGGTGAGCCCGCTGACGCTGCCCACGGGTTTTGCGCCGCTCTTCGTGGGGGTGCGCACGCAGGCATCCTCCGTGCACAGTCCCGATCGAAAAGGTTGGGGCCCAGCGCTGCATTCGGCGCTGCGCGCGCCGGTCAACAAGGGGATCGCGGCACCGGCGACCTTCTTTCGCGGTCGTTGGTGGGTGGCGTTGCGCCCCGACCCGACCCTTTACCATGCCCGTCGTGATCTGCCCTATAGGGAGTGGGTCGTGGCCTTGGACGAGGGGGTGGTGCATCCACTGCGTTTGCCCGAGGGGCTCTATCACAGTCAGCTTTTGCCAGGTGAACACCGCTGGTGGTTGGTGGCGCTGGGGGCTCCTGTTGCGGAGTCATTTGATTTGTCGCAGGGTCTCTTCCTGTTGCATTTTGATGGGGACGAAGGGTGTTTGGCGACGCTGGATACACATTTTCCTGGTTTTTAAGTGGTTTTGGCGTCAGAAGAAAGGGCAGTTTTTCCAGGGCGCGGCGCCGTTCGGGGCTTGTCATCGGGCTCAAAGGGCTGCAAGATGAGACGTGGCGTGAAGCGTACTCGCACAGCATGGGAAGAGGTCATGATGGGGCGCAGACAAAGAGCCTTGGTATTCTTTCTCTTCGGGTCGTTGCTTTTTTTGCCGGCGGTGGCTGCTGCCCAAGCGCCGACCGATTTCAGTGACGCCGAGCGGCCACTCATGCAGTGGCCCTTTCAGACGCTGAGTTACCATGTCGAGACGGATGGCCTGAACATTTATCAGCACACGCGTATTGCTGAGTCGCCGGATCAGGTCTTCATCTACGCGCGCGAGGTCCTGAGCAATAGGGGCAGCATCGGCGGACTGACGGTAACTGGGGTTTCCCAGGGCGCGGAGCCGGGCTTCTACCACATCGCTTTGGGGACGGACAACGTGCGGCATTATGTCCAGGTCAAGCCAGATGGTGCCGGGACGCTGCTCATCGTTAAGGCGACGCCCTTTGCCATTGTGTCAGGGTTTTATAAGCGCGCGCTTTTTGGCTACCGCTTGGGGGATGGCCATTCGGTTGGGGTTCAGCGCTACGATTTTCGCGACGAGTGAGCCAGGACAAGGGCCTCCCCGATTTCTTTGCCATCGAGGTCGAGGAACTTGGCCAGATCGTTGGCATAGGCGCGAAGGTAGGCCGGGGTGAGGTCTTCGACGCGACCGCTCTCGATGGCTTCGAGGTGTTTGACGCCGATGCGGGTGCGCAGAGAGAGCTCTCGGAGTGACAAGCCCTTGCTCTCCCGCGCCTCTTTGACCTTGGCCGCGGCCGCAGTGGCCGTGGCAGGGAAGGGAGCGGGGGTGATGGCGACGCCAACGGCAGGTAGTTGCATGGAGCTGGTGCCGTCGTCGAGGCTGGCCTTGCGGTAGGCGGCGTCGAGCAGGGCGAGGGCGTGTTTGCGCACGGCAGGATCGACCACGGTCGCGATGAGGCCATTCTCTCGGCGGTAGCCTTCCCACAAGCGGCGGTACACGGGGCGAAGCTCTTGGCCAGGGGCGAGGGTCAAAAAGGCGCGCGGTTGTTCGGCAGGATCCACCAAGGCTAGGCAGGGCAGCTCCTCGAACAAAGTGGCGCGGTCGCTCTGCAGCAGCGTGCGGGCCAGGTGGTCCAGGTCCCCGGCGATGGACTCCTCGCGTGGCAAGTTCATGCCCGGTGCCAGGCGTCGGACAAAGAACCAGCGGCGCTCTTCGTGGCAGACGCCGCCCAGGGGGCGGACGCGGATGCCCAGCTCCAAGGCCCAGGCATGGCAGAGGCTCTCGCCTTGCACGGACTCGGAGGTCTCGCGGCACTGGTTGAGGAGGAGGAAGACGCGCAGGGCTTCACAAGCGCGCACCAAGACGCTGCGGGCTTGATCCGTACTCAGTGCACGGAAGAGGCTGACGAAGTGCCACCGCATGGGGGCCGCCTCGACCTTCTCGAGGACCTCTTTGGCGTGAGGCGTGTCGGCGAAACACCAACGCTCACGGCCAGGGTTGGAGAGCTCGTCCGGGGGACGCCGCAGCACATGGCGGACGCAGGCGCGCAACATCTGGGCGGCGCAAGACAGGGCCGAGCCTTCGGGGGTGGCGAGCAAGAGGGGGACATCGGCGCGGACGAAGAGGTCGCAGGTGGCCTCTTCGAAGCCAGCGGGCAAATCGAGGAGCACCCAATCGACGTCCTGTTTACGCAGGGCGTCAATGATCTGTGCGGTGTTCTCCCCTTCGCCGAGGTTGCGGTCGTCGAGGACTGCATAGCTTACGCGATCGATGGAGGT
This sequence comes from uncultured Myxococcales bacterium, assembly GCA_964454015.1. Lineage (GTDB taxonomy): Bacteria > Myxococcota_A > Bradymonadia > UBA4248 > UBA4248 > CAYVQF01. The sequence continues at coordinate 96,829 of CAYVQF010000011.1, forward strand.
TGGTTGGGGCAGGACGGCGGCGACGGCCAATTGTTGAGGGGTAGCGGGTTGGGCGATGGGCATCTCGAGCAGCCAGGCGATGGTCTGCGAGTGGGGCACCAGATCGATGATGAGCACCCGCTGTTCGCGTCGCGCGAGGGCGCGGGCCAGCTCGAGGGCGACGGTGCTTCTGCCGACGCCGCCCTTGGGGCCAGCGATGGCCACGATGAGAGGCGCGTGAGCCGCCTTCTGCGAGGGCACTTCCGATTCTTCAGCCACAGGTCATCTCCAGTGAATCACGACAGACAGCGAGCAGGGCAGCAAAGAGGGCTTCGTCTTGGTCTGCAGGGACGCTGCGTAGATCCAAGAGCAAGCGTTGATTGTGGACTTTGGCAATCACAGGTGGCCGGTGTCGTCTGAGGCGGCCAGCGAGAAGGTGCGCCGAGAGTGTGGGATGTCGCAGCGCCACGGCCCAGGATGGGAGCTGTTGGCCTGGCAGCGAACCGCCTCCAACGGTGCTCTCCGTGGCGACCTCTTCACAACAGGGCACGGCGGTGCTTTGTTCCAGGCGGTCGCAGATGGCGCGCGCGCGTTGGCGTAGGGCTTCAGGAGGGGTGCGGGCAGCGCTCAGCCAGGGGAAGGCTTCGAAGTGGCCGTCCTGCTGGAGACGGAGGGTGGCTTCGAGGGCTGCGAGGGTCAGTTTACAGGGGCGCAGGGCGCGAAAGAGGGGATGCCTGGCGCAGGCCGCGACGGCATCGGCGTTGCCCAAGATGATGCCGGCTTGGGGGCCGCCGAGGACTTTGTCTCCGCTGAAGAGGACCAGGTCCGCGCCAGCCTCGAGGGCGGTGCGAGGGTTGAGGGCTGCCCCCCAATCGGGGGCGAAGGTCGCGGCGCCGAGGTCCTCGATGACCCAGAGTCGGTCGTGCGCTGGACGCCGTTGGGCCGCGGCGAGGGTCACGAGGTCGGCCAGGGGGACGGTCTCGGTGAATCCCTGGATGACGAAGTTGGAGGGGTGCACTTTGAGGATGACCGCCGTGTCGGGGCGGATGGCAGCGGCGTAGTCCGCCAGGCGCGTGCGGTTGGTGGTGCCGACCTCGCAGAGCTGCGCGCCGCCTTGGACGATGATGTCGGGGATGCGAAAGGCGCCGCCGATTTCGACGAGCTCACCGCGGCTGACGACGACGGCGCGGGCGTGGGCGAGGGCCGAGAGGGCGAGGAGGACGGCGGCGGCGTTGTTGTTGACGACGAGGGCTGCTTGGGCGCCGCTCAAGGTACAGAGGAGGGTGTTGAGGTAGGCATTGCGCGTGCCGCGTTTGCCGTCAGCGAGGGAGAACTCGAGGTTGACGTAGCCTGTGTGCTTGGCGAGGGCTTGTGCGACCGCCGGGGCAAGGGGCGCGCGGCCCAGGTTGGTGTGGAGGAGGACGCCCGTGGCGTTGATGACGTTTTGGAGGTGATCGTCTTCCTCGGCGCGCCATTCTTGGAGGGTGGATCCAATGAGGTCCGTGAAGCCAGGTACGGCTTGCTGGGGGTGGGCGAGGAGTTGCTGGCGGACTTGGTCGAGGACCTGGCGGATCAGCGTGCGCCGGCGCAGGTGCGGCACCTGGGCGAGGGCCGGAGCGGCCATGAGGCGGTCGACTTGGGGCAGTTGCCGGAGGCGGGCTTGATCGGGATTCATGGGCTCGTAGAGGTGGGCGAGAGCAGGTGTGGTGGGCCAGGAGTGACCCGTTGGAGGCGAAGTATAGCCCAAGGTGTGGAAATCTGCAGTGGTCCAAGGGTTGGCATTGCGCGGTGGGAGGTGGCATAGGGGGGCGGCAATGGCGTCGGCGTGGCTGGTGGTTACGCAGGCCGTGGGTGGTTATAATCACGCGCAGCGGCAGGCGTGTCGTTGTGCCTCGAGGAGGAAAATGTGGCCAAGGTCGAGCTCGAGTTTAGAGAGCAGAGTGTAGCGCAGGCCCTTTATGGGCAACAGAATGCGAACCTGAAGATGGTGGAGTCCGAGCTCGACGTGGCGCTGTCATGTCGGGGCAATGTGGTGGTCTTGGGCGGGGCTGAGCATGCGGTGGCGCTGGGGCAGAACTTGTTGATGCAACTCTATGAGGTGGCCAGACAGGGTTATCCCATCTATCCCGTGGATGTGGGGCAAGCGATACGCTTGTTGCGCAAAGACAGTCGATTGTTGTTGCGGGACTACTTTTTGGACACGGTCTTCGTGTCGGCGTCGAAGCGGGTGATCGTGCCCAAGACCTTCAACCAGAAGCAATACATCGAGACCATTCGCGGTCAGGACATCGTTTTTGGGGTGGGGCCGGCGGGAACGGGCAAGACCTATCTCGCCATGGCCATGGCGCTGGCGGCGCTGTTGCGGCACCAGGTCAAGCGGATCGTGCTGGTGCGTCCAGCCGTGGAGGCGGGGGAGAAGCTGGGTTTTTTGCCTGGCGACATGGCCGAGAAGGTCAACCCCTATTTGCGGCCGCTGCACGATGCGCTCTTTGACATGATGGATTTGGAGAAAGCTGGCAAGCTCCTCCAGCAGGGCACCATCGAGGTGGCGCCGCTGGCCTTCATGCGGGGGCGGACGCTCAACAGCGCGTTCGTCATCCTCGATGAGGCGCAGAACGCGACCCGGGAACAGATGAAGATGTTCTTGACGCGATTGGGTTTCGACTCGAAGGCGGTGATCACGGGAGATCTGACCCAGACGGATCTTCCGGACGCTGCGCGTTCGGGCTTGCGGCATGCGCTGCGGATTTTGGCGGGCGTAGAGGGGATTGGCTTCGTACAATTCACAGACGTGGATGTGGTGCGCCACCCCTTGGTGCAGAAGATCATCCAGGCCTACGAGAGGGAGGATCTCGCGGCGGCGGCGCGAGCGAAGGCGGACAACGGAGAAGAGCCGGTGGGTGGTGAGCATGCCAGGACATGATGAACAGAGAGGACGCGCCGAGGGTCGCAAGCGCGACTCCGTGGTGACCGAGTTGTCGCGGCGGAGCAGCGCGAAGTCTCGCCATCGGTGGCTGCGCTTCTCGTTGGACAATCCTGCGATAGTGGTGTTGCTGGCGTTGATTTTTACGAGCGCCATGATCCTCTTGGTGGTGGTCGATTTTCGCCCCGAGCAGGAAGGCTTGGAGCCGGCCAAGGTGGGTACCATCGCGACGCGCGACTATCGCGCCGCCAAGGACTTCGTGTTCAGCCGGGTCGATGAGCAGGCGACCCTGCGTTTTCGCGAGGAGCGGGTGGCTGGTGTCGCGCCGGTTTATCGCTGGCAGACGGACATCGTCGAACAGGTCGATGCGCGCATTCGCGAGGCCTTCGCGAGCATGCGTCAGGGTATGGAAGAGGTGCGGGCGGAAGCCTTGATTGCCCTGCAGCAGGAGATCGCCGTGGTGGCGCGATTGCCACGGTCGCCGGGTGGGGTCTATGCGGGGGCGGTGGATGGTTCATTGCGCGGCGCGTATTTTCCGCGCTTGCAGGTCAAGGGCCGACAGGTGGTCAACCTGGATGAGGTAGAGGCCGCGGTTACGCTGTGGGCGTCGACGCACCAGTCGGAGTTCACCAGCCGCCTGTTGGAGTACGTCGACCCCGTGACCTACGGGTGGTTTGTCGAGCAGCGCTTCAGCCCGATCATCGAGCGAGAGCTGCTCGAGGTGACCGAGCAGGTTCTGGCGCGGCCGATCATCGCGCACCGGCGCGATCTGGCGGACGCAAAGAGCATCGTCATCCAGAAGCGGCGTGGCGATGAGGCCATGGAGAAGTGGACTGAGGATGAGCTGGGGAAGATCCAGGATCTGGAGAACGCCATGCGGGAGGTGGATTTGCAGATGCGGATCCGATTCTCCGCGGCCGATACGCCGGTGATAGGTCTGGCAGCGTTGGTGCGGCAGTTTCTCCAGCCGACGTTGACCTTCGATGCGAACGCGACGAAGGCGTTGCGCGAAGAGGCGATGTCAAACACAGCGGACCTCGTGGCGCAGCAGCATTTCCAGCGCGGACAGAGCATCGTCGACGAGGGACACCTCATCACCCAGGATCACCTGCTCATCTATCAGGCCATGATGGGTGAGACCACACCCAAGACACGTCTGTGGCAGCGCGTGGGGAGTGGCGGGTTTTTGCTGTTGGTTTTTGCTTTGGCCTGGGTGTTATTGCGCCGGGATCTGCTGAGCCGCCGCCGGGCTCGACGGGATGTGCTCTTTCTCGGCGTGGCCATGCTCTTCATGACCCTTTTGGTGCGCGCGGGAGATGCGGTGCTGGTGACGGTAGCCGACGCTTGGCAAGTGGGGGTCGGTCTTTTCATATTGTTTTTGCTGCCCTTTGCGGCCGGTTCGATGATGGTACGGCTGGTGTTGGGGCGGCAGTTGGCGTTGGTTTTTGCGCTGGTGTTGGCCGTGGTGAGCGGCTTGATCGTGAAGAATCCGGAAGTGATCCTGCCCTATGCGTTGCTGGGTGGGATTGCTGGCGCGGTGGTCATCAAGCAGGCCAAGAATCGCATGTTGGTGTTGCAGCGTGGCGTGATCATTGGACTTTTGAGCGCTCTGTGCGCGCTGTCGCTGCTGCTCTTTTATGCCCTCGAGACGAGCCCTTGGGATCTTTTCGTGGTCGCTACCATGGCCGTGGGTTCGGGGCTGATGGCGGCGATCATCGTGACCGTCGGCTTACCTGTCGTGGAGAGCCTCTTTGGCTACACGACGAGTATCAAATTGCTGGAGCTGGCCAACCTGGAGCACCCAGCCCTCAAGGCCCTGCTGTTGGAGGCGCCTGGGACCTACCATCATTCCATGATGGTGGGCTCTTTGAACGAGGCGGCGGCGGAGGCCATTGGTGCCGATGCGGTGTTGGCGCGGGTGGGGGGGTACTACCACGACATTGGCAAGATGAAGAACGCCCAGTACTTCGCGGAGAACCAACTCTGCGACAACCCTCACAACCGCCTCAAACCCAACATGAGCGCGTTGATTCTCAAGGCACATGTGAAAGACGGGGTGGAGATGGGCAAGCGCTATGGGCTGCCCCAAGACATCATCGATTTCGTGGCCACCCATCACGGTACGGGGCGGATCGAGTTCTTCTATCAGAAGGCCAAAGAACAGGAGCAGCCCGACATCCCAGAGGTTCGCGAGGACGATTATCGCTACCCCGGGCCTAAGCCGCAGTCGCGTGAGACGGGGATCTGCATGATCTCTGACATGGTCGAAGCGGCGGCGCGGGCCCTGCCGGACAAGAGCCCGGCACGGCTCAAGATGTTGGTGCAGAAGCTCATCAACCACAAGTTCGCCGATGGTCAGTTTGACGAGTGTGCCCTGACCTTGCGGGATCTGAACGAGATCGCCAAGGCCATCATGATGATCCTGAACGCAGTGTATCATCAGCGGCCCGAGTATCCCGATCAGAAGAAGGAACGGGAGCGGCGCGAAGCGCGCGAGACCCGGGATAGTCGGGAGCCAGCGCCGATGACGGCGGCGGCACCCAAGCGGCCATCCATGCCGGCCGAGCCTGCGGCGACCCACTCACAGCCGAGCGTCGCTGGGGTGCTGAAGGTGATCAATCTTCCGCGCGGTGAGGGGTCGGAGACGTTGGCCCCCGTGGGGCGGGCGCGCAGTGATCGCAGTGGATCGGGTGAGCACCGCCGCCTCGAGATCATCGAGGGCACGGCCGAGGGTTCGGTGAAAGAAGCGTGTAGCAACGAGGAGTGAACCGTGCAGGATGGGGCAAGGGAGAGACCTGAGACTGGGGTGGTGGTGATCAACGAGTCGCAGATCCCCTTGGACGAGGAGTTGTTGCGGGCACGGGTGGAAGAGGTCTTCGCCCTTCTTGGCTGCGCTCACGAGGAGGTCTGTGTACTGTGCATCGATGATGATGAGATGGGCGCGCTGAATATGCAATGGCGGCAAGAGGAAGGCGCCACGGACGTGTTGTCGTTTTCGATGCGCGAAGGTGAGTCGCCTGAGCTGGCCTCACAGCTCCCGCTGGGGGACATCGCCGTGTCGGTCGAGACGGCACAGCGCGTGCTGCGTGAGCCGAGCCACGCGGCACGGGTCGCGGCCGAGCTGGGGGTGGCCCCAGCGACGTTGTCCTGGGGGCTATACGAGGAGCTGGTGTTTTTGGTGATCCACGGAGCGCTTCATCTGCTGGGGCACGACCACAGCGGTGAGGAGGATTCGCGGGCGATGCGGGCGGAAGAAGCACGGTTGATGCGTCGATTTCTCCCCTGAGGGTGTTCTTGTCGGCGCAGGGGACAAATGCTAGATGCTAATTGGCACAGGTGCTTGGGCCGAGAACGAGTGCGGTAGACGTGCTTGCGGAGGGGTGAGCGTTGAGCGGTAATCATCCTTGGAGAAGGCGAGGCGAAGGAGGTTGGGTGGCGCTGTTGGCGCTGGTCTTTGGCGTGGCTACGATGGCGCCAGCCGTGACGTTGGCCGAGCCAGAGGGCACGCTGACCTTGCGCCGTTACGAGGCGGCGCAGCGCATGGTCGAGGCGGGCCAGGTCGACGCGGCGCGCATGATTGCTCGGGTCTTGGTGGTCGAGCATCCCAAATGGGGGCAGGCTTGGAATCTGCTTGGGGTGACTTATGCGGCGTCGGAGAACACCTTCAACCAAGCAGACGAGGCCTTCTATCAGGCTGCCCTGTGGGACAAAGAGAACCCAGAGCCGCTGCGTAACCGGGGCCTATTGAAGCAACGCCAGGGAAAGAACGACAAGGCAGCCGAGCTGTTGCTGAAGGCCGCTGAGATGGATGAGTCTGATGTGCCGCTCCAGGTGGCGACGGCCCGTGCATTGGTTGCGGTGAACCGCATCACCGAGGCCAAGCAACGTTATCAGTTGGTTTTGGCTGAGGACCCGCGCAACTTGTTCGCCTTGACTGGGGTGGGGGCCCTGCTGGTCTCCCTTGGCGAGTATTCGGAAGCGATCGCCCTTTACGAACGCGCCGTGGAAGCGGGGGAGGAGTCGGCGTTGCTCTTCATCAACATCACCGATGCCTTGGTCCGGGCGGGTCGCTTCGAAGAGGCGCTGCGTTTTGCCGAGCAGGGGCTGACGCATGCGAAATCAGACTTTCAGATTTGGAACAACAAGATACGTGCGCTCCTTGGTTTGGAGCGTTTCGTCGAGGCAGAAGAGGAGAGCCGGAGGGCCGTCGGAGAGCAGGGACGTGGGATGGCCCAGGGCGTGAGCAACTATCTGCTTGGGATCGCCTTGTCGATGCAAGGCTGCAGCAAGGCGCAGGCGCCTGCATGTCTGCAGCCCCAGCCGCCCGAGTGTTGCGCCAAGGACAGCGAGGCGCTGACGCGCTTCGAGGAGGCATTGGCCACGGCACCTGAGATCCGCGACCTGCAGATTCGGTTGGCGTTGGCTCATTTTGCCGTTGGGAGCTTTGAAGACGCGGAGTATGTACTGCGGGAGTATATTGCGGCGCAGGGGGAGAGGGTGGAGGCCGAGGCTTTTGGGGCACTGGCTGTGGTGTTGCACGGCTTTGGCGAGCCCCGGGACGTGGAGGACGCCCTTCGGCTCTACCGTGAGGCCCGTGAGACGGCGCCAGACTTTGACAGCGAGGAGCGTCTGCGGACCTTTAGGCAGTGGCCCAAGCACCCTATTGAGGTGATCAGCGCGTTGCGACAGCTCGACGCAGATGCACGGGCTGAGCAGAAACGCAGCCGCAAAGGGTGTGGTTGTGGTGTCGCCGAGCGCGGTCAGTTGGCGACTTGGTGGATGATGCTCGTGGCGTTCTTGGGGGGTGGCTACCTCATCCGCCGGCGCCGGCGCTATGATTGATGTGCGCTTGCGGCAGGCGACGACCTTCGTGCGCGTCGAAGGGGCGGTGGCCGGGCAAAGGCCGGTAGTGTTCATCCACGGGGCGGGTTTGAGTTCTCTGGTGTGGATGCTTCAACTCGGGGCGTTGTCCACTTGTTTTGCCTGTTACGCGCCGGATCTGCCGGGGCATGGCCGCAGCGAGGACGTGCCTGGGATGGGCAGCGTTGGGGATTATGCGCGCTGGCTGGTGGAGCTTGTGGAGACCCTGGACTTGGGAGCGGTGGTGTGGGTGGGTCATGGTATGGGGGGCGCCATCGCCGTGGAGTGTGCTTTGGCAGCACCGCAGCGATGTCTGGGACTGGTTCTGATGGCAACGGGGCCGCGCTTCTCGGCACCGCCCATTCTCTTCGAGGCGTTGCGCAGTCCGGGAGCGCTGTGGGAGCTCTTTGCCGAGGATCTCTTCTTTTCTCCGTCGACCTCGCGGACTTTTATTGCCAAGTCGATGGCCGACAAGATTCAGTCGCAGCGCAGTGTGGCGGTGCGCGATTACAAGGCTTGTGGGGCTTGGGCCCTCGAGGGCGAGTGGCAAGGGCTACAGAAAGCTTGTTTGATCCTGGGGGGGCGAGACGATGCGCTGGTCCCTCTGCCGCTGGTCCAGGCCTTGCCCTATGTGCTCAGCCGGGTGCGTTTGGAAATTCTCGATGACGCCGGGCACATGATGATGCTGGAGCAGCACCGGCGCTGCAATGAGATGTTGGTGCAATTCATTGAAGCTTTGGGGCAGGAAGAAAGCGCTGGGGCCGCTTAGAGCTGGAACACGGTCAAGATGAGCAGGGTCAGGGCCCCGGCGGCGATAGGGGTCGAGAGCCAGGCAGCGACGATATTGAGGAGGGTGGTCTTGTTGACCGTGCGCACGCCGCGGATGACTCCGACCCCAAGCACTGCGCCAACGACGGCTTGCGAGGTCGAGACGGGGACGCCGATGATGGCGTAGAGGTGCACTGTCAGCCCCTCGGCGATGAGGACGACGAGGGCGCTGAAGGCATCGAGTTTCACCAGGCCTCGCCCGACGGTCAACATGACGCCGCGGCTGAAGGTGATGACGCCAAGGGCGATGGAGATTGCGCCAAACCAGCAGGCGGCCTCGACGCTGAGCATGCCGTCGCCGACGAAGGCCCCGGTGACATTGGCGACATTATTGGCACCGAGCGCATAGGCGCCATAGGAGCCGGCGATGATGAGTCCAATACGCAAGAGGCGGTCGTGGCCAAAGAGAGTCAGGTTGAGGCTGTTGAGGAGCCGGCCAAGCGGGATATAGAGGGTCATCGCGATGAGCAGTGCGCCCACAGGTGTCCCAATCCAACAGACGACGACTTTGGAGAGGGTGGAGAGATCGACATGGCCGGCATGGAGCCCCACGGCGACCAGGGCACCTACGACGGCTTGGGAAGTGGAGACCGGGAGACGGCGCCAGGTCATGAGGGTGACCGTGAGGGCGGCGCAGAGGGAGACGATGAAGGCCGTGGTGAGTGTCGTGGGTGAGAGGGCAGCGTAGGTGTGCATGCCGGCACCGCCCTCGCGCACGGCGCCGATAATGACGAAGAGCGAGCAAAGTATGGCTGCGGTGGAGAAGCGCAGCATCCGGGACGCGACGGCAGTGCCGAAGACGTTCGAGGCGTCGTTGGCACCAAGGGCCCAACCAAGAAAGGCGCTGGAAGACAGTTGCCACACGTGCAGGGTCCGTTTGCGAGCTAGGTGCGGCGCTTGAGCGACAAGATGTCGAGGCGGCGCGCAACGAGTAGGGCGGCGTCAGAAATGTCACTGGTTTTCATGACGATGTCGCGCAAGAGGATCATGTCGGCCTTGGGGAAATCACTGCGGAAGATTTCGATGACCAGGGCTCGCTCCAAGGCATCCGACTCGCTTTCGGCGCGGTCCACTGGGGCGACGGCGCGTTCCATGCTCTCTGGCTGGGCAAAAAGGTGCTCAGTCGCCTGGCGGACCAAGCGGTAGGCGTCCATGTTGACCTCGACGAGGGAGCGAAAGTGCGGCAGCAACGGCGGTGGCATGAGCAGTTGCTGGGTCAGGAGATGGAAGAGGATGGTCTCTGCCAGGTTGGGGATGTCGTCAAACGCTTCGAGGAGGTCGAGGAGGTCGTCCCGCGACTCTGGGAGAAGGGCTTTGCGATAGAGGGTTTTTTCGACAGCGATGCGGAGATCGTCGGCGTGAGACTCCAGGCGGTGGGTGGCTCGGTCGCCCGCCGCGAAGTCCTCACTGAGGCCCTCTTGCAGGTAGGTCGCGATGGCCTTCTCAAAGGCACCCATCACCTCATCGACGGCGTCGAAATAGGCGCGAATCTGCGCCTTGATGTCCTTCTCGTGTTTCCAAACGGGTGCCATGATTGCCTCGGGGTGCGCGGCAAGAGCCGCGCTGTGCGGCCCGGTGAGAGCCAGCCCAGCATACGCTGGCGGTGGCGCGCTGAGAAGCCCCCATTCGGGTGACGCCTGCACGGCCAACGGGTGATGGTGCTGACGTCAATGTCAGGGAAGAAAAGGGAAAGCGTGGACAAGGTCGAGCCGAGGGGCCGAGCGCTTTGGATCGCGGGCCAGGTAGCTACGTCGAGGTGGCATGGGCAAGGCGACGTGGGTTCCCATCGCGTCGCCGCGTGAGATCTGCGTCTGACATGAATGTCGTGCCGCCTTGGGTGACGTGGGTGGTGCAGCGATGAGTCGCGCGCGCGAGGGGGGGCTGGTTTTGGCTGGTGAGTCATATTAGTTGTGTGTGTATGGTGTGTTGCGAGAAGTTGTGTAGTGGCGTCAATCTTGGCAGGTTTGTTGCTAATGGCGGGTGCGCGCTCAATGGCGCTCGTTTGCTGTTGAATGTACTGCGACACTTGCTGTGGTTGGGTTTGGGTTGAGCGGATGTGGAATGTGGCTTCTGGGTGAGCATTGATCGATTGTTAGCGCTGTTTTTTCTGCTGTGATTGCCGATGTGATTTCACCTTTGTTGCCAGTTGATGCTGTGGTTGTGTAGTTGCGGTTGCTCATGTTCCTTGCTGGTCGTATTGTGGAAGAAGCCGAGGAGAGATCCTCGGCTTCTTTGTTTGCTGGCATGTCCCGCCCTGATCCACGGTCAAGAAAATAAAAAACCCCGTTGTTCTTGGGTTTCCAAGA
>CAYVQF010000012.1:0-50218 GCA_964454015.1 uncultured Myxococcales bacterium
GCACGCTCTTCCCGCGGTGCACGCTCTTCCCGAGGGGCACGCTCTTCCCGAGGGGCACGCTCTTCCCGAGGGGCACGCTCTTCCCGCGGTGCACGCTCTTCCCGCGGTGCACGCTCTTCCCGAGGGGCACGCTCTTCCCGAGGGGCACGCTCTTCCCGAGGGGCACGCTCTTCCCGCTGGGGTCGCGGACGATCCTCTCGCGCGGGCCGCGCATCGCGCGTTGCGGGGGGCGCCGTGCTGCCAGCGTCTTCCTGTGTCTCCGCGCTGGGGCGTGGACGTCTCGAGCGGCGCGCCCGCGCTGGTGGCTCCTCGGCAACGGGTGCCACCGGCGCAGCTTCAGGGGCGTCGTTGCTCGATGCGTGACCTGGCCGCGGTCGCTCAAAGCGTTGGCGGCGCTGTGGCGCCTCATCTTCTTCACCGCTGCGGGCGCGCACGGGTGCAGGCGCGGGTTCGCGTCGGGGCTCCTGCTGGGGCAGGTCTTCCGATTCGCGGGTGGCCACGTTTTCAGCGGCAGCGGCTCCCGGGCTCAGCCGACTTCGGCCCCCTCGGCGGCGACGCGAGGGGACGTCTGGGTTGGGCGCTTCCTCTGGGGTCGCCGCCTGCTCAGGGAGGTCAGCATCGGCCGAGGTCGACGCGCTGTCTTCAAGGACAATCTCCTTGCTCGCGTCCAACTCGCCACCATCGCGTCCACGACCGCCGCGGCGTCGGCGGCGTCGGCTCGCATCGCCATTGGCATCGCTGGGGGTGGCGGCGCGGGCTTGTGGAGGCGCGCTCTCGATTCCGCTCTCTTCCTCTTCGAGGGGGAGCTGGGCGACAGGAGGCGCCTCTTCGTCGCGTCCGGGTCGGCTGCGCCGCGTTCGCCTTTCGCCGCGATCGCCGCGTTCCTCACGGGGGGCGCGTTCCTCACGGGGGGCGCGTTCCTCACGGGGGGCGCGTTCCTCACGGGGGGCGCGTTCCTCATGGCGCTGGCCGTTGCGCCCTTCCCGGCGCTCATCGCGTTCGTCGCGGCGCGGCGGTCGTTGCCTGCCGTTGCCATTCGCCGTTCCAGGGGCCTTATCGGCGTCGTCGACGGGATCTTGGGGGGCCGTGTCGGAGACCGAGGCCGCCTTAACGGCGGATACGGGCGCAGCGTCCCCGTTGCTGCTGTCGACGATCCACTCGACGTGCTCTTCCGAGCGCGGGGTGGTGGGGGAGGAGATGATCTCGACGGCGAGGGAGAACTCGCGCTCGAGGGCGGCGAGCTCGTGTCGGCGTTGGTTTTGGAGGTTCTGGGCGACTTCGGGGTGCAGCCGCACCCGGACGCCTTTGATCCGCCCCACAGCGGCGCGGGCTTCGATGCGGCGCAGGAGGCTGAGGCCCAGCATCTCGATGCTGGGGATATAGCCCGATCCGTTGCAGGTGGGGCAAGGTCGGTAGTTGCGTTGGCGCAGAGCTTGTTTGATGCGCTGTCTGTTGATTTCGAGGAGGCCGTTCTCGGAGAAGCGCCCGACTTTATTGCGGGCCTTGTCCTTCTTCATATTCTCGCGCAGCACGCGCTCGACGTCACGTTGGTGTTTGCCCGAACGCATGTCGATGAAGTCGACGACGGTGAGGCCGCCGATATCGCGCAAGCGCAGTTGTCTGGCGACCTCGACAGCGGCTTCCATGTTGGTGTGGTAGGCCGTGGCGTCCTGGCTATCACGGCGCGTCGATTTGGCCGAGTTGACGTCGATGGCGGTGAGGGCTTCCGTGGGATCGATGACGATGTGGCCGCCGCTGGGGAGGTTCACCTTGCGGTCATAGATGCTCTCGATCTGCTTCTCGATGCCGAAACGGCTGAAGAGGGGCACCCGCTCTTCGTAGCGTTTGAGTTTGTCGATGCTCTGGGGCATGCTCGCCCGCACGTAGGCGGCGGCGCGTTCGAAGCACTCTTCTTCGTCGATGAGGACTTCAGTGATGGTGGAGTCGAAATAGTCGCGCATGGCCTGAACGATGAGGTCTTGGTCATCGTAGAGGAGCTGCGGTGCTTTGCCGCGGCCTGCTTCGCTGGAGATGCGCTCCCACAGCGTGGAGAGGGCGCGGGCATCGCGGACGAGGATGGCTTTGGGCTGCTCCTGCGCGCTGGTGCGCACGATGTAGCCGAAGCCTTCGGGCAGGCCGAGCTCCTGGGCGGTGAACTGCAGTTCAGCGCGGGTGTCGTCGTCGAGTTTACGGGAGATACCCGACTTGGCGTCGAAGGGACGCAAGACGATATAGCGGCCGGCGATGGCGATGTTGGTCGTGACCTGGGCGCCTTTGGCTCCCTGAGCGTCCTTGATGACCTGTACGACCAGGATCTGTCCTGGCACGAGGACTTCGTTGATTTTGGCGCGGGCGTCATCCCGCACGGGGCGGTGATAGGTCGACTCGACGACGTCGTTGATGGATAAGAAGCCGTGTTTGGGTTCACCGAAATCGATGAAAGCTGCATTGAGGCTGGGGGCGGTGTTGACGACCACACCTCGGTAGATGTTGCCTCTACACAGGCCCGAGCGGGCGACTTCGATTTCGTAATCCTCGAGAACTCCGTTATCGACGATGGCAACGCGCAACTCTTCTGGACGCTGCCCATTAATCAGCATTTTTCGAGACAAAAGAAACTCCGTTTTCGCTACATGCTTTGCAAGGGCCCGAAAAATTCGCCGCATCTTGCGGGATTTCCTTTGAGTTGCCGACATTAGGCGCGGAAGTGCGCGTCGACACCCTTCGGGCAGTTCAATCTGTCGCGACCCTTATAACACCGATCGCAGCAAATAACAGCCTTTTGCACGTATGTGACGTTTTCCCTTTTCCTCTGTTGAAGAATCCTCCACCCGAGCGTGTCGCGCGGTGCAGTTGACGCGACGAAGGTGCCCGAGGCAGATCAAGGACGACGACAGGAGGTTGCGGAGTTCCGTCGTTCGCCGCGCGCATGCGATCGGCGCGTGCGTGGGAAGCGAGCTGATCGTGGCGGTGGCGGGAGAGTGGCATGGAGAAATCCCATGAGTTCGAGGCGTTGGCTCAGACCTTGGTGTCCGAGGCGACGCAGCACGGTTGTCCCGAGGATCCAGGCGCCACCATTGCCAACGCCGGAGAAGGCTCTGCCCCTGGCAGCAAAGGGCTGGCCCATGATCTGGCGCGTTTGCGTGAAGTGCTAGACCTCCCGGATGACGTGCTGGCGACCCTGGATCACCTTGACGGGCCGGTCACGATCGACGCCCTCCTCAAGGACCTCTTCGATCGCGACCTCCTCGACCAGTCCCAGTTTCTCACTGCCCACACCAGCTTGGACCTGGACGTGGGCGCGTCCGAGCTTGCGCCAGGCGAGCGCTTTCGCAAGCTGGGTTTCTTCGATGCCGGTGGCGCGGGTGAGATTTTCGTTGCCAAAGACCTCAGTCTGCGGCGCAAGGTGGCCGTCAAGCAGCTCAAGCCCAAGCAGGCCGCTTCGGCGTCGAGCTGGCAGCGCTTTCACCGCGAGGCCCAGATCACGGCCCAGCTCGACCATCCCAATATCGTCCCCATCTATTCTCTCGAATGCAGCGAGCAGGAGCAGGCCCCGCCGGCCTACGCCATGAAGCTCATTCGCGGCGTCACCCTGGCGACCCTCATCAGAGACCAGCGTGAGCGCTGTCGTGCCGGCGCCCCAGACGCCGCCGCCGCCTTGCGGGCGCGCCTCGAGATCTTGGTCAAGGTCTGTGACGCCGTGGACTTTGCCCACAGCCGACGCGTCATCCACCGCGATCTCAAGCCGCAGAACATCATGATCGGTGGCTTCGGCGAGGTCTACGTCATGGACTGGGGGCTGGCCCATCTCCTTGGGGACGAAGCCGAGGGGGGCCAGCTCGCCGGGACCCCGCTCTACATGTCGCCCGAGCAGGCCCGCGCTCGCGCCGAAGCCCTGGCCCCGGCGAGCGACATCTACGCCTTGGGCTTGATCTTCTTTGAGCTCTGTACCCTCGAGACGGCCATCCCTGGCGACGGCCTCCTCCAGGTCGCGTGTAACGCCGTCGAGGGCAAGACCAAGCCCTTCGTCCACTGCAGCGGTGCCAGCCTCTCGCCGGATCTGCAGGCGATCTTCGCGACGGCCACCCACCTCGATGCCGCAGCGCGTTATCCCAGCGCCAAGGCCCTGGCCGAGGATATTCGCCGCTACCTTCACGGCGAAGCCCTGCGGGTGCGCCCCGACAACTGGGTGCGCAAGATGGCGCGGTGGCTCGTGCGCCATCGTCAGCTCACCCTGCTGCTCCTCTTGGCGCTGGTGGCTTCTCTGGCGGCGGTGATCATCTGGAGTCTCTACAGCCGCCAAGCTGCCTTGGAGGCGGCCAAGACGCGGGAAGAGCGCATCATGCAGTGGCAGGCCGAGGTCGCCTGGCGGGCCAGCGATGTGGACCGCCAGCTTCTGCGCCTCTCCCTGCTCACCCAGCGCCTCGGCCGCAGCCTGAAGACCACCCTGAGCTATCCGAGCGCCGTCTCAGGCGAAGCGTTCGCCCAAGGGGATCTCGATACGCCGGGCAGCGCCCCGGCGGATTACCTGGACCTGCCGGCCCACGGCCGCCGCGCTTCCTTCCTCGAGCCGGTCTACGCCGTGGCCCCCGAGGTGAACTTGGCCCAGGTCCAGGTGACGCTGGACGCGCTCTACCCACTGCGGGAGACCTTCCAAGGCATCTTCCTCGACTACTGCGGGGGTAGTGGCGCCCACCAAGGTGGCCCGTCCCTGCAGACCCTCCGCGAGAACCTGCTGCCCCTGCGCTGGGCCTACGTCGCCCTGGCCAACGGCCTCTTCATCTCCTATCCCGGCACCTCGGGGCTCCCCCAGGCTTACGACGCGCGCCAACGACCCTGGTATACCGAGGCGCTCCAGGGCAAAGGCGAGCTCGTCTGGGGCACACCCTATTACGGCGTCCACGATGGCATGCTGGGCTTGCCCGCACTCAAAGCGGTCTATGGCGACGACGGCAGGGTCTTGGGCGTGGTCGGGGTCGAGGTCGAGGTGGGCCGCCTCATCGCCCTGATGCTGCAACGCACGGCCTCGGCCAACGTCGCCCTCTCCATCCTCGATGCCCAAGGGCGCGTCCTGACCAGCTCGGGCCTCCAAGCCGCGGCGACCCACGACAGCGCCCGCACGGACGCCCTGGTCCTCCAACCCTACGCCTACCCTGAAATCATCGCCGCCTTGCGCCACCGTCCCTCGGGTTTCGTCGAAATCAAGCGCGGCAAGACCTGGCGCTTCATCGGCTATGAGGCCCTGCCGACCCTGGGCTGGTTCTATGTCGAGGAGATCCCGGGCCAACAGCTTCTAGGCCACTAGGTTCCACCTCCCTGGGGCGTGGCGCGCTCGTCCCTTAGCCTTCACATAAACGGCGGGCCAGCGCGGCGTCCAGGCACCAAGAGCGCGGTGCCTCGGCCAGCGCCGTTGTCAGCAGGCGAGCCAGGGGGCGCTGCAGGGCGAAGGCCGCGTCGGCCGACGCCAAGGCCACCTCGGCCAGGTGGTCGACGCCGCCAGCTTCGAGGCTGAGGCTCGCGCCGATCTCAGTCAGGAGGGCTTGGAGTGGCGCCGCCATGCCTTGCACGACCGCTACCATCTCGGCGTGGTCGAGGCGCAACATGGGCACCAAGAGGTCGAAGCGGGCCAAGAGCTCGTCGAGGAGGCCAAATTCGGCGAGAAAGACGCGCAGGCCCCGCGGGTCCTTGGCGAGGGCAGGGTCGATGTCGCAGGTCACGGTCGCCACCAGGAGGAGGCGGTCGCAGGGGAAAGGCTCGGTGGCTTTCTGCGGGTGCTTGGGGGGAGCACTCACGGCGGCCACGGCGCCGTCGAAGAGCATGACCAGCTCGCGCTGCACTTCCGAGCCGCTGATGTCGCGGGCGAAGGTGGCAAAAGGTTGGCGAAAGACCAAGTGGTGCAGGGCGTCGATGCCGAGCACACCCCGGTGGGCGACGGGCTCATAGGCGGCATCCTCCAGCAATGCCCAGAGGAGGTTCTCCATGTTTTCGCCGACGTAGCCCGTCTCGGTGAGGCGTCCGGCGCTGGTGCAGTAGGTCGGCAGGCGAGGTTCCAAGGTGCCGAGGCCGCGCAGGAGCGTGCTCTTGCCCACACCGCGGGGGCCGATCAGCAACAGGCGGCGGGGGCCGGGCGGCCGCCGCGCGTCGCCGAGCGCGCGCCAGTGGATCCAGAGGGCCGTCGCCAGGGCGCGCTTGGCAGCAGCGTGGCCGACGACCAAGGCGTCGAGCTGCGCCAGGAGCTCCGTGAGCGCTGGCTTGGGCAGGGCCTCCATATCGGGGTTGCGGATGATGGCCGCGGCGATGCGGAGGCAGGCGTCACAGATCATGGCCTGGGGCCCTGCCACGAGTTTGTTCACGGCTGCGCGCGGCTGCGCACAAAAGGAGCAGCATTCCTCTGCGGCCACGGGCGCCTCCACCGGGGGGGAGGCCTCGCGTTGGGTGGTGCGCCAAAACTTCATGGTGACCCTCATGTGGTGTGGGGGCACCACCCCGCACGGCTAGGCGAGGGTGGGCACCCCGTTGATGCGGCCCGTGCCCACCCCGTCGTCGGGTCAGCCGGGCGTGGGAGCGGCGTGGTCGTGGGCACAGCCGCCCTCTTTTACGTCGCCAGCGGCGTGGGGGCAACCGGCGTGCTGACCGGCACAACCACCGGGCTGCGCGTGTCCGCCGCCACAACCGCCGGGCTGTCCGTGCCCGCCGCCACAACCGCCGGGCTGTCCGTGCCCGCCGCACTTGCCTTGGCATTTGCACTCTGTGCCGTCGGCGCACTGGCACTTGCCGTCTTGGGCGCAGTCACATTTGCTGCCGTCGGCGCACTTGCACTTGCCGTCTTTGGCGCAGTCGCACTTGCTCTGGCACTGGCACTCGCCGCCTTCGGCGCACTTGCACTTGCCGTCTTGGGCGCAGTCACATTTGCCCTGGCACTGGCACTCGCCGCCTTCGGCGCACTTGCACTTGCCGTCCTTGGCGCAGTCGCACTTGCCCTGGCACTGGCACTCGCCGCCTTCGGCGCACTTGCACTTGCCGTCCTTGGCGCAGTCGCACTTGCCCTGGCACTGGCACTCGCCGCCTTCGGCGCACTTGCACTTGCCGTCCTTGGCGCAGTCGCACTTGCCCTGGCACTGGCACTCGCCGCCTTCGGCGCACTTGCACCCGGCGGCGGCGGGCGTTTGCTCAGCCGACTCACCTTGGCCCGCGGCGGAGACGGCTTGTTCTTTGGTTCCGGCCTTCGGGCCTTCTTCTTCCTGACAAGCGAAGGCGGTGAAGGCGAGGATGGTACATAGAGAAATCAAGAGGTTTTTCATTCCAAACTCCTAGAATGTCATAGTAAAGGTCACTTCGTTCGGGGCGGCAGGTGGCCCCTCGTCTCCCTGGGCGACGGGATCGCCCAGGCCTGCCTCATCACTGTCGTTTCCCGCCCATGAGCGTCATGGTGCTCGCCTTTGGCGTGCAGCAAGGCGTCTAGTCGAGGCGCGCCAGCGGTCCATTGCGTGCCGCAAGGGTGACATCGGACCTAAGCACCAGGGCAGGCCGATGTCAGGCTTTTCAACGCAGCAGGACAGCGAGCTGGAGATGTCGCGGTGGTCCGCCAGGATGGGGGGGAGGGAGCCCGTGCGGCGCTCGAGGTGGCGTCAGTGATGCCAGGAGCGCCGCATCGAGTCGAGGCGCGCGGTAGGGAACAGGCCCGGGAGGCACCAACAGCCGCAAGGCTGGTGCGGAGGCAGTGGCGGCGTCGACTTTGGGAAAGCGGATGGGTGTGTGGTCTCTTCCGGCGCAGCCGCAGCCACAGTCCTCATGAACAGGTCCCTGCAGGCAGCGACAGCCGTCTGGTGCCTCGAAGTCATGCGCTACGGGCGCCCTCTCTGGCTGTTCAGCGTGGTGCCCGCAGCAACCTGCTTTGAACACAGCGCCGCCGTCACTTCCGGGGAAGAGGGCGATGGCGAGGGCGATGAGCAGGAGTCGTGGGGCCATTAATTTCGCCGTGATTGGGTTCAGCGAGGGGACAGGTCCATGCGCAAAGGCTTATCGAGGCGGACCTTTCTTAGATGAAGATAGGAGTTGCGCACGGGTGAAGCAAGCCTTTTTGTGGCGCAGGGGCGCGGCGGGCGTGCGGCGGCGCTCAGCGGCGCTCAGCGCGCCTTGCGGGGGTGTTGACGTGGGCGAAAAAGTCGCGAAAACTGATGGGATAGTGTAGATATCTTCGAATGCGCATTATAAATTTCCGGTGGCCAGAGGTGGGTGTCCTCACTTGGGTGCGGGGCTGCGGGCCCGGGGGGAGGTGGCGACGCGGGGTCTGGCGCCTGGGGGCTGCGTCGGGGTACGCCTGCGGGACGTGGTAGGCAAAAGGTTGTGGGGGCCTCACTTTCAGCCAAGACAGTCTTGTTGATGTCTCTAACAAGTGTTACTCACTGTCTGGGCGCGGCGCGCAATTTTGCGCGCAGGTGGTGCGTGAGAGAAGTGCTTTTACCTGTCGCATGTGACAGTGGGTGTGGAAGGAGAACCGTGTATGGTGCTGGGCCATCTGCGGCTGGGGCGAGGGCGTGAGCGGGGTGAAGAGGCGAGCCTGCGGGTGGCCCTGGCGGGCAATCCGAACTCGGGAAAGACAACGATTTTCAATGCGTTGACGGGTTCGCGGCAGCACGTCGGCAACTACGCCGGGGTGACGGTCGAGCGCCGGGTGGGGCATTACGAGCACGAGGGCGCGCGGGTCGAGGTCATCGACTTGCCGGGCACGTACTCCCTGTCTTCCTACTCGCCGGAGGAGCGGGTGGCCCAGCAGGAGCTGCTCGCGGGCGAGGTCGATGTGGTGGTGGTGGTGGTGGACGCCACGGCGCTGAAGCGTTCCTTGGTGTTGATGGCGCAGCTCATGCAGTTGGAGCTGTGCCTGGTGCTGTGTCTCAACATGAGCGACGAGGCCGAGGCAAGTGGGCAGAAGCTGGATATCGCGCTCTTGCAGCAGATGATTGGTTTCGCCGTGGTGGAGACGGTGGGTTCCAAGGCGCAGGGGATCGACGCGCTGCGGCGAGCCATCGCCGAGAGCCAGGCGGCGCCGCTGTCGCCCAGTCGGTTGCGTTTGGGGGCGACGCTGGAAGACGCCATCGCTGAGGTGCGGCAGGGGCTGGAGGGCTGCGCCGCCGAGCTGCACGGGCTGGATTGGCACGCGACGAAGCTGCTCTTGGAGGACAAGTTTTTCGTCGATCGGGTGCAGGAACTGGGTGAGGCAGGCGTGGCGGCGGTGCAGGCGGCGCGGGCCGTGCGGGCGCGTCTGGAGGAGGCGGTCCGGGACGACCTGAGTCTGTTCCTGACGGAGCGCTACTACGGTTTCGTGGATGGTTTGCTGCGCGAGGTGACCCTGCGCATGGCGCGGGAGGACGCGCGGGAGCTCTCGGATCGCATCGACGCGGTGTTGGTGCATCGTCTGGCGGGGCTGCCCTTTTTTCTGGGGGTGATGTACGCCATTTTTTGGCTGACTTTCAGCGTGGGGGTCTACCCCATGGGGTGGCTCGAGGCGCTCTTTGCCTGGACTGGCGACACGATTTTGACCTTGTGGCCGGCCACGACGTTGCCGGCCATGCGCTCCTTGGTGGTGGATGGGATCATCGGTGGCGTGGGTGGGGTCTTGGTCTTTTTGCCCAACATTCTCCTGCTCTTCCTCGGCTTGGCCTTTTTGGAAGACAGCGGCTACATGGCGCGCGCTGCTTTTCTCATGGACCGCATCATGCACCGGGTGGGCCTGCACGGGCGCAGCTTCATCCCTCTGGTCACGGGCTTTGGCTGTTCCGTGCCGGGCATCATGGCGACGCGCACTTTGGCGGGGGAGAAGGATCGCTTGACGACCATGTTCGTGCTGCCCTTGATCTCCTGCGGCGCGCGCCTGCCCATCTGGTTGTTACTGATTCCCGCTTTTTTTTCGGAGGCTTGGCGCGCCCCTGTGTTGTGGGGCATCTATACCTTTGGCGTAGTGGTGGCCATGCTGCTGGCGTGGGTGTTGCGCCGCTCGGTCTTCAAAGGCGAGGAAGATCCTTTCGTCATGGAGTTGCCGCCCTACCGCTTCCCGACGCTGCGGGCGGTGCTCTTCCGCATGTTCGAGCGCTCGTGGCTCTACCTGCGCAAGGCCGGGACCTTCATCCTCGGGGTGTCCGTGGTGATGTGGTTCTTGATGACCTATCCCCAGCCCTCCACCTACGCCATCGACGCGGAGATCGCGGCGGGACGGGTGCAGGTCGCCGCGGAGGAGGATGAGGCCGACGCGGCCCCAGCGGCGGCGACACCCGGGGAGGTCGTGGTCATGAGCGCCGAGGAGGTGGCCCTGCTGCGCCAGGCCGAGCAGGGGGAGGCCTCTTTTGCAGCCCACATGGGGCGCGCCATGGAGCCCCTCATCGCCCCCCTCGGCTTCGACGCGCGCCTGGGCACGGCCATGCTGGGGGCCTTTTTGGCCAAAGAGGTCTTCGTGGCCCAGCTTGGCATCGCCTACTCCATGGACCCCGAAGCCGAAGAGAGCAGCACCCTCTCCGGGGCGGTAGGCCGCGATTACTCGACCCTCGCCGGCATCTCCCTCATCATCTTCCTCCTGATCGGCACGCCGTGCATGGCTACGGTGGCGGTGGTGCGGCGCGAGTCGGGCTCGTGGAAGTGGGCCATGGCCCAGTTCGGGGGCCTCACCGCCTTGGCCTACCTTCTCTCCCTTGCGGTTTTCCAGCTCGGCAGCATCTTTGTCTGAGACCACGGGCTCTCGGGCGTGCGAGCCCGTCTCGGGCTGCGTATCACCAAGGAGAGGCGCCTCATGTTGGACATGTTGCTCGTCACACTGGCCCTGGCCGGCGCGATCACCTGGATCGGGCTGACCTGGTTTAGGCGGGCCAGAGCCGCCGCGACGGCCCCGCCCGGGAGCTGCGGCGGCTGTGAGGGCTGCGGCGGTTGCCCGCGGGAGCCTGTGGCGATCACCGTGCGTCCACCAGCGCCCAGGCCGGGGCGCCGCTGAGCGAGCGGACCGCGCTGCCTCCCTCGCGATCATTCCTCCAGGGGCTGGGCTTTGCACAGCATCTTTGCGTTGGCTGCCTCGCGCTGGCAGCGGCGGCAGCGCCACTGGGGCGGCGCTTGCTCGCAGAGGGCGGTGTAGGTCTCCTGGGCGAGGCGGCAGCAGCGCGCCTTGACGGCCTCCGGCGCTTCAGCCGCGCGCGGGGCTGGCGCGTCGAGGGCGCGCCGCAGCGCTTTGAGGCGCGCGATCTCCGGTTCCAAGCGCGCCGCCAGGGCGCGACTCGCCTGATCGTCCAAGCGGCCGAGATCCCGGTGTAGGGCCTTGAGATGATGCCGGACCGTCTTCAGATGGCGGCGCAGCGCCTGGCGTTGCTCCGGGGAGGAGCACAGGCAGCCATCCACCTCGAGGGCGGCCAAGAGGGCGTCGAGGTTGGCAAGTGGGGCCGTCGTCGCGTCTGTAGGGTGTTGCTTCACCATCTTCCTGGGTTCTGTCGGCGCGCAGCGAGGGGGCACCTGGTCCACGGCCACGCCCTGCATACGGGCGAGCCTGCCGAGTGGATCGGCGCGGGCGTTGCGTTCCTCCGCCCGCGCCTGGCGCTTGCCCTGTGCAGTGTCGGCGTGCTAGGTGAAGGGCGGTAGCGACGGCCTGACGCGCTGATGTCAACGGGAGGGTGGGCGATGGTGAGAGGCTACGACAAGCATCAAGGGCGGCTCGAAGCGCTCGCCGCGCTAGGGCGCGCCTTGGCGCGGCGCTCCCACTCGAGTTGTGAGCTGTGTGCGGCGACGCAGGTGCGTCTCGATCCCTTCGAGGTGCCGCCGCTGGGGGAGGAGCCGCTGCTGGAGCGCACGCTGCTTCTCTGTGAACGCTGTCGCCAAGGCGTGAGCGCGGTCAAGCGCATCGATGGGGCGGCGTGGCGCTTCTTGGAGACCGCCGTGTGGTCCGAGCTGGCGCCGGCGCAGGCCCTGAGCCTGTACTTGGTGCGCTCGTTGGCTGGTCGTGGCGAGAGCTGGGCGGTGGATCTTTTGGATCAGGTCTACGTCGCGCCCGAGGTGGCGGCTTGGAGTGAGGCCATTGGCTGAGTTGCCCAGAGCTGGGGCCCATTAGGGCCCGGCGGAGACGGCGCAGCGAAAGCCCAGGGTGTCCGCGCGAGTGTTGGCAAAGGTTGTTTGGCGGCGGTAGGTTAGGAGCTGTGACCAATCGCTGCCGAAGCTACCGCCGCGCATGACTTGGGGTTTAGACGCTTCGCTGCACTCGGGGTTGGTCACGGGATCGGGGCCATAGTCGCAGGCGCGGCTGCTGGTCCACTCGTTGACGTTGCCAGCGAGATCGAAGAGGCCGCTCGCGCTGGCGGCGAAGAAGCCGACGGTTGATGTCGCAGGGTGACCGTCACGGCAGACATCTTCGTGGCAGTTGGCGCGGGCGCTGTTCCCATCCCATTCCTGCTCCAAACAGCCGCTGATGCCGTCCCAGTCCTTGGGGCAGGCGTCGCCCCAGGGGAAGAGCCGTTTCTCAGGGCCCGCCGCCGCGCCTTCCCATTCGGCTTCAGTGGGCAGGCGTTTGCCCACCCAGGCGCAGTAGACATTGGCCTGGGCGAGGTTGACGTAGTTGATGGGGTGGTCACGGAGCGCGGATTGATCGTAGGTCTCGTTGGCTGAACTTGGAGGGTCGTCATAGACGCAAGGTCCGTGTTGGACGCAGTCTAGAAAGTCAGCGGCCATGACCAGGTAGGCGTCGAGGAAGTAGGCGTCCAGCGTGACCTGGTGGCGCGGGCTTTCGGAGCGCGCGCAAGTCGGGTCGGCGTTTTCCGTGCAGCCGCGTTCGTACACCAATTGATCACCGTTCGTGGGGAAGCGAAGCATGCCGACCGTGGAGACGACGCACGCGGGCCCGGCCCAGCCTTCGTCGCAGGCGCAGGTGTCGGGTGCGGCGCAGTACTGGTGGGTGCCGCATGCGGGGGTGCAGGTGGGGGGCTCGCACATCGGTCCGAAGCGTCCTGGCGGGCACCGGCATTCGCCGTCGATGCAGGTGGCGTTGCTGGCACAGGCCAAGTCGCACGCGCCACAGTGCGTGGGGTTGTCGATGAAGGAGACGCAGCCTGTGGCGTCGTCGTTATCGCAGTTGGTAAAACCATCAAGGCACTCGCAGTGTTCGCCGTCGCAGTTCATGTTGGGCCCGCAGGGCGGATCGCAGTCGAGGGTGTCGTGGGGGTCGAGATCGGGCAGGATGTCGGTGGTCTCAGGGGGCACGTCGGCGATCTCTGGGGGGATGTCGTCGGTCTCGGGCAAGACGTCGACTGTCTCTGGGGGGATGTCGGTGGTCTCTGGGGGGATGTCGGAGGTCTCTGGGGGGAGATCGAGGGCGTCGCCCTCGGCGTCGAGGGTCTCGCTGAGATCCGCTGGCGGCAGCTCTTCTGGGGTGTCACCGGTGACCGCGGCGGGAAAATCGCCGGGGAAGAGGCAGGCGCTCAGACCGAGGAGGAGCCATGCAGAAAAAAAGAGACGTCGCAGGGTGTTGTCGTTCATGAGGCCTCTCGGCGATGTGGGGCGAGGGCGCAAGCCGTCCCGGAGCGATGCGTGCCTCTCCATCATGAACGCAAGTGTCAGGGCAAACAAGGTGCATGTGGGTGGAGCGTGGGCCGGTGTTGCCCGCGAGGGGGTGAGGCGCCAAGCTCGAGGCCGGTGGCGCGCTGTTTTTATTGGCGGTGGATCCCTTACGAAATCAAGGCGTCGAGGGGGGTGACGGGGAGCGTCGGGCTTGGATTGTGCGCTCCGAGATGGATGCGGGTTTGTCTTTGGCCGAGGGGAGTGTCAAAGTAGAGGATCGATGGTCGGTGAGCGAGGGATCGGGAGCTGGGAGGAGAGCGCCATGTTAGGGTGGAGGCGTTGCGGTGGGCGGTGTTGGGGGTTGTGGGTGTTGCTGGGGAGCGTGGCCTGCGCATCGCCGCCGCCTTTTGAGGCGGGCGATGTTGCGTTGGAGATGAGCGAGACCGAGGACAGCGTCCCGGATGACGTGAGCGATGGGGCCGATGGCGAGTTGGACGGGGACGTCGACGCCGAAGTGGACGGGGTTGAGCTCGATGTGCCTTGCCCAGGGCCGTGTGGGGCGAACGCCCATTGTGTGGCCGGTGAGTGTCTTTGCGAGGCGGATTTTGGCGACTGCGACCCAGATGTGTTGGGGTGCGAGACGGACTTGCAGAGCGCTCAGGGCCACTGTGGCGTCTGTGATCGGCCCTGTACGGGGGCGGATTTCTGTGTGGATGGGAAGTGTCAGGAGGACTGCAATCCGCCCATGGAGCCCTGCGGCGCTGTTTGTGTGTCTGTGGCGTCGGACCCGGAACACTGTGGTGCGTGTTTCGTCACCTGTGGGGTGCATGCGACCTGTGCGCTGGGCCAATGTCAGTGCCGTGAGGGCTACGGTGACTGCGATGATGAGCCGGGCTGTGAGCAGCCGTTGAATACGCCGGAGCACTGTGGTGCCTGTGGGTTTTCTTGTCTGAACGCTGGGGGGTGCACCGCCTCAGGTCAGTGCCTATGTGCCAGCGGGTGGACGGGGCCCCGCTGTGAAGACTTCGCGTGCGTGATCCCCTGCGAGAACGGCGGGAGCTGCGCTGGCCCGAACCGCTGTGAGTGTCCCGAGGGGTGGAGCGATCCCCAGTGCACGACGCCCGTGTGTGTCCCCGCGTGTACCAACGGTGGGGTGTGCAGCGATGCGGGCCGCTGCGCCTGTCCCCTCGGTTGGCTGGGGGCGCACTGCGAGATCCTCGCCGATGAGGTGCGCTTGCCCGCCAGCGGTGACGCCAGCACCTTCACCATGGGTTGTCCTGCAGACGACACGTGGTGTTCCCTGTATTCGACACCGGCCCATCAGGTGACCCTGAGCGCTTACTTCCTGGATCGCTATCCGGTGACGGCGAAGGACTACGGGCTGTGTGTCACGGCCGGCGCCTGCGCGCCCGCTGGCGCTGGTGACCAGCAGACCTATGGCGTCGTCGGTTTGGAAGACCACCCCATCAATTATGTCGATCTGGATCAGGCGACGACCTACTGTGCCTGGGTGGGCAAGCGCCTTCCCACGGAGGCAGAGTGGGAGCGGGCGGCCAAAGGCACGACGCATCGCCGCTTCCCCTGGGGCGATGACTGCCCGCAGAGCTGGGACAGCGGCGTCTGTGCGGCCGCGGAGTGGACACCGACGACGGCCAAGGCCAACTGCAGCGAGGCGTCGTGCAAGGATGGTTTCGATGGCACGTCGCCGGTGTGGGCCTTTGCGGCGGGGGTCTCTCCCGATGGCCTCTGGGACATGGTGGGCAACGTGTGGGAGTGGACCAGCGATCGCTCCTACCGCAGCTACAGCGCCGAGCCGGTGACGAACCCCGTCCACAGCGCGGGCGTGTACTGGGTGGTGCGCGGCGGCTCTTGGTACTACAGCAGCACCTTCATCCGCGCCTACTATCGCAACAACAGCGGCGCCTCGACGCGCAACTTGCGTCTGGGTATTCGCTGCGCCCGCTCCGTGAGTCCCTGAGCTGGGGGTGTGTTCGGGTGCTGAGCGGGCCTCTGGTGGCCGCAGCCCTTCACTGGGCTAGGGCCACGTCACACTGGAAGAAGCCGTTGAACTGCTCGATGAGGGGGACGGCGTTCATGATGTTGCCCTCGCCCTTGGCGATGAGCCGATCTTGATAGGCCTCGTGGTCGGTCTCGATGCCTTTGGCCATTTTGCTCTTCTCGGGATCGGCCCGGTATGCCACTAGGAGCTGGCAGTTCTCCTTGTAGGCTTCCAGGTTGGTGTCGAGCCAGACCTGGCCGGCGTCCACGGCGCCTTCGATGTTGGCGGCGTCTTCGATGAAGCGCATGTAGTCATCGATTTGGTCTTTGCGGATTTGGAAGGGGTTGGGCCCGGTGGGGGCAGCTTCCGCTTTGGGAGTGCTCTCCTCGGGCTTTTTGTCGCAGGCGATGGCCGAGGTCAGGACCAGAGCGAGGGCGAGGGCGAGGGTCAAGATGCGTTTCATGGCAATTTCCTAAAGAGATTCGAGAAAAAGCGCCAGGGCTTCCAGCGCGGTCCCATGCACGTCCCAGCGACGGCACACGCTACGATGGCGATCGCCGTGGCTGGCGTCAATGGGTGTCATGAAGGTGCCCGGTGGACGCCACGTGGGTCGATCTTTCAGGGGCTGCTTGGGGGCGGCGGCGCCCCTTCTGCGAGGGCTTGCAGTGCGTCGGCCTGGATGACTTCGCGGACGCGGGTGGGGTCGAGGGCCAGGGCGAGCAGAGCGCGGGCGAGGCCCTGGTCGTCGATGGAGCGATAGCGCTGGCGCAGGTGGCGGGCGCCGAGGGCGCCGGCCAGGGCCAAGGTCGCGTCGCCGAGGCGGGCGGCGATGCGCTCGGCGGGCCGCGCTTCATCGCGGTTGGGACCGCTGATGAAGGAGGGGCGGGCGATGATGTAGGGGAGGGCGCTCTGGGCCAAGGCCGCCTCGACGCGCCAGCGCGCTTGGAGGTAGGAGGAGGCCGAGTCGGCCTTGACGCCGATGGAGGAGAGGTAGATGAAGCGGGTCGCCGGGGCCGCGGCGAGGGCGTCGATGAGGCAGTGGGTGAGGCCA
This sequence comes from uncultured Myxococcales bacterium, assembly GCA_964454015.1. Taxonomy (GTDB): domain Bacteria; phylum Myxococcota_A; class Bradymonadia; order UBA4248; family UBA4248; genus CAYVQF01. The sequence goes on from CAYVQF010000012.1 coordinate 16,569, forward strand.
AAGTCCACTTGGAGGTAGTGGTCTTTGGCGGTGCTGCCTGCGGCCTTGGCGCGCTTGCGGGTGGTGCCGAGGAGGGCGAAGACGTGGCTTGGGGCCAGGGTCGAGAGGCGGCGTGTCATGGCCGCGGCTTCCCAGGGGGTGGTGTCGACCTCGGCGCCGAGGGCGGTGAAGGCTTGGCGGTGGGCGTCGAGGTGCGGGCTGTCGGGGCGGACATGGGCGACGGTGCACAGGCCGTGTTGGCGCGCTTGGGCGACGAGGGCGCGCCCGGTGTAACCGGTGGCACCAGCGATGAAGAGGATGGGGGTGGTCACGGGAGGGTGCTCTTTGCAGGGAAGGGGGTGATTGCGCCCGGTTCGGGGCGACCCACATTGGTGTGAGGAGGGGCGCGAGCGGGCGCCCCAGGAGGAGCGTCAGCGCCAGGAGGTTCTGGTGCGCTGACGCGACGTGGATCCCAAGATAAGGGTAGCCGTTGAGAGGCGCTAGGATGAAATGGGTGACTGTGGCTTTGGGGAGTGTGGCGCTGGTGGTCGTGGTGACCCTGGGCTGGGCACCGGGGCCGAGTCGCGGGGAGGATATTATGGGAGAGGATGGGAAGTGGCGAGCGCTGAGCCCGGAGGAGGCGCGGGTCATCGTCGAGAAGGGGACGGAGCGACCTTTCACGAGTCCGCTGTTGGTGGAGGATGGGACGGGGGTCTTTCAGTGTCGGCGGTGTGGGGCGGCGCTCTTTGATTCGCAGGCGAAGTTTGACTCGCGGAGCGGTTGGCCGAGCTTTGATGAGGCGCTGCCCGGGGCGGTGCGGGAGCTGCCCGACGCGGATGGGCGGCGGACGGAGATCGTCTGTGGGCAGTGTGGCGGGCACTTGGGGCACGTCTTCCGGGGCGAGGGCATGACGGAGAAGGACACCCGGCACTGTGTGAACGGGGTGGCCCTGGACTTCGTGCCGCGGACCGAGGCGTTGGCCGTGGCCTATTTCGCTGGTGGATGTTTTTGGGGGGTGGAGCACCTCTTTGCGGCCGTGCCTGGGGTGGTGGAGGCGGTCTCGGGCTACATGGGAGGGGCGATGGCGGCGCCGACTTATGAAGAGGTGTGTGGTGGTGACACGGGGCACGCCGAGACGGTGGCCGTGCACTACGACCCGCAACAGGTGAGCTACGAGACCTTGGCGCGCTTCTTCTTTGAGATCCACGACCCGACCCAGGTCAATCGCCAAGGGCCCGACGTGGGCGACCAATACCGCTCGGCGGTCTTTGTGCGCGACGCCAGCGAGCGGGCGGTGGTCGAGGGCTTGCTGGCGCAGTTGCGCGCCAAGGGGCTGGCCGTGGCGACGGAGATCGCGAGCGCCGAGACCTTCTGGCCCGCTGAGGCTTACCATCAGGACTACTACAAGCGCACGGGCAAGGCGCCCTATTGTCATGCCTGGGTGCCGCGCTTCGACTGAGGTCGTGGCGGCAAGGTGGCGGGGTAGGGCGACCACGCGCGCTGGGGCGTGCGGGCGCGGCCCAGAGCGGCGGCGTCAGTTCTTGGTGCAGACCACGCTGTCGATCTGGATGTGGTCTTTGGCCGGGTCGGTGTTGCTGACGTAGAAGAGCAAGCGGAAGTAGCGCACGTTGCCTGGGGCGTTGAAGAGGACCCGGGTCCAGGTCTCGGTGTCGTAGACCTCGAAGGGGGTCTGGGTGGACCAGCCGCCGGTGGAGTACCAGCGATGGCGCACGTGGCCCTTGCCGCGCACCCAGTAGGCGCAGGTGTAGGTGCCAGCGGGGATGTCGAAGTCTTCCGAGGCGAAGCGGTCGGCGTTGGTGGTGATGGTTTGGATGATCTGCAGGGCCCGGGTGCCGCTGTGGGGGTGGGCCGTGTAGGGGGCGAGGAAGGAGGGGTGCAGCTCGGTGGCACCCGTGGCGTCGTTCAAGTCCTCGAAGGTGCCGTACCAGTCATCGGGGATGTAGTGCTCGCCGAGGTAGGGCAGGTAATAGGTGTCCCAGGACTCGAAGCCGCCGTTGGGGAAGATGTTGGCGGGGTGCTCTGCCGAGACGCAGGTGTGGGTGGCCGTGTCACAGGCCGGGAGGTTGCCCAAGCAGTCAGCCGTGGTGACGCAGCGGCCGGCGCTGAGGACACAGGTGCCGGTGTTGGGCTCGCAGGCCTTCCAGGCGTCGCAGGTGACGCCAGCGCAGGGATCGCCAGCGACGCAGGTGTGGGTGGGGCGGTCGCAGACCGGGGTGGCGCTGGTGAGGGGGCAGTCGGCGGTGGTGTTACAGCGGCCGGCGGCGAGGACGCAGGTGTGGTTGGCGTCGCAGGTCTCCCAGGCCAGGCAGTCCGTGGCGAGGTTACAGCGGCCGCTCTGGGGTTCACACACGGCCGTCGATGGGTTGCACTGTTCCCAATCCTGGCAGACCACGGTGTCGCAGGGCGCGGCTTGGCGCTCGCAGATGACCGTGTCGACGGTGATGTGGTTGCCCGTGGTGTTGCGCAGGGAGAACATGAAGGCCATGTTCTCGACGGCGGGGAGGGCCAAGTTGAAGGTGTAGTCGATGAGCTTCCACTCGCTCTGGTCGAGGGTGGTGTAGGAGCCGTAGCGGTAGTCGCCGTCGATGTAGGCGCCGGCCCGGATCTCGCCTTGGCCGCGGGCGGCGAAGGTGCAGGCATAGCGCCCGGCTGGCAGAGACATCATGGTGGTGGTGAAGCGGCGGTGGGTGCTGCCGGTGTTGATGAGGGTACAAGCGCGCTGGCCGCTGTAGGGGTTGGTGGTGCTCATGACGACGCTGCTGCTCTCGAGGTTGGAGACGCTGCCGAACCACATGGTGGGCAGACCGTCTTGCCAGAACTCGAAGTCCCAGTTGGCGATGACGCTGGTGGGCGTGGTGACCTCGTCGTCGGGGATGTCCGCCACCTCGGTGAGATCGGGATCGATGGCGTCGGCGTCGGGGAGGAAATCCGAGGGGAGATCCGTGGGGACGTCGATGAAGTCACCGAGATCTGGGTCGACAAGGTCGCCGAGGTCGATGAGGTCTGGGTCGACGCTGTCAGGGGGCAGGTCTTGTTGGAGGTCCTCAGGCAGCTCTGGGGGAAGATCTTGGCCGAGGTCCGGGGTGACCTCGACCGTGTCGGTTGAGGTGTCAGGCCCCAGGTCGCTCTCGGGGCGGACGCTGGGGTCATCGTCGCAAGCGATCAAGGCCAGCGCGCTGAGGAGGCAGAGAGAGAGGGTGAGGAGCTTGGGGCACTGTGGAAGTCCAGACATTTCCCATGACCATGGCCGCACGCAAAGAGCGGCACCGGGGGGCGGCGAACGAGGCGGTGCCAGGTGGAGCCTATGCGGGTCCAAGTTACGAATCAAGTTAAATTTTCTCGACGGGAAAAGCCTGGGAGTTCAGCGCTGGCGCGGCCTCTCCTGCGGGGTCTGGGGGCGTCGGGTCGCGGCGCACGGGTCCGCCGAACCAGCCATAGAGGGCGGGCAGGACGAAGAGGGTGAGGAGCGTGGCCGTCACCAGGCCCCCGATGACCACCGTGGCCAGGGGGCGCTGCACCTCGGCGCCGGCGCTGGTGGAGAGGGCCATGGGGGCGAAGCCGATGCCGTCGGTGATGGCGGTCATCAAGATCGCCCGCAAGCGGAGCTGCGCCCCCTGGGTGGTAGCCGCGGCCAAGGGCAGGCCCTCGCCTTGGAGGGTGCGGATGGTGGAGACCATGACGACCCCGTTGAGGACGGCGATGCCTGAGAGGGCGATGAAACCGACGGCGGCGGAGATGGACAAGGGCATGCCGCGCAGCCACAGGGCGACCACGCCGCCGACGGCGGCCACGGGGATGTTGAGGTAGATGATCACCGCTGGCCGCGCGGCGCCAAAGGCGGTGTAGAGGAGGAGAAAGATCAAGGCTAGCGCTGCTGGCACGGCGATGTGGAGGCGAGCCATGGCGGCTTGAACTTTCTCGAAGTTACCGCCCCAGGTGACGAGGTATCCCGGGGGGAGCGCCCCCGCTTCGTGGACGCGTTGCTGCGCTTCGGCGACGAAGGAGCTCAGATCGCGCCCGCGCACGTTGACCTGGAGGGTGCGGCGGCGCTGTCCGCTCTCGCGGCTGATCACCGCTGGCCCGTCTTCGAGGAGGATCTGGGCGACCTCAGCGAGGGTAACCTGGTGCCCACTTGGGGTAGCCAGGCGCAGCCCGGCGATGCGTTTGGGGTCGCTTCGTGCCGAGGCCTGTAGCCGCACCTGGAGGGCGTAGCGCGCTTGCCCCTCGTACACCACCCCCACCTGGCGCCCGCCCATGGCCTCGACGGCGGCCAGGATGTCGGCGCCGTCGAGGCCGTGTCGTGCGGCTTGCGCCCGATCGACGATCACCCGCATGACTGGGAGGCCGGCGAGCTGATCGGCGTCCAGATCGGCGGCGCCCTCGACGCCGGCGATGATCTGGGTGAGGTGATCGCCCACGGCCTCCAAGACCTCGAGATCGGGACCAAAGAGGCTCACGGCGACGTCAGCGCGGGCGCCGCTGATGAGCTCATTGGTGCGCAGGGCGATGGGTTGAGAGAAGAGGTAGTTCTGCCCAGGGACCTCGCGCTGGAGGTGGGCGGCGACGGCTTCTACCAGGCCTTCTTTGTCAGGGACCCGCCGCCACTGCGCGCGCGGGTGGAGCATGAGGTAGATGTCGGAGATCTCGACCCCCATGGGATCCGTGGCGATTTCGGCGCGGCCCGTGCGGGAGATCACCGTGGCGATCTCATCGGGGAAGGTGTCGAGCAGGGTCTGCTCGATGCGGGTGGTGGTGGCGATGGACGCTTCGAGAGAGACCGAAGCTGGGCGAATGGCCTGCATGGCGATGGCCCCCTCGTCGAGGTTGGGGATGAACTCCAAGCCCATGGTCGTGGCGAGCCAGGCGCCACCGCCGAGGACCCCTCCCGCGGCGAGGAGGAGCAGCAGCCGCAGGCGCATGGCGCCTGCCAAGAGGGGGGCGTAGAGGCGTTGAAGGCCGCGGGAGACGAGCGGCTCTTGGGGGCGCACGCCGCGGCGGTAAAACCAAGCGGCGAGGGCGGGGACCAAGGTGAGGGCGAGGACGAGGGCCGCCGCGAGGGCCACCAAGACCACTGTGGCCATGGGGCGGAACATTTTCCCTTCGATGCCCTGCAACGAGAGGATGGGGAGATAGACCATCATGATGATGGCCGTGCCAAAGACCACTGGCCGGATGACCTGGGCCGTGGCGCGCTGTACCACGCCGGGCACGGCGTCACCCTTGGCGCCGCTCTGGCGTAGCTGGCGGGTGATGTTGTCGATGACCACCACGGCGCCGTCGATGATGAGGCCGAAGTCGAGGGCGCCGAGGCTCATCAGGTTGGCCGAGACCTCGAGCTCCAGCATGGCCACCAAGGTGGCGAGCAGGGAGATGGGGATGATGAGGGCGATGAGCAGCGCCCCACGGAGGTTGCCCAAGAGGAGGAGCAGGACCACCATCACCAGCACGCCGGCCACGATGAGGTTGGTGGCCACGGTGTGGATGGTGCGCTGCACCAGCTCGGCCCGATCGTAATAGGTCTCGATGCTGACCCCAGGGGGCAGGGTCTTGGCGATCTCATCGAGGCGCAGGCGCACGGCTCGCGCCACTTCACCGGCGTTGGCGCCGATGAGCATCATGACCGAGGCGGTGACGACTTCGCCGCGGCCGTCGCGGGTCACCGCGCCCTGGCGGAGCAGCGGCGCGAAGGCCACCTGGCCGATGTCGGCGACGGTGATGACTTGACCATCACCGCGGGTGGCGATGCGCACCCGTGCCAGGTCATCGAGGGAGGTGATGAGCGCCTCGCCGCGGATGAGCCGCTGCTCGGCATCGCGCACCACGTAGCCGCCGCCAGCGTTGGCGTTATTGGCCTCCAAGGCGGCGAAGACCTCGTGCAGGCTCAGGCCGAGGGCCTCGAGGCGATGGGGATCGACGGCGACCTCGTAGGTCTTCAGGTCGCCGCCAAAGGGGTTGACCTCCACGACGCCGGGGATGGTGCGCAAGTGGAGGGCGATGTGCCAGTCCAGGATGCCGCGCAGGTCCATGGCGGTGAAGCAGCCCGCTTCTGGCGGCGTGTCGGGGGCGCACATGGGCGTGCCCCGGACCTCGAACTGGTAAATCTCACCCAGGCCCGACGAAATGGGCCCGATCTCTGGATGGCCATAGCCTGCAGGGATCTCCTCCCGGGCCTCGCCGAGGCGCTCCGTCACCAGGTTGCGGGCAAAATAGATGTCCGTCCCTTCCTCGAAGACCACCGTCACCACGGAGAGGCCAAAGCGCGAGAGGCTGCGCACTTCCTCGACGCGGGGCAAGGCGCTCATCACCCTCTCGATGGGCGCGCTCACATAACGCTCGATCTCCAGAGGCCCCAGGGCGGGGGCGTTGGTGAGGATCTGCACCTGGACGTTGGTGACGTCGGGGACGGCGTCGATGGGCACTTGGCGCGCTGCCCGCACGCCGATGGCCCCCAAGAGGAGCACGGCGAAGATGACCAGGAAGCGGTGACGGATACAGAAAGCGAGCGCCGTGTCCATGGTGTCCTCGTCGGGCCTCAGTGGGCGTGTCCGTGGCCGAGCTCGTCGCGAATGAGCAGGGATTTCAATAAAAAGGCCCCGGTGACCACCAGCGGATCGCCAGCGGTCAGGCCGCGCAGGATCTCCACCATGCCGGCCTCCTCGCGGCCGAGGGTCACGGCGACGGCGACGAAATCACCGGGGTGCACCCCGGGCACGAAAACGATGGCCTGGTTGCGGGCCCACTGCACGGCGCTGGCGGGCACGAGGACCGCCGCCGCTTCATCCGCCGTGAGAAGCAATTGCCCCCACATTCCGGCGCGCAGCGCTCCGTCGGGGTTGGCCACGCTGACGCGCAGGGGCAGGCTGCGCGTGCTAGCGTCGACGGCCGTCCCCAGCGACTCGACGCGCCCGCTCCACAGGCGGCCGGGAAACGCCTCCAGTCGCAAGGTCGCCGGCATGGCCTCTGCCACCTGGGCGATGTGTTGCGGGGGGACTTGACCGATGATCCACATGCGCTCGGGCGTGCGGATCTCGAAGAGGAGGTCGCTCGGCGTGACATAGGCCCCCAAGATGGCGTCGCTGCGCGAGATGATCCCAGCGCGCGGCGCGACGATGCGCAGCTCGGGGCCGCCGCCGCCGCCGCTCACGCCGTAAGCGCGGAGGCGAGCGCGGCTGGTGTCGAGATCGATCTTGGCGACATCCACGGCGAGCTGGGCCGCGATGAGGTTGCGCTCGGCCGTGAGTCCTTCGGCGTGCAATGTCTCCTGGCGCCCCAGCTCTCGCTTCGCCGCGGCGTGGACGGCGTCGGCGCGCTGTAGTTCCGCCCGGGCCTGGGCCAAGGTCACGCTGCGGAGCACGGCGAGGAGCTGCCCGGCTTCAACCCGGTCGCCCTCTCTGACATCGACGCTGGCCAGGTGCCCATCGACGACGGGGTTGACCTGAGCCAAGTGCTGCGGATCGAGCTGGACCGTTGCCGTGAGGGCGATGCCCGTGTCCAGGCGCCCGGCGATGGCGTGGCCGACGGCGACGCCGTTTGGTTGCAGGACCTCGGGATCGATGTAGACGCTGCCTTCATCGTGGGCGGCGGCCAGCGAGGGGGACGCGGCGGCTGCAGGCGGAAGAACCTGGTCGTGGTCGTGGTCGTGGTCGTGGTCGTGGTCGTGGTCGTGGTCGTGCATGACTGTGTTCTTGGGTACTTGGACGGGGAGCGAACCCGCAGCGCTACCTTCGGGGGCGGCCGTCGCGGACTTTGTCGACGCTTGGGGGTGCGGGTGGTTGTGACCCTCATGGGGATCACTGTGAGGGTGACAGGAGGTCGCGGCGCTCAAGAGCAAGATGAGGGCGAGGTGGCGATGGCGGATCATGGTAGCGGCTCTCCATGGAGGTCGGCACCGAGGAGGGCTTCGAGGTGGGCCCTGGCCTCGAAGTAGGCGGCGCGCGCCGCGCCGTGCTGGCTCAAGGCGGTGAGGAGTCGCTGCTGCCCCTGGAAGACGAGGAGGGTGTCGCTATCGCCGAGCGCCACCGCCCGTTCGAGGGCAGCCAGGTGTTCCTCGATGAGGGGGAGGATGTCGCGCTCGTAACGCTGCACACGCAGGGCGGCGGCGTTGGTGGCTTGGTAGCTTTGCAGCAGGGCATCGCGCAGGGCCGTGGCCGCGGTGTGTTCTTCCCAGGCGGCGACGTGGAGGGCGACCTCGGCTTGGGCGCGCTCCGTGTGGTGGCGATCCCACAGGGGCAGGGGCAGCCCCAGGTGGAGGAGCCAGGTGTGGGCCGCGTCCTCCGGCCCGGGGCTGCCTTCGTGGGCGTAGCCGAGACCGATGGTGGGATCGGGCCAGGCCCGGCTGTCGGCCAAGGCGAGCTCGTGACGCCGGACGATGTGAGCGCGCTGCCGGGCCGCGAGCAGAGGATGATCCGCCGTGGTCTCCGGGGCGGCGGCCAAGACTTCGATGGGTGGCGCTGGGAGGTCGAGGGGCAGAGGTTGGTGGCTGGGCCAGCCGATGAGGGCCATGAGCTCGAGCTCGGCCAGGCGCAGCGCGTCTTGGGCGGCGACGACCTCGTCGTGGCCGAGGGCGAGTTCCGCGCGGGCGAGGAGGAGCTCGTGGGCGGGGGTGTCGCCCATGGCGAGGCTGCGTTCGAGGAGCGACAGGTAGCGGGTCGCTAGATCGCTTACGGCCACAGCAGTGGCGTGACGCTCCCTGGCTCCTAGGATCTTCGCGCAGTGTCGCCGGACCTCGCCGTGGAGGTGCCAGCGGGCCTCGGCGATCTGGGCGAGGTCAGCGTGGGCGGAGGCCGTCGCGACGTCGCGGCGGTGTTGCGGCTGGCCCGCGATGGGGAAGGATTGATGGACGGCCAGCTCGAAGTGGAGCGCCGCGGCGCCAGCGTGGGCGCGAAGCCCGGTGCTGAGGTCGAGGGTGGGGTTCTCCGTCAAGGGGTGCAGGGCTGCTACGGTAGCGACGCGGCTGGAGACGCCTTGGGCTTGCGCCATCTGCAGGGCGGGTGCGTGGGCGTCGGCGTAGGCGAGGAGGTGGCCGAGGTCGAGGGGCGCTGAATCCAGGGTGGGGGCGGGGTGAGTGGCTTGGGTCGCGTCCGTTGGTTCTGCCAGCCAGGCTGGCGCAGGCACAGGTGGATGTGGAAGCGGCGCGAGAGGCTGCCAGGTGGTGCAGGCGAAGAGGAGTGGTGTACTACAGGCGATAGTAGTCAAGATCGCGGTGCAGGGCTGGAGGCGGAGCATGGGTGTGGCTCAGGGTTCGCGGAGGTTGGCGGCGTGGCGTTCGACGCTGAGGTGGAAGTGGTCCCAGGCCCCGGTGAAGGGCAGGTGCGGGGCGATGATGGCGGCTGCAAGGGCGAGGGCGAGGAGGAGGTGAGCGCGGCTGGGCGTGGTCGTTGGGGGCTTCGAGAAGAGGAGGGCCAGGCGGAGCTTGAGGGTGCGTTGGTCGTTGCCGCAGAGGAGTGAGGCGCCGCAGCGTTCGAGGTCGGGGCAGTGAAAACGGGCGGCGTGGACGATGCCGTGGGCGAGGGCGAGGGGTTGGCCGCCGTGGGCTACGGCGCGGCTGTCGCAGTAGGCTTCGCGGGCTTGGCGCCAGCGGCCGAAGTCGGGGCGGAGGAGGTGGCCCAGGGGGTTGATGGCGAGGGCCAGGCGCACGGCGGCGTCGCGGAGGGTGTCGCGGCTGTGGATGTGGGCGGCCTCGTGGAGGAGGGCGGCGCGGAGGATGTCGTCGTCGGCGTCGCGGACGAAGCAGGCGTCGAGGATGGAGCGGCGGCGGAACCAGCCGATGGAGAAGATGGGGGCTGGTGCGTGGCGGACGACGCGGGCGGTGATGGTGCGCAGGGCGGCTTGGTCTTGGGTGAGGTGGCGCAGGCGTTGGCTCAGTGGGTGCTGGGGGTCAAGGGGTTCGAGCTCGAGGCGTGGGTGTTCGCGCCAGGCGCGCCAGAGGGCGCCGCCGCCGAGGAGGGCGAGGATGGCGCCGAGGAGGATGAGGGCGTCGGTGCAGTGCGAGGCGTGGAGGTGGTCGACGAGGCAGGCGTCTTGGATGCGCCAGGGTTCGCTTTGGTGTAGTGCCGCCGACGCTAGCCACACGAGCGGTGCGAAGGTGGGGAGGACGAGCCAGGCGAAGGTGCTGGTTTTGCCGAAGTCGGCCCAGTGGGTGGTGTGGCGGCGGGCGCGGGCCAGAGCGTGGCGGCTCACCAGGGTGAGTGCTGGGATGAGGAGGACGAAGGTGACGGTCAGGGCCGCCAGGGGAAAGAGGAGTTCATTCATGGGATCGCCTGCGGCGCGCGCTGATGAGGGCTTCGAGGCGGGCGAGCTCGTCGTCGTCGGCGGTGGCGACGCGGTCGATGAGGAAGGCGACGGCGGCCTCGTGGCCCTCGGGTGGGAGGCTGTTGAGGACCTCGCGGGTGAGGGTTTCGGCGAAAGCCTGGCGGCTGAGGCGTGGCTGGTAGAGGTAACGGCGCCCGTCGCTGCGGCGTTGGAGGACCTCTTTGTCGTAGAGGCGGGCGACGGTGGTCATGACGGTGGTGTAGGCGATGGGGCGCGCGCGTTCTAGGGCTTTGTGGACGTCGGCGACGGCGAATTCCTGCCAGTCCTTGTCCCAGACCAGCTCCATGATCTCCGCTTCGAGGTCGAAGAGGGAGGTGCGCAGGCCGTCTTGTTCGGGTCGGATGCGGATGCCTTTCATGGCGGCTCCAGGTGCGAGTCAGCGAGGGTCACGCGGCCCCAAGAGGCGATCTACGATTTGCGGTAGTAGTTGTCAAGGGGCGCTTTCTCGGCCTGGCGATCGTCCTTGACGGCCATTTCGGCCTTGGTCTATGTGTCCGAAGTCGGTGATGTTTGAGGTGGGGCCCGGTGGCTGGCTCGCGGCGCGAGAGAGGGTGCATGTGGGAGCAGGGTTATGGGTTGACCGTGAGCGGCGGTGTGGTTTCGTGTCGTCTGCCGACGGGGGAGGTCGAGAGGGTCGCTCTGGAGGCGCTGGAGTTGGTGGTGGTAGCCACGGATGACAGTGGCCCTTTTGGCTTGGACCTGTGGTGGTTGCTCTTTACGAATCCGGAGTGTCCCTTGCGTTTTCCCGGTGGGTCCACGGGCGAGGAGGCGGTCCTGGAGGCGTTAGAGTCGCTGCCCGGCTTTGACCATGAGGCGTTGATCGCGGCCATGGCTTGCACGGAGGAAGCCCATTTCGTGTTATGGAAGTGTGAGCGGTTGCGGGAATTGTGTGGTGATTGACGCATGGGTGGCAGGTGCAGCGGACGCGCCACATTGGCGGTGAGTGGGGGCCATGCCTGAAGCAGGGAAGGTCGAACGCAACATAGGTTTGTGGGGTGCTACCAGCATTGGTGTCGGGGCGATTGTTGGCGGTGGCATTTTGGCTTTGGCCGGGATCGCCTTTGCGAGTGCGGGTCCGAGCGCGATTTTGGCGTTCGCGCTCAACGGGGTGATCGCCATTCTCACGGCGCTGTGTTTCGCTGAGCTGGCGGCGGCCTTTCCCGAGTCGGGGGGGACCTATGTCTTCGCGCGCAAGGTGCTGTCGGTCAAGTCGGCCTTTGCCGTGGGCTGGGTGGTGTGGTTTGCGTCCATCGTGGCGGCGGTGCTTTATGCGATGGGCTTTGCTTCCTTTGCGTGTACGGTGATCGCCCAGCTCCTTCATGTGACGACGGGCAGCGCGCCCGCTTGGATCCTTTCGCGCTGGATGGTGGTGGTCTTGGCGGCTTTGGCGACCATTGCCTACAGCGTCACCTTGGTGCGCAGCGCTGGCGGTGGTGACCGTTTGGTCAATATCGGCAAGCTGGTGGTCTTTGGCATCCTCATCGCCGCGGGTCTTTATGCCTTCGCCAGGAGCCAGGGCGGCACTCTGGAAGCGAGCTTCGTACCCTTCTTTCCTGGGGGGCTGAGTGGTTTGGTCCAGGCCATGGGTTTTACCTTCATCGCCTTGCAGGGCTTCGACCTCATCGCGGCGGCAGCGGGAGAGATCCGCGATCCAGGCAAGACCATCCCGCGGGCGATGCTGCTGTCCCTTGGGATCGCGTTGTTGGTCTATGTCCCTCTGCTCTTCGTGCTGATCGCCGTGGGCTTTCCTTCGTCGGCAGCCCTGATGGAGGTGAGCCGCACCCAACCCGAGGCGATCGTGGCCTTGGGGGCCCGGCATTACCTTGGCTCCTTTGGCTATTGGCTGGTCTTGGTGGCGGGGGTGCTCTCGATGCTCTCGGCGCTCCAGGCCAACATCATGGCGGCGGCGCGGGTAGCCGCGGCCATGTCCCGAGATCGCACCTTGCCGGTCCAGCTCTCTCGGCGCCACCCGAGTCGGGGGACGCCGGTGGCGGCGTTGTTCTTGGTGGCAGGCCTGGTGGTGATCATCTTGGTGATCCTGCCAAACGTCGCCTCGGCTGGCGCGGCGTCGAGCCTGATCTTTTTGTTGAGCTTCGCCTTGGTGCATGGGATAGGCCTGTTGGCGGCCCGGCGGCGGGCGCCGCAGCCGGGCTCCTTTCGCGCGCCAGGGGCGCCGTTGGTGAGCATCGTGGGGGGGCTGGCTTGTTTGAGCCTGGCAGTTTTTCAGGGCTTCTCCGTGCCGAGCGCCGGGGCCATCGCGTTGGCTTGGCTCATCTTGGGTTTGGGGCTCTACATGGGGCTCTTTGCGCAGCGGGCTCAGGTGGTGGATGCGGCGAGTCAGGCGGGCGATGCTGAGCTGGTGAAGATGCGGGGTTACAACCCGTGGGTGATGGTGCCCATCGCCAACCCGGCGAATGCGCCGAACTTGGTGTCCCTGGGCTACCTGGTGGCGCCGCCGGAGAACAGCCGCATTCTGCTGTTTTCGGTGGTGGCGCCGCCTGCCCATTGGGTGCCCGGTGAGGAACCGGCGGCGTTGAACAACGCCCAGGCGGTGTTGCGTGAGTCGCTGGTGTGGTCTTTTGCCAATGCTTATGCGCCAGAGGCCTTGATCACCATCGCCCAGGATCGCTGGGCTGAGATCGCGCGCATGGCTGGCGTCATACGCTGTGAGAGTCTGCTGCTCGGCCTGAGCAATTTGGATCAGGCCCAGGTGACCCAGCAACTCGAGTCTCTCATCAGCGAGGTCGACTGTGAGGTCGTCGTGCTGCGCGCCCCGAACTCCGATTGGTCTTTTGCCGAAGTGAAGCGCATCTTGATACCCTTGGCGGGGCGCGGCGGCCATCGGGTGGTGCGGGCGCGGGTGCTGGGCGGCCTCTATAGGACGCATGGTGAGCGTCTCGAGGCGACCTATGCGACCTGCCTCCCTGCCGCGGCGAGCAACCGAGACGTGGCAGTGGCGGAGAGCTTTTTGGGCAAGGTGGCGGCCGATGAGTTTCCCGGGACGGCGTGTTTCGAAGTCGATCGCTGCGACGACCCGGCCCAGAGCATCATCCGGCGGGCCCAGTTCTGTGACCTCTTGTTCCTGGGGGTGCAGCGGCGCACCAAGCGGCACAAGACCTTTGGCGAGCTGGTGGTCCGGATCGCCAAGGAGACCTCCTGTGGGATCATCGTGACCAGCCGGCGTGGTTGAGGCGCTGCCCCGAGGGCTGGCGTGGCGTGCGCGCTGGCGTCGCTGCCGGCTCCCTTGACTTCACGCATGGCCTGGCGTAGCCAGGGCCAGCAGTCCAATGGCTGTTGGCTGTGCAAACGCCCTCTGGGGTCAAGGTGAAGGTCGAGAGATGAGCACGAAGAGAAACGATCCCTGTCATTGTGGTTCCCAGAACAAGTACAAGAATTGCTGCTGGTCCAAGGATGAAGCGGCGCGGACCGTTGCCAGCCAAGAACAGGCTGCGGCGCGCAGCGAGGCGGCCAAGGCCGAGGCGGCGGCGGCACCGCCGAGCACCACCAAGCGCCCGGTGAAGACGACGGGCGTGGCACCCAAGGCGCACAACCAAGGCCCGGCCAAGCAGAACGTGCGGCGCAAGGTTTGATGGGTTGACGCGCGGCGACGCGGTTGCTGCCGGGAGCTGGGCTGCAACCCGTCATGCTCTGGGCTGACCAGCAGGCCAAGCGGCGCGGTGTTGGTGGCGCGCAGGTGGCTCTCAGTCGAAGAGCTGGGGCGCCAGGGTCTGGATGAAGACCGCCGCTGCCGTGGCCATCTCGGCGCGGGTGAGCTGGTTGGCGAGCTGCTCTGCGCTCTCGATGCTTTGGAAGCCTTTGACGCCACGGGCGGTGACCATGACATGCAGCATGGTCGTGCCGTCGTGGAGGTAGGTGCTGAAGCTGTGGGACGAGGCCCGCGAGGCGCCGTCCTCGGAGACGACGAAGCTGAGTTGGTAGAGCGTGACCACGTCGCGGCCGCCTAGGTTCTCTTTCTTGATTTCAAGAACGGCGTCGGGGTTCTCTTTGTGAACCGTGGGCCGCATCATTTTCTCGAAGAGGCCTTCTTCTGCTTCGAAGGCCGCGACGTCGAGGGGAGGGCAGTGCCCGCAGGCGTGGACCCGGAGCTGGACGAAGGGGGCCGTGTCATTGGCGTTGCCTTCTTCTCCCATGTAGTAGGCGGTGATGGTCGGTAGATCCATGACCACCTGGACTTCAGCCCCCGGCTGCTGGGTGAAGCCTGGCATCGCTGTCGCGAGGACGGTCTCGAGCTGCTCTTTGGTCAGGGTCTTGACGGGTTCTGGTTCAGGCGCTTGCTCTGCCTCCTTGCGGGGCGCCTCTTTAGGCGGGGACTCGGTGCTGTCCTTCTTGTCGCAGCTCGTGGTGATCAGGCCGCCGATGAGGCAGGCGCACAAGAGGCCGAGCATCGTCTTGGTCGTCATGTCCTTGTCACTCCTTGTCGAATGAAGGGGTCGTCGCGAATCGCCAATGAAGGGTTCACCCTAGAAGACTGAGCCCCCGTGTCAAGGCCAGCGCACCTGAGGTGCGCATCGCCAGTGGACCCCCTGGCCCATTTGGGGGCGGGGCAGTGCCGACCTTTGGCGTCCGGTATCCTGGCCGAAGTCGACCGTCTAGGAGAGGACGGCGCCCAAGAAATATGGCATTTGGATGCGCCACCAGGGCCAGTCGTGGTTGACGTCGTGACCCCAGATGTCGATCCAGGCGGGGACCGCTTTGCCGGCCAAGATGTCCTTGATCTGTCGGGTGTGGGTGAGCATGGGCTCTTCCCAGGCACCTTGCCCCACGCAGATGACGATCTGGCTCTGGCGGTAGCGCTCGAGGATCTCGTGGTCATGCAGGTTGGGGAGATAGACCAGGGGCGTGTTGAAGTAGATGTTGTCGTCCATGTAGGAGCCGACGAACTCGTCGAGGCGATAGATGCCGCTCAAGGCGATGCAGCCCCCGAAGAGGTCGGGGTGGCGAAAGAAGAAATTGGCGGCGTGGTAGGCGCCGAGGCTGCACCCTGTGGTCAGAATCTGCCGATGGTAGCCGCGCATGTCGTGAATGAGGGGCACCAGCTCGTTGCAAATGTAGGCGTCGTAGGCGTTGTGGCGGCTGGCCCGATCGGCTGGGTGGGCACATTCGTTCATCCACGACTGCTTGTCGATGCTGCCTGGGGTGAAGAGGGTGATGCGTCCGGCGTCGATAAAGGGCCGGCACACTTCCACCATGCCAAAATCCTCATACTCGTGAAAAGAGCCACCTGAGGAAGGGAAGACCACCACGGGCCTGCCAGCATGCCCATAGACTTTCAGCTCCATGTGGTGGCCAAGGGAAGGACTCATCCAGTTGTGATATTCGACGTTCATGCGCGCTCCAGGAAAAGGCGCCAAGGCACCGCGGGGGCTCAGTCCTTAACATGGATGAGCGCTGGGAGCTAGATCACTCGTGCCCGGAGACAGGGGGGACGGGCTATGTCAGAGAGGGGGCGACCCGCCTGGGTCGCCCCCGATGTCGTCCACGGTCAAGGGCCGGCGCGCGCCGCCGGGCGAGTGGTCTCAACGGCGCCGCAACTCGAAACGATCCAGGTCCATGACTTTGTCCCAGACGGCTACGAAGTCCTGGACGAAACGCGCGTCGGCGTCGGCGCAGGCGTAGACCTCGGCGATCGCCCGCAGTTGGGAGTTGGCGCCAAAGGCGAGGTCCACCCGGGTCGCCGTCCACTTCAGCGCACCCGTCGCCCGATCTCGCCCTTCGTAGACCTCGGGATCGGCGCTTGGCTGCCAGGCCGTGCCCATGTCGAGGAGGTTGACGAAGAAGTCGCGGCTGAGGGTGCCGACTTGGTGGGTGAAGACGCCGTGCTTGGACCCGGCGTGGTTGATGCCGAGCACCCGCAGGCCGCCGAGGAGTACGGTCATCTCCGGCGCCGTCAAAGTGAGCAACTGGGCCCGATCCACCAGGAGGTGTTCCACGGGGACGGTGCTTTTCTTCTTCTGGTAGTTGCGGAAAGCGTCGTATCGGGGCTCGAGGACGGCAAATGAAGGGGCGTCGGTCTGTTCCGCTGAGGCGTCCGTGCGTCCAGGCGTGAAGGGCACGACCACGCTGTGGCCCGCGTCCTTGGCGGCCTGCTCGACGGCGGCGCAGCCAGCCAAGACGATCAAATCGGCGAGGGAGACGCGTTTGTCGCCCGTCTGGGCTTGGTTGAAGGTGGCTTGGATTCCCTCCAGAACTGCGAGCACGCGACTGAGCTGCTCGGGGGCGTTGACCTCCCAGTCCTTCTGCGGAGCGAGGCGAATGCGGGCCCCGTTGGCGCCGCCGCGTTTGTCTGAGCCGCGGAAGGTCGAGGCCGAAGCCCAGGCCGTGGCGACGCATTCAGAGACCGTGAGGCCCGAGGCGAGGATGCGCTGCTTGAGAGCGGCGATATCCTGGGCGTCGATGAGGGGGTGGTCGACGGCTGGGATGGGATCCTGCCAGATGAGTTCTTCCGTGGGCACCTCGGCGCCGAGGTAACGGACCCGGGGGCCCATGTCGCGGTGGGTCAGCTTGAACCACGCCCGGGCAAAAGCGTCGGCGAATTCATCGGGGTGCGCCAGGTAACGGCGGGCGATCTTCTCGTAGGCGGGATCGAAGCGCAGGGAGAGATCGGCCGTGGTCATCATGGGGCGGTGTTTCTTGGTCGGATCGTGGGCGTCGACCACCATATCTTCGTCGTCCACGTCTTTGGCCAACCATTGGTGGGCGCCAGCAGGGCTCTTGACGAGCTCCCACTCGTATTTGAAGAGCACCTTCAGGTAGCCCATGTCCCAGCGCGTGGGGTTGGGTTTCCAAGCGCCCTCGATGCCGCTGCTGATGGTGTCCCCGCCCTTGCCGCTCTTGAAGCTGCTCTTCCAGCCAAGGCCCTGGTCTTCGAGCGGCGCTGCCTCGGGCTCCGGGCCGACGTGCTTGGCGTCACCGGCGCCGTGGCATTTGCCGAAGGTGTGCCCACCAGCGACCAGGGCGACCGTCTCCTCATCGTTCATGGCCATGCGCGCGAAGGTCTCCCGCACGTCTCGTCCCGAGGCCACGGGGTCGGGCTGGCCGTTGGGCCCCTCGGGGTTGACATAGATGAGCC
Organism: uncultured Myxococcales bacterium; assembly: GCA_964454015.1. Taxonomy (GTDB): domain Bacteria; phylum Myxococcota_A; class Bradymonadia; order UBA4248; family UBA4248; genus CAYVQF01. The sequence continues at coordinate 33,970 of CAYVQF010000012.1, forward strand.
CCATCTGCACCGCAGCCAGTGGGTTCTCGAGGTCGCGCTCACCGGAGTAGCGCGTATCTCCCAGCCACTCGGTCTCGGTGCCCCAGTAGATGTCCTCTTCAGGCTCCCAGAGGTCCTCTCTGCCGCCACCGAAGCCGAAGGTCTTGAATCCCATCGACTCGAGGGCGCAGTTGCCAGCGAGGATCATGAGATCGGCCCAAGAAAGCTGCGCCCCGTATTTCTGCTTGATGGGCCACAGCAGCCGCCGCGCTTTGTCGAGGTTGACGTTGTCTGGCCAGCTATTGACCGGGGCGAGACGTTGATTGCCCGTACCCGCGCCGCCGCGCCCATCGCCCATGCGATAAGTGCCGGCGCTGTGCCATGCCATGCGGATGAAGAGACCGCCGTAGTGACCCCAGTCGGCGGGCCACCAATCTTGCGAGTCCGTCATCAGGGCATAGAGGTCCTTCTTCACCGCCGCCAGGTCGAGTCTCTGAAAGGCCTCGGCGTAGTCGAAGTCTGGGCCCATGGGGTTGGACTTGGCAGTGTGCTGGTGGAGCATGCCGAGGTTGAGCTGGTTGGGCCACCAGTCGCGGTTGCTCGTCCCTCGGGTGACGGGCTTCTTGGCGCTCGCGCCGGTGACGGGGCATTTGTCGTTCGATTGCGTCATGAATTGGGCTCCTTGGGCTGGGGTGATGGGGAGGCGGGAGGTTGAGGCGCACGACAGAGGTGACAGAGGCCACGCACTTCGACGAAGGTCGTGTCGATTTGGCCAAAGGCCTGCACCGCCGCGGGGGGGCGCAGGGCGTCGAAATCGGGGCAGTAGAAATCGCGCGTGCTGCCACAGTGGCGGCATACGAAATGATGATGCCGGGAGAGGTTGGCGTCGAAGCGGGTCCGCTCCCGCGGGGCGCCGAGGGTGGTCACGAGGCCGAGGTCGGCCAAGCGCCACAAGGTGCGGTACACCGTGTCGAGGGAGAGAGAGGGCAGGCGTTGCCGCACGCCGTGGAAGACGGCTTCAGCGTCGGGGTGGTCGTCGCGACTGGCGATTTCGCGAAATATTTCAATGCGTTGATGGGTGAGCTTGATGCCGGCGTCCCGGCAGACGCGTTGGAAATGGGCGAGCTTCTCTGTGATGGGGTCTGGGGCTTGTGCCATGTTCACCGGGGAGCTAAATCGGAATCCATAACGAAGTAGGACTAAGCCACAAAGACCGAGCCATGTCAAGATGGTTGACGCGCGGCCGAAACATCGCTCGGCCGGTATCAGCGAGGTGGGGCTCTTCAGAAGGGCGAGCAGCGCTTGGGCTTCGCAGTGGCCGTCGCCTCCCACGGGTTGTTCTGCCGGCGGCTGATGGAGGGGCCAGCGCTGACGGCGCAACTGCAGCGCTAGCCTGCTCTGCCACGGTACGAACAGATGGCGAGGCCATGGATGGTGGCAGCATTGCCAGCGGTGGTGTAGGCGAGCACCGCGCAGGGTCCTTCGCCGGACCCGGCCCAACGGAGGACCTTGGCGTCATCAAGTGTTGCCCGTGCTTTGCTCACCTTCTCGGTCACACGCGCTGCAAACGCGTTGAAGCATGCGGTGAGCGTTTCAGCGTAGATGAGGGCGCTGGAGAGAGCTGGCTCGGGCGCCGGGTCTGTTAGTCCTGATTCAGCTTCACCTGAAGAGGCTCGGAGTCTGAGCCGGTGTAGAGGCTGAAGATGGCGTTGGAGAGGTCGGCATCGCCAGGCAGCTTGAACCACACATCGACGGTCTGCTTCTCATCGAGAGCGAGACAAGTGGGGCGATAAGTCTCTTGGAAGGCTTTGTCGAAGCGGGTGAACTTCTGGACGCGCTCACCCCCCTCCGTGAGATAGAGGCTGAAGCCGTCTGCGGGGGCCTTGCATTTGAGCCCACGCAAGTGGGTCACTTGCATCTCGACGCGCACCCGCACCATCTGTTCTTCGTCCCGCGGCCCAGAGAACTCATCGATGGGGAGCTGATCGAAGGCCGCGTGGCGGGTGTAGTCCACGACGGTGTAGCGGGTGGTGTAGTCGTTACCCGTTTGATACTGCGCGGAGCCAGAGGTGAAGACCTGCTCGAAGCTGTTGCCGCTCTCGACAATCACGGGCTCAGGGCGCGGGGCTGGCGCGACAGGAGGCGCCTCTGTGGCCGGCTCCTTTTCGGCAGGCTGCTTCTCCTCTGCGCCCGTTGTCTTCGCTGTTGCCTTCGGCGTCTCGCCCTTGTCGCATCCGCTGACGGCGAAGAGGGCCACGGCCAATAAAATGATAGATCTAATCAACATGAAAACTCCTGAAACCATCGCCCACGAAAGAGACACCACGCACCCTCTCTCTATTGTCCACCTGTATTCAATCGTCAAGCTAGGGCGAACTCGCGCATTTGCCGGCGCCCGCAGTGCGGGCGCCACGCGCTGAGGGAGCGCGTCAGGGGCCCCGCCTGGTTGACCGGACAGGACGCAAGCATCGTTGCCCACCATGACCGTCGGCGGGAGGTCGGCGACGAGAAGACGTCGCTGATTTCACCCGCTGCCTGCTACGCGCTGCATGGGGTCACCACGTTGACGGCGAGCAGCCGCCACGCACCGTCGACGAAGCCGAAGAAGAAGGTGACGCCCTTATAAAAAGACGGCATGGGTGATCAACCGTTCAATGCCCGCGACTCTGGCAAAGTACCCTGCTTCGCGTTCCAGAGACGGTGTTTCAGCAACCTCTTCATGGAGAGGGGGCCCAGAGTCTGAGGCCAAGACCCGCCGCTCGGCCCCTTCAGCGTCGCCAAAAACCTCCATCATCTGTGCCGCCACCAACGAGGGCCACAGCCTCTGCCCACTCAGCCCCCCCTCCCGCGCCTCCCGCGCCTTGGCGCCGCCTTTCAAAGGATCGCCACCCGACCTATAAAGCCCGCTGCGGCGCGTAGGGATCGACAGAGGCTCTCCAAGGTAGAGGAGCAGGGCATTGCGAAGACTCGGCATCGACATCGGCTCGCGTTTCTATAGCAGCGTCGTCCTCGACGGCGACGACCAGATCCTGTGGGCGGACTATCGCGAAATCCAGGGCGACCTGGCTGGCTGCTTCGCCAGAACGCGCCAGCGGCTGGAAGACGCTCCCTGCGAGCGCGTGGGAATCAGCGCCAGCGTCGCCGCGGCTGCCGACGTGCTCGACAGCAACCTGTGCACCATCCGCGGCGCCCAGGTGCTGCTACCTGGATGTTGCCAGGTCATCGCCGTGGGTGCCCAGAGCTTTGCCCTGCTCTGCTTCGACGCCAGCGGCACCTACCAAGAACACCTGGGCAACCCGCCATGCGCGGCCGGCACGGGCTCCTTCTTGGAGCAGCAGGCCGAGCGCCTGAACCTGAGCCCCGCTCAGCTCGCCGAGCTGGCCCAGGCCTACACCGGCCCCATCCCGACCATCGCCACGCGCTGCGCCGTCTTCGCCAAGAGCGACATCATCCACCGCATGCAAGAGGGCTTCGGGGTCGAGGCCATCTGCGCCGGCCTCTGCGCCGGGGTGGGGCGCAGCATCGTCGAGGCCTTGGTCAAGGGCCGCCAGCTCAGCCCGCCGGTTGGCGTGGTTGGCGGCGTGGCCTGCAACGCCAAGGTCGTCGCCGCCATCGGCGCCGCTTTGGATCTGCCCGTGGTGGTGCCTGAGCGCCCGTGGGCGGCGGCGGCCATCGGCGCCGCCCTGCTCGGCACCCGCTCTCGCCTCCCTGACGCTATCGAGGCGCTGCTCCAGCGCCCTCAGCGCGAGACGCGCGCGCCCCTCATCGCCCATCCCCTGCGCCTGGTCGCCGCGCCGCCGCCGCGCCGGGTGGGTGATGTCGAGGTCAGCCTGGCCAGCGCCGCGACCTTGGCCGCATACCAGGATGCCACCTTGGGCATCGACGTGGGATCCACCTCCACCAAGGCCGCCCTTCTCGACGCGGCCGGGGCGCTGCTGGTCGGACTTTATACGGCGACGCGGGGCGAGCCCCTGCAGGCGGTGCAGAAGCTCCTCCTCACCCTCGAAGCGGTCTTGCCGGGCTGGCGCGCCAAGCTCCGCCAGGCGGCCACCACTGGCTCTGGGCGGGCTTTGGTCCGGCGAGTCTTCGCAGCCGACCTGGAGCTCGACGAGATCACCGCCCACGCCACGGCGGCGGCCTTCTCCTACCCCGAGGTGGACACCCTGATCGAAATCGGCGGCCAAGACGCCAAGTTCACCCGCATCCACAACGGCGCCGTGGTTCACGCCACCATGAACTACGTGTGCGCCGCTGGCACGGGCTCCTTCATCGAGGAGCAGGCCCGCCGCCTCGGCGTGCCCCTGGAAGCGGTCTCGGGCCTGGCCCTGGGCCAAGTCGCCCCCTACACCTCGGATCGCTGCACGGTCTACATGGAGCGCGACCTCAACGAGCTCTCGGCCCAGGGTTGGTCCCGGGACGCCATCTTGGCGGGGGTCCTCTTCTCCGTGCGCGACAACTACCTGGCCAAGGTCGTGGGTCACCAGCCCATGGGGCAGCACGTGGTCTTCCAAGGCGCGACGGCGCGCAACGCCGCCCTGGTCGCTGCTTTCGAGCAATACCTCGGTCGCACGATCCACGTCCCTGAGGCGTGTCACCTCGCCGGGGCCCTGGGCTGCGCCCTGGTAGCGCGCCAGCAGCCGGCCGCTGAGAGCAGCCTCCAGGTGAGCCTCGCGCCGCTGGGGGTGGCGTTGGAAGGGTGCACCTTGTGCAGCAATCGCTGTGTGCTCTCAGTGGTGCGCGGGCCGACGGGCGACCTGAGCTGGGGCGCCAAATGCGGCCGTGAAGCCGGCGAGGGACGGCGCCCCGTGACCAAGGCGGCTTCGCCCTTTGCCCAGAGGCACCGCCGCCGGCCGCGCCCGGCACCAGCGGCGGCACCCCGCGGCCGCCTCGGCTTGGTCGAGGTGCTCTACCATCACCGTTACGCCAGCCTGTGGGAAGACGTGTTGGGCCGCCTGGGCTTCGAGACGGTGCGGGCCGGGCAGGCCAAAGCTCACCTCCGGGCAGGCAAGGGGCTGGTGGATTCGGACTTCTGTGCCCCCATGATCCTGGCGCATGGGGCGATAGAAGCGCTGGGCGCGGCCGGGGTGGACGCCATCTTCTTTCCCACCCTGATCAACGACGTCGAGGCCGATGCGCCGCCTCGGCAGGCCTTTCGCGACAAGACCCAGGAGTCTTACTTCTGTTATTACTCGCAGTATGCGCCGACCATCATCGCCAAGGCCGGGGCCCTGCGCCTCGATGCGCCCGTGCTGTCGCCCAGGCTCGCCCTGCGCCACGACGCACCTGAGGCCATGGCCGACGCGATCTGCTCGGCGCTCCAGGGGCCCTTTGCCGAGGTGAGCCGCGAGGAGGTCCAGTCCGCCTTTGGCGGCGCGTGGGCCGCCTTCGCCGAGGCCGAGGCCGCGCGCCTGCGGGCGGTACCGCCCTTGCCCGAGGAGGGGCTCGCCGTGGTCCTTCTCGGCCGCCCCTATGTCGTCTTCGAGGAGGCCCTCAACCTGGGCCTGCCGGCCCTGCTCGAAGCGCAGGGGGTGCGCCTCTATTGGCAAGACGAGATCGCCGTGGACGCCGCGGACCGGGCGCAGCTCGGGAGCACCCTGGAGAAGATGCACTGGAGCTACGGCAAGAAGATCCTCGGTGCGGCCCAGGTGGCGGCGCGCACGCCCAACCTCTTCGTGGTCTACCTGTCTTGTTTCCGTTGCAGCCCCGATGCCTTCGTCATGAGTTTCGTCAAGGAGATCATGGCGGCGACGGGCAAGCCCTATCTCATTTTGCAGATGGACGAGCACGCCTCGGCCGTGGGTTACCAGACCCGCATCGAGGCGGCGCTGCGCAGCTTTGCCACGCATTGCGCCCGCCCGGTGCCTGTGCCGGCGCGCCCCACCATCGCGCCGCGGCCGCGACCACTCGAGGCGGGGGACACCGTGCTGGTGCCTTACATCAGCCGGCTCCTGAGCGCCTTCTGGGCGGAGTGCTTCCGCAGTGAGGGTTATGGCGCGGCCTTGCTCGAGAACGACGAGCGCATCCTGCAGACGGGCTATCGCTACGCCAATGGCGGCGAGTGCATGCCGGCGGTGGCCATCGCCGGGGGCGTCATCGAGCACCTGCGGCGCCACCCAGAGCTGGCGCCGGAGCGGGCCTACCTCTACCTGCCCACCCTGTGCATGGCCTGTAATTTTCCGCAGTTTCCGGCCATGGCGCGCCTGGCCATCGAGGCGGCGGGGATCACTGGGGTGAAACTGGGGGAACAGAACCTGCTCAATCCGGGCGGGGCTCTGCCGGGGAATTTGGGGGTGCGCCTCTTCGAGAGTTCCCTGGTGGCGGGGCTGATCTACAAGCTCTACCATCGCAGCCGGGCCTACGCCTGTGACCCGCGGGAGGCGGAAGCGGCCTTTGTCGAGGCCGAGGCGCGCATGGCCTTGGCATTCCGGGGCGAGGGCGGGGTGCTGGCGGCCTTCAAAGAGGTGGTGCAGCGCTTCAGAGAGGTGCCCATGCACGCGCGCGCGGCCCTGCGCAAGCCCCGTGTGGCGGTCCTGGGTGACATCTACGTCAAGTACAACGAGGTGGTGAACCAGGGCCTGGCCGAGCTCATCCACTCCCATGGGGCGGAGCTGGTCATCCCCTCGATGAGCGACCTGAGCTTCCACTTCCTCGACGTGGACATTCGGGCTGGTCTCACGCGCCCTGAGGCGGCCACGACCTTGGCCCGTTTCGAGGCGCGCTACGAGAAGGTCGCGGCTGACCTCTTGGGGGACGATGTGGAACCACCTTGGTCGGCGTGTGCGGCGCTCCTGGAGGCGCGCAACATCGCCCCAGAGCTCGCCGGGGAGACCTCGGTGAACGTGGGGCGGGCGCTCTACATGTTGGAGCATCGCCAGGTCGACGCCATCGTCCACGTCAACCCCATCTTTTGCTGCCCTGGGGTGCTGTCTTCCTCTCTGTTTAGGCGGCTCCAGCAGGACTATGGCGTGCCCATCGTAGACATTTTTTACGACGGCAGCGGAGAACCCAACCGGGTGCTGGTGCCGCATTTGACCTTCTTGCGGGCGGGCAGCAGCCCAGGAAGATGAGCACGGCCGAGAGCGTTCCAGGGGCTCCGGACCGGGGTGAGCTAGGTGTCGCCTCGTCGAGTGGGGCGACGAGGTCGCGCCTTTCTCAGGTAAAAACCCGTCACCATGCACCCTACCGCCATCCCCAACACCGGCAGCAGGGTGATGAGCCAGACGGCTACATCCCCACGGCTGGCGTCGGCACCAAGGGCGAAGGCCCAGCCCGGGTAGACGAGCATGACCAGAGCGGAGAAGAGCATCGACGCTGGGCCCAGCACGTTGGGTTGGTTGGCCGTCTTGGAACGACGACGAAGCGCCAGGGTAGTCAGGATTCCCATAACCAGCATCAGCACCAGAGCCACTGGCCAGATGACGACAGGGAAGACCAAGACGCTCAAGTCGTCAGCATAAACGGGGCTGGGGCTGAGGCCCAAGGCGACGAGCGCCCCGACGCTGCCCCAGCGCCAGAGGCGCCGAAGAGAAGGTTGAGGAAAACGACGGACGCGCGTCATGCGCGTCGTCGCCACGCCAGCTTGTCTGTCACCTCGGCGGGGCTCCCCTAATGGCGCTGCCCGGAACGAGGCCGGCGCTCTGTGGCGGTGCTTGGCCATCAGGGAGCTCACGCTAGTGGCTTCCTGCGCTGGTGCTTTCCTTCTCATAAGCAATCCATGAGTCAAAAGAAGAGGCGCTTGTCCAATCCCCGGAAAGGGGACACCAGGGTGCCGTTGTTGCCGTTTCTGGTCAACGGTCTGCCACTTCTGGCCTAGGTCGACGTTGTGTTTGGATCCACGTCCGATGGGGCGAGCGGCCGTCGCTGAATCGGCCGTCGCCCAATCGGCCGTCGCTCAATCGGCCGACACATAGGTCGGCCGGTACGGTTCGATTTTGGTGTTGGGGATGATGGTCCGGCGAGGGATGATTTTGGTGTTGGGGATGATGGTCCGGCGAGGGATGACTTTGGTGTTGGGGATGATGGTCCGGCGAGGGATGACTTTGGTGTTGGGGTTGATGGTCCGGCGAGGGATGACTTTGGTGTTGGGGTTGATGGTCCGGCGAGGGATGACTTTGTGTGGCCACGGAAGCGACACCTTTCGTGTCGTTCGCGCTGGACATTGCTGGAGGGCGCATGTAGTGATGGCCAAAACGCCTGTGACTTGGACCCTTCCGGAGTCCAAGGCAAGGAAAACGCGCTCTGCAAGGCCCTTGGCCAACACAATTGGCTGGGCGTTCAAGGCATCGCCGCAGTGCCATCGATCCAGACGCTCTTGACGAAAGCCGCTCCGATTTCGCCGAAACGTTGAACCACCAGGAGTCTCTTCATGGACGTGACCGCCATGGTCGACCAGCTCGCCAACCTCCAAATTTTGAATCAGTTTCTGCTCTCCTTGTTGCTGATTATTCCCATGGTTTTGGTGGCTAGAACGGTCGTCGCCGGGACCCGCTACTCGGCCATATTGATTATCGTCATATTTGGCCTGACCATGGGCTACATCCTGGTCTCTACTGGCATCTCGACACCCGGTTTGCCGCAGTTTTCCCTCATCGATCTCCTCGGCCGGACCACGATCATCGCTTTGACCGTCTCCTTTTTCGTCGGCGGCCAGGAGCTGCGCAAGATCTTTGGCAACATCAAAATGGAACCCGACACCACGGTCGAGCTCTCCACGGAGGAGACCGTGCTCGGGACCGGGCGCACCCATTTTTTCTTCATCCTCCGCTCCTTCTTCCTCCTCATCGGGATTGAAGCGCTCTATCGCATGATCCTGGGCTTGAGCTTCAGCGATCTCAGCCGCTTCTACCCGATCATCGCCTACCTCGGTCTGATTGGCGCTACGATCGTCATCGACAACCGCGCCAAAGTCGCCAACAAGCGCCGCTACATCAAGCTGGGACTGGCCGAGACCGTCGCCATCCTCGGGGTGCTGCTGGCCTCTTATGGGATCGCCCAGTGGATCAAGCCCCTCATCGCCTTGCCGCAGATCTTCTTCGCCATGGTCATCTCCGCCGGCTTGGGCGCCCTGCTGTATCGATGGCGTTTTGGTCCCACGATCCGCGCCTTGCTCTTCGCTGGCATACCCGTGGTCCTCGCGGCGAACTTCATGATCGGTGGCTCCCGCATCGGTGACGCCTTCTCGATCACCGGGATGAACGCCGTCCTCGCCTATGGCTTCTTCGGGCAAATGTTCTGGATGTTTGGCGGCATTACGGTCTTGATCCTTTTCGCCAAGACTTGCAACGCCCGCAACCTCGCCCCGGCGATGGCGGGCTCCTTGAGCCACTCGGGCCTCACGGGCGCCTGCACCGCCGGTGACCTCGGGGACATCGCCGCCTATCGCGCGCCGATCATGATCAATGTCCCTTTCTTTGGGCATATCTTCGTCTTCTCCATCCTGGCGATGAGCGCAGAGAACGGTCGACTCCTCCTGTGGCCTTCCCTGTTGATTGTTTTGATTGGCATCGTCCTGACGGCGTTCGCCTTGCGCACCCTGCGCCGCGCCGAGGGCGCTGACGCCAAAGAAGTCAAAGGTCTGATGCAGTTCTCCTTTGGCTGGCAGCTCTGTGCCGTCTTCGGTGGTTTCGTCATGCTCAGCTTGGCCTCCATGTCGCTGGACTTCACCTCCATGGCTGTTGCCTCGGGTATCTCCCACTTCGGGCTCTTTGCGGCCATTCAAGGAGAAATGTTCGGAAGCGAAGCTTCGAGCTTGATTCCCTTCATCTTTTCCATGCCCTTTTTGGTGCACCCCTTGGTCTTCTTCATGTTCGGTCGCGCCATGGAGCGCAACGGTGAGATGCCGCGCGTTCCCGTCTTCATCCTGGCGTGCATCGGCATCATGGGCCTGGTCTACGCCATGAGCGCTACCTGACGCAGCACCTGGATGGGGGGCGTGGGTAGGAACGAGGAACCAGTAGGGGTCGACCTGCGCGTCGGCCCGTCTGCGGGTGTCTCAATGGAGCGAGGAACGAGGGGCTTTTCTCTATTATTTGAATGATGTGGACTTCGCCTTGCCTTGCGAGTAGGTTGCGCGGCGGCTTCGGGTGAAGGGGCGAGGCGCCATGGTGTGGCGCCTCGCACGACCCGCTCGTGGAGAGCTTGGATGAGCGTTTATCTCTTGGTTGTTGTGGCCTATTTTGTAGGCGTGACCTTGGTCTCCGTCTTTACCCGAAAAGTCGCGAGCCGCTCGGCTGCGGACTTCTTGGTCGCTGGTCGGAACCTTGGGGTCGTGGCCTGTGCTGCGGTGGTCGCCGCGGAGTGGCTCGGCGGGATGAGCACGATAGGCGTGAGTGAAAAAGCTTACACCACCGGGACTTTGCAGCCCATACTTTATAACATTTCTACGGCGTTGGGGATGGTGATCATCGGCTTTACCGTGGCGCGCCATTACCGGGAGCGCCAGGTTCACACGGTCAGCGAGATGCTGAAGAGCCTCTTCGGCCAGAGCGCCAGCTCGGTGTCGGCCGTCGCCTTTCTCTTGGCCTACATCACCTTGGCATACGTCCAGTTGCAGACCTGCGCCAGCGTCGTCGCGCCGCTCTTCGACATCAATTGGACCGTGGCGGTGTTGATCTCCTCGGCCCTGATCACGCTCTACACCTACATTGGCGGGATGCACGCCCTGGCCATCACGGGGATCATTCACCTGGTGGCCATGTTTGGGGGCATTGGGATCGCCCTGTCTGTAGGCTTGGTCAAGGTTGAGGCATTGGGCGGCTTGACGGCGCGGCTCATCGAGATGGGTTCGCCAGAGAATATGTACAATCCCTTTAGCGCCGGCTTCTCCCAGGCTTTCAACTTGGTCTTGGGCGGGGTTCTGGGTGGCATGGCGGGCCAGGCCAGTATTCAGCCGATTTTTGCGGCCAAAAGTGCGCTGACGGCGAAACGGGCGGCGGTCCTCTCGGCTTTCATCGTCGCCCCCTTTGGCATCATGGTGGCTTTCCTGGGGCTCATCGCCCGGACGGGCCATTTCTTCGACACGGCAGCGGTGACCAACCCCAAGCTGATCCTGCCGCTCTTGATGACCACTCCGGAATTCATCCACCCCATCCTCGGTGGTTTGGCGCTTGCGGGGATCCTGGCGGCGATCCTGTCGACGGTGGGGCCGGTCAATTTTGCCGTGGTCACCATCGCCACCAAAGACATCTACCATGGGATTTTGAATCGCAGCGCCGTGGACCAGAACTTGGTGACGACAGCGCGGCGCTTGGTCTTGGTGGTCAACGTGATCACCATCCCCTTGGCGCTGTGGCTGCACGCGGCGGTCTTGGATGCGGCCTATGTCTCCTATGCCATTCGCGCCATTGGTGCCATCGTCATCCTCCTAGGGATCTATGCGCGCGGCTGGATCAGCCCTGAGGCCGTGCGGCTGACCTTCGGAGTGGGCACCTTGGCGATCGTCGTCGCCGTGGTGGCCAAGCGCTTTGGGTGGTTTGATGTCCACGAGACCTTTGTTGGTGTTGGGACGGCGGTGGTGTGTGTGCTGCTCGGCAATCTGTGGACCAAAATGAAGGGCCGTGCGCTGAGCGATGGTGGTGGAAGTGCAGCCGACGACGATGACTCAAGCAAGCAATAACCCTAGAATTCGTGTGTAACGGCGGTCAGGACGAGGAGTGAGGTGGCGATGGTTGAGAGCGCTCTCCCCTTGCAGGGGTTGAAGGTGCTGGAGCTGGCCAATGTCTTGGCCGGGCCCAGCGTGGGCATGTTTTTGGCCGAGCTTGGCGCGGAAGTCGTCAAAGTCGAGAATCCCCGTACCGGTGGCGATGTCACCCGCTTGTGGAAGCTCCCGTCGGAGGACCCCGAGGGGGACGTGTCGGGGTATTTTTCCTGCGTGAACTGGGGCAAACGCTCGGTGGCCATCGATCTCACCGCGCCTGAGGGCTTGGCGTTGGTCCACGCCCTCGGTGCCGACAGTGACATCATTTTGTCGAGCTACAAGCCGGGGGATGCGGAGAAGCTCCAGGTCGACTATGCGACCTTCAAGGCCCGCAACCGGCGGGTGATCTATGCCCATATCACGGGCTACGGCGCCCACAATCACCGGGCGGGCTACGACGCCATCGTGCAAGCCGAGAGTGGCTACACCCAAATGAACGGGCAGCCCGATGGGCCGCCGACGAAGATGCCCGTGGCGCTCATGGATGTCTTGGCCGCCCATCACCTCAAGGAGGGGCTGCTGCTGGCGCTTCTGCAGCGCGAGCGTAGTGGGGAAGGGCACTATATCGAGGCGTCTCTGATCCGCGCTGGGGTGGCTTCCTTGGTCAACCAGGCGACGAATTGGTTGGTGGGCCACACCCTGCCTCGGCGCCTGGGTTCAGATCATCCGAACATCGTGCCCTACGGGACCATCTTCAACACCGCCGATGACAAAGCCATCGTCCTCGCCGTGGGCACGGAGAAGCAGTTCGCCCAGCTCTGCGCGCTCTTGGGGGTCGAGGCATTGGCCAGCGATCCCCGCTTCAGCCGCAACCAGAACCGGGTGCGCAACAAAGCAGCCCTGATGGAGGTCCTCCACGCGCGCATCGCCACCTTCAGTCGCGACGAGATTCTGGGGCGCCTGGCCCAGCTCGCCATTCCCGCCGGTGGGGTCTTCGATATGCAGGAGGTCTTTGAGCAGCCCGAGGCGCAGGCGATGCTCATGACTTCTGCCACCGAGGGTGGAGACCCGATCCAGGGGGTGCGTTCAGTGGCCTTCACGGCCGATTTCTGCCCGGGAGAAAGCCAGGTCTTACCGCCACCGAGCTACGGGTCTCACACCCGGGACGTCCTTGCGCACCGCCTCGGTCTGCAAGCCGCCGAGATTGAGGCGCTCATCGAGAGAGGAGTCATTCATGCACGTTGAGCCAACCCCACAGCCGACGCTCATCGACGCCTCGCGCTTGGTCATCGAGGCCATGGCGAGGGCGGGGGCTGATGCCTTCATCGGTTATCCCATCACGCCGGCCAACCATCTCTACCGCTACGCTAGCGAGCGGATGCCCATGATGATGCCAGCCCCCGACGAGATCACCACGGTCCAGTGGATGACTGGGCTGGGGATCACGGGCAAGATCCCCGTGACGGCCACCTCCTTTCCGGGCTATGCCCTGATGGTCGAGTCCATCAACATGGCCTTCATGATGGAGATCCCCATGGTCATCGTCCTGGTTCAGCGCCTGGGGCCGGCCACCGGGACGGCCACCTGTGGCGCCCAGGGCGATCTGTTGCTCCTGCGGGGCACGATCTCCGGTGGGCATCCCCTGCCAGTCCTGGCGACGAGCAGCTTCGCCGATGCCTGGACCCTCTCCGCTGAGGCGGTCAAGCTCGCCGTGCGCTTGCGCACGCCCGTGGTCCTGCTGACCACCAAAGAAGAGATGATGACCGCCAAGAGTTACGACGTGTCCACACTCCCGCCCATCACCCCGACGGCCTTGGACACCTACGGGGGCGACGCCCCGTACTGCACCTATGCCGTCGATGATCCCCATGGGGTGCCGCGCTTTTTGCCTGCTGGCAATGACCGTCACCAGGTGCGCTACAACGCCTCGACCCATGATCCCTGCGGCTTGCTCCAGCACACTTCGCCGGCTGCCATGGCCAACACCCGCCGCTTGGAGAACAAGATCCGCCACAATCTCGCCTCATTCACTTTCTATGACTATGACCCCCAGCAAGGGGCGGCGACCCTGGTGGTGGCGCAGGGCATCTGCGCTGCCGCCGCCAAGGACGCCGTCATGGCGCTGCGACTCGGCAACAAGGCGGTCTCCTTGTTGATCCCCAAAACCCTCGTGCCTGTCGCCCCGGTCTACTTCGAGATGATGGCCGCCTATGAGCGCGTCGTCATTGTCGAAGAGAACATCAACGGCCAGCTTGCGGAGCTCTTCTTCGGGGCCCAGCCGCCGGCGCAGGTCCGCACCCTGGGTGCCTTGGGGAGGATGATCACGCCCGCCGAAATCATCGCGGAGGTAGAAGCATGAGCCACGCCATCCTCAACGACCTCCCCTTGCCTTACTGCAAGGGCTGTAGCCACACCCCCATCGCCAAGAACACCGCCAAAGCTCTGGAAGCGTGTGGGTTCCGGCCGCTCGATGTCATCTCCGTCTCGGACATCGGTTGCCATGGCATCATCGACAAGTGCCTCAACACCCACACGGTGCATGGCCTCCATGGACGCGCCACGGCCCTCGCCGCTGGCGTCTCCATGGGCCTGGCCAGGCCGGAGAAGAAAGTCATCGTTTTCATTGGCGATGGCGGCGCAACCATTGGCCTGCAACACATCCTCGAGGCGGCGCGCCTGAACCTGGATATGACCGTCCTGGTCCACAACAACATGCTCTACGGCATGACCGGCGGGCAGACCAGCGGCTTGACGCCAGAGGGTTTCTGCACCACCACTTCTGCCGAGGGCAACCCCTACGCACCTTACGACATCTGCGCCCTCGCGCTGAGCGCAGGGGCGACCTTCGTCGCCCGGGTCATGGGCAACACGGACACCTCGGCGGATCTCGTCGAGGCCTTTCGCACCAAGGGCTTCTCGCTGGTCGAGCTCATGGAGATCTGTCCCAGCTATGGGGTGAGCCGAAACCCCGGTCGCAAGCTCTCGACCATCATTGAAGAAGCAGGGCGCCCCCTCGGGCGGTGGCATCGCCCCCCGCGCCAGGGGCTGCCAGAGCAAGCCGAGAAGTGTACGGACCTCCTGGCGAGCCTGGAGGCTGTGCCGCCCAGGTTTTCTCATGCCATTTCTCACCAGATCGCCCTCATCCTGAGCGGCTCTGCCGGTGAGGGCGTGCAGTTGGCGTCGACGGTCCTCGCCAGGGCGGCCATGGCTTCGGGCTGCCACGTCACCCAGAAGGGGTCCTATCCGGTCACCGTGGGGGTTGGGTTTAGCACCGCCGAAATCAACCTCTCGCCGCGCTTCATCCATTTTCACGGGATTTTAGACCCCGACTACGTCATTATCAGCTCCCAGGACGGCCTCGATCACAACCTGGCACGCATCCAGAGTATGCAGCGCGGTGTGCTCTTCATCGACACCTCGCTGCCCGTCCCGGACACCGAGATGGAGATCGTACGCCATGACTTTCGTGGCATCGGGGCAAGAAACGCTTCGCTTTTCGCGGTCTTCTTCTTTGCGCACCACACCGGCTTGCTCGACACCGGGGCCCTCTTTGCAGCCCTGGGCCAGGGGAAGGCCGCCGCCAAGCTGCCTGTGGACAAGATCCGCGAGGCCCTGGATCGCCTCTAGAAGCGCACCCGCAGCCCAAAGAAGAGCGAGCTCAGATCCATGGCCTCCCGCACCACCTGGTGGTCCGGGGGCTGGGACTGCAGCCAGAGTTGGCCGTCCACGAAGAGCCGGAGGTCGACGGCGGCATCGGGGCCAGACAAGGCATAGTCGGCGTTGGCCGTGACCAGAAAGTAGTGGACCAAGGTGTCGGCGCTGAAGTTGTTGACCGCGATGTAGGTCGTCGCCAAAGAGAACGAAAAGAGTTGGGTTTTCAGGCCGTAGACCGCTTTCACTGGCAACCATAGCTGCTGGGTCGTGGCCTTGTCGGCGGCATAAGGGATGTGGGTCCTGAAGAAAGGCGTGGTCATGAGGCTCAACTTGTGCGCCCCCGACGCCAGCAGCGTGGCGCCCAGGCTCCCCTGTAACCAGTCGACCACGGTCGACCTGAGGGAGTCGCGGATCTGCAGGCGCATGAGGCTGAGCCCGCCAGAGAGGATCGCCGGGGCGTCCAAGCTTCCGTTGAGGAGGGTCAGGGCGTAGTAGTTGGTCTCCTCGGGAGCACCCCGCAGGAGGCTCTCGCTGTGGAGGCGCAACAGGATCTGATTGTCCAGAAAATGGAGCTTGCCCTCGCTGGCATCCAAGGAGAAGGAGAGGGTGATGGGACGCGTCCGCAGGGCCGCCGCCACATAGACCTCGCGACGATAATCCAGCGCCAGACCATAGGAGAGGTTGAACTCGCCGTATTTGGCCCGGAACACGCCGCCTGCGGGGATTTCTCCGTAAACACGAGAGATGCTCAGCAAGCACAAGAGGAGCGAGAGAATGAGGCGGGGCATGGTGGCTTCTTTTAGGCCTGAGGCTGGAGGCTGGAGGGGCGGCGGCCTAGCAGGAACGAGGAACGAGGAATGAGGAACGAGGAACGAGGAACCAGTAGGGGCCGACCTGCGTGTCGGCCCGTCTGCGGGTGTCCTATTGGAATGAGGAACGAGGAACGAGGAACCAGTAGGGGCCGACCTGCGTGTCGGCCCG
>CAYVQF010000012.1:50318-100071 GCA_964454015.1 uncultured Myxococcales bacterium
TCTGCGGGTGTCTTAATGGAACGAGGAACGAGGAACTCAGCCGTTCTCCTCTTGCGCCTGGGCCCCAGCGCGCACGAATTCCTCGACCTTGGCTTTGAGTTGTTCCCGGACGTTGGGAGTGATCAGGATGTTGTCCACCAGGGTGTGCTCACTGGTATCGACCTCGCCGTTATCTTTGGCTTTGGATTCCACGCGGTAGACATGGAGCACGCACAGGGCGCGGCAGTGCTGACAGTCCGCCAAGTCGAGCCTCAGCGCCGGGTTGGCCGTGGTCGGGTGCAGCATCTCCACCCAGCGATCCGTGCCGGCGCGCACTTCTTGGACCAGGGCGTCGCTGTTGGCCGGGTCGAAGAAGACGGGCAACGCTTCGCTCTCCACCCACTTCTGGCAGTTTTCGCAGAAGATGCGCGCCCGCAGGGCGGTCCACCACATGACGATGAAGATGGCGACGTAGCACAGCGCCTCGACGCCCAAGAGGATCGCATAGAAAGTCCCCTTCACTTCAGCGTTTTTAATGGAAAACCAGCCGTACTCGATGAGCGCCGTGATCAGATCCATGATCAGCTTCGGCTGGGTGAGGAGCTCGGTGTAGCCGAATTCCCTCTCGGTCAGCACGTACAGAAAAGTCACCCAGAAGACGTAGAGCGTGAGCGCGGCCACCACGAGCATCGCCAAGAGCGAGATCGCGCGGTTGCGGTTCTTGCCCAGCGATTCGCCGAAGATATAGGCCCCGGCGACCCCGAATACGGCGCCAAAGCTGACGAGAAAATTGAGATAAATGAACGGGATGTACTGGGTGGCATAGGCGTAGAGGAAGGACAAGGGGACCATGGCGACCACGGCCAGGACCACGCCCAAGACGACGCCGATGGGGTCGAAAGTGCCGGTGGATTTATAGGTTTGGGCGGTCATGTTTACCTCGGTGCAGACGCATCCGTTGATGGGTCACCTCGCGTTGGCCAGAGCCACGTAAGGCAAGGAAGTCGCCACTCATAGATCAGCGTTTTGGGATCCACAAGGCGCCGGGGCGTGCGCGCATGCGCGGCCAGCGCCAAGGGCCGGCGTCATCCGCGAAGCGCGAGCGCCCCATGCGTGGGAGTGGTGCATGCAGGCAGACGCGCCGCGCCGTTGGACGCGGGACCGCTCAGAGCGGCGTAGTGTTCACATCGCGGCTGTCAGGGTCGCCTGTGCCGACGAAGCCGAAGGAGGTGTCGACGCGGCCCGTGGTGCCGAGGGCCGCTTCGGCCGAGATGGTGAAGCGATGCGCGTCTTGGGAACGATAGCAATAGCGGAAGTAATGGGGCTCGGAGATGCGGAACTCTAAGGCTTCCCACTGGCTCCAATCGGTGGCCTCGGGCGGGCTCTTGTCTCCCCGCAGGTTGCCTGCGGTGCACCAGCCCTCGGGCCCTGTCTGCGGAAATTGGCGATGCTCGATGTAATAAAGCGACAGCTTATGGCGAAGGACCATGAGGTGGTGATGGGCCTCGGCCTCTTTGGCGCGCTGGATGTACTTCATGAAGCTGGGGATGGCGAGGGCAGAGAGGACGCCGATGATCATCACGCCGGATCCGTCGCCAAAGCCGCTGATGGTGACGCGGGCCTGCTCGCCCGAGAAGGTGGGGGCGATGCGGTCCAGGAAGGGGCCGGCCAGGCGGTGCAGGACCGTGGCGGTGATGGCGGCGTCCAGCCCTTGGTCGGCGCTCTGGGCGAGCTCTGCCTCGGCCAGGGCGAGGAGCACCTGGCGGGACTGGGCCCACAGCCCGGCGAGGGCTTCAATGGCGGAGGCCTCGCCATTGATCTGGAGGGAGAGGTTGTCTCCCAGTGCGAAGGCGGCGCTGTGCAGCTCACGGGTGAAGGGCGCAGGGTAGCCGAGGGCGGCCATGGCGCGGTCGAGGTCAGCGGCGATCATGATGAGACCTGGGGGGCACTCCGCGGTGATCTGGGCCAGGCGGTCGAGCTGGTCCGAGGCGCCGGCGAGTTTGCCGCTCGCGAGGCTCTGGCCATAGGCCTCGGCGTCTTGGCCGAAGACCAGGAGGTAGCCGCCGTCGAGCTCCAGGGCCAGCAGGCGGCCTTCGTTGCGCATGGGGAGGGAGTAGAAACGGTGGCCGCCGATTTCGGTGGCGTCGACGTCATCTTCGATGCGCAACGCCCCTTGGAGGTGGATCCCAAACCAGCCCGTGGAGGAGGAGATGGCGATGGCGAGCCAGTCGATGCTGGCGGGGCTCCAGCCCATGTGTTGCACCACGAGGGCGACGATGTCCTGTTCGAGTTGGGCCAGGTCGGCGGCGGGGAAGGCCGGCGCGAGCCAGGTGGTGTAGGGGGCGGTGAAGGTGTCGTAGAAGGCGGCGAGGTCGATGAAGGCGATGACGTCGACGTCGCTGGGGAGGTGGGGGGCGATGTGGCGCAGGGCCGTGGCGGCGCGCTCTGGGCTCAGGCTGGTGCGCTGCGGGGTGGGAGCGGGGTCGCTGGGTGTGCTGGGGGCGACGCTCGCGGCGCTAGGGTCGGGCGTTTCGCTGGCAGGGGTGGCGCTTGACGGCTGCTCAGGAGCGGCTGCGGGCGCGCTGGGTGCTGCGGGCGCTGGCGTCCCGCTTGGGCACTCGGGGGCCGGGTTACAGGCGGCGCTGAGGAGGAGGAGGGTGGCGATGAGCGACCAGGATGTGCGCATGATGACCTCTCGAGGGGGCAGAAGATTGGCGCGGCGCTGTGCCGAATGGGTGGGGGTGCCAAGCCTCGGGGAGAGCTTATCGCGCTTGGGTGTCCGTGGCCACGGCCGCGGAGTTGGGGTGGGGTGGGGGGGCAGACTTGGTTGACCGCGGTGGAGGCCAGGAAGACCTCGCAGATGAGTTCCGTTGGGGCAACTACGTCGCGGTCCGCCATCGAGGGCGTTCCCATCAAATGGCCATCAAATAAGAAAGCTTATTGAGTAGAAAGCGTTATTCGACGTTTTCTCTTTTCTGTACTTTCTCGGTCAAATAGAGGTCATGGCCCAGTAGGGCACGTACTCTACTTCGAAGAAACGAAAGCCGATCTTTGGTTCCATGAGGTGGAGCAGCCAGTTCTCCAACTCCTCATTGAACGCTACCCATTCTGTATCCTTGGGCAGAAAGCTTAGCGCATTCACAAGGGCGCGAAGGTGGTCGTCGGATCGGTCTGTTGACCCGTACCACGCGGGCCGATGGATGGTGGCGGGCACGGGGCCTGGACGATCGGGCGGGTCTGGATGCGTGGGCCGGCCTGGTGCCGGCCCGGGTTGGGGGGACAATTGGGCGTGATGGCGGGCGCCCACCGCAGGTGGATCCAGAGCGAACGCCGCTAGACTTCGATCAGCGTGTATTGGGTCGTACCCAGGCCGAGTTTTGCGGCATGCTGGATGGTCACCTCGCCATCGACCCCGGGGTAGAGCTGGTGGAAGGGGTCTTTGCCCCAGACGGTGCGGCTGATGTCCAAGGAGGCCTGGTCGACGGCGACGGGATCGCGGCTGGCGAAGATGCCCACGTCGGGGGCCATCACGGGGTTGTCGCCGCGGGCGCAGTCGCAGCGCTTGGAGACGTGGTTGACCAGGTTGACGTAGAGGGCTTTTCCTTGGAAGTGGGCGGCGGCGGCCAGGGCGTACTCGGCCATTTTCTCCATGAAGGCGTTGGCCTCGGTCCGGGGCGATTGGTTCTGGATGGCGCCGTAGCGACAGACCGTCAGGCACTGGCCACAGCCGATGCAGGTCGTCTCGTCGAATTGGAGGCGCTCGTTGCGCATGTGGAGGGAGCCGGGGGGACACCAGACGGGGCAGTCCCCGCAGTGGGTGCACTTCTCGCCGTCGATGAAGGGGGTGAAGTCGGAGTGTTGGGCGAGCTTGCCGGCGCGCGAGGACAGGCCCATGGCGAGGTTCTTGAGGGCGCCGCCGAAGCCAGACAGGCCGTGGCCTTTGACGTGGCTGAGCACGACCAGGCCCTGATAGAAGAGGACGTCGCTGGCCACGAAGGCGACGCTGAAGTGCTTGCCCGGGATGGCGACGCCTTGTTGGATCTGTCCGGCCAGGCCGTCGAGGATGGCCACGGGTGCCCCCACCTTCTCGAGGGTGAAGCCATGGTCGTAGGCGGTGAGGAGGTGATCGTGGGTGTTGGTGCGGGAGCCCGCGTAGAGGGTGTTGGTCTCGACCAGCATGGGCTTGCCGCCCAAGCGCTTGATTTCATCGATCACCTTCCTGGTGATCTCGGGCCGGATGTAGCCTTCGTTGCCCGCTTCGCCGAAGTGCTGCTTGACCGCCACCAGATCGTTCTTGGCGATCACCGATTGGGGATCGAGGCGCTTGAAGAGCGCGTCGGTCTTTTCGGCCCACAGCGACAGGGGTTGCCCCTCTGTGATGCGGGTGTAGTAGACCGGGGCCGGTGTCGTGATGGGCCAGGGGTTGAAGCGGACGGCGCGCAGGGCGCTGCTCTCTGCGGTGGCCGGCTTGGCGACGACCGCTTCGGCCGCCGGCGGTGGGGGCGGGCACTCGCAGGCGGGACAGGGGCTCGGGGTGGCTTCAGGGGCATGGGCTTCTGGTTGGGTGC
The DNA here is from genome assembly GCA_964454015.1 of uncultured Myxococcales bacterium. Taxonomy (GTDB): domain Bacteria; phylum Myxococcota_A; class Bradymonadia; order UBA4248; family UBA4248; genus CAYVQF01. The sequence continues at coordinate 54,866 of CAYVQF010000012.1, forward strand.
AGCCCAGAGCAAGCTTGGCCCCAGCGCCCAGGCCGACGCCCCACAGCAGCCCACCTTTGAGGAAACGGCGCCTGCTCTCCACAGAAGGCTCCGGCGTCGTTGGGTCTTGGGCGCGCTTTGGGTCTGTCGGGGTTGCCTCGTCTTTCTTCTTTCCCATGGTTCTCCCAAGGTTAGAGTAGGGGAGGGCCATTTTATCGGCGCATGCGGCGTGGCGCAATGAACAAAGCGAATTTTGCTGGATGGGAGTGGCGTTGGCGGCCGGGGTAGGCTGGGTGCTGCGTCGGGGGGCAAGGTCTGGGTCCGCGATGGCGATGCGCTTACGCCCCGGGAGGGAGAAGCCAAGGTCTCCACCTGCGGCGAGGCGAGCGCGACGTAAAAAAAAAAGGAGATGGGTGCGAGAGGTGGTCGCGGCGAGGCGGCGCTGCGGTGTCGGGCGTGAGGAGGGGCGGTTCTTGGCCGAACGTGCGGCCATCAGGGGAGGACGCAGGGTGGGGGATCGATGCCACACACCCGCCCGGAGTCGTTGATGGTGCCGATGCAGCAGTTGGCGGCGCCGCCGGGGAATCCGCCGCAGCCCGTACCGCCGCAGGTGCCGCAGGAAGCGGCGCAGCAGGTCTGTCCGTTGAGGATGCCGTCCCAGCACAGGAAGGGGGCCGGTGCGGCGTCGGCCAGGGCGCCTTGGCCCGCCCAGCCATTCAACAGGGCATAGATGGTGCCATCTCGCTGAGCCGGGAGGGTGACGGCCTCCACGGCAGCGCGGCCCAGGCGATCCTCGAGCTGGGCCAGATAGAGGCTGCGGGGCAGCACCGGGGTGTCATGGGATTCCCACCAGCCGAAGGCTTCGTCCGGATCCCAGCTTCCCACGCGCTGGGTTCCCGTGCTGCCCACGGTCCAGTTCATGGCGCCTTTGGGGGCATCGCAGATGATGCCGGCGGTGGCGTTGACGTTCCAGAACAGGGTCTGGGCGCCGGCCCAGCCGTGGCCTGTGCCCGAAGACTGGCGATTCTGGACGTTGAAGTGGGCCGAGTGGAGGTTGTCGAACAAGAGCCCCGTGGACCAGCGGTGATGGGGGCCTTCATCGGAGTGATTGCGGACCGACACCGAATCCAACCACACATTGGGGCCGGCCACCCGGGCACCGGTGACGAAGTTGTGGCGTCCGTTGCGGGCGAAACAGCGCGTAAAGAGGTTGCCCGTGCCGCTGTTGATGTTGAAGGAGTAGCGTCGGCCTCCGGTGATCTCAGAGATCGGGTCGAGCTGGGCGACCTCTTCGATGGTGTTGAAGTGAGATTGGCTGAGGCTGACGGCGGAATAGCCGAAGTGGAGCGCCGTCACGCGCCGCACGAAGGCGTTTTGCGCCCGGGTCAGGGTCACGGCATTCCAGGCGTGGTCTTCATCGGTGGGGTGGCTGTAGAGGGACTCCAGCCGCAGATCTTCCACGCCGCAGTGCTCGATGAAACCCTGGGGATTCGTGAGGAACACACGGCCGCCGCCGTATTGGGCCTCCATGGCGTCGACGATGGGGATGTCGATGGTGATGCGGTCGCCGGCGATGGCGACGATGCGCCGCGGATGGGTCACGGCATAAGCCGAGGCGGTCCAGCCCCAGGCGTCCATGCCCAGCTCGGTGATCCAGAGCTCATTCGGGGTGCGCTGAACGCCGATGCTGTCTCCCACGGAGAAGCCGGCCGTGGACGCGACCGTGAAGGAGAGCGCACCTACGGGCACCACGGCGGAGGTGATCTCCTGGCGGGTCCCAGAGACCTCGTCTGCGCCCGAGCCCGTGCCGGCGATGCGGATCAGGTCGTGCTGCGCCGTGCGCGTGGCGATGAGACGCGTACCGTCGGCGCCCTGGCCTTCACCCCGGATGACGACGCCACTGTGGGCGATGACCAGCGCGTCGCTGACGTAATAGGTTCCGGCCCGCAGCAGCAGGGCGCCGCGGAAGCCATTGGCGTCGGGGCTGCGGGCAGCGACGGCGTCGATGGCGGCCTGAATGGCGGCCCGGCTGTCACCCGAGGCCGGCGGCGACAAGGTCTCAACCGTGGGGACATCGGGAATGGCCACGCCGCCGCCCTGATAGCCCGCGATGGAGAAGTCCGGCAGGAGGTGGATGCGGGCACTCTGACCCTCGGCGGCATAGCGACCATAGCTCAACCGGCCGCAGCCCGGGTCGATGCGCACCAGCGGTTCGGCGTCTCCGTGCACCAGGCGGCCGTCGACCTCTTGGGCGACGCAGACGGGCTCAGCCGTATCGCTTGCGAGGTCCGTGTCGGTGGGGGTGTCCGCCGCTGTGTCCGTGCTTGTATCTAGCGTTGTGTCCGCCACCGTGTCGGTGCCCGTGTCGGTGTGGGTGTCCTCGGCCGTGTCCGAGTTTGTGTCCAGCGCTGTGTCGGTGCTTGTGTCCATCGCCGTGTCGGTTGCCACGTCCCCAGTGGGGAGCTCCTGGTCCGTCGTGTCTTTGGGGTTCTGCCGGGGGTCTTCCTGACAGTGCAACGCCACCAATGCCAGCAGGAAGAGTGTGGGGATTTTCAGGTACTTCATGTGGACCCCCTTGTAGGTCTCGCGCTGGGTCGTTCGCTTGTGGCGAAGAAAGCCGCTGGGCGGCCGGTGCCAGTGCGCGCCAGCATGACGCCGAGCCCCGGTGACATCAAGCGGTGGATGATCTGCAGCGCCCAGGCTTGGCTGAGGTTGCGGGAAGATCCAGCGGGGCGCTGGGGAAGGCCGGGCCGGGTGACCGCATCGTGCCTGGCAGTGACGCAGCCGGCACATCAGGTCTAGGGTCTTTCCCTGCCTCGGGCCACGTGGTACTTTGCAGAAGGCGTAGATTTGATGCCACGTTGTGGTCAGGGGCGCCTGTGCGTTGGCGAACCGTGGCGAGCGCGATGAAAGGGGTTTGGCCATGTTCCGCGTGACTTTGATCTGGTTGCTGTTGCTCTTGGTCGGGCTCAGCCCGGTGGCTTGCAAGAAGCCCTCGGCAGAAGGCGAGTCCACCGCTGCCACGGAGCAGCCCGGCGCCGGTGCTTTCGAGGAGCACGTGACGATGGAGGCCGTGGGCGCGATGCTCGCCGAGATGAAGGCCTGCATCGACGTCGATCAGAGCGCTGAGGCCCTGTTTTTGTGTTCCTGTCGCAGCGAAGTGGGCTTGAGCAAGTTGCCGCCGCCGGCGGACGTGGAGGCCCACTGCAGTGAGGTGGTGGCGGCCAACATGGCGGTGAGCGCCCTGAGCGAGCGCGAGCAGGAGCAGAGCAGGGTCGTCACCGGGGCGAGCGATGTTCCCGTGTCGGCGGGCGTCATTTTCTCGCTCGTGGTCCCCTGCATGCTCCCGGCGATGGAGGCGGGCGACCGGGCGCAGGTGGAGATGGAGGGCTGCTTCTGCTTTGCCCATGAGGTCATCAACCGGCTGTGGCAGCCGTGGGCGACGAACGCTGAGATGTTGGCAGCGCTGAACACGGTGGTCCAGGACATGCGGAAGACGGGCCGTTGTCGGCCCAAGTAGGACGCAATCCGCTGTCGCCCGTGGATTCTGCTGCCTGCTCACCCGCGCAGCGCGCGCGCCCACTGCATGACGCCCACCGCCGCGTCAGCCATCCCAGCATTCGCTCTACCGAGCGCCCACAGGCGCTGCGCCGCCAGCTCAAAGGTCTGCGCGCGCCTGGTCACATCCAGCACCGGCAGGCCCTCTAATCTCTCCAAATAACTAATTAACCTATCATGAGCTGCGAAGAAGACCCCTAGCTCACCATGACGCACACGCTGCGCCTCACTCAACGTGAGGTGCTTCGCATCCATGAGCCGCGCCAGCTCCCCCCACCGCCTATCCTCATCCTCATCCGAGACGAGCCGATAGCCACGTCGCGCCAACCGGCGCAGCAGCGGCTCGATGAGCGGCCTGATGGGCGAGCCCGCAGGCCAGAGCTGCTCCAGATCGCCGAGCACAAAGGTCTCCCACGCGCCAAATCGTTGCTCGCATCGTGCTCGCAACCCTCCGGGTTTGCACGACTCTTCGCCATCCATGGCTGCGAGTTCGCTCTCAGCCCCCGCGCGGCCCACCCGCTTGTCCTGACGCGCGAGCACCTCGCGCGCCTGCGCCTCAGACATCGTCAACGCCACGGGCATCGACGCAACATCCGACGCCAAGATCTCGCGCCAAGGCCGCCCCTGCTCCCGCTCCAACGCCTCCAGACCTCGCTCCGCCTGCTCCCGCTCCGCCAACGCGCGCTGTTGCGTCATGTTCCCCTTCACGCGCAGCACGCTGTAGCGACGAAGCTGGTCCAAATAGCGCACATCTTGCGCGCCAAGACGCGCGCGCCCCGCCTCCAACGCTCGCCCCAACACCGCCGCGACCTCATCCCAGCTCCACTTCACCTCACGAGGATTCTGCGCGATCTCAAGCCCCATCTTCCACGCCGCACACTCCAGAAAGGGCACCTGCCACAGCGCGTCTCGCCCCCGCAAGAAGCGCAGCTCCGAGACGCTCGACCCCACGGCGTGCGCCGGCTTCGCCATCAGATCCCACAGCCTCAACTGCACCTTGCACGAGGAGATCGACCCGCGCAGCGCCTCGGACAGCGCCGCATTGTGCCAACGCGCGCCCTCATCCGCACGCGCACGCCTCCAAAAGACATGGCCGACGAGCGCCCCGTACACACATGCTTGAAACGCGAAAGCCACGACGAGGGCCATATCCGCTGACAGCTTCCACGTCATCAAATCATTCATCATACCAAAGACGCCCAGGAGGACGATAAGCGGAAACAACGCATAGAGAAACCGTAACACAAAGATCTCCCCAAAGCCCAGACGCAGCACATCACGATCCGCATCGCCTCGTCGCATCACCTTGAGGTCACGCTCCATCTCCCGCACCAGCTCCGCCTGCCGCGCGCTCGTGAGCGCCGTCACCGGCTCCTGCACAGGCGCCACGACGCCCACATCTTGACGCACCATCAACGCGCCGCCGCGCTGTTTGAGCCGCGCCTGAATTTCGCGCGCCTCGCGCGCGAGCTGCGCCGCGTCGCACATCCGCGAGGCCTCCGCCGCCTGCAACAAGCGGCCGAGCAAGACGATGGTGTCCGGGCTCGCCCGCACGACGCGGCGCCAAGCGCTCGGGTCGATGGGATCGACGATCTTGGCGGCGTCGTGACCGGAGAACAACGCCACTGCCGTTGCGCCCACGGCATAGAGGTCCGAGGCGGGCGTCGCCACGCCGCGCAACTGCTCGGGCGCCATGTAGCCAAAGGTGCCCGCCACGGTGGAGCCCTGTCCGTCGACATCACGGGTGATCTGGCGGACGGCGCCGAAGTCGATGAGCACGAGCCGACCGTCGGCGCGACGCATGAGGTTCGAGGGTTTGATGTCGCGGTGGATGATGGGCGGCTTGCGGGCATGAAGATAGACGAGGATGTGGGCTAAGTCCTCGATCATCTTCAGGATACTCGCCTCGTCCCAGTTGCCGCCCAGGGCCAGGACCTGCCCGTCGATGTAGGCTTGCACCAGATAGAGGCAGATCTGGCCCGGGCGCTCGACCGTGGCGCTCGCCACAAAGGCGGGAATGCCCTCGTGCTGCAGGGCCCGCAGCGTGGCCACCTCCCGCTCAAAGAGCTCCACCGCCTTGAACGACTCCACGCGCCGCAGCGAGAGCTCCTTGATCGCGACGGTCTGCCCCGTCTGGGTGTCGCGCCCGCGATAGGTCGTGCCCGACGCGCCATGCCCGAGCACGCTCTCCAGCACGAAACGCCCCTGGAGCATCGTCTCCTGGGCACACATGGGACATTGCGCCACTTGCTGATTCAGCGTCTCATGACAGCTCACACACAAAATCATCGGCCCTGCGCTCCTCATCGCAAGTGCTTGTTACGCATCACTCGGCCGCATGGATCGACCTGGGCCAACCAGCCATGGAGCTCGTCACGCCGCGCTCGGAGATGCACTGGCCATCTCGCTGCGTCAACCAAGTGGCTGGCTTAGTTTGGGATCCACGGGCGCCGAGGCGTGCGCGGGGCGAGGTGCGCTGTTTGTCTCAGGTCCAACGGGCCTGGTTTAGGGACTGGCCTCGTGCCAGCCCTCCCTGACGGCCGCCATTGGAGAACGCGTTTGTCCTGAGCCCCCTAACCATTGACCTCCCTCACCCGATGGACGAGTCTAGGTGCACCGGACAGCGCGTTGCTTAGGTGCCCATTGCGGACCTTCTGCAATGCGGCACCCCAAAGAAAGGACCGCTTCATGAAAAAGCTCCTGCTCTGCTTACTCTTGCTCACCGGTGTCTGCTACGCCTGTGACGACAGCGCTGGCACCAAGGACGCCGATGTCCAGGCCGACACCAGCCTGCCCGACAGCACCCCGCCGCCTGATCTGTCGCCTGATGGGGACGACACGGGTGACACCTTGGATTGTGGTCCCTGCACCAGCCCGCCAGCGGTCACTTGCGAGGACTCCGATCTGGTGCGCTGGGTGAGCCCGGGCACCTGCGCGCAAGGCACCTGCGTCTATGAGGCCCTGCGGACGCGCTGTGTCATCGGCTGCGAGGCTGCGGCCTGCCTCGGTGATCCCTGCGAGGGCGTCACCTGCGCCAGCCCGCCAGGGGCTTGCTTCTCTGCGACCGGGACCTGCACGAGCGGGCTCTGCAGCTACGCGCCTCTGACGGGCACGAGCTGTGATGACGGCGACGCCTGCACCACGGATGATCGCTGCGAGAGCGGCGTCTGCGCTGGCACGGCCCTGCGCTGCGAGAGCTCGCCACCGGCGCGCTGCCTCGATTCGGCGCGCCTCGAGGTTTTCCAAGCGGTCGGTGTCTGCAGCGAGGGCGAGTGCACCTACACCGCCGCGCCCGTCACCTGCCCGGGCGGCTGCGCCGACGACGCCTGCCTCGGCGATCCCTGCGCGGGCGTCACCTGCGCCAGCCCGCCCAATGGCTGCTACGAGGCCGAGGGCATCTGCCAGAACGGCCTGTGCAGCTACGCCCCAGATGACGGCAGCCCTTGCGACGATGGCGACGCCTGCACCACGGGCGACACCTGCCAGGCTGGGACCTGCAGCGGCACGACCATCGCCTGTACCACCCCGGGGTTCGGGCCGACCTGCGCCGACGCCAACACCCGGCGCACCCCCGTCACGCCCGGCACCTGCGATGGCGGCACCTGCACCTACGCCACCCAGGACACGGTCTGCGAGTTCGGGTGCGAAAGCGGGGCCTGTGTGGGCGATCCCTGCGCCCAGGTCACCTGTGACACCCCGCCCGAGCCGAGCTGCCAAGGCAGCCTCTTGCAGACCGCCGTGCCGGGCAGCGGCGTCTGCTCGGGCGGCCTCTGCACCTGGTCCTTCAACACCACCACGTGCGCCAACGGCTGCACGGGCGGGGCCTGCGTCGCCCCGACGGGTCTCGTCATCAGCGAGCTTCTCTACGACTCGACGGGTTTTCCCGATACGGACGCCTTCCTGGAGATTCACGGCCCGCCTGGGACCGCCCTGACGGGCGTCAGCATCGTGGCCATCAACGGCAACGGCGGCGCCATCTACGCCACCATCCCCCTGGCGGGACACATCGGCGCGAGCGGTCTCTACGTCGTGGCCCACCCGAGCGCTCAGCCCTTCATCGCCGACGTGGCCGACCTCATGACCACGGCCATCGACTTGCAGAACGGCCCGGACAGCGTGCAGCTCCGTTTTGGCGACCAGGTCCTCGACGCGCTGGCCTACGGCAACTTCGGCGCCTCGGACATCGCCGCCGGCGAAGGGCAGCCCGCCCTTCCCACGGCAGTCAACGAGAGCCTCGCCCGGGACCACCTCTTCACCGACACGGACGACAACTTCACCGACTTCAAGGCCGGCTCGCCGACGCCGGGGGCTGCGACGCCGGCGCCCTCGATCTGTATCAGCGAGCCCGACGCGATTGTCCGCAACGGCGTGCTCTTCACGGGAGACTTCAACGCCGCGGTCAAGCTCGGCGGGCGCATCGAGATCTGCGGCGAGGTGCTCATGAACAATCTCGATTACCTACCGCTACACGTCGAGGTGATTGGGATTTCTCCGCAGGCGGTGATTTATCACACGTCGAGCGCCCGCGGGCTGAGCTTTGCCAATGGCGTGAATGCCCACGTCGAGGCGGTGCGCATCGTCGGCCACGCCAGCAGTGGGGCGGGCCAGGGACTCCGCGTTAGATCTGCCGCGCTCGTGCTCAAGGATGTCGAGGTCACGGGTTTTCCTGGCGGCACGACGGTCGAGGCCGCCTTGGCCACGGTCGTCATCGAGAGGTCGCGCTTCGTAGGCAACCGCGGCGGGCCGGCCCTCTTTCTGGACCGGAGCACGGGGACCCTGACGGACGTGGTTTTCGAGGACAACACCACCCCGAGCGGGAGCCTCCTCGGCGGCGCGGTGACGGCGAACCTCGAATCGGCGGTGACCTTCACCCGGTGTACCTTTCTCCAGAACTCCGGGACCCACAGCAGCGGCGGCGCTGCGGTCTACCTTGGGTCCACGCCCACGCAGGTCGGGGTGTGGGCGACCCTGCGGGCGACGGATTGCACTTGGGGTACGGGGGCGACAGCCAACGCGCCGCACGACCTGGTCGTGTGGTACGGGACGGGGACCACCGGGCGAGTGATCACCAACGTGACGGGGAACATCTACTGCACGGCCTCCAGCGATGGTAACGTCTGTACGTATTTTTAAGCCGGCGCCCAATCGGCCGGCGCATAGGCCGGCCGGTACGGCTCTATTTTGATTTTGTGGATGGCGGGCACCCGTGGGCTTGGACTTGCGGGAGGCGGTGGCCAGCGCCACCTTTTGTTCCAGAGCCGCGATGGCCTTTGGCGGAGAACGTCGAGGAGGTGGAGCGTGGGAGCTGTGCAAGAAGAGGGGGCCTTGGGGTCGCCCTTGTCAGGGAAGGTGATGGGAGCGTTGCCGACGTTGCGGCAGCGTTTTCGGGAGGCCCTGCCCGGGGATGAGCGTGAGGTGTTGGCTCCCCGCGCGATCCATGGCGCGGCTTGGGCCTCCGTGCGGCCGACCCCGGTGGCGCGGCCGCGGATGGTAGCCGTGGCCACGGCGCTGGCAGCGGAACTCGGGGGGCTGCCCTGGGCGGCGCCAGACTTTTTGGCGGCCATGGCGGGCAACACCCTCTTGCCCGGATCGCGCCCCTATGCGGCCTGCTATGGCGGGCATCAGTTTGGGTCTTGGGCGGGGCAGCTCGGGGATGGTCGCGCCATCGTGCTGGGAGAGATGGAGACCTCCTTGGGGCTGCAGGAGCTCCAACTCAAGGGGGCGGGGCCCACACCCTTTGCGCGGCGCGCCGATGGGCGCGCGGTGCTGCGCTCGTCCGTGCGGGAGTTCTTGTGCAGCGAGGCGATGCACTACCTGGGCATCCCGACGACGCGGGCGTTGACGCTGGTGGCCACGGGCGAGTCGGTGGTGCGTGATCCTCTGTACGATGGACATCCGCGGCCGGAGCCGGGCGCGGTGGTGTGCCGGGTCGCCCCGTCTTTTCTGCGCTTTGGCACTTTCGAGCTGCCCGCGTCGCGGGGCGATGTGTCGCTGTTGACGCGCTTGTCGGACTACGCCATCGCCCTGGTGGACGGGCGCTGGCCCGTGGTGCCGAGCACTGAGGCGCGGCGCAGCGCGTGGTTCGTGGCGGTCTGCGAGCGGACGGCCGTGCTCATGGCCCATTGGATGCGGGTGGGCTTCGTGCACGGGGTGATGAACACGGACAACCTGTCGGTCTTGGGGTTGACCCTCGACTACGGGCCCTACGGCTGGCTCGAGCCCTTCGACCCGACCTGGACGCCCAACACGACGGACGCCGCGGGGCGACGCTACGCCTACGGGCGTCAGCCTCAGGTGGCGGGCTGGAATCTGATGCGCCTGGCCGAAGCCCTGAGCTTGGTCGTGCCAGACACGGCGGCCCTGGAGGAGGGGCTGCGGGCCTACGGGCGCCGCTTTGCCGCGGAGGAGGCCAAGCACACGGCGCAGAAGCTGGGCTTGGGTGCCTTGCGGGCCGAGGACGACGCGCTGGTGGCGGATCTCTACGGGATGATGCGGCGCGATCAGGCCGATTTCACGCTCTTCTTCAGGTGGTTGTCCGAGGTCGATCCCGCAGCGCCGCCGGCCGATGCCGTGGGTGAACTGTGCTATGCTCCGCTGTCGACCGAGGCTGAGCGGGCGTGGCAGGCGTGGTTGGGGCGTTGGCGGCAGCGTTTTCTGGACGAGGCCGATCCGCAGGGGCGGCAGGCGCGCATGTTGGCGTGCAATCCGCGCTTCGTTCTGCGCAACTACCTGGTCCAAGAGGCGATAGAGCGCGCTGAGGCGGGTGATGACGCGGGGGTGAAGGCCCTCTACGAGGTCTTGCAACGCCCCTACGCTGCCCAGCCGGGGCGCGAGGGCTTCTTTGCCAAGCGGCCCGCGTGGGCCCGCGCGCGTTTTGGTTGTGACATGCTGTCGTGCAGTTCTTGAGAGGTGGCAGGGAACGCGGGCCTGAAAGAGGCAGGCCGTCGCGAAATCGGCCGACACATAGGTCGGCCGCTACCCATCGATTTTGAAATTGTGGATGGCGGGCCGGGGGGAACGCGGGCCTGGAAGAGGCAGGGGGGCGCTTGAGACCTCACCCCCCGGGCCCCCCTCTCCATGAATGGAGAGGGGGGGTAACCTCAAGATTTAACATGCGTAAAACGCATGGGATAAAATGGCGCGTACGGCGCGAACGGCGGGTCGCCCCACATTGTGGGCCGCGACTCAGGACCAGAGGGCGTCCAGTTGATCGACCGGGGCGCGGTCGAGGCACCATTCGACGATGGCGCGGCCGAGGCGATCGAGCTGAGGGTCCCGCTGGAGGTGGCCCAGCTCCTGTTCGAAGAAGCGTTGCAGCACCTCGGCGCCGGCGTCGTAGCCTTCGGGGCCGACCTCGGGCTGGCTCTCCACCTGGAGGAACCAGCGGGGAATGGCGACGCCTTCGATCTGCACGTTCTTGGGGCAGTAGCCCAGCAGGGGCGAGCGCGCTTCGACGAGCTGCTCAGGGCGGAACTTGACGCCGCCGCGCCGGGCGAGGAAGTCGCGCATCAACCACTGGGGCATGAAGCTGACGCGCCAGGCGCCGATGTGTTGGTTGGGGGTGAGGACGTAGCGGGTGCCGGGGGTGCTGCGGAGCTGGCGCAGGAGCAGATTGGCGAGGGGGACGCGTTGGCCCGTGGCGAAGGGCCAGAAGGATCCCACGCCCTCGCTCTGCAGTCCGGCGCTGTCGACGATGCTGGGATTGTCGTGGCCGCGGGGCGCCACGAGGCGCCAGAGCCAGGCGACGGGGGGCGGCAAGACGTGGAAGAGGCCCAGGATGCCATAGCTCGGCTGCTCGCGCGTGCAAGGCGGGCAGCGGACGCCGAAGCTGCGGACATCGACCTCGACGTCGCCGTCGAGGACGCCCGGCACGAGCTCGCGCGGGAGGATCACCCGTGGGTTGGGGCAGCGGCGCGCGGCGTCGTCCATGGTGTGCTCCCAAATCAAACAGGTCGCATCGGGGACGCCGTGCATATTGAGGAAGATGAGGGGGCGCTCGGGGTTGACGGTGATGCGCTCGAGCTCGTGGTTCACCCCGTAGTCGGCGATGTGGTTGACCCGGACGAACCAGGCGTCTTCGGCGTCGCGCACGACGAGCTTGGAGCCCGACTGTTTGGAGGGCAGGCAGAGGGCCATGTCGTCCGTGACGGGGCGAATACCGCAGGCCTGGGGGAGGGCAATGTGGCGCCGCTCGCCCGTGAGGAGGTTGTGCCCCAGCAACATGCGCCCATCGGGTTCGCGGTGGCTGTACTCGAGCATCTCGCTCTTGCCGCTGCCGCTGGCGCCTTCGTGGAGCAGCGTCAGGGTGTTGTCATAGGGCGTCACCATCTGCACCGTCGAGCCGTGCACCGTGAGCCAGCCTTCGGACTCGCCGAGCTGCAGCAGGACGCCGTAGACGCCTTTCTTGGCGCTGGGGCCGGGGTAGAGGTTGAGGGAGAAGACCTCGTGGAGGTCCTCGCTGCGGTGGTGCACCACGACCTGGCGCCCTTCACAGTGGGTGTGGCGGAAGACCGGGGCGACGTACATGACCGAGCGGACGTGGCTGAAGTCGTGAGGCAGCTCGCCCAGGATGGCCGTCTGCAGGTCGGCGAGGGCCGCGGCGAAGAAGGCGGCGTTCAAGGGGCAGATGAGGAGGGCCGGGAAGCGCAGCTCGCCGCCGCCGGCCCAGATGGGCAAGAGCAGCAATTCGCGCTGGGCGAGCCAGTGCAAGACGTCCGATCGCAACTGGGCGAAAGGAATATTGAAGCGCTCTTCGAAGCGAGGTTGATCGCTGGGGCCGTTATCGCCGACGAGGAGAGAATCGGGATCGCGGCGGCGCATGTAGATCTCTGGGTAGTTCACCACCAGGCCGTTGCGGCCGCGGACGACCTGGGCCTCGCAGCGCGTTCCTTGCCCCTCGATGTCGTAGCAGACGTCGAAGCGCGGCTGGCCGCCACCCGTGGCGAGGGCAAAGAGAGCCTCGCGGGACTCGGGTAGATTGAGGAGCGGTGCCCGGAGGAGGGCGGCGTGGAGGTCTGCCGGGAGGGCCATGCGTTCGAGCTGGCGCTCCAGGGCCTCGGCTTCGTCGTGCTGACCGTTGTGGTGGGGGGGGGGATGGTCGTGTCCGTTTTGCATCTTCTGTTCCTCATTCGCTCTGGGCGCGCTTCTCTTGCCAAAGCGCGCGACAGGATAGTCATGAACGGGCAAAGCTCAATAGGAAACGAAGGCGGTTGACGCCTGCATGGGTCAGGTCCATTGAGCGCCAGGCGGCGCCGGTGCCGCGGGCGTCGCTCAGACGGCGCTGCCTGCGGGTCGCGTGCGACGCTGCGCGGCGTTTTCTGCCGCGATGGAGAGGGTGGGCGGCGTCGGGATCAGCGCGCACGCCCTGATGTGGGTGGATCCCAGCGCGTCACGTGCAGAGGGGCCCTCGAGGTGGGGGGCGGGCTTGGCTGGGCGCGGTAGGCCTTGGCGAGGCTTCAGGGGCGGACGAAGAGCGCCTCGTGGGTGCCGTCGCTGCCGGCGGCGCCGGGGATGCCGTTGGAGGGTCCGCCAGCGCCACCGCGACCAGGGGTACCGCTGAGTTGGACCGTGTTCTGGCCGAGGTAGTCGGGGATGGTGAAGGTGTTGGTGCCGGGGTTGACGAAGATGCCGAAGGCCGCGCCGCCGCAACCGCCGGCGCCGCCGCCGCCGGCGCCACCGCGGCCACCATTGCCGCCGCGGCCGCCGGGGAAGCCGCAGAAGACGCTGGAGGTGCCGCCGTTGGCGCCTTGGCCGCCGATGCCGCCGAGGGCGCCAGGTCCGCCCGCGCCACCGTCGCCACCGCGGCCGGTGGTGATGACGTTGTCGACCAGGTTGGGGATGGTGGTCATGGTGGCGGTGTAGGTGACGTAGACGGCGAAGGAAGCGCCACCGCCGCTGCCGGCGGAGCCGCCCGTGCCACCACAGCCGCCGGCGCCACCGCCGCCGCCCGAGGCACCGATGGTGTCATTGCATTGGTCGCCGCTGCAGGAATCGGTGGGGTTGATGTCGTAGCCGCGTCCGGCCGAGCCGCCGCCGCCGCCGCCGCCATGGGCACCGGGCGCGCCGGCCGCCGAGGCCGAGGGTTGCCACAGGCCTTGGGCGTTGATGGTGCCGCGGGGGTCGGTGCAGGTCGCGCCGCCGGGGCCATGGGTGCCGTCGGCGCCATCGAGGCCGGGGAAGCCGATGCTCGGCAGCCCTGGCGAGTTCTGGCACTGGTTGGCGGAGCCATTGACCGTGACCGTGTCGTAGGTGGGGGGGCCGGCCAAGCCGAAACCGCTGGGGTTGTTGGCGCCGTTGAGCCCGACCCCTTGGGGTGGCGGGAGGCGTCCAGCGTGGCAATCGACGGTGTCGCAGATGTTGAGGCAGGCGTCGCGGAGGGCGGGGTTGGTGTTGCGGGTGTCGCAGTTGTCGGCGACGAGGCCGGCGCCGTTGTCCGTGCGCGAGCGCGGGCACAGGGCATCGCCGCCCTTGCCACCGTTGACGCTGACGCCGGCGCAGGTCCGGGCGCCGCCGTTGCCACCGGCGCGGGGGCCACCGGCGGTCCCGGTGCAGGTGCGGCCGACATTGGTCTTGATGGCGTTGATGCCCGCGCTGCCGATGGTGCCGTTGACGCCAGCCGTGCCGGGGTTACCTCTGACGCCGGGGGCGCCCGTGCCGCCGGTGACGCGGTTGTGGCGCAGGGTGAGGGCGTCGCCCGTGTTGCGGATGAAGACGGCGTAGGTGGGGGCGCCGCTCTGGACGGTGTTGGGTCCGAAGACGTTGAAGCCCATGACCATGGTCGGCTGGCTCAGCTCGAGGGCGTTGACGGCCCCCGGCTGTTGCGCCGTGGGCGCGCGGCCGAAGATGGTGGTGGGGTAGACCTCGGGGTTGCGGGTGCGGAAGTCGAGGGAGTAGCCGCCATAGAGGCCAACGCCCTCGACGAGGGTGATGCTCTCGGAGTAGACGCCGGCTGAGACGTAGATGTCGCGGATGCCCGAGGTGGAGGCGGCGGCCTGCAAGGCGGCGCCGATGGTGGCCAGGGGCGCGTCGATGGTGCCGGCGGCGCTGTCGCTACCGGTCTTGGAGACGAAGAGGGCGACGTCGATCTGGCCGTCGATGCCGTCGCAGTTGGCGTCGACCTGGCCGGCGTCGGGGAAGTCGACGGCGGAGAGAATCTGACACTCACAGCCATCGTCGCGGCCGTTGATCAAGTCGACGTAGCCATCTTGGCAGTACCAAATGCAGTGGGGGTCATCGGCGTCGAGATCGCAGGTGGAGATGGCGTTGGGGATGTTGATGTTGCGACAGTCGTTGTGGCAGCGGCCGCAGTGCTCTTGGGAGACCCCGTACTTGCCGTCAGCGCGGCGGAAGGGGGTGTCGATGCGGCCATCGCAGTTGTTGTCCAGGCCGTCGCAGACCTCGACGTCGAGCTCGCAAACGCCGAAGTCAGTGCCGACGCAGGCCTGCCGACCCTGACAGGTGACCTGGCCTTGGTTGCCGTCGAGGTCGATTTCGCCGACGATTTCTACCTGACAAGGCACGGTGAAACCCGAGGTGTTCTCGGTGCAGTAGCATGACCCCGAAGTGGGCAGGCACTGGTGCGCCGGCTCGCTCTCACCGACGTCGATGGCGCTGCAGGTGTAAAGGTCCGGGCACTCCGTGCCGAAGGGGCTCTGGCTGCTGCAGTCGCGGCCACAGATCTGGAAAGACTCGCCGCGGCTGTCGGTGGTGGTGACACAGCGTGAGCCAGGGGAGGCGGAGCAATCGGCGTCGTTGACGCAAGGGAGGCAGAGGTTGGCCACGATGGGCACACAGAGGTTGTTGCCAACGGGCAGGAAGCCGTCGATGCAGGCGGTGATGACGCACTGGGGTTCGCCGAGGGTGTCGAGCTCGCAGGCGACGTTGGCGGCCGTGGGGCCAAAGCGACCGATGCAGCTCTGGAAGCAGCCGCCGCAGTGTTCGATGCGGGTCCACAGGCCGTTCTCGTCTTTGAAGTCTTCGTCGATGCGGCCATCACAGTTGTTGTCGACGCCGTCGCAGGTCTCGGCCTCTGCTTGGGGCCCAATACAGATGGGGCCTTGTTCGCCGCCGCAGATTTCTACGCCCTCGCAGGTCCCGTGTTCGTTGGTGATGGCACAGGTGCCGACCTCGAGGCCTTCATCGATGAGGCCGTTGCAATTGTTGTCTTCGCCGTCGCAGATTTCGGCGCTCGGGATCTCGGCTGAGCAGCCCGTCCAGCCGAACTCGAGGTTGCAGGACTCGATGCCCATGCAGGCGCCGTGCTCGTTGGTGTGGTAGCAGATGCGGCTCGACCCGGCGTTGTCTTCGTTGCAATGGCAGGAGCCGCTCTCGGGGACGCAGAACAGAGCGTCCTCCCCTTGTTGGTTGGGGAGGCTGGTGCACTGGTAGCCGTGGGGGCAGGTCTCATCTTCCTCGCAGGGGGTGGCGCAGGAGCCGCTGATGCCGTCGGTGAAGCAGACCCCGGCGCTGCCGCAGTGGAGGTCGATGCGGCAAGGGGCGCAGAGGATGGGGAGGTTGACTTGGCAGAAGAAGGCGACGCCGGCCGTGCTCTCACTGCCGAGGCAGAAGGCATCGATGGGCCCGGGGAAGGGGGCGCAGACGTCGTTGCAGTAATCGGAGCAGACCCGTTGGCCCTCCCCGTTGGGGACGCAGAGGCCCGAGTTACACTGGGAGGGGGTGACACAGGTGGCGCCATACTCGCCGGGTTGCGGCGGTGGGATGTCGGGGTTGGCGTCGACCTCGGTGAGGTCAGGTGGGGGGAGATCGGGCGGGAGGTCCGCGGGGGTGTCGCTGGGGAGATCCCCAGTGTCCCCGGGGACGTCGCTGCCGTCTGGGCGGGTGGTGGAGGTGGCGTCATCATCACAGGCAGAGAGGGTCCACAGGGCCAGGACAGCCATGAGGGTCAAGACCGCCAGGATGGGGTGAAAGGCTGTTGAGTACTTCATGGTCTTTCAATCCTATAGCTTGACGGTCAGGTTGGTACCATTGACGCCGTCGAGTCCTGGGTTGCCGCGAGAGGCGCCGCCGCGTCCGCCGAGTCCAACGTTGCCCGAGCTGGGGAAGGTGTTGGTGCTCTGCCAATTGGGGGTGGCGTTGACGTTGTGGGTGAAGATGCCGAAGGTCGAGCCACCACAGCCACCGCCGCCGCCGCCGCCAGGTCCCCCTTGGCCGCCGTCGCCGCCACGTCCGCCCGGGGCGGCGCAGGACTCGGCGTTCATGGGGCCACCGAGGGGGAGCTTGGTGCCCGAGCCACCGAGGGAGCCAATGCCGCCCTCGCCGCCAGCGCCGCCGTCGCCACCGTCGCCACCGCGGCCGCGGTGGATGGTGTTGTTGGCGATATGGGGGAAGGAGGTTTGGATGGCGTCGAAGACGACGAAGATGGCAAAGGAACCACCGCCGCCCTGTCCGGCCTGGCCGGGGTTGCCGCCACAGCCGCCAGCGCCGCCAGCGCCGCCCGTCCCGCCGACCATGTCATGGACGCGGGTGGCGCCGCTGGTGCAGGTGGCGTTGGTGCTGTTGTTGTGGACACCACCACCCACGCCACCGCCGCCGCCGCCGGAGGCGGGGAAGCCCGGGGTTCCAGCGCCGGCATCGGTGACGCCAGCGACCCAGAGCCCACCGATGACGCGGCCGAGGTTGCCCGTGCAAGCGGCCCCAGCCGAGCCGGGGTTGCCATCGTTGCCGCGCTGGCCGTTGCCGCCGACGTAGGGGGCGGCGACAGTGTAGCAGTCACAAATACCGCCCGAGGGGCCCGTGGGTTGGCTGGTGCCGCCAAAGCCGCCCGTGGCGCCACTGGCGCCGGGGTTCCCGGGACTGGTCCCACCGGCGGCGCCGGCGGTGTTGGCCACGGGGCAGATGGCGTCGGCGCCGCCACCGCCGGTCGTAGGCGTGGTGCCGCCGGCTGGCAGGGGGCAGCTAAAGGCGGCGCCAGGGGCCCCCAGGCGCGGTACATGGGCGGCTGTGCACGACCAGGCGCCCGCCTGGATCTCACCGACGCTGATGGGGGCGAGGCCGTGGGTGCCAGAGGCGGTCGCGGCGAGGCCGTCGGGGCCGCCTGGGCCAGGGAGCCCAGCGGCGCCGTTGCCGCCGTAGACGACGTTGTAGGTGAAGCTCAGGGCGTCACCCGTGTTGCGGACGTAGACCCCGTAGGACGATGAGCCCGGGGTGGTGGCGTCGGCGGCGACGATGGTGAAGCCGTCCAATCGGGTGGGGAGGGTGAGGCCGACGACGTTGACCGTGCCCGGCAGCGCCGGGGTCGAGGGCAAGCCGAAGATGGCCGTCTCATAACCCGAGGGGTTGCGGCGGCGGAAATCGGAGCTGTAGCCGCCGAAGACGCTGACGCCGTTTTCGATGGCGATGGACTCGGTGTAGACCCCGTTGGCGACATAGACGTGGTCGCGCTGGGCGTCGTCGCGGGCGAGGTCGATGCCGCGTTGAATGGTGCGCACGGGGGCGGTGATGGTGCCGGGGTTGGTGTCGTTCCCACCGGGGGAGACGAAGATCCCGCGGTCGACTTCGCCGTCGATGCCGTCGCAGTTGGCGTCTTGGCCCAGGTGATCCGGCGGGTCGAGCGCGGCGAGCCACTGACATTCACAGCCGTTGGAGAGCACCCCGTCGACGTCGTAATAGTTGGTGTGGCATTGGATGGCGCACTGGGCTTGACCGGTGCTGACGCTGCAGTAGGGGGCGGCGTTGGCGACACCCGCCAGGACGGTGGCGCAGTCGTAGTTGCACTGCCCACAGTGGCCGTTGAGGTGATAGCGCCCTTGGGCGTCGATGAAGGGATCGTCGATGACGCCGTTGCAGTCGTTGTCGGTGCCATCACAGACCTCCGTGGGGAAGATGCAGGCCGACAAGGTGCCATTGGTGCAGGTCTGGGTCCCGACGCAGGTCACGTTGGGTAGGGTGGGGTTGGCTTGGGTGCAGGGGCGCACGAAGGAATCCGTTGGGCCGCAGGCACAGGAGCCGCTCGGGAGGATGCACTGCTGAGCCGCGCCGTCGCAGACGTAGCCCGGTGGGCACTGGGTGCCGAAGGGCGATGAGGGCGAACAACTGCGCCCGCAATAGCTCTGGCCGTCGGCGTAGGGGAGGCAGAGATCGCCGACGCTCTGGTTGCAGTCGGCGTCGTCATTGCACGGTGAGCAGAGCCTAGAGGCGAGGGGGACGCAGGTGTTGAAGGACTGGAGGATGTAGCCTTCGATGCAAGCGTCGATGACACAGATGGCGGCGCCGTCCATGATCTCGCAGTGGGTGGCGGCGGCCAGGGCGAAGCGATCGGCGCACGGGGAGTTGCAAGTCCCGCAGTGATCGTCCGTGTGGTAGAGTCCGTCGTCGTTGACGAAGGGGTCATCGACGATGCCGTTGCAGTCGTTGTCGCGGAAGTTACAGGTCTCTGCGCTGGGGACCGGCGCATTGCACACCCAGCCGGCCTCGCCCATGCAGATCTCAACGCCTTCGCAGGCATTGGGGAAGCCCTCGGCGGTGCGGCTGCAGGGGCGACTGGCGTCGAGGCCGTCGTCGATGGCGCCGTTGCAGTCGTTGTCGACGCCGTCGCAGACCTCTTCCGTCGGGGTGGCGGCGGTGCAGTCGACCCAGCCGCGCGCTTGGTCACAGGTCTCGATGCCGAGGCAGGCATAGAAGCCCGTGTCATCGCTGGTGCGGGAGCAGGTCCGCTCTTCGCCGTGGTTGTCGGCGTGGCAGTCGCAGGTGAGGTTGGCCGGGACGCACTGTCTGACCCGGCGGTAGTCTTCGAAGCGCTGGAATTCCCGGCACAGCGTCCCCTGGGGGCAGTCCTCATCGAGGGTGCAGTCGAAGCCGCAGTAGGGGCGCCCTTCCATGCGGATGCAGGCGCCGCCGGGGCAGTTGGCGTCGCTGACGCAGGGGCTACAGAGGGTGCCCAGGGAGGTGGCGCAGATGTGATCTTCCTCACCTCTGGGGTTGACCACCTGCTTACAGGTCAGAGGGAGATCGCCCAATTCGAGGCAATCACCGTCGCCGGTGCAGGGGGTGGCGCAGCGTGTCTCACCGGCGATGAGCAGACAATAGCCCGTGAGGCACTCGGCGCTGGTGTTGCAGGGCTCGCCGGCGGCTTGGGTGGGCGGGGGGAGATCGGGGAGGTCGGGGTCGACGTCTCCCGGGGGCAGCTCGGTCTCGGGCGCATCGACGGCCGTGTCGCCGGGATCGACCTCTTCCGGGGGCAGGTCGGCGTCGATGGCGTCATCGCCGAGGTCTTCCACGGGCGGGAGGTCGGGCGCGACATCTTTGGTGGACGAGGCGTCGTCACAGGCCGCGAGCCACAGCGCGAGGCCCAAGATGAGCAGGGCGCCACTGATGGGTGGCTTGATGAACAGGGGGGAAAGGAAAGACTGAGAGGAGCTCACCGCCACACCTCCTTGACGCCCCATTTTTGGCGCCGCGCAATGAGAGCAAGTCTCCCGGTGACCGCGCTGCGGTGCCGGGGCGACCTATCCAGGCGGGTGGATCCTAACAGAAAGAAAGAGGGGGATAAAGGCCGGCTCACGCGTATTCTCGCGTCTGCGGGTACGCAGGGGCGGGGCCACCTGTCGGGGGCGCTCTCGGTTGGGGTCGCAGGGAGAGCCTCGCTTGGGTGGCCATTGCCGAGGTCGCCAGTGCTTTTGGGGATCCACGGGCGCGTGGGCGTGCGCTTGGCCGCGTCTACGCCCCGGCCTCGGCGCGGCATGGCCCCGGTGTCGTCGGCGCACCGAAGCCAAGTCAGGACAGAAGTGCGGGCGTCATTGCTTGACGCAGGTCGCGGCGTCGGGGCCGCACTCCGGTCCCGTGGTGGCGATGGCGTCGGTGCCGACGTCGGCCGCGACGTCGACCTCGGCCAGGAGGATCTCTTGGAAGGCTTCGCCCAAATAGAGGCGGTAGCGCTGACCGACGGCGAGGCTGGCTTCGATGCCCGTGCCCTTTTTGCGTGGGCAGACGCGGCTCTCGCCGCGCCGGTGTGGCAGGAGGTCTTCGAAGTGGACCAGGGCCTCGCCTGTCTGGCGGTCGCCAGCGACGACCCGGATGATCTCGACCCGGTAGGGGTAACGCTGGGAGCGAAAGGTCGACTCAGGCGCTTCGGCGGCGAGGATCAGGACCTCGACGACGCTATCGGCCTGGGCCTTGAGCTCAGCGGGGGGGTGCCAGGTGATCATACAGGCCGTGACCTCTGGGACGGCGATGGCTACGAAGGCCAAGAGAGATGTGGTGACGATGAAGAGGGAGCTGCGTCTGGTGGGCATCGCTTTGACCCAAGGCTGGCCCCGGGGGCCGGGTGTTCGTTCGCGGGTGGCTACAACGCTTGCGCCGCAAAAAGGATCCTTTGGCCGGCGCGCGCACCCGTGGCGCTCTGCTGCCCCCGACGCCCGGTGCGGCGCGGGCGTCGTCCACGTCCACCTTGACCACCCGATAACGCCCTTCGGACTCCCGGGCGAGGGCCTCCATGATGGGGGCCGAGTCGGTGTCGCGCCCCACCAGGTTGCCTTCCATGCCCAGCCTCGCGAAGGGGGTCCACTTCGAATCTGGTGGTTTGGCCCGCCACCTACGCGACCACGATCAGCGTTTCGTTCGCGATCATGCGTGGAGGGGGCTGTGGCTGTCAAGGAACGAGGTCGGCAGCGCCATAGGCATCGGTGCGCTGTGCGGGATGGGGGGCTTCTGGATCCACGGGCATCCAAGGGACAGGGTTGAGCGGCACGGTTGACGTTCTACTTGAGAAGCGAAACAGTGGGGCGCGTGACCTTCACTTTGTGCCGCGAAGCCTTCAGATGGCTGTCTTAGCAGGAGCCCTGGCTTTGGAATCGTGTAGGCGCTGGTCAAGGTTTCTGGATACGTTCGCTTTGGAGGATGACACAGATGAAAGGTTACAGGTGGGTCGGGCTAGGCGTGTGTTTGTTCGTCATCGTGAGCGGCTGCAAAGAGACCGGAGAAAATCCTGGGATTAATGAGGATTTGGCACCTGATGATGCTTTGGCTGAAGTGGATTGGGGGGAGTCGGACCAGCACGAGATCGAGCTTCCCCCGTCCTGCGAGCCAGCTTGTGGCGCCAACCAACAATGCCAGGATGGGCGCTGCGTGTGCCTGAGCGGCTGGGGTGACTGTGACGACGATGGGGCGACGGGCTGTGAGACTTCACTCATGCATGCCGAGGAGCACTGTGGGGGCTGTGGTTCGCTTTGCGCGGGCTCGAACAATGCCTGCATCAACGGGGAGTGTCGCTGTGCGAGTGGCTGGGGGGAATGTGACGGCGACCTGGCGAACGGTTGCGAGACCTCGCTCCTGGAGGACGCCGATCACTGTGGAGGGTGCGGCCTCGCCTGTGGTCCCAACGCCGTCGGCTGTGAGAGTGGCATCTGTCAGTGCGCTGAGGGCTATTACCTACCGGGACCAAATACCATCTGTACGGATGTCCACAACGGCCCGACGCAGTGTCGTGAAGGCTTTGCATTGTGCGATTTTCACGCCACAACGGGCTGTGAGACTCACATCGCCTCTGATCCGGAGAACTGCGGCGCCTGCACTTACACCTGCGGGGTTCATGCGTTATGCAAGGCAGGCGAATGTGTCTGTGAAGAGGGCTTTGGATTCCACGGTGCCAATACCCAGTGCAGTAAGGATACGTTCATCTGTCGCGACGGCTTTGGTGACTGCGACACCGACTCGGCCAACGGGTGTGAGGGCGATCTGATGTACGATCCTCGCCATTGCGGTGCCTGTGGCCATCGCTGCGATGAGGGCCAGGTGTGTTTCATGGGGGAGTGCGAAGGTCAGTGGTCGGAGATACCCGACGGATCCTTTCTCATGGGCTCTCCTCTCGACGAAGCGGGACGCGATGTTTTTGACGCAGGGGAGACGCAGCGCGCAGTTTCCTTGACGCGCTCCTTTGCCATGCAAAGCACCGAAGTGACTTGGGGACAGTGGGTCGCGCTGATGGGGGGCCGCATCCCGTCAGGATGGACGCGGCGTATGCCTTACGAAGAAGCGTCTTGGTATGATGCGCTGCGCTTCGCCAATGCCCTCTCGGTGCAAGAGGGGCTGACGCCGTGTTACGTCATTGGCGACTGCGAGGATGACGCGTGTGCTGTCACGCTGGCCCATGACGCGGCAACCCCCTACGAATGTGAGGGATACCGACTGCCCACCGAGGCTGAGTGGGAATACGCTGCCCGTGCGGGTACCACGACTGCCCTCTACACGGGCAACCTCATCAGGAGAACCATGTGGTCTTGTTTGGACGAACAGCCCACTCTCGACGAGGCGGGCTGGTACTGCGGCAATACTTCCTTTACCAAAGAAGTCGGGTTGAAAACGCCGAACTCTTGGGGACTCTTTGACGTCATGGGGAACGCTGCGGAGTGGGTCTGGGATTGGATGGACAAAGAGACGGTTCCGCAGGCATCTGTTGACCCCGTCGGGCCAGCGTCAGGGGATTGGAAGGTCACTCGAGGCGGTGTATCATACTCCAACGCCCTGTACTGCCGCTCCGCCGCACGTAGATCCGCTACTCGCGCCGGCTTCCGCTTGGTGCGAACACTGCCGGATTAGACCGCAGGCGGGAAGGTGCTCAAGGCCGCCCATGCCACGCCTGCCCCTCGTTCCACTCAGCGCGTCAGGGCGCGGATCATCCGGCGTTCATGCAGCGTCAATTTGTCGCTGCTGCCGATCGACGCGATCGCTGGCCAACAGCGCGGGCACAGCCCCGTATCGCGGCACAGGGGGCAGAGCACGGCGATGGGCGGTGAGCGGCGCTCCGGGTCGCCGTCCACGGGGTCGGGACCTTGGTTCTCACTCCCGCCTTTGGGAACACACCCGGCAGGGCAGCGGCCTGGGTGGATGCGAAGGTCTCTTCCTCCGCAGACCAGGCACGTGCCCTGGATGTCGATGCTCCCCGGGCAGTCGCGTTGCGGACAGGGCAGGGGCAGCCAGTCGCTGGCAGCGGCGACGCAGAGACACGGCGGAACGGGCGGACAGGGCAGCCCCACCGCCGGGACCGCTTCGAGTCTGCCCGTGGGCAAGATGCACATCGCGTCCTGGCAGATGATGCCCACGATGATGCCCTCACTGGACAAGGTGAGCTTGTTGCCCGCCTTGTGGAGACGACCGGCGAGCCAATGGAACCAATATTTCTGCCACCACATCTCGAGAGCCTCGATGATCCAGGGCCAGGGGTTGGGCGGAGGCGCTGGCGGAGGCCGGGACATCTCACCGCAGCTCGGGCAGGGCCTCTCCAGGCCCTTCGCCGTTGGGTGGGGACCACAGGCACAGCGCCACCACGTCGCAGGGAGCAAGGTGCGATAGACATGGGCGGCTCGCTGCGCCCGGCCTCGCTCGGAAAACTCAGCGCCACTCATCCGGCATTCACGGCAGATGTGGGTATGCAGGCCCTTCACGGTGTACCATTGACCACCGCATTTTCTGCAGCGCCCTTGCGCCAGGAGCGCATCGCCGTAGGCCTTGACCTCTTGCCAGGCACCCAGCCCGGCGAGGGCTTGACACACATCCATGAGCGTATGGGTGTCGTGGTTTCTGTCGGCGTCGCGAAAGAGCTCGCGCAGGGCAGTGAGGTCTTCCCTGGCACCGAGCGCTCGGAGCCGGGCTCGCCGCTGCTGACCATATCGGTACTGTCTGGCGTCCATGGGCACGTTGGCTCGACTGCGACCTTGGTGGGTGAGGAGGCGGCTGCTTGGGGCTGGACTAGAGCTGGCCACGCTCTCTTGTCGCGCCATTGTGTTCCTGTGGCCTGCGCCAGCATTGTATGCCACTGGGCACCGAAGGTCGAGACGACAAAGAGGCTGTCCCGCGCCAAGGTGCTTGGGTCCGACCGATTCAAAGTGGCCGAAATTGGCGGCGCACGCGATGGGCTACGCGTGAGGGCGACAGGTCTTCTCTGGCGCTGCTGGGGAGAGGCCCCTGGCCGTCGCATGGGGGAGGAAGCAGGCTGTTGTCGCGGCACATTCATTCCCAGGCACGCCTTGTGGCCCGTGGATCCAAGAACTGCGTAGCCAGGTGCGGACTGTGGCCGAGGGGGCGCGTCGCTACAGCGGACCGATCCCCCGCAGAATCAACGCGAGGGCCTGATAGCTCACCGTCTGGGGACCGAGATCCTGGAGGGTGCGCCCTGCGCTGTCGGCGCGACGGACCGCGTCGTCGGCGGGCACCACGCCCAACAGCGCCAAGCCGTCCTGGGCCAGCAGGCGCCGGTGCGCCTCCTCGACCTGGTCTACGCGGTTGAAGATCACGCCCACAGTGGCGTCACCCATGTTCGCCACGCGCCCAATCGTGTCGCGCAGCAAGCGGCAGGTCTGCACGGCGCGCTGGGAGCCGTCGCACAAGAGCAGCGCTTGGTCCACCCCCTCGACCACCTCGCGGTTGACCTGCTCGATGCCGGCTTCGGCGTCGACGATGACCAAGTCGAAGCGCGCGATCACTGCGGCGAGCATTTTGCGCAGCAGCAGGTTGAGGGAACAGTAGCAGCCGAGGCCGCGGCGTTGGCCCATGGCGAGGAAGGAGAGGCCTGCGTGTTCCGTCAGGGTTTGGGCCAGCATCCACTCGGCGATGGCCTGAGTTTCTTCAGGCGAGCCATGGGCCTCCATTCTGCGCACCCGGTGAATGATCTGTTCTCGCGCCTCGGCGAGGGTCACCACGTCCGCTAGCCCGCAGGCCATGGTCAGCCCCCCGACGGGGTCGGCGTCCACCAAGAGGGTGCGCAGACCCGCGTCGCGGGCAATGCGCCCCGTGAGAGTCGAGATCAGCGTCTTGCCCGTGCCGCCTTTGCCGAGACAGGCGATGGTGAATGCAGACATGAGGGTTCACTCCGTTAACGTGACAATCCTGAGGGCCAAGCGCTGGGTCCCGCCCCTGGTCGGCGCCCACCGGCGCGGCGTCAGGCGTCATGGGCCAGCTCGGCGCTGGCGCGCCGCCAGCACGGCGCGGATTTTGTCGCACACGCTTTTTTCGTCGCAGCTCGCACACTCCCTGCCCTCACAGCCGTCGCGGGGGGCCTCTGCGTCTACTTGGGCGGCGGCCAGGCGCTGCTTGAGGTGATGAAAGCGCTCAGCCAGCGGCTGTATCAGCGCGAAGGCTTGGCGCGAGCCGATCCCTAAAGCCACGGTGGCGCAGAAGCCCTCGGCGCGCCAATAGGCGTGCATGGCCTCGGCCAAGTGCCACGGGGAGAAGCCCCGGGCGAGCAGTTGATGATGGAGCCGCGCCCCGGTGGCGCTCCCTTCGCTGTGGGCGAAGTAGCCCGGGAGGTGCCGGGACATGCTGCGCCGCGCCGCGAGCTGCGCCAAGAGCTGCCGCGAGGGTGGCTGGTCCACCGCGACGACGACGATCTGGAGGAAGTCCTGGGGGATGCGCGTGGCCGCAAAGGGCGGCCCGAAGGCCCAGACCCAGTCGCCGTCGCCCCCAAGACCCGGCGCCCTCTCGGGTTGCTCAGGTGTCGCTGGGTCCACAAAGCGCGGCAGGGCCAGGCTCGAGGAACAGGCCGGCGGCTCGCCCAGGAGCAGCCCGGTCTCACTCGCCAGCACCAGGTTGGGCAGGGGGGCTTCGTCCTGGCTGCGCCAGGTGGGTGGGGCGGCCGTGGCCTCAGGGCGGCGCGGGGTACCAAACACGTCTGGGTGCCGATGCAGGGTCGCCAGGACCTCACGGGCGAGGGCGTTGAACTCGCTTTCAGTCGCCACGGCGGCGCTCCCATGGCACGATGTCGACCGCGGGCCACGTCCCTGGTGGCGCAGCGGTGACTTGGCACAAGCCCGCGAGGCAGGGCAGCAGCATCGGGTCGACGGGTGCGGCCAGCAGGGAGTGCCCAGGGAGCTTGGCCGCGAGGGCGGCTCTGAAGGCGCCGAGTCGCGCCAGGCCGCCAAAGAGCAACAAGGGCTTGCCTCGAGGTGCTGCGCGCTGCACCAGGGCGGCGACCTTGTCGACGGCGTAGGCCACAACGCCGGCCATGACGTCTTCCCGGCGCTGTCCGGCGTTGATCAGGCTCACGACTTCACTCTCGACGAAGACCGGGCAGGTCGTCACGAGGCGGCTCGGTGCTTGCGCCGCTGCCACGGAGGCATCGATCTCATCGAGGCCAAGCCCGAGGGCCGCGGCCATGGTCTCCACCAAGCGGCCCGAGCCGGCGGTGCAGCGCTCGTTCTCGAAAATGTGCAGCCGCGGGGGACGCTCGGGCGGCGCTCCTGGCATGGGGGTGAGAGCGAAGACCCGGGTGCGGATCGCCCCGCAATCGGCCAGCAGGAGCTCACCATCGTTGCCTGGGGCCATGTGCATCAGGGCTGCGCCGAGGCTCAGTTGGCGCATGGGCGCCAGGCGCGAGACCGGGCCCAGGCGCACCATCCACTCCGCCAGGCGCGGCGCGTTGCCAGCCGAGTCGCCGAGCGACCACAGCCGAGTGGCTTCGAAGACGCCCGGGCGCAAGGTGTCGCCGACGCGCTTGGCCACGGCCTCCAAGTCGACGGCCTCCTGGGCTGGCGCCACCAGCACGGCGGCGCGGCGGCCATCGCGACTGGCGGCCACCTTCACGTAACGGGCGCCGGCGTCGCAGATCACCTCAATCACCGCGCAAGCTCCTCTCGGCAAAGCGGGCCGCCCCCAAGGCGCCGATGAGCTGGGGGTCGAAAGGCAGGCGGCACAGGGCCTGCCCCAAGTGCCGCTCCAGGGCCGCCGCGACGCCGGCGTTCTTGGCGACGCCGCCGGTCAAAGCCAGGGCTGGCTCCATGGCAATCTTGGCGGCCAAGGCCAAGACGCGCTCCACCACGCCGTCGACGATAGCCCGAGCGATGCTCGCCGTGGCGACCTTCTGCCGGCGAAGCTGCAACACGTCGACTTCCATGTAGAGGCTGCAGCGGTTGGAGATGCGGTGCCCCGGCCGGCCCTGAATGGCCAGCGGGCCCAGCTCCTCGACGGCGACCCCAAGCGCGCCGGCCAGGACCTCCAAGGCGCGCCCCGTGCCGGCGGCGCATTTGTCGTTCATGGCGAAATCTTGGACCCGCCCCGCCGCGTCCACGGCCATCACTTTGCTGTCTTGGCCCCCGATGTCGATGACCGTGCGAATGCTGGGCGTCATGGACCACGCCCCCAGGGCGTGACAGGAAATCTCCGATTTCTCTTGGGCCGCAAAGGGGGCCTCGAAGCGTCCGTAGCCGGTCAAGCAGCTCGCCGCCACCTGGGAGCGAGCGATGCTTGCTTGAAGGCAGAGGGCGTCGGCCACCGCTTCAATGGAGAGGCGCGGCGCGGCGGCCGCACGCCTCAGGGTGGTGGTGGCCACCAGCCCATCCACCAGCAGCACCCCTTTGGCCGTGAGTGAGCCAATGTCGATGCCCATGGCAGCCGTTGGGGTCACCGGGTCCATGCGCCTGCTCCAGAGGGCGAGGGCAGGGGAGGGAGGCCGAGGCTGGCTTGGCGTGAGGGCCTCACGGCGTGCTCCTGTTGCGAATCTGCTCGGCAAAGGCTTCCAAGCGCGTCTGTATTTGTCCCTCGCCGCTGCCGCCGAGCTCGCCTTCGAGCTCCAGCACGGCGATGCCTTGGGCGCGCAGACGGCGGCGCAGCACGAAGGCCTCGGCGGCCCAGATGGAACAGAAGGAGAGCCGATCGAGGATGACGCCGTCGCAGCCCCACTCCTGCACGGCGGCGGCGATATGGTGGGCGCGTTGCTCCACGGCATCGGCCGCGTGGGGGCAGGACAAGCGGTAGAGCGTGCGCCGGGCGAGGGCGGTCAGGGGCGGCAGATCCGCGTCGACTTGGCCGAGGAAGTAGCCGCCGCCCGTGCACATCAGGTCGTGCACCACCCGGCCGCCGAAGCGCTCCATGACCTCCATGCGCCGGAGCTCCTCGAAGTGTCCAGCCGCCAAAAAGAGGCGCAGCTCGCCCGGCGGAGAAGGGCGCCGCTGATGGGGCAGCTCGCCCAGAAGCGCCTCGAGGACTTCATTGCCCTCTTCGACGCTCACCGTGGCCAGCACCAGGCTCAAGGAGAGCATGTCGGCGCCGCTCAGGGGGCAGTCGCGCCGGGCGCGCGCCTGATAGACCGCGCCGAGCAGCTCGCGTTGGCGGTTGTAGAGGGCGATGGCGTGGCGCAGCTCGGCGTCGCCGAAGGAGGTGCCGAGGCTCTCCCGCAGGAACAGCGACGCGCCCTCGAGCTCGCGGACCAGGGCCGCGACGGCCGTGGGCGTGGTGTCGGACGGCACCGGCACGAGATAGGGCGGCGCGCTTCTCAGGTCGGCGTGACGCCAGGCGTCGTACATGCGGCGCGAGTGGTCGCAGCCCGTGGCGAAGAGCACCGCGTCGAAGTCTCCCAAGCGCTCCCGCTGCGCGAGGTTGAAGAGGCGACGGACCAGGCTGCAGTGGGTGGCCGCGAAGTAGTCGCCGCCAGGGGCGCAGCAGGCGTCGCCGGGCTGGGTGCAATGCCCAGGGTCAGCCGGGTCCGTGGTGCGCAGCCGCATGGGCTGGCCACCGGCGGCGTGGATGAGCTCGGGGGGGATGAGCCCGCACAGGACCCCAACGGGGCGCCCGCCGCTGGCGCGGCAGGCGCGGCTTTCCTCGGCGAGGGAGCGCTGGGCGCGGGCGCGGAGATCGGCGAGGGACTTCATCGGGGTAGGCCCTCCGCAGCGAGGAAGGTCCGGATCTTGTCGCGCAACGGCTTCTCGCCGATGACCCGGCGGTCGACGATGTCGGCGTCGAGAAAGAGCGCCGGCACCTTGACGCTGCGGCAGAGCGCTTCGATCTCGCGGCGCAGGGCCAGGTTGTGTTTGCAGCCCACGTTGCCGTGGAAGATCACGCAGTCGGCGTCGTACTCGCACAGAAAGGTGCTCAGCTCGTCGAGGGTGTACTCCATGGTCCCGTGCGCCTGGCGGATCATGCTGGCGTGCAGGCGGTCGAGGGTCAGGCCTTCGAGCATCCGCTCACGGCTGCTCAGGTCGATGGTCGGGTGGTGGAAGTGGCCGATGTAGTCGCAGACGACGGTGGCCCCGTACTCGCGCCGCAGCCAAGGCCCGAAGTCGGTCCAGGTGATGGCCTGGTCACCCAGGACGACGCGCAGGCGCTCGCGGGGGGCCTGGCGGCGCCGCGCGTCCTCGACCCACGCCACGGCGCTTTTCTCCAAGAGCTCGGCGCCTTCGGCCAGGGCAGGCTCCCAACCCACAGAGACGACCAGCCGCCAGAACACGGCCAGCGCGTTGATGAGGCCCGGGGCGGGGCTGTTGCGATGGAGCTCGGTGATGCGGTTGAGGGCGCGGTTGACCCGGTTGATGATCTTGGCGTGCTCGGCGAGGCGGTCCCAATCGAGGGGCTGGCCCAGCTTCTCTTCGAGAAAGGCGATGAGCTCCCAGACCGATCGGGCCCACAGGGCGATGCTCTCGGGAGAGCGGTCGTAGGCGGCGCCCATGGAGAAGTGGTCGCAGGGCGCCAGCTCGCGCAGGATGGTGTTGCCAGCGTGGTTGCCGTCACAGGGGTGGTTGGCGGTGATGCACAAGGTGGGCGTTGGCAGCTCGTCGGCGAGAAAGGCGCCGAGCATGCAGCGGTTGATGGAGCACATCTCTGGGGGGATGCCGTGGCGGTCGGCGACTTCGCACATGCGGGTGCTGCCGTCGCCGTGGCTGGCGTTGGCGACGGAGTAGACCGACTCGGGGATGTAGACCGTGACTGGAAAGGCGGCGACGACCGCCGCCGGGACCGGCCAGGTGAGCCACACCACGGCTTCGCCTGTGGCATGGGCCCGCAGGACCCCCTCGTGCATCTTCTGGGTCACCTGGATACACTTGGCCATGGCTGGCAGGGCCCACCCAGGCAGCGCCGAGCCCCCCATTTTCAAGAGGGAGGTGCGCAGGGATTGGGCCCATGGGGGGTCGCGGTCCACCAAGTAGTTGCCGAGCCCGCGCAGCAGCAGCCAATCGGCCAGGCGCGGGTAGGCCATGAGCCGGCCCAGCGAGCGGGCGCTCTTGGCGGCGTGGTGGATCATCGGCAGGGCGGGCGAAGCCGTCATGAATGTGAACCTTTGGCGAGTGTTAGCCTCGCGTTTGGCGCGGGCATGGTCGAGGGCGGCAGTGTAGAGGCGCGCGCGGCGATGATCAATGGCGCGCGGCTTGGGCGTGAAGCGCCCTTGGTGGGCAGCAGCGCATGAAGGGCTAGCGGAGACGGCCAATTTCCGCTCTGATAGTGTTTGACCGACGCAGGGTGTCGGCCTTCGGGGGCCCTGCGCCCACGGCGTCGCCCGCGCTGACCGTGGGCGCACCCGCTGGGGTTGGACGCCGTTTTTGCCATGGGGACGAGGACATGATGGCCATAGCCGGTGGACTGGTCATTCTGGGGCTCTTCTGTGTCATCGCGGGGCTCTTGCAAGCCCTGATCGGGGTCTACGAGTGGCGCAAGGATGAAGAGCTGCTTCGCGAAGGCAAAAAGACCGTGGCGACGATCCTCGGCTCGGTGACCTACCCAGACGACGAGAGCTTGCAGTCAGGCCAACACCGCCTCTTCGCCTATTTCCATGACGACGCCGGGGTCAAGCGCTGTGCCAAATCCCGCTTCGTCGCCACGGATCCCGGCCAGCACCTGAAGCGTGAGGTCGTGGTGGTCTACGACCCGCGGGACCCCGATCGCTGTCGCCTCGAGCACGACGTGAGCTTGCGGCGTGAGGTCCGGGAGAACGTCGCGATGGTCGTCCTGGGGCTGGTGTGTATCGTGGTCGGCGTGATCATCCTCGCTGTCGCGTGAGGGCGTCCCAGAGGGCATAGCTGCGCTGGGGAGCGCCACAAATTACAGTGCGAATCAGCCCCCTGGTGCGCGGCGCCGAATCTTGCGACGAGGCGCATATGCGCGGGGTGCGCCTTAGCCTTGGACTCAGGATCGCACACTGCATTTGGGATTTTGCAAAGGGCTGGGCGAAGTCGGGGCGTGGGCGATGGCCTGATAGGCGTCTTCTAGCTCCAGATAGGCGCGCCCGATGTCCTGCTTGAGCCGCGATATGGGGCGGTGACTCTCCTTCTTCAGCGCCAGCACTTTCAGGACGAGGGCATGGTGTTGGGCCCGCAACACGTCGATTTTGCGTTGTTCTTCGGTGCTGTGTTCCAGTGTGCCTTCGCCTTGGCCGGGCAGCGCGTCGATGGTGTCGACCCAGCACCGTAGAATCTCCTCCATAGGCTCCAGATTCGCTTTTGTCACTGTCATTTGAGCGCCTCTCTGTGGGTGCGCACGGGATTGGAGCTTAGTTGGAGGAGGTGAAACCGAAACACTCGGGCGCTGCGGAGAAGACCATGCAAGCCGTGAATTCAACACAGTTTTTGTCGACGCACTCGGCGATTTTGTCATTGGCGGCGGCTTGGTTCTCGTTGCCACACTTGTTTTCGATGGCGTCACGACAGGCGCTGACGCAGTCGCTGCTTTGGTCGCTGCTGGGACTCTGCTCGGCGCATGCGAACTTTTTGTCGCAATAGTTCTGACAAACGAGGCGAGAGTTGAAGTTGTCCACTGCCTTGACAGCGTCGCTACAACTGGTGCCAAGGACGGTGAGGATGGCGAGACAGCAGAGCATGAGGAAGAGCTTTTGCGGCATGGTGTTCTCTTTGACGCGGCGGCCACTGGAGGCCAGTGTGCGCGCCTGGTTGCGGTGCGGCGCTTAGAGGTGGAGATGGCCGCTGAAGTAGAGGACGAAGCCGATGAGCAAAATCACCAGGACGGGTGACCAGCTCACGTAGCCATAGCGTGTTCGGCCCCACCCGCCGCCACCAAGGGCCAGCACGAGGAGTACGATAAGGATGATCAAGAGCATAGTGGCCTTTGGTTGGGAATCGTCCTTCTTGGGTGACGATCGTTTGGATTGAGATTCGCCAGGCCAGGTGCGGCCTGGGTGCTAGGTGTGCAGCGCGCTGATCGACTAGCCTTTCGTGAGGGTTGGATCAGTCTTGGGCTCCGCCTCGGAGCTTGGCATCGCTTCGGGGCGTGGCGCCTCGCGATCCAGATAGTTATGTCCCAAGAGCCTTCGCGTTTGGGAGAAGAGGCTCTCGAGGCCCTTCTCGCGAGGGTGGTCAATTTCTTTGTCGTCTGATGAGGTCAAAGCAACTCCTTGTGACGGGGTGTTGGGGGCTGCGTTCCCCTCCCTGGTGTACAGCCCCTGGTGGCGCGTCCTCCCTGACACGGCGCGCTCTCGCCCCCAGGCCTAGCTGCTCAAGTCAGCCAGGCCCCATTCGATCTCTTGCAGGTCATTGCTGATGCTGGCGTAAAAGGGAGACCACCCATCGTCCATCGCGGGGGAGGGGGTGGTGAAGGTGTTGAGCTTGGCGAAAATGGCCTGGACGGTGTCGCGCATTTTGTCGATGCGTACCCGGTAGGGATCGTGGGCCTGCGCACCTGATTCGATAGCGCTGGCCACTAAGGCGTCGAGCTGGGTGGACCAGGTCTGGAGCTGTTGCTCCAGGGCGTTGCTCTGGGCTTCGCGCCGCGCTGCGGCTAACAGCACCTCCTTTTGGTGCTCCTCCCGGGCGAGCTCCTCCTTGGCTTCTGTGGCCTCGCGTTTTTCTGTGGCGCGGTGCTCCTTCTCTAGCTGTTTCGTTTCCTTCTCCAGAGCTTTGGCCTCGCGCAGCTCACGCTTGGCATCGGCGTCGTTGGGTACTGTCGGGTTGGGTGTCGTGGGCTTCGTGTCTTGTTCGTTGGTCTGCTTATTGTCCATGGTATCCTCTTTGTTTACAAGGTCAGGTGTTGTGCAGTAGGGGCGCTCAGCGCGAGGCCGTGACCTCTCGTTGGATGATGATTTCGACGCGTCTGTTGTTGGCGCGTCCTTCGGTGCTGTCGTTATTGGCCACGGGCACCGCCTCCCCAATGCCCCGGGCGATGATATGGCTAGGGTCGTAGCCGCGCTGGACGAGGTAGGTGCGAACCGCTTCGGCTCTGTGCTGCGAGAGGACGAGGTTATCCTGATCCGTGCCTTGGGAGTCGGTGTGTCCTTCGATGACGAGCTTGCGCTTGGGGTTCTCCAAGAGCACTGCGGCGACCGCGCTGAGTCGCGTCTGAGCCTCAGGGGAGAGGGTCCATTTGGCCGAAGTGAAGAGGACACTACCCGAGAGCGTGATGACCACGCCGCGCTCTTCTTCCTTGACCGCTGCCAGCTCAGCGAGGGCCAGCATGGCTGCGGCGGCGCGTTTTTCTGCGGCGATGCGCGCCTGCTGCTCGAGGGCGAGCTGGTCTGCGGTCAGCGCCCCGGAGAGCTCAGACTGGGCAAGCGCGCTCTGCGATGTCTCGAGATCGCGCTTGGATTTGGCGACGATCTCAGTCTGGGTGCTCTCGAAGGTCTGTTGGGAAGCTGCCTGGCTCTTGCGTTCCATGGCGATGGAGGCCGTAGCTTCAGCAAGCTGTGCCTTGCGCTGGGCGACATAGGCGAGGTCTCTGGTCTTGAAGGAGGCGCCATCGGCGTCGAAAGATTTCTCTGCTTGCTTCAAGGCGGTGCTGGCGATGTGCAGCTCTGCCGGTGCGAGCTGGGAGGCGTCGCCGCTGGCGGCGCGCTTAAAGGCGATGCGGGCGTCGGCTAGCTCAGCCGGGATAGTGGCGGCGCAGCTCGCGAGCACACCTAGGGTAGCGAGGAGGAGCAATAAGGTGAGTTTTTTCATGGGATCGTCCTAGAAATTAGTTTCTGTTTAAAGGGGTGACGTTGTCGAGGCGAAGTTGGCGGACACGTTCAACGGCCGCCAAGGAATCTCTCTTCTCGCTGTCTTCCCGGGAGAGGGCGACGGCCAGCTCGGCGTCGGCCTCGGCTCGGCCCAACATGGAGGCAGCGCGATCGCTCTCGCCGTCTTTGGCGAGTTTTTGCGCCCGTTCTAGTCCCTCCCGGGCGAGCTGGAGGTAGAGCGAGGCTTGGGGGACGCCTGCCGCACCGACCTCTTCAGCGGCACGGATGCCTGAGGTGGAGGCCTCTGTTCGCAGCGGCGCGCTGGCGCAGCCGAGGGCCCAGAGGCCGACGGCGCTGATGAGGATAAATGTGACATAAGTCGCAGATAGACCGTGTTCTCTCATGATTTCTTCTCACTATTGGGTCTTGTCATTGGCAAAGTGCCGACAAGACGCGGGGACGGGACGCTGATGGCGAACGGGCAGAGGTCGCCTTCTGGGATTCTTGGCGAAGGACCGACAAGACGCGGGGATGGGACGCCGAGGGCAGACGGGCAGAGGCCGCCTTGCGGGATTCGTCTCCTTGGAGACGGCGGTTTTCTTGTCGAGGTGAGCCGTTGCTAGTGGTTCAGAACGAGCGAGATGAGAACCCCCTATGAGTAAGCATTGTGAACTGCTTAACAAGGGGCGATTGCAGATAGCGGTCGATTTGTTGCTGCAGCGGTCTCCACCCAGACGGTTCTGACCAGCGAACTCGGTGTTAACGGTGTGATGTTAGGGTAGTCTCCCGACCTCCACTTCAAGCCTGCTAAGGGCGCTGCGTCGCCGCTGCGCGCCGTCTGACTTGGCGCTGATGGCGCCACGCGAATCTGGCTGCGGCGCAGGTAAGGTCCATCGACTTGGCCCCGCGGCCTGTGCTATGGGCTCATGGCCCGGCGGCGGCGGGCCTACCTAGGTAGGCGCGGCGCGCCCAGGCGCCCTTTCGTATCTTTCATTTTCACTCGATGGTCTGTCATGAAGAAGAAGCCAAGTCGACGCAGCGCCTCCTCGCCGACCGCCGCCGCGCCGCCGCGCGCCACCGAGAGCACCGCAGAGGCGTCATCTGATGCTGCGGCTGGGTCCAAGACGTCCACGGCGCAACCGTCGCCCCAGGGCGGGCGCGGCCTCCTGCGCTGGATCGAGGACTTGGGCAACAAGCTGCCGCACCCCTTCTGGCTCTTCGTCTGGATCTGTCTCATCGTCGTGGGGGTGAGCGCCCTCACGGCGGCCTTGGAGGTCGGCGCGACTCACCCCGAGACGGGGCAGGAGATCAGCGCGCGCAGCCTAGTGACCGGCGACGGCCTGCGCTGGTTTCTCGAGGAGATGGTCACCAACTTCGCCCACTTCGCCCCCTTCGGCCTGGTCCTGGTCATGCTGATGGGCGTCTCCGTCTCAGAGCGCAGCGGCCTGCTGGCCGTGCTCATGCGCAGCATCGCCTTCTCCGTGCCCAAACGCATCGTCCTGCCGGTCATTTTCATCATCGGCGCCTGCGGCAACATCGGCTCCGACGCGGGGATCGTCGTGGTGCCGCCCATCGCGGCGCTGATCTTCTCCCAGATGGGCATGCACCCCATCGCGGGGCTCATCGCCGGCTATGCCGGCGCGACGGCGGGCTTCACGGCCAACTTCTTCATCGCCGGCACGGACGTCCTGCTCGCCGGGATCAGCACCCAGATCACCAGCAAGCTGCCCGTGCCCATCGAGGTGAGCGCCACGTCCAACTGGTACTTCATGATCGTCTCGACCCTCCTCCTGGGGCTGTGCGGCGCCTTCATCGTCAAGCGCTTCACCCTCCCGCGCTGCCAAGGCTTCGCCATCGAGGGGCAGCTCGAGGCGCCCATCAAAGACGGCAAGCTGAGCCCGGCAGAGCGGCGCGGCCTGGTCCACGCCGGGATCGCCTTCGGGCTGCTGGTAGCCCTCATCGTGCTCCTGGTGCTGCCCGCCGGAGCACCGCTGCGCAATCAAGAGACGGGCGGCCTCGTGCCCTCGCCCTTTTTGCGGGGCCTCATCCCCATCCTCTTCTTTGCCTTCGCCATCCCAGGCTACTTCTACGGCCGGGCCACGGGCAGCCTCAGCGGGGCCAAGGACGTCCTCAAGGCCATGGAGCACGGGATGAAAGAGCTCTCGGGCTACATCGTGCTGATGCTGGTGGTGGCCCAGTTCATCAACATCTTCAGTTGGTCGCGCCTGGACACCATCCTGGCCATCGGCGGGGCGGATCTCCTCGAATCCACGGGCCTGACGGGCCCCTTCATGTTCTTCCTCTTCATGACCCTCATCGCCATCCTGAACATCTTCCTCGGCAGCGGCTCCGCCAAGTGGGCCATCTTCGCCCCCATCTTCATCCCCATGTTGGCCCAGCTCGGCTACAGCCCGGCCTTCGTCCAGCTCATGTACCGCATTGGCGACTCCATCACCAACTGCGTCTCGCCCCTCTACGTCTACTTCCCCCTCTTGTTGGGCTGGGTGCACCGCTACAACAAAAACATCGGCATCGGGACCATCCTCTCCCTGCTCCTCCCCTACGCGGTCATCCTCTTCCTGATGTGGGCGGCCTTGCTCTTCCTTTGGTACGGCCTGAATTTGCCCATTGGGGTCGGCGAGGGCATCTACCTGGCGGAGTAGCCCCGGGCCGGGGCCCACGGGGTGGCTGGGGGGCTGGGTTAGTCTGGGATCCACCTCCGTCAGGCGTGCGCTCTCTGGGGCCGCGGTGGCGGCGGGGGTCTCATCTCGGCGCAGCCGAGGGGGCGCCCCAGGCAGGTGGATCCCAAGGCGTCATGGCCATGGGCTCGTTAGCTGGCGCGCCTCGTGTCCCTTGCCTTCGAAGGTGGCCTCTGCGGAAAAGCCGCGCACCGTCGCTGCGATGGGCGGGTGGAAATCGAACGCCGCCAATCCCCGACCCCTGCCGTGCCAATGATAGCGCCCGGGCTCGCTGCGCTGGGTCGTGCCGTCGCTGAGGTGAGCCAGCGCCACGATCTGGCGCATCTGCTGCGGATGACCTGAGGGCAGGGCGTAGCGGAAGCCAAAATCGAGGGTCGTCGCCGGGAGCGCTTGGCGCGGTCCCGGTTGCATGACCAGCATGGGGAGGCGCTCGCCGCGCGGCAGGCTGGCGAAGAGAGCGGCCCAAGGGTCTCCGTCGCTGCTGGACTTGCGGCGGGCGTCGATGTTGGATAAGCCCTGGGCGATGGCCACTCGCACGTGCCCGTCGGCGTTCTCAGCCGCGGCTTCTGCCAAGCGTTTGCGCGCGTCGCTGCGATGCTGATCACACTTGCTCAGGGCCTCCAGGGTGGTGACGGCGGCGACAGCGACCCAGGTCTCGTGGCGCGCGGCGAGCTCGGCCAGGGTGTCGAGGTCCGTGTCCTCGATGACGTCGCAAGCGGTCAGGGCCATGGTGCTGACGGCCGCCGCCCGGGAGGACGTGGGCTGGCTCGGGTCCAGCGCGGTGGCGCGCAGGAAGTCCAGGCGCGCGCCCACCAAGGTGGCGCGCAGCGACGACAGGTGGCGGTGGCGCAGCGGGTAGGCGAGGTCGCGTCCCATGGCGTCGACGAAGGCCGCGTGGTCATCGCTGGCGGCGATGGCGGCGATGAGCGCCTCGGCGAGGGCGTTGCGGTAGGTGCCTGGGACCAGGTGGCGCATCGGCGGTGGAAAAGTCCGGCGTGGCGGGAGCAAAGCCAGCAGCGCCTGGCGCTGGGCGGGTCCCTCTTCCAGGGCCAGGGCTTGGGACGCGGCAGTGGCGCGCGAGGCCGCAGCCGTCAGGGCCGCTTCGAGCTCCCGCGGGGGGAGACCGCGCTCGGGGCGCTCCCAGCCCAGCACATCGTCGGGATCGTGCCCGAGGGCCACGGCCACATAAGGCCCGGGGTTGTTCTCCTGGACCAGGCGGTAGCTCTGATCGCCGTCCACTAGCAACATGCCGCCGCTCACGGGCACGCGGATCCCGGCGTGGTCAGGATGGGGGGGGCGCAGAAAGAGCACCGCCTGCTCGGGCGCGGGCGTATCCAGCCGCCACGCGGGCGCCAAGTCGATGACCTGCAGGGTCGCGTCGCGCGGCCCTTCCCCTTTGAGGACCTGGCGCACGTGGAAGGTGCGCGTCGGCGGTGTCCCCTCGTGCTGGGGGCCAGCCTCGGCCACGACGATGAGGTCGGCCAAGAAAAAGAGGGAGGCCAGGTCATGGTGGGACATCTGCGCGCCCTGCGCTGGGTTCCAGCGCCCCAGGGCCAGCGTCGCCACCGAGACGACGAGCAGAGCGTAGGATAAAGAGATCGCATGTGTTTTCATCATCATCTGACCTCGCCGTGGGCGGCGGTCGCTGGGCTGGCCCTGGGGCGCTGCGGCGCCCAGCCCGGCACGCCCGTCGTCGTTGCGTAGGGGGAGCTTAGCGGCAGGGTGGGGGTTAAACAAGGTGGCGTTGGCTATGTGCCGGCAGATTTGGCGCGGGCCTGACAGGGCTGGACCCGCGCGGCCACCTGCGCTTGGGCCGGTGGGCGTGGGGGCGTGGACCATTGCTGTGGGCGCCAGGCGGGACGCCGCGGTGGTCGCCCCACAACGCGTTTTGGGTGGCAGGGGGGAAGAGGAGCCCGACGCCGCTGGCCTGCGCTTGACTCAGGATGGGCGCTGCGTCTATTCACGGGGGCTGCCCGTTTGGGAGGTGAGTTCACTTGTGGCTGCCCGTTCGCAGGGCCCACGCCGATCCAAGAGCGTCGAGCGATGCATGAGCCTTCTCGGTTGGGTGTGGTGTGTTGGGTGCTTTGTTGTGCGGGCTTCTGGCTCGCTGGGTGCAGGGGTGTGACCCAGGTGACGCCGCCGTGCGCGCCTTCGGGCGAGAGCGGCGGGACTTGCAACGCGTCCAGCCCTTGCGCGCGTGGCGCTGCGGCGGAGGGGGTGTCCTGCGACACGCCACCTCATCTTCCTGCTTGTGAGGTGGGCCGGGTCTGGGTCGCACCGAAGACGTGTGGCCCGGACCGGGTGCGGATCCCAGCATCAGGCGCGACGACGCGCTTCACCATGGGGCGGCCGGCGAGCGACGCTTGGGGCCATTTCAGCGAGCAGCCTGCGCACCAGGTGACCCTGAGTGCCTTTGCAATCGACCGCTATCCAGTGACGGCGGCCGCTTACCAGGCTTGTGTGGAGGCAGGGGGATGTACGGCGCCCGATCGGGGCGACCCTTGCACCTACGGCGCCTTGGAGAAGTCGACTCACCCCATCAACT
Organism: uncultured Myxococcales bacterium; assembly: GCA_964454015.1. Lineage (GTDB taxonomy): Bacteria > Myxococcota_A > Bradymonadia > UBA4248 > UBA4248 > CAYVQF01. Next base: position 94,242 of record CAYVQF010000012.1, read on the forward strand.
GTGTGGATTGGGATCAGGCCTCGGCCTACTGTGCTTGGGCCGGTGGGCGACTGCCCACGTCGGCAGAGTGGGAGCGCGCGGCGAAAGGCGAGAGCCCTCTTCGCTTTCCTTGGGGCCAGGATTGCCCGGCGTCGTGGGACGCGAGCTGTTCAGGCGCCGAGTGGACGCCGGCGACGGCCAAGGCCAACTGCGCGGAGGACCATTGCAATGATGGCTACGACCACACCTCGCCGGTCGATGCTTTCCCCGCAGGCCTTTCGCCCGATGGTCTCTACGACATGGTGGGGAACGTGTGGGAGTGGACGCGCGACGGGTGGCTGCGCACCTACACCACGGAGAGCGTGACGAATCCCACGGGGCCGAAGAACGACGCGTACCGGGTGATCCGGGGTAGCAGTTGGCATTACGGCTCCTTCCGGCTGCGGGCCGCCCTCCGCTTTGCCGCCCCCCCGGGCAAGGGCCAGGCCAGCATCGGCTTCCGCTGCGCCGCTTCTCCTTCGGCCCAGGAGTTGTAAGCCGGGTTGCCGTGAGGGCCGCCCTCAGACCGTTCGATGCTGTTGGAGATGCTTGGGCAGAAGCTGGGACAGGCGATCGAGGTGGGTGCGGGAGGCACCGCAAACATCGGCTTGTCCACTGGGGATTGGCGCATCCAGGACGATGTCAGGGATGGGGAGCGCAGGGTGCGTGTCAATTGACCATGACCTGGAGTAGGCGTCCGCAGCGCTCACTGTCGCTGTCACCGCACCACCAAAGGAGATCATTGGGGGCGGTGCGCTGAGGGCTAGCGCGGGACGGCAGGGGGGGCAGGCAAGCGCCGGCGCCATTGCAGGTGTGGTCCTGGGGGCAGGTGAGGGCGCAGGCGCCGTCGATGCAGGCCAGGCATTGGTTGGGGTCACAGGCGGGGGTGCAAGCCGGCGGGTTCGGGAGGCAAGCGCCGACACCATCGCAGGTGTGGTCCTGGGGGCAGGTCAGGGCGCAGGCGCCGTCGATGCAGGCCAGGCAGTGGTCGGGGTCGCAGGCGGGGGTGCAGGCCGGCGGGTTCGGCAGGCAAGCGCCGGCGCCATCGCAGGTGTGGTCCTGGGGGCAGGTGAGGGCGCAGGCGCCGTCGATGCAGGCCAGGCAGTGGTTGGGGTCGCAGGCGGGGGTGCACAGCGGGGGACGGGCGTCACAATCGCCGTTGTCGCAGGTGCTGGGGTCCGCATCGGAGAGGTCGACGCTGTCGACTGTGCTGGCGTCGGCGTCGGCGTCGGCGTCGGCGTCGGCGGCGAGGTCGACGTCGGCGTCGTGTTTCTTCGTCTCCTCATGGCAGGCGCCGACGAGCAACACGGCGGCGAGGAAGGAGATCGCGATGGTTCTGGGCATCATGGCCTCTGTGCGGTTGGGGCTCTCCTCGGCGGAGAGGATGCTTTGCGAGGTATTGTTCTCGTGGTTGCCATCGAAGGCAATGCTTTTGGCGCCTGCCGGGTGGGAGAGCCGGGCCCGACGGTGGGCTGCGCGGGATGGGCCTGGGGTGTTGGGGAGTGAGCTGAGCGCGTCCAGGAAGGCCTGGTGGCAGTGACCCCAGCAAAATGAGCCAACCGTTCGATTTGCTCTATCTTTAAAGGGGCAAGAAGTTGAACGATGCGCATATCGCCCCTCGCCTGAGCGACACCGCTAGTTGCGCTGAGATCTGCTTCTGCCATCCAGTCGCTTGCGCGGCAGGAGACGACGAGGAGAACCCGATCCCATTGGAAATGGAGAGCACGTCGCAAATTTCGCAGTGCTTCTTTTTGAGTGGGATTCTGGAGTTTGACTTCATTGAGGGTAGCAAGAAAGAAAACGGCTACATCTCTGCTTTCTTTCCATGCGTGCAGTCGTACCTTCTCGTCGGGATCGAAGCATGGCACTAAAACGTTCTTAGCAATGTCAACAATTTCCAAGAAAAAAGGCGGAACGCCTCCGCTTCGGTACAATTTGGGTGCAAAGCTTGAACTCCGTTGTTTTCCCCGTTCCAGACTCGCCAAGGACAACGACGAAGGCATCCTCAAGCAGCGAATCCCATTCAACCCGAGCAGCGAAGAGCGTCCTATAAGGTGATGCAGCCCGATGCTCAGGGCCAACACTTTCGGGTACCGAGAGAAAGGTCCGGTTTAGAGCGAGGAGTTGGTCAATCCTTTGGGGATGCACCATCTCAAAGAACCTCCACCAACTCTGCGATAACCCTCAGTTCACCTTCGTCGACGCCTTCCAAGATGATTGTCTCAAACGCCGGGTCGTCCGAGTCTGGCTTTAGCCGAATCACGGCGTGCCGCCATTCACCATCGTCGGTGGCGACCTTCTCCGACTCGTAGACCTTCACCGTGTAGCGCTCTCCAAGATCCACGTCGTCGACGTTGCGATGTTCCGCGAGCACAACCTTGCCCTGGCGCGTGCCACCGGGGTTTGCGCGCCAGACACACCACGCCCCGTTGGGAATACGGCGGTTCATCGACTCACCGACGACCTGCGCCACGAACAGCCCCGGCGCGGCCTTGGTGCGCCCGTCGAGCGCAACCCATTGCCAGTCGTCACCGTCGACTTGCTGTGCCTCACTGAAGGCGCCGGCTGCAGCACGAAGCGGGACGAGCGGGACGCAGCTCGCATAGCGCTCGGTGGGTTCGGGATCGACGAGACGCAGCGTGGATGGGAGCCGCGCCGCTGAATCATCGCCGTCCGAGTCGGACTGGTCCCGGAGCTTTCGATAGGCCTCCGTCGCCATCCATGAGGTCACTTCCTTTTGGAAGGCCTTGTCGTTCATGTAGCGGACGAAGATGTCTTCGTTCTGGTCCATCCGCTCCATAAACAGCGCCTCGACCATCTGTTTGAAGACCAGTGCGAATTTGTCGCTTGGATTCACGGCTGCGGCCTGCTTGAGGCCTGCGTCAGCCAGCGCAGTCTCGACGATCTGGTCGAAGAACAGTTGGTCCGCCTGGTTGAACTCGGTGCCGAAGCGCTCGTTGAGCACGTCTATGAGCTGCGACAGCGGGACCTCTTCAAGGCGCGCCAGGCCGCTGCCAACCTCCGTCGGGCCATCGAGTCGCTTGGCATCACCCTCTCGCAGCGAGATGGAACCCTCGCTGATCTTCTGCAGACGGTAATACTCGAGGCGCACCTCATCGTCGAAGTGGTATCCGGGGCCCGAGTTGCGGCGCGGTAGCTTCGAGGAGAGGTGCCGCGCGAAGACGTAGAGCTTCTCCAGGTCCGAGTCCTGATAGGGGATGACCTGGCTCAGGAACCCGTACAGGCTGCAGAACGCGTTGAGCTTGCCGCGCCACGTCTCGGCTTCCTCCTCCTCGTCGCGTTGCAGGACACTGAAGCGGGAGACAGCGGGGTCCAGCGCCGCGTTCATCGCCTGATGGTCCGACGTGCTCTGCTTCTGCTTCGGCTTGAAGTACACGGCGCAGAAGCGCTCGAGCTCCTCTGCGAGATAGACTCCCGAGGCGTCCAGCTCGACCTTGATCTGATACATGCGGGCGGGATCGACCTCGTCTCCCATCAAGGCGCCTTCGTAGAAGGTCTTGAAAGACTCGCGGATCTCCTCGCGGTCGTTGACGAAGTCGAGAACGAAGGTGTCTTCTTTGAGCGGGTGGGTGCGGTTCAAGCGCGACAGTGTCTGCACCGCCTGGATGCCGGCGAGGCGCTTGTCCACGTACATCGTGTGAAGCAAGGGCTGGTCGAACCCCGTCTGGTACTTCTCGGCGACGAGGAGCACCTGATACTCTGGGGTCCCGAACTTCTCGGGTAGCTCCTTCTCGCGCACGCCGAGGTTCATGCCTTCCTCGGTGTAGGTCAACGACTCGTCCAGGTCGTCGGTGACTGTTCCGGAAAACGCCACCAGCGACTTGATGGGGTAGCGCTGCTGCTTGATATATTTGTCGAACGCCTGCTTGTAGCGCACGGCTTCGAGTCGTGAGCCGGTGACGACCATCGCCTTCGCGCGCCCGCCGATCTTGTGCCGGGTCACTGCGTGGAAGTGCTCGACCATCACCTCGGTCTTCTGGGAGATGTTGTGCGGATGCAGGCGCATGAAGCGGGCGAGCGCCTTGGCGGCCTTCTTACGCTCCACCTCAGGGTCGTCCTCGGACGCCTTGAGGAGCCGGTAATAGGTCCCGTAGGTGGTGTAGTTCCGAAGCACATCCAGGATGAATCCCTCTTCGATGGCCTGCCGCATCGTGTACCGATGGGACGCCTGCCCGTTGCGGCCGAAGACCGCGAGGGTCTTGTGCTTGGGCGTCGCGGTGAAAGCGAAGAAGCTCAGGTTGGCCTGACGCCCGCGCTTGGCCATGCTCCGGAAGAGTTCGTCGATCTGTGCCGAGGCGCCATCGGCATCCTCTTCCTCGGCCCGCAAGCGGGCGGCCTCGCGCAGGTCCTCGCCACCCAGGACTTCCTTGAGATCCGTAGCAGTCTCGCCACCTTGAGAACTGTGAGCCTCGTCGATCACCACCGCGAATCGGCCGCTCTTCAGAGCTCCGCCGCCTTGCTCGCCGCGCTCCTCGGCCAGCTTCAAGAGCTGCTTCGAGACGAAGGGGAACTTCTGCAGCGTCGTGATGATGATCGGTACACCCGACTCGAGCGCCTCGGCGAGCTGGCGCGAGTCCTGATCGATCTTCTGAACCACCCCTTGTTTGTGTTCGAACTGGTAGATAGTGTCCTGGAGCTGCTGGTCGAGGACTCGTCGGTCGGTGACGACGATCACGCTGTCAAAGACGCGTTCGTCGTGCGCGTCGTGAAGCGAGGACAGCCGATGGGTGAGCCACGCGATGGTGTTGCTCTTGCCGCTCCCCGCGGAGTGCTCGACCAGGTAATTGTGCCCCACGCCCTCGGCCTGGGCAGCGCTCACCAGGTGGCGAACGGCCTGCAGTTGGTGGTAGCGCGGGAAGATCATGGTCTCCTTCTGGACCTTGCGTCCCTGGTCGTCTCGCTTCTCATCGAGCTGCAGGTGGACGAAGCGCGCGACCAGGTCGAGGAAGGAATCGCGCTGCAGCACCGCTTCCCAGAGGTAGGCCGTGCGATACGCTCGACCGGCCGGATCGGGAGGATTCCCCGCGCCACCGTCGACGCCCCGATTGAAGGGGAGGAAGTAGGTCGCGTTGCCCGCAAGCCGCGTCGTCATGAGCACGAGCTCGGTGTCGACGGCGAAGTGGACGAGTGTTCGTCGCTTGAACTCGAAGAGCGGCTCGCGCGGGTCGCGGTCCTTCTGATACTGGCACCGCGCGTGCTCCACCGTCTGGCCCGTCATCGGGTTCTTCAGCTCGAGGGTCATCAGGGGGATGCCGTTGAGGCTCAGGACGACATCGAGCGAGTTTTCCGAGCGCGTCGAGTAGTGGAGTTGGCGGGTGATGCCCACGCGGTTGGCCACGTACCCGGCCTCGAGTTCGGGATTGAGCGCGTGCGCGGCCTTGAAGAAGGCCAGGTGCAACTTGCGACCATAGCACTTGAAGCCGTGCCGCAGCGTCGCGAGTGCGCCGTGTGCATCCATCCACTTGCACAGGTCCGTGATGACCTGTTCGCCCGTGCGATCGCCGTGGAGGGCCTCGAGCTTCGACCAGGTCGTCGGCTGTGTCTCGCGGATGAAGTCGAGCACCACGGACGGGAAGATGGCGCGGTCGCGGTCGAAGCCCTTGCGATCCACGGCGACGTAGCCGGCGCCGAGAAGCTGGCTTTCGATGACCGACTCGAAGGCGGTCTCGGAACGGCGCGAGGTCATGTGTCGTCTCCGGTGCTTTGGCGCGCACGTTCGAGCAGCTCGCGCTCTTCCCCCCGGTGTCAGGATAGTTGTCGCCTCTTCTGCACGAGGTAGACAGGTTATGCT
>CAYVQF010000013.1:0-99311 GCA_964454015.1 uncultured Myxococcales bacterium
GGGTCAGTGACGTTGTCGCGGGATGGGCCATCTTGGCGCAGCTTCGGGGCGAGTTGCTGGGGAACCACCTGCCCTGGGGCGTGCGGCGGCCGTCTTGTTGGGTGTGGGGGCGCGCGAGCGGTGATGGCTCGAAAATTGCGTTGGCGCGCGGCCGCTTGGATTTGTCCGTCACCCAGTGGGAGGGCGTTGCGGCGCCGCTGGCCCCGGGGACGGAAAAGCGTGAGGAGATGCGCGATGGCTCTGGAAAAACAGCAATTGGACCCCCAAGGCGAGCAGCGCTTGCAAGGCGCGAAAGATCAGGATGCCCCGCAGCGACAGCCCGCGGCGCTGCCGCCGGAGTTGGTGGAAGCGTTGCAGAAGGCGGGCAGCGATCCGGCGCGGCTGGTGGCGGTGATTCAGGCGCAACCGGCCTTCAAGGCAGCCGCGCTGGATTGGGTGGAGTCGTCCCTGGGCCTGGCCGCGCGGGCCCAAGTGTTGGATGCGTCCCATGGCACGGCCTTGGTGACGGTACGTGCGGGCGACACCCTGAGCAAGATCGCGCGGGAGCAGCTTGGCGACGCGTCGCGGTGGCCCGAGATCCATGGGTTGAACAAGGCGGTGATTGGGGCCGATCCGAACAAGCTCAAGCCGGGTTGGCGCTTGGTGATGCCCAAGGCGAAGAGCGCCGCGGGGCCTGCGCAGGGTGCGGCGTCCCAAGGGCCGGCGCAGGGTGCGGCGTCGCCCCAGGCCGAGGTCGCGGGTGCGGAGAGTGGCCAAGGGGCGGCGGCAGGGACCATCCAGGCGCACTTCGGTCATTTTGCGCAGGAAGTGGCCAACAAGACCAAGGCGTCGGAGGCGCTGCGAGAGAGCAGCGGCAAGCAAGAGGCAAAGCTCGGTCAGCATGGCAAGGAGCGTTTCGAGAGCCGGGGCGCGCTCGGGGCGCGGGACCGGCTCTTGTTTGCCCACAGCGATCCCGTGTTGGGTAAGTTCGAGGTGGTGCTTGGGCTGGAGGGTGACATCTCGGCGCGGGCGCATCAGCGCTTCTTCACGATCAGCAGCCAGAGCGGGCTGTTGATTCGCACGCCTGAGGGGATGTCGGATCTGCGCATCAACGGGATCACGGTGAACTTGCAGACCATGGCGGTGCACATCAACAGCCAGCCGGAAGTGGGGCCGCTGGAGCGCAAGATCATCACGGGGCTGTTGCAGTCGACCCTGCTGGCGACGGTGCCCGAGCTGGCGCGTCAGGGCGAGAGTCCGGTGGCTGCGGCGATGACCACGCTGCCGATGAAAGACGGCTCCCATGTCTTGTGGGATCTCAAGGGTCCCTTCGACACGACCCTGTTGGCGATCATGATGTCGCCTGAGACGATGGCGGGGGTGAAGTTCAACAAGAGCGGCTTGGAGCTGGACCTCTTCCCGGGGCTGCAGATCGCCAAACCTGGCCGGGATATCCACGTCGCCAAGCTGTGCTACGATTTTGCGACGGCGACTTTCAGTATTGAGCAGCAGGGGGCGACCACGGTCTTTGGGGTCATCGCCAATGACTTGCGCCAGCCGCTGTTGAACGGGATCGCCATGGTGGGCTCGAAGTATTTTCGCACCAAGCTGCCGGCGGTGATGCGTCAGCCGGGCTACGATCCGACGCTGGACCCGAAGTTTACGGCCCACCTGGACCAGGTCTACCAGGCCTTCACCGGGGTATCGATGCTGCAGCCGGCGACGGCGACGGAGACGACGGGCGGTGGCGCTGACCTGGCGGAGGTGGAAGCCAGAGGGCAGGGCGGCCGGGCGAGGACGGGTGGTCCGGTGGCGGGTGCGGCCGAGGGGGCTTGGGGCGAGGAGCGCGCCGCGCATGCCGATGAGGATGTGCAGCTTTTGTATCGCATGCAGGCAGCGGGGCTGGGCACGGTCGAGGTGTGTTTGGAGAAGGGGGACAAGGCGGAGATCTTCAAAGACGCCAGCGCCGTGGGGTTGCAAACGCAGCGGGGCTTCTTCTTGCGGGTGCCGGGGCAACCGTGGTTAGAGGAGGTGCGTCTGCGTGGGCTGCGCTATGACTTGGTGACCCAGGCCTTGGACGTGGAGGGCTCGGAGCGCTTGGGTGATTTCGTGCGTTCCATTTTGGAGGATTTGGTCAATGTCTTCGTGCTGCCGCAGCTCCCAGGTGAGGTGCAGTCGGGCTTGGGCCTAGGGGGGATGGCGCCAGGGATGGAGCGGCAGGTGCTCTACAGCGCCGAGTTGCCCCAGGCGGGCCGGGTCGAGCTGGCGCTGGATGCGGCGGATCGCCTGGTGCTAGAGAAGTCGGCCACGGCCATCGAGATGCGCGCCGCTGGTGGGATGATCATCAGCGCGCCGGGTTTTGCGGCGCTGGGGGAGCTGCGCGTGACGCGCATTCATTACGCGTTGGGTAGTGGGCAGATCATCATCGATGCCGATCGCGACATCGGGCCCATGGTCGAGGGGGTGGTGGCGCAGTTGGTGCGGCATGCCGTGGTCCCGCAGCTACCCGGGGGTTTGGAGGGGCTCGGTCTGGCCGGTCCTGAGACGGGATCCAAGGTGAGCGCCGAGCAATTGGCGGCCTATCCCGAGGTGGTCTATGAGACGACCTTGCCTGTGGTGGGCGCGGTGCAGGCGCGTCTGGCCGCCGGGGACACTCTCGGTGTTGGGGCTGGAGCGGAGGCGATGCGGGTCTACAGTGGCAGTGGGTTGCTGATCACGGCGCCGGAGGTGGGGATCGCCGTGACCTTCCACGAGATCTCCGTCAATTATCTCACGGGCGCGGTGGAGGTGGTGGGTTCGGAGGCGCTGGGGGCCTTCGAGCGTTCTCTGTTGTCGAACTTGAGCGCCCAGTTTTTGTTGCCCATGGTGGCCGAGTATTACCAGCAGCCCGCGCAAGGGGAAGGGGCTGGGCCTGATGTGCTCTATCGCTTCGAAGGCGCGGGGCAGCAGATCGATGTGTGCTTGGACAAAGGTGACGAGATCAAGGTGGAGAAGTCGGCGACGGCGCTGACTTTGAGCTCGGCCCAGGGGATTTTGTTGCGCTCGGCGGGGCAGCTTCTGCCTCCGGACACGCGCCTGGACCGGATCCATTTGGATATGCAGAGTGGCAAGGTGGTGGTCGACTCGCGCCCCGACGTGGGCGACTTCGGCGAGCTCATCGCGACGAAGGTGTTGCGCGCTTTGATTTTGCCCCATTTGCCACCGGAGCTGGCTCTGGTGGGGATCACGGCGCCCACGGGCGCGGAGCCGGTGACGGAGATGACACCCCCTGACGGGATGCTGCTGTACGCGGCGGATCTCCCGGGGGTGGGTGCTTTTGATGCTTCCATTGCGGCGAAGTCGGCCATGCAGGTGGACGCGACGGCGACGACCATGGCCATCAGCGCGGCGTCTGGTCTGTTGATCCGGGTGCCGAGCTTGGATCTGGCGGTGCGGATCCAGCGGGTTTTCATCGATAGGGTGTCGGGTCAGGTGCAGGTGGAGGCGTCGACGCCGTTGGGTGGCTTCGAGGACCAGCTTCTGGACGGGCTCTTCCGGACCTATGGCATGGCTTTGGTGTCGGCCTACCTGGGTGAGCCGGCCGAGCAGACGGCCGATCCTGGATTCGATACGCTTTATCGCTATAGCGATCCTGGCTTTGGGGATTTTGCGGTGTGCACGCCCAAGGGAGGTGGTTTTTCAGTGAACAAATCTGAGACCCACCTGAGCATCGTGTCGGAGAAGGGGGTCTTTTTGAGCGGTGGCCCGATGAAGTTGCCCGATTTCAAGATTCATGCGTTGCAGTATGAGTTGGGGACGGGGCGCTTCAATATCGAGGTCAGTGGGGTGGCTCAGGGGCACTATGTGGAGAACCAGGCCGTGGGGAGCGTCACCAAGGAGGTGGTGGCCAACGTGGTCAAGGCCGTAGTGGTGCCGCATTTGCCGCCGCAGGCGCTCGAGCTTGGGATCGTTGGCTTCTCTGAGACCGAGGCGGTTGGCGAGGTGGACAAGGGCAACCGGGTCTTCTCCATGGCCCTGCCCGCACTGGGTGAGCTGGCGATTTATCTGGACCGCAATGACAGCTTCAGTGTGAGCGCCAGTGAACGCGAGGGCTTGCTGCGGAGCTCGCGGGGGCTGTTGGTGGAGGTGCCGAGCGCGCAGATTTCCATTCGCATCAAGGAGATGCGTTACCACTTCGAGACCGGGGAGGTGCAGGTCGACGGTCTGGGCGCTTTGGAGAACGCTGTGATCGAGTCGGCTCTGGTGCAGTTCATGATGCCCCTGTTGCCTCAAGAGATGCAGGGTGGTGCGTCGCCCGTGGGGGCCTTCATGGAGAATCTGCCCGCCGACCGCAAGGGGCGTCGGCAGTTGATGAAGAGCTCGTCCTTGGATCTTTATCTGATGCCGGGGACGCGCTTCGATGTGCAGTTGGCGGGGGGTGGGCTGCGCTTCAAGGCGCAACCGGGGATCTTCGTCGATTCGGTGGGTGCCTTCAACTACAAGTTCCAGGGCGTGGTTTTCGATTTCAAGGAGCGGCAGTTCAAGGTGGACATAGCGGGCGACAATGTTTTGGCCGGCATTTTTCGCGGGGTGGCGCGCAGCCAGGCCGAGAAGGCGCTGAACAAGATGCTGTTGCCGTTGCTGCCGCCGGAGATGCTGACGCCAGGCTACGACCTGATGAAGGACAAGGACCTCATGGTGACCATGTCGAAGATCGTGGCCAACTTCAGCAACGTCAGCGCCTAGGTGGGCTGCGGGGGTGTTGACAGTTGGGGGGTGATGGGATAGCAGCTCGACTTCGAGTTGTGGCGTCGTTTGGTGGACTGGGTGTGAGCAGCGTGAGGTGAAGAGATGTGCGGTGATCAGCAACTGTTACAGGTGGAGGCGGAGAAGGTCTCACTTTCGATGCAAGAAGGTCTGTCCTTTGGGACGGAGGAGGCTGCGACTTTGTCTCTGGGCTGTGTGTTCGAGGTGGGCCTCGCGGCCCATACGCGCTATGAGTCCGTGCGGGTCGAGGTGGTGCTGTTTGGAGGTAGAGGCAAGCCACTGTTCCGCGATGCGTGTGACGCCGATTTGAGTTTCTATGATGATCACGGGCGCTTGAACGGCGATGTCACCTTTAGTGTCCCCCGGGCGGTGGTGGTCGAAGCGGAGCAAGTTCAGCTACGTTTTTTGGCGCGGGTTTTGGTGCAATCGCCGCCGGTGGTGGTGTCGCTGCCGCGGTGATGCGGGGTAGGTCTCGAGGGGGGGGGCTTGGGGGGCAAAGCCCTTGGGCCGCGCCGCCGCCGGGCCTGGGCGGGAGACGCGGCGACGCCCATGGTCAACTCGCCTTGCACGCGGGTCTCAAGGCTCATATTCTCATGAATGAAGAATGTGGCGGCGCCGGCGTCTGACCCTTCGTTGCGAGGTGATGACGGATGAGCCGACTTGTCGTCGGACGCCGCACCCAAGCTGAGGGGTATGCCATGTTGCGCTGGTTTTGGCTTTCCGTGGTGGCCATGTTGTGGGCGGCTACGGCGGTGGCGGGCGATTTGACCATCGAGGTGCTCGATGTGGGTCAAGCCGATGCCATCTTGATACGCACCGAAGACAAGGCGGTGTTGATCGATGCGGGCGAGAAGAAGGAGATGGTGCGGGGCCTGTTGGAGGCGCGCGGTATCAAGCGTTTGGATTTGGTGGTAGCGACCCATGCCCACGCGGATCACATCGGTGGCATGGAGGCGGTGGTGCGGGGCTTCGACGTGGGGCTCTATCTGGACAATGGTCTGCCCCACACCAGCTCGACCTACGAGCGTTTGATGACGGCGGTGGAGGAGCTGGAGCTGCGCTACCTGACGGCCAAGACCGGTCAGAGCTTCAAGCTGGGGAGCGAAGCGGTCTTCGAGGTGTTGTTGCCGGGAGAGCAGCCCATCACGGGCTCGCGCTCGGACATCAACTCGAACTCGGTGGTGATGCGGCTCACCCACGGGAAGAACTGCTTTTTGTTCACGGGTGATGCGGAGGAGCCGACGGAGATGGCCGTGGTGGCGCAGAAGCCTGGGACGTGCCAGGTCTTGAAGGTAGCGCACCACGGCGGCAACCACTCGTCGGTGGGGGCCTTTTTGGATGCGATTCAGCCCAAAGTGGCCATCATCAGCGTTGGTACGCCCAACCGCTATGGGCATCCCGGGCAGGAGACGTTGGACCGGTTGGCCGCGCGCAACATCACGATCTACCGCACGGATCTTTCGGGGACGGTGACGATTCACTCGGACGGGAAGAGCATGGAGATCATGGAGAGCAGCGACAAGGCCGTGCCCGTGGGTGCAGTGATGATCGGCGGGACGAAGGGAAAAGGACGGGGCGCAATGCCTCATGCGAACGAAGACGGGAGTGTGGCGGCGCGTGTGAATATCAACTCGGCTTCGGTGAGTGAGCTGACGAAGCTGTCAGGGGTGGGCAAGGTGACGGCCGAGCGGATCGTGGCGCACCGGGAGGAGAACGGTCCTTTCGCGAGCGTGGATGATTTGACCAAGGTGAAGGGCGTCGGGGCCAAGACGCTGGACAAGTTCCGTGACCAAGTCGAGGTGGGCCCGGCGGGCGGCGCTGGTGGCGGGTCGCGGGTGGTGGAGACGGCTGGCGGAGGTAGTGGTGCCTCGTTCCAGCAGGCGCAGGCGCCGACGGTGGATGGCAAGATCGACCTCAACACGGCTTCGGTGAGTGAGCTGACGAAGTTGCCCGGGGTGGGCAAGGTGACGGCCGAGCGGATCGTGGCGCACCGGGAGGAGAACGGTCCCTTCAAGAGCGTGGATGCCTTGACGCAAGTGAAGGGGGTAGGGGCCAAGACGCTGGACAAGTTCAGAGACCAGGTGACGGTGGGTTCAGGGGCAGCCGGGGCCGAGGGCGCAGGGCGTCCGCCGGTGGAGACGCCGTCGCCTCGGGGTGAGGAGAAGACAAAGCCGGCGCCAACGCCCGCGGTGGCGTCTGGCCTGATCGATATCAACACGGCGACGGCGGCTGAGCTGACGGCGCTGCCCGGTGTGGGGAAAGTGACGGCCGAGAGGATCGTTGCGCACCGGGAAGAGAACGGTCCCTTCAAGAGCGTGGATGCCTTGACCCAGGTGAAGGGTGTGGGCGCCAAGACGCTGGACAAGTTCAGGGACAAGGTTGGGGTGGGTGTGGCGGCGGCGGCGGGGGATGGTCCCGCGGTGGTGAGCCCAGCGCCTGTTCCGGAGGCGGCGCCGGTGTCACCGGCGGGCGGCAAAGGTTCAGGCGTGAACATCAACACGGCGACGGCGGCCGAGCTGACGGCGCTGCCTGGCGTGGGGAAGGTGACGGCTGAGCGGATCGTGGCGGATCGAGAGGAGCAGGGTCCTTTCAAGACCTGCCAGGAGCTCACGCGGGTCAAGGGGATAGGGCCAAAGACCCTGGAGAAGTTCGTCCACTTGTGCACGACGGAGTGAAAGATGTGTAGCCAATCGCGTTCGTCTAGGGGCGTCGAGTCGGTCTCTCTGTGGCGCAGTGCGGGTGACGCTGGAGAGAATGGACGGCCAATGGCGCGGCGCCACAGAGTGTGGGCGTGCGCGCTGGGACGCGTTGGGTGGTGTGGGTTGGCTTTGATTTTGGTGCTCGTTTGGGGCCCAGCGGGGGGAGTGGCCCAGGGCTCTTCTTTCGATCGGTTGGTGGCGGCGGGGGCAGAAGCCTACGGAGAGAGTGATTACGCGGGGGCGTTGCGGGCCTTTGAGGAGGCCTACGGCCTGGATCCCGTGCCGGCGCTGCTCTACAACATGGGGCGGGCCTGTGAGGCGATGGCAGATTTTACTCAAGCTGTGAATTACTATACCTTATTTGCGCGTTCGCCTGAGATCGACCATGAGGCGCGCAGCGACGCCTTGGATCGGATCAAGACGCTGAAGGAGGTCATGTCTCTCAAGCCGGTGGCGCCGGCAGGGATTGCGTCGGCGCGTTGTGTCGATATCAATGGCGGTAGCGCGAGTCAGCTCGAGGAGTTGCCAGGGATCGGGCCGACGCGGGCGACGGCCATCATTCAGGAGCGCGAGTCGAAGGGGCCCTACAAGAGCGTGGATGACCTGACCCGGGTGCATGGGATCGGGGCCAAAACGGTAGAGAAGATGCGCGAGAGGATCTGCCCGATTGCCGCCGTCGAGGAGGTGGCTGCCGGGTCTGGGTCTGCGCCCGTGCCGGTGGAGCTGCGTGGTGTCGCTGGCGCCTCTGGGGCGGTGCGTCAGGACGGTCGGGTCAACATCAATACGGCGTCTGTGGACGAGTTGGTCAAGATTCCGAGCATCGGCAAGGTGAAGGCTGGTGCCATCATCAAGGAGCGCGAGGCGAACGGCCCCTTCCGGAGCTGCGAGGAGATCACGCGGGTGTCGGGGATTGGGGTGACCTCTCTGGAGCAGATCCTGCCGATGTGTGCCGTAGACTGAGCGGGTGCTTTCGTGCCGGGGCCGCGTTAGAGATCGAAGGAGTTGCCTTGGGGTGAGCGTTTCTTGAGGCGATCGAGGCGTTCTTGGGCGGCTTTGAGGACTTCGGCGTCGTCGACGATGTTCCAGCTCAAGATGGTGCCTTCTTTGGCGTCTGCCGGAACGGCTCTACGGGGGAAGTCGACCATCTCGCCGTCGACGTCGAGGACGGCGTAGTCACCTTCGAAGCGGTCGATTACGATGCGCATGGGGTTCTCCTGTTGCAATTGGGGGTTGTCGCGTACCGTCACGTGAGGCATTATGCCAGAGGCGGAGCCGACATCAAGGGTCGTTGAAGGGGTGTCGTCGCAGCGGCGATGCCAGGTGGTGGGGAAGATGCTGAACTTTGGGTTCGTTTGGGGCCTGTTGTTGAGCCTCGTGCTGCTGGTGGGCTGCAAAGGGGCGGGGTCAGGTGAGGCAGCGCCTGTCGCCCGTGGGGATGTGGCTGTGGCAGTCGAAGCGTGCGAGCCGGCGTGTTTCCCGGGGCAGCGTTGCCGCGGTGGGAGGTGCACGGGTCTGGGTGTGTTGAGCGTGGAGGCGCTGCAAGCGGCGCTGATGTCGCCGCACTTTGTATTGGTCAATGTCCGCGTTCCATCGTTGGGTACCATTCCGGGGACGGCGGCGACCATCAGCAATGAAGCCATGGAGGATTTGGTGGCTTTTCTCGGGCCGCACAAAGACAGGGCGGTGGTTTTGTACTGTAGGACCAGCCCCCGGGCGTTGCAGGCGGCCGAGGCCTTGCTGGCGCTGGGCTATGAGAATGTGAGCTATGTGGAGGGTGGTATCACGGCTTGGCAGGCCGCGGCTTTGCCTGAGGAGTAGTCAAAGGCTTGACAGAGGGTAGAGCTGAGGGGAATCTCTGGGCGTGGGGGCGTTGGCGAAGAGGGACTTGGGATGGCTTTGCGTGCGTGGGTTTTGTGCCGAGACTATCAGTCGCTGCAAGGTTGGCAGCGTCTGGACGCGTGGCTACGCAGCATAGGGTTGCGGTGTGAGCGGGGTGGTGGGCGCTTTCCGCAGTGGCGCGTGGGGCTGGTGGGGATGCCCTCTTTGGCGCGACGACTCTTCGTCGAGGCTCACACCTTTACGGTGGTGGCACAGGATGGTTACGGTTGGCTGTCTGCCGAGGAGGCTGCGTCGTTTCGGGTGGGCTTAGGGTGGCCGGTGGTGCAGCGGGTGGAGGTCGTCTCAAGTGAGGCGAGCGCCAACGACGCGTTGGTTTTGGCGCACTTGGTCTTGGGGCTGGCCGAGCGTCTGGGCGGGGTGGTGGACTGTGGCGGGGAGCTGCCGCCGTTGGCGAGTGGTGGCAGTGGCTGGGCACCTGAAATTGCGGCCTTGACGTTGGCGTGCCGAAAGCAAGTGCTTGCATCTTTTCCAGGACGCGTTTATGAGGTGGCCAGCGAGGACTCGGAGGGGGACTTGCAGGTGCGTCATGTGCTGGATGTCGCATTTTTTGCGGCGTGGTTGGCGCAGCCATCCTGTCCGCTGGTTGAGCTGTTTTGTTGCGAGACGCTGCCACAGAGGAGTGGCGTTGTGTTAGAGTGTTGATTTCCCATGTCACGGTCGCCATAGCGAGTAAACGCAGGTGTGTTTGCAGGTAGGGAGACTTTGGTGATTCTACCGATTCCCGCGCTTGGTTGGACTGGGCATTTTCCTTCACCGAAGGAGAGTTAACTGCCGTGAATTTGCTAACTACCCTGGAAAAGATTCTCGATTTCGCCGATCCTTCGGAGCACGCCGACGACATCCGCGCGATGTTGGTCAAGATCAAGAAAGGCCTGCGCAAGAGCGTGGACGACGAGGAGCTGCGCGACTATGTCAACGAGTACCTCGATGCCTGGCTCGAGGCGGATGCGATTGAAGACGATCCCGATGCGTTCAAGGAGGAGACGCAGGATCTCCTCGAAGAGCTTGAAGAAGACGAGGACGAAGACGAGGACTTCGAAGACGACGACGATTGAGCCTTGCAGGTCTGTAGGCCACGCAGGCGGCGTGGGATGAGGCGTTTGGGGTGGCCGATGGGGCCACCTTTTTTTGTCTAGGGCGTGGTCGTTGGTGGGTGGGGCGTTGGCGCGGCCTCTGGCGCGAATCATGCGACGTGGGGGGGTGTGCGCCAGTCGCGGGGTGTGGTAGAGTCGCTCTCTGAGCGACGATTTTCGTGCTGCTCGTGGCGTGGTGTGAGTCGTTTGGCCGAGAATAGCGCCTGGGGTAATGAGAGCGATGGATGAGAGTTCGGGCCCAACCTACGATCCGCGTGCTGATGAACTCGTCGCACCAGGGACGGTGGTCGGTGCAAGATACACCGTGGTTCGCCATCTCGCCGCTGGCGGGATGGCGCGGGTTTATGTGGCGGTGCAGGCGCCTCTGGGGCGCACGGTTGCTCTGAAGATCTTGAATAGGGACCTGTGCCACAACGAGGGTGTGGCGAAGCGCTTCTTCCGAGAAGCGGTTGCCGTTAGTCAGCTTTCGCATCCCAACACCATCAAGGTCTACGACTTCGGCGAGACCGAGGACGGCCGCTTTTTCATCGCCATGGAGCTGTTGGAGGGTGAACCTCTGAGTGTGCGCATTCGCCGTGAGGGGATGTTGCATGCCGAGGTGGCGATTCCCATAGCGTTGCAGGTGGCGCGCTCCTTGGCGGAGGCCCATCGACGCGGGATCGTGCATCGGGATCTGAAGCCGGACAACATTTTCTTAGGTCGCATCGAGCATGATTTCGTCAAGGTCTTGGACTTTGGCATCGCGAAGTTTCAAGAGGCGAACGAGGGTGTGACCAAGCTGACACAGTTTGGCACGGTGCCAGGGACGCCTGAGTACATGAGTCCCGAGCAGGCGCAGGGGACGGATCTGGATGGCCGGGCCGACATCTATTCCCTGGGCGTGGTCCTCTATGAGATGCTTTCGGGGCATACGCCCTTCAGTGAGTCGACCTTCTTGGCGACGGTGCTCAAGCACTTGCACGATAGTCCACCGCCTCTGCCCGAAGGCGTGCCGCGGTCGGTGTCCGACTTCGTCATCCAGCGGGCGCTTGCCAAAAAGCGCGACGATAGACCCGACCATGCCGAAGCCTTCATCGAGGAGTTGGAAGACGCGGCGCTGTTGGCAGGCGTGGGCCCTGGCTACGGGCACACGGGTGATTTGCACAAGAAGGACGCAGAGATTCAGGCGCTGCGGTCGCAGCTCGCCCATGCCCAGGCTGAGCTCCAGCGTTCGACCGTGCTGGAGGTGGTCGCAGAGAAGCCAGAACCGGCGGTCGCGTCACGCTTAGGCCCCGGGCCCGTCGCCGAGGCAGCGACGGAGCGCGCGCCCACCGATTACGGTGAACGGCGCGTCCAGACACGGCAGTCGACCCTCGAGGCCCGCCGCTCGACCATGCCACCGCCGCCACCGCGTTCGCGTATCACCACGCTGCGAGGCCCCGCTGTCGATGAAGCGGGCGGCGTCGTGCCACGGGACGCTTCGCCAGCGCCACGTGCGGTGCAACGGACAGCGGGACCCGTGTCGCGGCCACAGCCACAGCCACAGCCACAGCCACAGCCACAACGACCGCGTCCGGCACCGGGGAGTCAACGCGACGAGCGGCGGGTGCCACCGCCCGGCCACTTGGAAGGGCGGCGGGTGCCACCGCCTGGCCACTTGGAAGAGCGGCGGTTGCCACCAGCGGCGCGTCCCGTCGACGAGGACGAAGCGACCCGCTTGGATTGGCCCCAGTTGCCCCAGAAAGGCGCGGTGAGCACCGCTGGGGGGGGGCCGCGTGAGAGTCAGCAACGCTTGGCTCCGGTGGAGCGTCCGTCGATGAAAGAGGCGCCCGCCGTCGAGCGCAGCCCGACGCGCATGGATTGGAAGTCCGACATCGAACATCCCACGGTGCGGGTTGCGCCGGCAGCGCCGCCAGCGAACGTGTCCCAGACGGTGATGGCCTATGCGGAGCCAGTCATCGAGCTGCTCGGTCCCAACCGCAACGCGAGCCAGTTGCAGCAGGCCTTGGTCTTTGCCAAGACCGTGTGGAACGCCATCGTTCGCGGTGGTTCGGAGCTGGCGGAGGCTCGCGGCCTGGTGGCCGATTCGCCCAAGATGCTGGAGGTGTTTGACATCCTTGCTGATCGCAAGCTGCGGGCCTTTGGAGAGCATCATTGGCTCATCGACGGGGTCGAGGTGATCCCCAAAGAGAAAGGGCTGGCGATCCAGGTGAAGGTCGTGGTGCCTGGCTGAGATCGAGGAGGACCCGGATGGCCGATTCAGAGGGGACAGGCGGTGGGACGCTTCAGGCGTTGCTCGAAGTGGGGGCGCTGCTGGGAGGGGATGCGTCGTTGGCGGCGGAGCTGCGCTTGGCTCACGAGGACGCGGCGAGTTTCGTTGCCAGCTATGAGGAGCGTTTCTGCGACTGGCCAGGTTGGGAGGCGGCGCCGCTGCCCTGGTTGGCGTTGGTGACGGGGCTGGTGGCGCGCGGGTTGGCGGCGGAGTTGGCCCTAGAGGAAGACGAAGCGGCAGATGTGATGTGGGCCGTGGATCAGCTCTTCTGGACGTCTGATGCGGGTGAGCTGCCGGGGGGCTGGGCGTGGGTGACGCCTGAGCAGCGGTCCTCTGCTGAGTTGCTGCTGCTGGCGGTGGCGGCGCGGCTGAGCGCGCAGGGTTGGACCTTGGGGGGCTTTGAGTTGGACGCGGCGGAGGCTTTCGTCGCGGCCGAGGGCGAAATCTTTGCTCGCTGCCAGCGCCTGCTCGCTGAGAGCGGTTGGCCTGCCATGGGACCGGTCAAGCTGTGAAGCCGATGGTTTAGGCGCTGCGATGAGAGACGCGGATGTTGCCGCGGTCGTCGACGCCGAGAATCTTGACCATGACGACATCGCCGAGTTGGTAGCGATCGTCGACGCGTCCGCTGCGGTCATCGTTGAGGTCGGCGAAGTGGAGCGAGGCTTCGGTGCCGGGGAAGAGCTCGAGGCGCATGAATGGCGGCGAGATGCGGGCGATGGTGGCGGGCACGACCTCGCCGATGGTGGGCTCGCGGAGGGTGAGCATGAGCTTGCGTTGGGCCGCCTGTACGGCTTTGGGGTCCGTTGCGGCGACGCGGATCCAGCCTTGGTCGTCGATGTCGATGTCGGTGCCGGTGGAGCTGGCGAGGTGGCGGATGCCAGCGCCGCCGGGACCAATGATGTCGCCGATGCGCTCTTTGCGTGCTTTGATGCGGAGCACTTTGACGGCGTGCTCGGGGACAGAGGTGCGGCTCTGGGGGAGGACGCTGAGCATGCGGTCCAAGATGTGGAGGCGGGCTTTTTGGGCGGCGTCGAGGGCCTGGGTGAGGGTCTCTTTGCTGAGCCCCTCGATTTTGAGATCCATCTGCAGGGCCGTGATGCCTTGGCGCGTGCCGCAGACCTTGAAGTCCATGTCACCCAGGTGATCTTCATCGCCGAGGATATCCGTGAGGATGGCCCTTTGCTCGCCTTGGACGATGAGTCCCATGGCGACGCCGGCGACGGGTGCGCTGAGGGGGACGCCGGCATCCATCAAGGAGAGGCAGCCGGCGCAGACCGTGGCCATGGAGGACGAGCCGTTTGAAGAGAGGATGTCACTGACGACGCGGATGGTGTAGGGGAAGTCGTCCTTCGAGGGGATGACGCGTCGCAAGGCGCGTTGGGCGAGGGCGCCATGGCCGATTTCTCGCCGTCCAGGCGTGCGGGGGGCCCGCGCTTCGCCGACGGAGAAGGGGGGGAAGTTGTAATGGAGGAAGAAGCTGTCGTCCTTGCTTCCGTAGAGATTCTCCTGACGGAGGCTGTCGCGGGGTCCGCCGAGGGTGGTCGTGGCGAGGGCCTGGGTTTCGCCGCGGGTGAAGAGGGCTGAGCCGTGGGCGCTGGGGAGGAGTCGGACCTCACTGTGAATGTGTCGGACTTGGTGGTGTTGGCGTCCGTCGAAGCGCTTACCTGCGAGGATGAAGGCGCGGGCGGCGTCTCTGGCGGAGCGTTCGATGGCGTGGTTGATCTGGGTGAGGGTGGCGGCGTCGCGTTCGTCGCAGGCGGCGGTACAGGCGTCGAGGGCTTGTTTCTTGACTGCGGCGAGGGCGCTGCGGCGTTCGGCTTTGGTGGTGTTGGCCAGGGCTTCGTGCCAGGCGGGCGTCAAGTCGTCGACGATGGCCAGGCAGGGGGCGGGTAAAGGCGGCGGCGGCGGGATGGTTCTTTTGCCGATGCCGTGGTTTTTCTGCCACCTGCTCTGGAGGGCGAGGAGCGTCTGGGCGGCCTTTTGGGCGCCGAGGAGGGCGTCGAGGACCTCAGCTTCGGTGCATTCGGCGGCGCCGCCTTCGACCATGAGGATGCCTGGTTGGCCGACGGAGACGACGAAATCGAGGCTGGCCGAGTCGCAAGCGGCGGGGGCTGGGAAGAGGGAGAGGCCCTGGGGTGAGCCAGCGACGCGGAGGGCGGCGACGGGGCCCTCCCAGGGGATGTCGGAGATGGAGAGGGCGAGTGAGGCGGCGTTGATGGTGAGGGTGGGGATGTCGACCTTCGGGTCGGCTGAGTAGACCGTGGCGGTGATGACGGTTTCAGCGTTGAATCCCTTGGGGAAGAGGGGGCGTAAAGAGCGATCGATGAGGCGAGAGGCGAGGACTTCTGCGTCAGAGGGGCGAGCTTCGCGGCGACCGAAGGCGCCGGGGATGCGGGCAAAGGCGGAGAATTTTTCGCGGTAGTCGACGGTGAGGGGCACGAAAGCGCCGTCGCCGCTGGGGTTGCCGGCGACGACGGTGACCAAGACCACGGCTTGGCCCGCGCGGAGAACGACGCTGGCGTTGGTTTGGGGCGCCCAGGCGCCGGACTCGAAGTGGAGGGGGAGGTGGCCGATGGTGATGGATTCTTTGATCATGATGTTTCGATGAGGAGAGGGGTGGACGTCGGTGAAGTGTCCGTCTTGCGCCGGCCATTATGGTAGGCATGGGCGGAGTTCACAACGGACGTGGTCGGGGTGGATGGGCTTTGAGGGGGGGCGATTTGTATTCTGAAAGAAGTCGCGTGCCTTGTTGAGGCTACGCAAAAAAGTAGGTAGATGCGGGTGTTGTGCCTGTTTTTAGAATACAGAAACGGTGCTTGGTGTTGACAGGGGGATCAACCGGAGGGCCACGGTCCGCTATAGTGACAGACGCATTGATTGAGGCATTGCGCCGGGGGAAGCCCGTGGTGCAGCAGGCTATTGCACGGAGGAGGAGACGATGTCGGGACAAGTGCTGCGGTGGTGTTTGGTCGTGGTGGTGCTGCTGTGGGCCGGTGTGGCGTGTGATGACGGCGCCGGTACGAAGGTCGAGAGAGATGTGCTCGACCAGAGTGAAGAGGAAGTGGATGGCGTTATCTTGCCGGACGTGGATCCCGACACGGCAGAGATCGAGGGTGAGACGGAGACGGTGGACCCCGATGTGCCCTGCGTGGCTCAAGGTGGTGTTTGCAGCGCCGATGAGATGTGTTGCGAGGGCGCGTGCAACAGCGCCGGGATCTGTGGTCCTGAGGCGTGTATTCCGACGGACGGGGAGTGCGTGAGCCACGACGCGTGCTGTAGCGCCTTCTGCGATCCCGAGACGTCGCTGTGTGCCTATTGCCTGGCGGCGGGAGAGGCCTGCACAGGCGAAGACGTGTGCTGTGGCGGGATGTGCAACAGCCAAGGGATATGCGGGGCCGAGGCTTGTGTAGCGGCAGGCGAGTTGTGTGCGGGCGACGACGATTGCTGTACGGGTCGCTGTAGTCCCACGACAGGGGTCTGTGAGACGTGCTCGGTGTTGACCGAGGTCTGTGGGAGCGACACGGAGTGTTGTTCGGGCATTTGCGATCCCGGTTCGCAGCGTTGTGCCCAGTGTCGGTCGCTGCAGTCGGTGTGTGCCGGGGACGGGGAGTGTTGTTCGGGGATTTGTGACGGTGGGGTGTGCTCGAGCTGTCGCCGCATCGGATCTGGGTGTGGGACGGATGGTGCCTGCTGTTCGGGGATCTGCGACCTGAAGGACCAGTTGTGTGTGTCGTGCCGGCGCGATGGTGGTGCCTGTGACGCCAACGGTCAGTGCTGTAATGGTTTCTGTGATCCCATGCTGGATCAGTGTGCGAACTGCAAGAGTGCTGGGAATGGTTGCTCTTTCCATGTGGAGTGCTGCTCGAACTATTGTGATCCCGACGGCGCGGTGTGCGCCGACTGCCGGCCCGATGGGGTGAGCTGTGTGCAGGGCGGGGATTGCTGTTCTGGGATCTGCGATCCCGTGTCAAACCAGTGTGGCTCGTGTCGCCGCGATGGTTTTGCCTGTACGAGCTCTGACGATTGCTGCAGCGGCAATTGCAATAATGATGGCGTGTGCGGCGTCGATGGCTGCGCGGCGACGGGGATGAGCTGCGAGGAGAGCAGCGCGTGCTGCACGGACTACTGCGATCCCGTGTCAAAGCTGTGTGCCAACTGCCGTGGCAACACCTCGCCGTGCGCCAACAACGGCGAGTGCTGTTCTGGCTATTGCGACAATGGGACAGGTCTGTGTGCTGGTTGCAAAGGGAACACCATCCCGTGTGTCTTTGGTTCGGAGTGTTGTTCTGGGACGTGTGACCCCGTGGCAGGGACTTGTGGGACCTGTCTGGTGAACACCAACTCATGTAGCCAAGACGGGCAGTGTTGTTCTGGGGTCTGCGACGGGTTGATTGGGCAGTGTGCGGATTGTCGGATCAACACCAACCGCTGCGCGAGCGACGGTGAGTGCTGCTCGGGCATTTGTGATCCCGTGTCGCAGCGCTGCTCGACCTGTCGGGGGTTGAATGCCTCCTGCAGTGTGAACGGAGACTGCTGCACGGGGACGTGTAACGCCAATGGGGTATGCTCCATTACCAGTGGCGAGTGTACGCCTGCTGGCGGGAGCTGTGTCCAGGGAGTGGACTGCTGTTCCGGTCGATGTTCGACCCAGGGGCTGTGCCTGGCGGTGTCGAGCGGGTGTCGCATCGAAGGTGAGAATTGTGCCAGCGCCGCGGATTGCTGCTCCCTGAGCTGCGAGAGTGGTCAGTGTGGCAGTGGCTCGTGCCAGATGGCGGGCGCTGCCTGCACGAGTGACATGGCCTGTTGTAGCAACAAGTGCACGAACAGCGTCTGTGTGGCGCCGACTTTGTGTAAGCCAGCAGGAGAGTTGTGCAGCCTCGACAGCAACTGTTGCTCCTTGACCTGCGAGATGATGGACGGGCAGATGCGTTGTGCCCGGGGCGGTACTTGCCGTTCGACGGGAGAGGTGTGCGCGCGCGCGGCCGACTGCTGTAGTTACATCTGCACGGCGGGGTACTGTGCGGCGCCGCCTAGCGGTGGCCAGGACAAGTGCAAGATGGTGGGCGAGGCCTGTGAGGAGGGCAAAGAGTGTTGCTCCTTCTCTTGCGTTGGCGACGGCACGGCCTACAAGAGCTGTCGCTTTGCTGGCGGTTGTCAGCCCTTTGGCGAGCTGTGCACGACGGCGGCGAGTTGCTGTAACCAGGAGCCTTGTCAGGGTTCGCCGGGTACATGCACGCTCTTCGCGAACTCCATTTACGGTCGCTGTTCCAAGACCCAGGGCAATATGCCCACGGGCGCGATATGTGCGGGAGGCTATCCCTATGGCTCGAACTGCTGCGGCGGCAACACCTATTGTCTGCCCACGGTGAGTGGTTTCGACCGCTGCTTGGGTGGCGACTACTCGGGCGACAACTGCTTGCCCAACGGGACGTCGTGCGCCCTGTCGGATCAGTGCTGTTCTGGTTTGTGTTCACCGGATCAGAGCGGCGCTTTGGTGTGTTCGGGTTCTTTCTGCCTGATCACGGGCGAGCCTTGCAAGAGCGACGGTGACTGTTGCTCTGGGAGCTGCGGCGACGATGGGCAGTGTTGTGTGGAGATGGGCTCGACCTGTAGTTCGTCCGCCGATTGTTGTGACGGGGTGTGCGACGCGGTCACGAGACAGTGCGCCCCGTGTCTGGTGGACACCAACGCGTGTCAGAGCGACGCCGATTGTTGCAGTGGGCTGTGCGATCCGTCGACGCGGCGCTGTGCGAGCTGTTTGGCCAACGGCAACAGTTGCGTCGCCAATGGCGACTGTTGTGGCGGCAATTGTAACAGCAGCGGAGTCTGCGGTCCTGATGCGTGCGTCCAGAACAACCTGGCGTGTACCAGCGATGCCCAGTGTTGCTCGAACTATTGCGATCCCGTGACGCAACGGTGTGGGTCATGCAAGGCGAACACGAACGCTTGTACGAGCAGCGCCGAGTGTTGTTCGAGCTTCTGCGATCCCGTGACCCAGCAGTGTGCGTCGTGCAAGGCGAACACGAATAGTTGTTCGGTGAACGCCGAGTGCTGCTCGGGGATTTGCGATGCCGTCACGGGTCAATGTGCCGATTGCCGGGTGAACACCAATGTGTGCACCTCTGATGCGCAGTGTTGTTCGGGCATCTGCGATCCCCTGACCAGTCGCTGCGCCGCGTGTTTGGCGAGCGGTAACACCTGCGATAGCAACAGTGATTGCTGTGATGGCACCTGCAACAGCGCCAAGATCTGTGGTCCTGAGGGCTGTGTGCCTAAAGGAAACGCCTGCACGAACGATGGCCAGTGTTGCTCAGGAAACTGCAACAGCACGACGGGCCTGTGTGATGATTGTCTGCCCATGGCGGCCAATTGCACGAGCCATGCGCAGTGTTGCGGGAATCTCTGTGATCCCGTGACGAATCGCTGCGCCTCCTGTTTGGCCAACGGCAACACTTGCGCGAGTGCGGCCGATTGCTGTTCTGGCGAGTGCAACAACAACGTTTGTGGTGCCACGACCTGCCTCGGGGTGGGTGCGGTGTGCGCGGCCAACAACGAGTGCTGCTCTGGCAACTGCGTCAACGGTATCTGTGACCGGGCCTGTCTGGTCATGGGACAGACGTGCACCGCCGATGGCGACTGCTGCTCCAACTACTGCAACCCATCGACGATGCGTTGCGAGCAGAACACGTCGGGCTGCAGCTCCTTCTACGAGACGTGCGCGACCAGTGCGGATTGCTGTCTCGGCTTGGGATGCATGGGAGGGATCTGTATTGCAAATTAGACCAGCCGCATGAATTGGAATTTACAGCCCAGTGGCACTAGAATCTTTGGTGTTGCTGGGTTTTTGTCTTCGAGGAGGGTGCAATGGCTGCAACGGGTAGGGTTTTAATCATGATGGCGGCGTTGAGCCTGGTGGCCGTCAGCGTTGGTTGTGACGACGAGACGGCGGGGCCGCCCAAGGACAACGACGTGTTGGATACCAACGGGGACCAAGACACCCTCGAGCCGGAGGTGAGCGACGATGGGGTCGATCCCGATACGGTCCCTGAGGTGACGCCTGATGTCGAGGAGACGACGGATCTCATCAACCCTGACGTTTCGTGTTTGGCCGATGGCGAGACGTGTTCCAGCTCAGTTGAGTGTTGCGGAGGCAATTGCAACAGCGCTGGGGTGTGTGGTCACGAGTCTTGTCTTGCCAACGGTGAGGCGTGTACGACGGGGACGGGTTGCTGCAGTGGCTTGTGCAATGCCAATGGGGTGTGTTCGGTGAGCGAGGGGTTGTGCCTCCCCACGGGCGCGGCCTGCGATGATGGCAACGATTGCTGCTCTGGCCGTTGCTCTCTGGATGGTGAGTGTCTGGCTGTTTCGAGCGCTTGCCGCACCGAGGGGCAGAGCTGCACTGCCGCCGCTCAGTGCTGCTCGTTGAGCTGCGTGGATGGCGCCTGTTCGCACGGCGAGCTGTGCAAGGTGGCCGGTCAGAGCTGCGGCGCCGCCGCCGAGTGCTGTAGCAACCAGTGCAACGACGGGACCTGTGTCGCGCCGACGGGTTGCCTGCCCGCGGGCGAGCTGTGTACTGGAGACTGGGCCTGTTGCTCGCGGCTGTGTGGTGAGCTCGACGGTGAGCAGCGCTGCTTGCGGGCGGGCAATTGCCGCGGTATTGGCGAGGTGTGCGGTGCGGCGGAAGATTGCTGCTCTTTCATTTGCACGGGGGGCTTCTGCGCGGCGCCGCCCGGCGGTGGGACTTACAACTGTCGGATGGTGGGCGAGGCCTGTGGCGATCACAAGGATTGCTGTTCTTTTGCGTGCTTGGGTGACGACATGGGTTATCGGAGCTGTCGCTTCGCCGGCGGCTGCCAGCCCTTCGGCGAGCTGTGCACGAGCAAAGAGTCGTGCTGCAATCAAGCGGGTCGCTGCAACGACAAGACCATCAAGGGCGACTGCGACCTCTTCCCGGACTCGATCTATGGGCGCTGTTCCAAGCTAGAGGGGAACCTGCCCACGGGCGCGGTGTGTGCTTCTGGCTTCTCTTCGGGTTCGCAGTGTTGTGGCGGCGCCCAGAAGTGCGTCGAGACGCTGAGCGGATTCAAGCGCTGCTGGGAGGAGTACGGAGAGCCGTGCCGCGACGAGGGCGAGCCGTGTTTGTTGAGCGACCAGTGCTGTTCTGGGCTGTGTGCGCCGGACGCCAATGGCAATCTGGTGTGCCAAGGTGGTTCTTGCGTCGCCACGGGCGATCGCTGTAGCAGCGATACGGAGTGTTGTTCCGGCCTGTGTGACCCGTCGACGCTGCGCTGCGGCACCTGCTTGGTCGATGGCAACGCGTGCACCAGCGGCGCCGACTGCTGTGGCGGCAACTGCAACAGCGCGGGCTTCTGTGGTGTCGACGCCTGCGTTCAGAACGGGCAGACCTGTACGAGCGACGATGCGTGCTGCTCGAATTTCTGCGACCCCGTGACGAACCGTTGCGCCGCCTGTAAGGCGAACGCCAATGCCTGTACGGAAGACGTCGAGTGTTGCTCTGGCTTCTGCAATGGTGACACGGGGTTGTGCGATGACTGCCTGCCGCTGACCACCACCTGCAGCCGCGATGAGCAATGCTGCTCTGGCGCGTGTATCAGCGGAAAGTGCGGCATCCCGGCGTGCTTGGAGCTTGGCCAGTTGTGCGAGAATGACGCCGAATGCTGTTCGGGCCACTGCGAGAATGGCTTGTGCGCGCGGGCCTGTCTGCCCTTGGCTGCGACCTGCACGGCCGATGGCGACTGCTGCTCTGGGCAGTGCAACGCCATCACCCGCACCTGCGAGGAGCGCACCACAACGTGCGCCAGCTTCTACGAAGTGTGTACCGACCAAAGTGACTGCTGCCTGGGCCTGGGATGCCTGAACGGCTTCTGCCTGGCCAATTAGGCCCGGCGACGCGAAGGGCGGCCGTTGCCGTGGCCGCCCTCCCCGAGGCGCTCCGCGTGGGGCGTCGTGGCGGGTCCCAAGGCTTGCGCCGTGCCCGATGGTGGCGGCTCAGGTCAGGCCAGCTACAGCCGGCGACATCTCTGGCTGGTGATTTTGGGTGGAGCCACCTCCCCAGGGCGTGCCAGCCGCAACGGGCGAAAGCCGCGGTGCGCCCTGGTGCCAGGTTCACTTCCCGCCAGTGGCCGCTTTGAGCTTGTTGAGGCTGACTCTGAGGATGAGTGCGGCGAAGAGCGAGGTCCCGACGAGGAAGAAGAAGAAGGTGGAGTGGTCCCAGCGCTCCCAGAGGATGCCGATGAGGCCAGAGAGGTAGTTGCCGATGGCGGTGGCGGCGAACCAACCGCCCATCATGAGGCCGCGCATTCGCGCCGGTGCGACTTTGGAGACAAAGGAGAGGCCCATGGGGCTCAAACACAGCTCGCCGATGGTGACCACCAGGTAGGCCGAGGCCAGCCACCCTGCCGAGACGCGGCCGTAGTCGCCGCCCAGGTGGCCGGCGATGGCGAGGATGAGGAAGGCTGCCGCGGTGAGGAGCATGCCGATGCCGATTTTCCCCGGTGTGCTTGGTTCCTTGCCCTTGCGTCGGCACATGGACCAGAACATGACCAACAAGGGGGTGAAGGCGACGACGAAGAGGGGGTTGAGGGAGGAGAAGAGTTCCGCCGGGACTTGCCAACCGAAGACGGGCGCCGTGGCGTCGCGGGCCCAGAGGACCATGGTGTAGCCGTTTTGGTGGAAGGACATCCAGAAGAGGATGACGATGCCGAAAATGGTCAGCAGGGCGACGACTCTGGCCTTCAGCTCGGCGGGGCTCAGATGGTCGTCCAGGTTTGGGCTGTTGGTGTCTTTGGTTTTCTTGCCGAGCTCGGCGTGTTCGATGTGCTTGCGGAAGAGGGTGAAGATGACGAGGGACATGAGCATGCCGAGGGCGGCGGCGCCGAAAGCGAACTCCCAGCCCAGGGTGGCGCGGAGGCTGGCGGCGGCGAAACCGGCGCCGAGGGCGCCGATGTTGATGCCCATGTAAAAGATGTTGAATGCGGCATCTTTGAGGGGGCTTCCTTCGGCGTAGAGGTTCCCGACCATGACGGAGATGTTGGGCTTGAAGAGGCCGTTGCCGAGGACGAGGAAGAAGAGGGCGAGGTAGAAGATGGGGCGGCGGCTCATGCGGCCGGGGCCTTCGTACTTGGGTCTGGCTTCGGGGAACTTTTCGCGCACGCCTTTGGCCTCGCTCTCCTGTTGTAAGGCTTCATAGCGCAGCTCATAGGCGGCGAGGGCCTCGGCGTAGCTCTGTTCTGCGGCGGCGACGCTGCTCTCGTTGTGGCTCTCCTCGGCGATGGGCACGGCGAGGAGGGCGTAGCCGATGGCCATCAAGACGGCACCGGAGGCGATGGTGCGGCGGAACCCGAGCCACCTGTCGGCGATGATCCCGCCCATGACGGGGGTGAAGTAGACGAGGGCGAGGAAGATGCCGTAGATCTGCCCCTTGGACTCGAAGTGGAAGTACTCGTCCAGGTAGAGCATGAAGATGGCGAGCATGGTGTAGAAGCCGAAGCGCTCCCACATCTCGGTAAAGAAGAGGACGTAGAGGCCCTTGGGGTGCTTGGCTTTGGTTGCTGGTTCGCTCATGCGCGCACGCTCCATGCTGACAGGTTTGGACGTGAGAAGCGGTCTTAGAAGACCGAGGATGGCATTTTGCGCGGAGGTGGCTCACGGGTGACGGATCACCGAGATGCGGTGCGCGTTTGACGCGCGGAGGCTCGCACCGCAGGGGCAAGCGAGTCTGGGCGATCGTCAAGGCGCACACAAATGGGACGATGTCTTAGCGAGAGCGGGTGGCCGGAAATGTCGGTCAGGCACATGGGCGCGTTGCTTCGCGCTGGCTGCAGCAGATGATGCTGGGGTCAGCAGAGGTCGTGCCACGATCTGGCCGGCCTGGCGATGCTAGCGCGACGCAGCGCTGGCGACAAGTGGGGCGAAAATGACAGCGGGCGCTCAGGGGCCCGGTGGTGTTTGGCTGCGGCTGAGTAAGGGGGGTGCTCAGGAGGGCAGCTCGTAGAAGATTTCGGCGCCAGGTCCGATGGGGAGCCCCGTGAGGAACCAGAGCACCAAGAGAATGAGCCACACGACGAGAAAGACCACGGAGTAGGGCAACATGGTGGCGACGATGGTGCCGATGCCCGCTTTCTTGTCGTAGGTCTGCATGAAGGCGACGATGAGGGCGAAGTAGGACATCATGGGTGAGATGATGTTGGTGACGGAGTCGCCGATGCGGTAGGTGAGCTGGGTGAGCTCGGGAGAGAAGCCGAGGAGCATGAACATGGGTATGAAGACCGGTGCCATGATGGCCCACTTGGCCGAGGCGCTGCCCATGACGAGGTTGATGATGGCCGAGAGGAAGACGAAGGCGATGAGCAGGGGTATGGGGCCGAGTCCGACGGCGGAGATGAAGTCGGCGCCTTTGATGGCGAAGATGAGGCCCAGGTTGGTCCAGTTGAAGTAGGCGACGAACTGGGCGGCGAAGAAGACGAGGACGATGTAGGTGCCCAAGGTGGACATGGCCTTGCCCATGCCTTCGACGACGTCGCTGCTGCTCTTCAAGGTGCCGGCCCCGAGGCCGTAGGCCATGCCGAGGAGGGCGCCGAGGATGAAGATGAGCGCGACGATGCCCGACATGAAGGGGGAGCGGAGGAGGTCTCCCGTGGCGGGATCGCGCAAGAAACCCGTACCCGGGAGGCTGTCCCAGAGGCCGCCGCTGGTAGGGAGGGTGGCCCAGAGCAAGAGGGCCGCGATGAAGAGGCCTGTGACGAGGGTCCAGCGCAGGCCGCGCTTTTCGGCGGCGTTGAGTTTTTCGATGCGTTCTGCTTTGGCGCTGCCATGGTAGTCGCCCAGGCGTGGGGCGACGATTTTTTCGGTGACCCAGGTGCCGGCGATGGCGATGACAAAGGTCGAGGCAAACATGAAGTAGAAGTTGCAGGCTGGATTGACCTGAACGGTGTTGTCGATGATGTGGGCGGCCTCCTCCGAGAGCCCAGCCAGGAGTGGATCGATGGTGCCCAGCAAGAGGTTGGCGCTGTAGCCGCCGGAGACGCCGGCGAAGGCCGCGGCGAGGCCTGCGATGGGGTGGCGCCCCATGGCGAGGAAGATCATGGCGCCCAAGGGGACAAGGACGACATAGCCGACCTCGCTGGCGGTGTTGGAGAGGATGCCGGCGAAGACGATGGCGAAGGTGAGCAGTTTGCGCGGTGCTGAGAGGACGAGGAGGCGCAGGGCGGTGGACATGAGGCCGCTGCGTTCAGCGATGCCGATCCCCAGGAGGGCGACGAGCACCGTGCCCAGTGGTGCGAAGGAGGTGAAGTTGACCACCATTTTGGTGAGGATGAGGTGGAGGCCTTCTTGGGAGACGAGTGAGAAGGGGACGACTTTTTCGCCCGTGCCGGGGTGGATGGCTTCGACGTCAGTGAGGGCGACGAGGCCTGAGAGGATGACGATGAAGGCGGCGAAGAGGGCGAAGAGGGCGGCCGGGTGAGGCAGCTTGTTGCCTGCGACTTCGACGGTGCGGAGAAATTTCCCCAGGAGGCCGGTACTGGGAGCCGGTTGCCCCGTGGGCGGTGTGGTTGGCCCTGGCGCCGGGGTGGTGTCATGGGGAAGGGCTGGGGGCGTTTCACCCGCTGGGACAGGGGGTGTTGGCGCGGGTGGGGTGTTGTCGTGGGTTGTCATGCGACGTTCCTTGACGGGACCAAGCGGCCCTCGGGTCGGAGGATGGCAACGGTGCG
Organism: uncultured Myxococcales bacterium; assembly: GCA_964454015.1. GTDB lineage: Bacteria > Myxococcota_A > Bradymonadia > UBA4248 > UBA4248 > CAYVQF01. Next base: position 25,400 of record CAYVQF010000013.1, read on the forward strand.
CAGTGTGGGCGCGCGGGCCCAGCGCGGGCGGTAGCCTAGAGACTTAGGTCTTTGGGGTCAACGTGGAGCGCGGGTGCTCAGGCGGTGGCGTTGCGTTCAGGGCCAGGGGTGGAGGTCTTGCCCCAGTGCGGCGACGACATCATAGGGGCTCAGCTCCGCGCTGAGGAGGGGGGCGCTGAGGATGAGGAGGATGCTCAGGGCGCCGAAGGCAAGGGAGATTTTGTCGCCGCGGGTCCATGGTCGGCGCCAGCCGCCCCAGATGGCCAGTCGGGTGTCGACGGCATCGAGGGCCAGGGGGTGATCCTTTTTCTTTTTCGATGCCATGACGGCGCGGGCCACTTGGGCCGCGTCGTCGGCGCTGAGGAGGAAGCCGCGGAGGACGTTTTGCCAGGCCGCAAAACGGGCGCCGCCCTGGACGCCAGCGCGGCCAGCGGCGCTGAGGCCGACGACACCCATGGCGACGTCCATATAGACGCCTAGGGCGAGGGCAAAGAAGATGAGGGCGATGTCGAGCTTGAGGTTCCAGATGACCCGGGCGAGCAGGGCTGAGGTGCGGGTGCGGTCGTTCTCCCGCTCGCAGACGATTTCAAAGGCCGCGTGGACGGCGACCACGGCGACGAGCCAGAAGAGGCTGATCCAGATGCTGAGGACGACGGCGAGACCGATGTAGAGGATCAGAAAAACGCGGCTGTCGTCGTGGTTGAGTATCCAAGCGTGCATAGGTCACAATGGGGCCCGTGAGCGCTGCGCTGGCGTTTGGAGATGGAGCTCGGCTCACGGCGGCGCACACGAAGTGTAGAGCAACGGCGTCTGGCCTCATAGGTGATGCGCTTGCGCCGCAGCAAGGTCAGCCTAAGGCAATGGGGTGGGCTTGGCAAACGGTGGCGGTGGAGGCACTTCAGTGCCAGACGGAGGCGGTGGGAGCGTGTTCTGGCGACGAGGTGGCGAATTCGCTTCGAGTCGGGGAGGTTAGGATGAAGTTCATTTGGGTCTTTTTGCTGCCGTTTGCCCTCCTCGGTGTGGTGTTGTGGCTGGCGCATCGAGGCAATCAACGGCGTCGGGTGACGTGGCGGCAAGCAGCAGATGCATTGGGGCTGCGATTCATGCTGGGGTCGTGGAGCGAGACGGGGGAGATCAGCGGGCGTCATCTCGGGCGCCAGGTGCGGGTTTACACGTTTCGCGAGCGATCGGGGCGCAGCACCTATACTTACACCAGGATCGAAGTGGAGCTTCAGTTGGCGTTGCGGCTGCGTATTTTTCGCGAAGGTTTGTGGCAGAAAGTGACGAAGGTCTTTGGGGCAGAGGATCTGCAGACCGGTGACGACGCCTTTGACCGCCGTTTCATGATTCAGGGTGACGATGCTGAGACGATCCGCCGCATCCTCTCGCCTCAGGTTCGCGAGATGCTGCTGCACTGCGACATGACTTGTGGAGGGGTGGAGGTCAGCAATCAGGGGGTGGTGTGGCAGGTCCAAGGGCATCTGTCGTCTTCGGCGCGGATCGTCTCGCTGGTGCGTTCACTGAGCGAAACGGCGCAAGCCGTCGCCGACGCAGCGCAGACGCAGGTGGGCAGCCACGCGACAAGGACGGACTTTCATTGAGCTGCAGGGGCGGGTCGGCTGGCGTAGAGTGCGAGGGCCCACAAGGGGAAGAGATCTCGATGGCTGGGCAGAGGGTCGGCGGCGCTGGCGAGGGTGTGCGTTGGATTCTCTTCTGCGGGCCAGGTGCCGTCTGGGCGTTGGCGATCGATGAGGAGGGCGACGCCGCGGTCGATGGCCGCCTGAGCGCCAGGCCCGTCATAGGCTGCGCGCAGCAGCCCCATGAGGGCCCAGGCTGTGAAGAGGATCGGGCAGGTGTGGCGTCGGTGTGAGGCGGTCGCCGGTGCTCGTCTGAGAGGCGCGCCCCACCCGCCATTGGCGAGTTGTTGGGAGACGAGCCAGTGTCCGGCTCTGCGGATGATGGGATCGTTCGGTGGGGTGCCGGCGGTGCGCAGAGCGCCGATGGCGGCCGCGGTGCAGTAGAGGGCGGATGGGGTCCCTGCTTCGGTCCAGTGTCCATCTTGGTGTTGGGCCCGCCGGAGGAAAGCGACGCCTTGGCCGATCGCGTCGTGGATGCGTGCCAGCTCGAGGGTCGAGAAGAGATCAGCGAAGCGGGTAGCCGTATTGTGGAGGCCGCCGACGCAGCTCGCCGTGCTGGGGACGGTGCTGTGTTCGGTCAGGGTGTGGCCCAGGAAATCGAGTGGGATGAGGCCATCGACGAGCGGGTGGCTGCGCTTCTTCTCAAAGGCGCCCCAGCCACCGTCGGTGTTGTGGCGGCTGAGGAGGAAGGTCACTGCCGCTTTGCGCATCTCCGGCGCGGGGAGCTGTTCTGGGGCGAGATGCTGGGAGAGGTGCACCCAAGCGTTGAGGACCTCGGCGGTGCAGTGGGTGGTGGGCCATTGATGGTGTTGGCCAGCACAACTGTAGCCGCCACGTCGGGTGTCGCGATGGTAGCGGTAGCGGTCTGGGACTTCGTCTTGGATCTGGGCGCGACGGAGGTAGGCGTTTGCGCCGCTGAGGAAGCGGGTGGCTTGATCTGCCGAGGGGGCAGCGGCGATGGCCTGGACGGCCAGGGCCGTGTCCCAGGTGGCGGAGAGGGCCCAGGCGAAGAATTCCCCTTGCTTGTCGTGCCGTTGGGCCCAGTGGTCGAGCGCGCGAAAGGAGGTGAGGAAGTCTGGGTGCTGCGCGTGATGGAGGGCGAGGGTGTTGAGCATTCCCGTGAGCGGAGAGAGGGCGACGAAGCGACTCTGGCGCTGATGCTCGACGATGCGATCCAAGACGTCGCTGAGGGCCAAGGCGCGCAGCGCTCGGCGTGGGATGCGTTCGTAGAGGGCGGCGAGTCTTGCGGTGGCGCCGAGTAGGGTCGACGGGGTTGCGGCCAGCGCTTCGGGGGCGAAGGAGAAACGGCCCTTCTTGAAGTCAATGTGATGGAAGGGGCGATCGTAGAGCTCGACGCGCAGGGCCGCAATGGTTGGCGTGAGGGGTGCCTGCGCCCTGACGCTGTAGAGGTAGCTCAGCCCCAGGAAGGCGTGGCGGGTGTGGCAGGAGGCGCGTTTGGGATGAAGGGGTGACCACTGCGGCTGCAGCCAGGGCTCGGGCAAGAGGGGCGGGATGGCGGCCCAGTCGCAGAGGTTGAGGAGGGCGAGCCAGATTTTGCCCCAGATTGGCAGGGGGAGCACGCCGCCGTGGTGTCGCAGCCAGGTGCGGGCGCGTTGGCAGCTTGGATCATGGGGGGGGCGGTCGAGGAGGCGGCAGGCGACGTAGGCCAGGGTCGTGACGGTGGCGTCGGGGCGGCTGTCGTCGTGGTGCGCCCAGCCACCGTCTGGGAGTTGGGAGGTGGAAAAAGTGTGCAGCAAGCGCGTGACCCGTTCGGGGGCCAGAGGTTGCTGGGTGAGGTGGGCCACCATGACGTAGTGGGCCGTGAGCAGGGGCGAGCCAGGGGTGTGGGCGGAGACGCAGCCGCTTGGGTCTTGCAAGACGGCCAGGCGCTGGATGGCACGGTGGATGGCTTGGTGGGGTTCTTGGTGAGCCAGTTGGGAGGTCACGTGCAGCCGGGGGCAGTGAGATGGGCGAAGGGCCGACAAGGGGTGGCGTCTTAGCTGTTGCGGCTGGTGGTGGTGCTGCGAATGATGGAGGCGACGCGGTCGCCGATTTCCTCGAGGTGGGTCAGGACGTCGAGCACGGCGAGCCCCGTCTCCACGTCCTCAGAGCCTTCTTTGAGGGCTTGGATCTCAGTGGCGCGCAGGTAGCGGCGCACGTTGTCGATCCGCTCTTCGAGCATTTCGGCGTTCTTGACGTAGTCGTCTTTTTCGTTGGCGAGGAAGCGGCCCAAGTTGTCCATGGCGGCGTCGACGGCGCGGCCGAGCTCAGAGATTTTCCCGACGTCGTCGCTGCTGAGTCCCGGCTCGCTTTGGTGGACGCGGCGGGCGATACGGACCAGGACCGCGCAGTGGTCGGCGATGCGCTCGAGGCGATGGGTGTTTTGCAGCATCTCAGAGATTCTGCGAGAGGCCGACGCCGAGGTGGCTGCGCGCCCGGTCATGGTGAGGACCTTGGCGATCTCCACGTCGAGTTGGTCGACGATGTCTTCCTTTTCGAGGGTCGCGTCGACGAGGGAGCCGAGTTTTTCTTTGGGGTGGGTGAGGATGTGGAGGGAGTCGCTGAACATCTGGCGGGTGAGCTCGCACATGTGCTGCATCTCTTTACCGACCTGAATGATGAGGAAGTCAGGGGTTTCGATGAGGGCAGTGGAGATGTAGCGGACGTGGGAGCGCACGGGTGAATCAGGGACCCAACGGCGGACCAAGCACTCGAGCTGCTTGACGAAGGGCAGGAGCATGGAGGTGTTGAGGATGTTGAAGAGGGTGTGGAAGGCCGCGAGGTGAGCGGTGATGATGCCGCGGCCGCGCATGAGGGCGTCTTCATCGCCTTGGATGGCGGTGAAATCGATGTGAGGATCCCCCGGGACGGTGTTGTTGACGAGGGGGAGGAGGATCCACTGGAGGGTGAGGGTGACCCAGAAGGCCCCGAAGAGGTTGAAGAGGAGGTGGGCGCGGGCGGCGCGTTTGGCGTCCTGACTGGCGCCAATGGAGGCCAGGTTGGCCGTGACGGTCGTCCCAATGTTTTCGCCGACGACCATGGCCGCGGCCATTTCATAGGGCAGCCAGCCCATGGCGGCGAGGGTGAGGGTGAGGGTCATGGTGGCGGAAGAGGACTGGAGGACCACGGTGACGATGCCGCCGATCATGACAAAGAGGACGATAGAGAGGAAACCGTATTGGGTGAGGTTGGTGAGCCAGACGAGCTGGTTGGCGCCCTGCACGGTGGGGACGGCATCCTTCATGAGGGAGAGGCCCAAGAAGAGGAGTCCGAAGCCGGTCAAGCACTCGCCGGCCTGTTTGGCGGTTGATTTTTTGAGGAAGGTCAGGGCGACACCGACGGCGATGGCCGGCAGGGCAAAGGTGGAGACCTGAACCTTGAAGCCCAGCAGGGCGACCATCCAGCCGGTGACGGTGGTGCCGATATTGGCGCCCATGATCACCCCGATGGATTGGGTGAGGGTGAGCAAGCCGGCCGTGACGAAACCGACGACCATGACGGTGGTGGCCGAGCTGGACTGAATGACGGCGGTGACGGTGAAGCCCGTGGCGACCCCGCTGAGGCGGTTACCGGTCATTTTGCCCAGGAGCGTTTTGAGCCTGGGTCCAGCGACTTTTTGGAGGCCTTCCGACATGATTTTCATGCCAAAGAGGAAGACACCCAAAGCACCGAGAATCTGCAGGAGCTTCAAGAGCACTGACATAGGACCTCCCGTTGCGTCGTCTACCAACCTCCGCGCGTCGTCCAAAGGGAGAGCGCGGCACAATGAGGTGTGCGGGAACGGGTCTCCACGCGGGGCGATACATACGGGGAGGGCGGCGCCACTGCAAGCTACCCGGTGTCGATTCGCAAAAATATCCTTGAGGTGCTGCTTCAACAGAATTCGACTAATGGCGCAGAGCGCCGGTGTTTTGGCGCGATGTGTGGGAGGGCGCATTGGGGGTGAGGTGGGGTCGTTCTGGGGCTGTCCGGACGGGGGCAGGCGGGGCCATCAGAGAGGGATTTGCATGGCTTGGGGATGAGGGCTAAGTTGGAGGGGTGGCAGTGGGACGCGAGGAGGTGAGCATGTGGCGATGGTGGGTTGCGTTTTTACTCTTGTGTGGGTGGACCGCGGTGTGGTCCGGTTGCCATCCCTTCGAGGATATCAGCCGTTACCAGCTCGAGGATTGGGCGGGGGATGTGGAGACGCAGGATGTCAGCGATGCGGAACCTGATCTGGGGTCCGATGGCGATGCGGTCGGTGATCTCTTCGATGGGGGCGATGGGATGCAAGACGGCGAGGTGCAGGGGGATGTTCCTGTTGACCTCGAGCCAGACGTGGTGGACGCGGAGGAAGTGGATGTGGTGGCCCCCGAGGTAGAAGATCCGCGGGGGATTTTCGTCCACGCCGGCACGAGGGTGATGGCGGCGGCGGGCGAGACGGTGGCTTGGGAAGGCTATTTCATCGATGGACGGGGCATGGAGGATGGGTCGCCAAGTCCTGACATCGGCGATTATGCAGCGAGCTTGGTTTTTGCGGGTGCGGAGGACTTCGAAGTGAGGCCATCGGCTATCGTGCGACCGCAACGGGAGGGGCAGACGGGGATCGTTCAGATGGCGGTTGGGGTTCCCGATGGCGCGCAGGCCGATGTGTACGGGGGGCGACTGGTGATCACGCGTGGGGAGGAGCGCTGGGAATCGCTGCCGGTAGCGGTGCAGGTTCTCGAGGGCGCCCCGACGGAGGTGGTTCAAATCGACTGTGAAGAGGCGGATTGGGAGGATCGGCTCGTAGAGAATCTCGGTGAGGCTGGCGATGCCCCCAAGGGGGTGCAGTTGGTCGGGAATCCGTGCGCAGTTCCAGGGGGTTTTTCGGGTGAGGTGTTGAACGTCAGGGCGGGGACGTGGCTCGAAGGTGGTTGCGAGAGGGGGCCGGATGGGGTGCGGTGTGCGACGGACCCGGAGCGGCTGACGGAGTTGGCGGGCATTTCGTTGGCAGTCGAAGCGGGTCCTCTGCAATCGACGCGCATTCGGGGTGTGGAGGTGAGTGGGCTCGACATTAAGACAGGCGGGGGGGCGGTGGCGGTGGAGCTGGTTCGTGTCGTTAGCGATGGGGAAGCCGCTGTGTTTGCGAAGGGTGGGGGGCAGTTGTGGCTGCGGGAGGTGGAGCTTAGTGGTGCCGGCATCGGCGTGTTGGTGAGTGAGGAGACTGAGGTGTGGGGCCAGCGCTTGGTGGTGAAGACCCAACAGCCAGCGTTGCAGGTGTGGCAGAGTGATGTGGTGTTGGAGGAGAGCCTGCTTTCCGCGCGGCATGAGGATGGCTTGATACAGGGCGAGGTCGTGGCGGTGTGGCTGAATGGCGGGGGTCGCTTGACGCTGCACCAAGTTTTGGTCGAAGCCGGGGCTGGTGGTGGTGTGGGGGTATGGGGGATCAAGGTGATGGGGTCGGCGTTGACCCTGCTGCGCTCCAGGGTGGAGGTGAGCGGCGCGAGTGGCGTCGTAGGGCTGCGGGTTGAAGATGACTTAAGTTCAAATGGGCAGGCCAGCGCGGTCTTGCTCGAGGGTTCGACCCTCGTCGTGGGGGCTTCGGAAGTGAACGATACGGATGCGTTGGTGCATGGGCTGGAGTGGGAGGGGAGGTTGAGTCCTCGGCCGATGGCGGTGCCGCGGCCGGCCAGCCTCGAGGCGAGCGGCGGGAGCTGGCAGAGGGCGCTGATGCCGCGGACGCTGTGTAGGCAGGAAGACTTTCCATTGGTGCTGCGGGGGGTGGCGCTGCGGGTTAACGAAGGGGATGGGTCAGGGACGGGGGTGCTGGGTACGAAGGGAGTGTTGTGCGCCGATGCCCTGCGGCTGAGGGTGAGCGAGTTGGGTGGGAGTCGATCTTTTGCGGCTCGGGGGCAGTGGTGTGGTGCGGTGTTGCACAACAGCGCCATCGACGGGGTGTGGCGGATCGAGGGCTGTGGGGATGTCAGTTTTGTAACGAATGTCGATGCGCTGACGGTGGTCAACAGCGCGCTGCGGGGCGGCGTGGTGGTGGATGCGGGTGGGCAGGATGGAGGGGTGGGGGTGCGGCTCATCAACAACATTTTGGTGGGGCCCCTTCGCCTGGCGTTTCCGTTGGGCAGCCGTGTCTCCTTGTTGCACAATGCGTTGGTGCTCAATGACGCGAGCCAGTTGACGCTGTCGAAGGAAGGCAATGAGAGCCGACCCCAGAAGCTGGAGAACTTGATCAATTGGCTTGAAGGCAAGGCGGGTGAGCTTTGGGGTTTGGCGTTTGATGTTGGTGGCAACTTTTTGTTGACCGTCTCTGATGTGTGGTGGGGTCCGGAGCAAGCCTGGCCGACGATTGCGTCGTCCGTGGGTTTGGACGCGTTGATGGCGAACGCTTGGCTTCCGGAGGCGTGCTGGTCGTGGTTGGCACCGCTGCAGGATTATCGGGGCATGGGACGGTATTGGTATGAGGCGTGCGTTGGGGAAGGGGATGAAGTGGCAGACGAGGTCCTGATGATTGGCCCGGTGCAGGTGGCGGTGCCCTAGGCTTGCGTGAGTGAGAGGTGCTGATAGAGGTTGTGATCGCGTCTGCGGTTGGTCTCAATTGTCGATGTCGGTGAGGATGAGGGTTTGCGGTGATGAGATGGTGGATGGTGTTTTGGGGTGGTTGTTGGCTGGTGCTCGCGCTGGGTTGTGGCGATGGTGGGACCTTGGTGGTGGACTCCTCGGATGTGGCGGGTGGCGATAGTTCTGGGGAGCTGGCCGTTGTTCCCAACCCTTGGAGTGGGGCTGGGGTGGCATGTGTTGGAGCTGACCGCTTGGAGATCCTCCAGGTGCGGCCGTGGCCTGGGGGTGGTGGTCAATGGGTGGCGTTGCTGCGCGACGGCGTAAGCGGCGCGCCTGTGTCTGAGATGGCATCGGGTCAAGGGGCGCCGTGGGAGGCGGTGGCTTTGGCCGCGGCCGATGGCAGCGCGATCACGGTGGCAGCGCAGCGGGTGGATGCAGGGGGTGCGTTGGGGGTGATCATTCTCCAGCCGTCTTTGGATCCGGCGCTGCATGCGGCGCGGCAAGCGATGGCGTTGGCTCTGTTGGATGCGCTGCCGGCAGAGGAGCGCTGGGCGCTGTGGGTGGCGGGTGCGCAGGTGGAGCAAGTGGTCGATCTGGCGTGGGATCGCGGGGCGCTGCGGGGCGCGGTGGCGGCGGTGCCGCCGCAGCGCAGCGTCATGGCTCCTGAGCAAGCTTTTGCGCTTCTCTACAAAGTGGTTCGGGACGTTGAGGGGCCCTATGGGGCGCTGTGGCGGACGCTGGTTTGGGTGGGTGAGGGCGAAGGCGAGGTTTTGGAATCTGGTGGCGACCATGAGCCGATCCAACGTTGGGTCTTGCGGCGCGGCGAAGGAGATGTGAATTGGCCGAGGCGGGAGGTGGCCTACGAAGCGGGGGAGGAGGTGGCGGCGGCGCAGGCCTTGGTACAGGCACTGGCGGCGGAACGGGCCGCCACTTTTCGCGTCGGCTGGTGTGCGCCTGCCCAGGTGAAGTCGTTGCTTGTGGCACTCGGCGGGAGCCAGTGTGCAGTGGAGACACCGATTCCGTTGGGCCACCTTGCGGGTGCGGCGTGCGACGCGGCGGCAGCGGCGGCGGATAGCTACCCCTATCCGCGGACCTTGGCTTTCGAGATGCGCGGCGAGGAACGCGTGGTTTACGACCAGCGGGTGGCGGCGCGGGACAAGACGCCTTTTCGGCTGCGGGTGCGCTTGGGTGAGGGGGACGCATTGGACGCCGAAGTGAATCTGCGTGGGCAGTCATCGCTGGGTTGCGCGCGCAAGAGCTATAGCGTGAACTTGGCCGGTTCACTGCCACGGCGGCTGACGGCCGCGTTGGCGACAGACCGCTTCTATTTGTTGTCCTTGTGTGAGGATCGTTTCTATTTCCACCAGCACCTTGCGATGCACCTGCTGCGCAGTGAAGGCGTCTTTCCGCTGCCCGTTGCCTATGTGAACCTGCTGGTGGATGGGGTCGACCAGGGGGTCTATTTGCTGACGGCTCAGCCCAAATCGTGGTTGGTGCAGGGGCACCTCCATCTGGGTGGGCTGGTGCGGCGGCGTTTCGATCCTGAGTACAAGGCGGAGGACGTGTTGTTTCCGTCGAGTGAGGCAGGCGCTGCTGCCGTGTTGGCGTCTTATTGGGAGCTGAATAGGCTGGCAACAGATGGAGATCCGTCTACGCTGGCGCCAGCGCTGTTGGCGCGGATGGATTACCGAGCTTACTTGCGGTGGATGGCGTTCAACAGCCTGATGCGCAATGGGGACAACGTGGACGAGGTCTATTTCTATGGTTCTTGGGAGCAGCAGCGGCTTTATTTTCGGGTGATGGGGTGGGATCCGGAAGATCTTTTCCAGCCCTGTCATCATGGGGGAAAGTGGGCGCTGAGCGATCCCCACCGGCTGCTCTATTGTGGCGAAGGTTGGTTGGACCACGCCATGCTGCGCTCTGAGGGTGCCTATGGGCTCTTTGTCGAGGAGTTGGAAGGGCTCAGCGCGGCTGAGCCCTGCTGTGCTCGAAGAGGCCATGGCAGAGACGCGGGCGGCGCTCTTCGAGCGGCTGCAAGACGAGGATACGGCGATGGCGATGGGTGAGCTGCACGGGATGGTGACAGGGCTGGACGATGCGGCGGCGGTGCGTGAAGGCATTGCGGCGGGTATGGCGGCGTTTTTGGCTGACATCGAGGTGCGGCGCAGCGTTTTGGCAGAGCGGTTGGCGCTCTATCACGGAGGACAGCCATGAGGCGTTGGTTGTGGTTGATGTCGTGTTGTGTCGTGGTGAGTTGCGACGATGGTCGCGGTGGTACGCCGTCACCAGCGGATACGTCGCAGGAGGTCGCGGCGGACCAGAGCGAGCTGCCGCCGGAGATGGTGTTGCGCCTCGAGGTAGAGGTGGTGGATCCTGCGCCCCTTGGGGTGCCGCTGGTGATTGCCGTGCGGGCGGACGCGGCGGTGACGACGCAGTTGACCCTGTGGGTGGGCGACGAAGGGCACGCGCTGCGTCTGTATCGGGGCCGGGGCTCGATTCCCTATGTAGCCAGTGCGGCGGGCGAAATGTCGCTGAGGGTGACGGCGCCCCATGTGCTGTTGCGTTCGTCTTTCATGGTGGCGCCGCGTGAGGTGGCGTGGAAAACAGAACGGATCAGTGCTGGGGAGGAGACGTGGTTGGTGGTGGATGAGGGGGGGCTGGACGTTGGGATCGAGGGGACCTTGCGCGTGGACGCTGGGGCGCGGTTGCGCATTGGTCCTGGGGTGCGGGTGTTGCTCGGCGAGAAGGCGCGCTTGGTGGTGGAAGGTGAGCTGGTGATCGAGGGGAGCGCGGCGGCGCCGGTGCTCTTCACGCGGGCGGGTGCGGCGGCGTGGGGCGGCGTGCATTTGCGCCACGGGGCGACGGGGGTGTTGCACCACGCCTGGTTCGTTGGCGGTGGTGGCGATGAAGGCCGCGCGCTGGGGCATTCCAACTCGCAGCCGGTGGTTTTGGTGGACGACGGCCGTTTGGAGATGGTGGGCGGTGGTCTGGTGGACAACGTGGGCAAGGCGGTGGCGTCGCGGCGCGCCGAGGTGGTGTTGCGGGGGGTCTTGGTGAGTCGCTGTGACACGGGTGGGGAGCTGATGGAGAGTGTGGCCCTGATCGATGGGTGCCACTTCGTGGAGATTCCCGATGCCGATGGGATCGCTGAGGATGACGACAACGATGGGATCTACCTGCTCAGTGCCTTGGAGCGGGATGGGGTGACGTTGCAGTCCGTGGTTCGGGATACGGTCTTTGCGATGGGTGAGGACGATGGGATTGATCACAACAACGCCTTGGTGCGGGTGGAGCGGTGCTGGATCGAGGGCTTTGCGAACGAGGGGGTGGCGGCCTCGGCGGGGCGGCGGATAGAGGTGGTGGACACGGTGGTGCAGGGGTGTGAGCAGGGTATCGAAGCGGGATATGGTGCGCCCGAGGTGATCGTGGAGCGGACGGTGGTGCGGGATTGTGACGTAGGCCTGCGGATCGGCGACAGCTACGACTGGGAGGTGAGCGGGTCGATGACGGTGCGCCAGAGCGTGGTGACGGGCAACCGCCTGCACAACGTGTGGAATCACGTGAACGCGTTGGGTGGCCCGTTGGAGGGGGCCCTGGAGATCACTTGCTCGGCCGTGGACAGTGATGGCTGGGACGGGTCGAATGACAATGTTGCCGGTGCGGTGGTGTTGGACGCCGAGGGCTGCGCGGTGTTGCCATGGGTTGAATCGCTGTGGTGCGATGCCGGCGCGATGGGGTTGACGCGATGCGAGTAGGCGGGTGGCCAGGTTGGGTGGTGTTGGTGGCTGCGCTGGTGTTGGCACATTGCGACGGCGGCGAAGACACCTCGGTGTGGGACACGGGTTGCGACTGCGATGCCGAGGACGAGAGTGAGCTGATCGTGGACGGTTGTGGTGAGGCCTGGGGGCACCACACGATTTGTATCGAGAGCACAGAAAAGGACTGGCGGTCTCTGCATGAGGATCCCTATGACGATGATGCGATCCGGGTGCGTCTGTGGTTCAACGACCGGCGTCCGGCGCAAGCGGATTTGAAGATCCACGGGGGCCTATCGCGGACGTTCAAGAAAAAGTCCTATCGGTTGACCCTGCGTGAGTCCGTGCCGCCCTTTGCGGTCTTTGGCGCTGAAGAGGTGCAGCGTCGCTTCGTGTTGCAGGCATCGTGGGTGGATCCCTCTTTTTTGCGCAATTGGTTGACCTTCACGTTGTTGCGCGAGGCCGGCGGTATGGCGCCGCGGGTGGATTTTGCCCAGGTCTATGTCAATGGCAGCTATCACGGGCTTTATTTGCTGATCGAGCGGGTGGATGCGTTGTTTTTGGAGCGGCAGGGGCTGGAGACGGCGGCGGTGCTGTACAAGGCGGAGAATCACAACGCGAACTGGCGGGACAAAGCGGACCCGCTGGCGGGTTTCGATGTGCAGGAGGGCCCAGATGACGGACATGATGATCTGGGGGAGTTGCTGCGGCGTTTGACGCGCACGCCTCGCACTGAGGAGGCTTTTGCGCGGGAGATCGCGCCGTGGCTGTGTTTGGACGATTTCATGCGGTGGCAGCGGGTGCATAGTTTTGCGCAAGACTACGATTCGTTCACCAAGAATTACTATTTGTATCACGACAGGGTGGCGGTGGCGGGTCAGGCCGCTTTTGCTTTCCGGATCATCTCGTGGGACGCCGACGCGACCTGGGGCAATTATTGGGATGGGACACCGGTCCCGGCGGATGGCAGCCCCTGGGAGGGCGGCGATGGTTGGTATGGCGGCAAGCCGTGGTACGGGACGGACGGATTTTCGCCGCGATTGTTTGGCGTGCCGAGCTATTGGGAGCGTTACAGAGCGGACTACTTGGCGGCGTTGGCTACGGTGTGGCAACCCGCGGTGCTACAGGCACGCGTCGCGGCGATGGCGGAGGAGATCGCCGAGGCGGCAGAGCGCGATCTGGCCCATTGGGGGCGTGACCGGGATTTTGGGGCTGAGGTTGCCCGGTTGTTGGAGGCCATCGCGGTACGCCATCAGACGATGGTGTCGAGCTTGACGTCGGCGCCGTGAGAGGGGGGGCAAAAAGTGACGGGGGCGGATGGATTTTTGCGGGGGCGATACCTAATCCATGGCAGTGCGCGCGGGGGCCTGCGGCGAGCTTGCGGCAGGCGGCGCAAGAGGGCTAGGCTGATGGGTCCTGCTGGCGTGCGCTTTGGAGAAGGAGGGCGTGCATGGGTGAGGCGGCGACGATCATCATTTTGGGGGGCGCGGGCGATTTGGCGCTGCGCAAGCTGTTGCCAGCGTTGGCGCTAGCGCGGAGCAAGGGAAAGCTGCGCGAGACGACACGGATCATTGCGGCGGGCCGGAGGGCGTTGACCTCAGAGAGCTATCGTTCTCAGGTGTCACGGGCGCTGGAGGGCAGTGGTGTGTCTGGGGCCGATGCCACGACCTTTGTCGCAGATTTGACTTACGTTGCGGTGCCGGACCCAGCGGGATGGCGGGCCTTGGCCGAGAGTGTGCGCGCCTGTGAGGCGAAGCGAGGCTTGGCCAACCGTTTGATTTATATGGCGCTTCCTCCACAGCAGGTGGAGGGGACGTTGCATGCGTTGGGGGCGGTAGGGCTGAGCGTTGGCAGCGGGTGGGTCCGCTTGGTGGTGGAGAAGCCCTTTGGGCATGATCTGGCGTCGGCGCAGCATCTCAACGGGGTGATCCACGCCCATTTTGCTGAGTCGGCGGTCTACCGCATCGATCACTATCTCGGCAAAGAGACGGTGCAGAACCTGTTGGTGCTGCGTTTTGCGAACGCGCTTTTCGAGTCGCTATGGCACCGGGATCGGATCGAGGCGGTGGAGATCATGGTCGCCGAGTCGGCCGGGGTGGGGAGCCGGGCAGGTTATTACGACCAGGTGGGGGCGGTGCGTGACATGCTGCAGAACCACTTGCTGCAGATCTTGACTTTGGTCGCCATGGAGGTGCCGGCTAAGATGCAGGCCGACGCCATCCGCCACGAGAAGCTCAAGGTGCTGCAGTCGTTGGTACCTCTTGGGCCCGAGGCTTTGGTGGTCGGGCAGTATGGTCCGGGGCAGGTGGGCGGCGTCGAGGTGGCAGGTTACCAGGCGGAAGCGGGGGTGCGGGCGGGATCGCCAACGGAGACCTATGCGGCGCTGCGGGTCGAGATTGACAACTGGCGCTGGCAAGGGGTGCCTTTTTACTTGGTGACTGGCAAGCGGATGCCCGATCGTTTGACGCGCATCGCGGTGCGTTTTCGCCGGGCGCCGGTGTGTCTCTTCGAGTCGATGGGGACTTGCATGGTGTCGTCGAATGTGTTGGTGGTGACCCTGCAGCCCAACGAGGGTTTCTCCCTTCACATCGACGTCAAGGTGCCGGGCTCGCCGATGGCTCTGCGGCAAATACCTTTGCGTTTTGCTTATGACGAGCTGGGTTACCAGATGCCTGAGGCTTATGAGACCTTGTTGGTCGACGTGGTCAGAGGGGATCAGACTCTTTTCGTGCATGCAGACGAGGTGGAGCATGCGTGGCGCTATTTCTCCGGTCTGTCGTCGCTGTCGCTGCCTTTGCACACTTACGACGCTGGGACCTGGGGACCATCGGCGGCGTTGTCCCATGGGATTTGGGAGCGCCGTCTGGTGACGGAGGTTTGAATGGAGCGTCTCTTGATTTTCGCACATGGGAGCGCGGACGAAGCGGCGCAGGCCGCGGCTGACGAAGTGGCCGAGCTGATCAAGGCTTTCATCGCTTTTCGTGGTGGGTGTCGTTGGGCCCTGGCTGGTGGCCGCACGCCGCAGCCTTTGTACCGCGCATTGGCGCGACGCGACGATATTGCTTGGGAGCAGGTGCATTTTTTTTGGGGTGATGAGCGCTGTGTGGCGCTGGACGACCCACAGAGCAATGCGCGGATGGTGCGGGAGGCACTGCTCGATCATTTGCCCGTCGCGGCGACGCAGGTGCATGTGATGGAGACGTGGCGCGGCGGCGGCGGCGCTGCTGCGGCGCACTATGAGGGGCTGCTTGGGAGGGTTCCGCTGGATTTGGTCTTGCTCGGGATGGGGGCGGATGGGCATACGGCCTCGCTTTTTCCCGGCGATGGGGCTCTGGCGTGCGGGTCTGGTCTGTGGGTCAGTGAGGCCAAGGCACCGGCGCCGCCCTATGAGCGCTTGACCTTGTCAGTAGCGGCGCTTCGCGCTGCGCGGGAGATTCGCTTCTTGGTGAGTGGTGCCGACAAAGGGCCGGCGCTGGCGCAGGTGGTCGCGGAGCTAAGCACGGGGCAGGCGCTGCTGCCGGCAGCGCAGGTGGCGCTGGGGCGGGCGACGACATGGCACATCGATGCGGCTGCGGCCGCGCAACTGGGACCGGACCGGGCGCGCTCATAGACGCGTGCGGCCGTGGGCAGACCCATGGAAAGGAGAGAAGCAGATGGCAGCAGGAACGAAGGCGGACCTTGCGGTCTTGGGGCTAGGGGTGATGGGACGTGCGCTGGCGAAGAATTTTGCTTCCCGGGGCTTGCGCACGGCGGTGTGGAATAGGCGCGCCGGCGTCGTGGAGGCGTTGGTGGCCGAAGACGACGGCGCCAAGTTGATTCCGCTGGCGGATCTTTATGCGCTGCAGCACCAGCTCGTGAGCCCGCGGGTGGTGGTCTTGATGGTGACAGCGGGAGCGGCGGTGGACGGTCTATTGGACGAGCTTGCGGGCATCCTGGCGCCTGGTGACATCGTCGTGGATGCGGGCAACACCTGGTACGCCGACACGGAGCGGCGGGAGCAACGGATGGCCGAGGCGGGGATTGATTTCGTGGGCATGGGAGTCTCAGGCGGCGAGGCCGGGGCGCTGCGTGGGCCTTCGCTGATGCCAGGTGGCTCTGCGGCTGCCTATGCGCGCCTGTCCCCCATGCTGGAGGCCATCGCCGCGCGGACCGATTCGGGTCCTTGTGTGACCCATGTCGGCCCGGGCGGCGCGGGGCACTTCGTCAAAATGGTTCACAATGGCATCGAGTACGCGGACATGCAGCTCATCGCCGAGGTCTACCACCTGTTGCGGGATGGGCTGGGCTATGACGCGCCGCGCTTGGCGGCGCTGTTCGAGCGGTGGTCTCGGGGTCCTCTGGCGTCCTATCTGATCGACATCAGCGCGGAGATTTTTACGGTCCGCGATCCGCGCGGCTCCGGTTGGCTGGTGGACGCGGTTCTGGATGCGGCGGCTCAGAAGGGGACGGGCCGCTGGACGGTGCAAGCTGCGCTGGATTTGGGGGTGGCCGTGCCGGCGATCAGCGCTGCCGTCGAGGCGCGGATGCTCTCGGCGGCCGTGGACGCGAGGGCGCGCGCCGCTGTGCGTCTGCGCGGGCCTCGGGCAGTGGAGGGCGCCATGGCCACCAGCGTCGCCATCGAGGAGGCCCTGCACGATGCGCTGTTGGCTGCCAAGATCGTCGCCTACGCGCAGGGGTTGGCCCTCATCAGCGCCGCGTCACAGCGCTACCAATGGTCCATCTCCCTTGCCGAGGTGGCCCGCGTGTGGAAGGGAGGCTGCATCATCAGGGCGCGGCTGTTGGATACCTTGATGCGCCTCTACCAAGAGACGCCAGCGTTGGAGAATCTCTTGTTGGCAGACGAGATGGTTGACAAGGTGGACAAGCTCCAAGGTGCGTGGCGCATGGTGCTGGGAGCAGCAGCGGCGAGCGGGGTGCCCGCGCCGGCGATGAGCGCCGCGCTGGCTTATTACGATGGCTACCGCTGCGCCCGACTTCCCCACAATCTCCTCCAAGCGCAGCGCGATGCCTTTGGGGCGCACACTTACATTCGCTTGGATGCCCGTGAGGAAGGGGCGGTGCACAGCCATTGGCTCGCGGAATAGGTGTGGCGCGTGGTTTTAGGGATGCTGTAAAATTCCACCTTGACGCGGTTGCCGCGTATGCTACCTTTTCACTCAGGTCGACTGGTGATGTAGCATTGGTCGGCACACGGTTTACGTGAGAGGTGGACCGGTGGCAGACGAGACGCGCGCGCATAGCCTTGACGCTCCCCATGGGTGGCTGGGCGACCTCGTTGCTTATCGACCCTTGCGGTTGGTGAGTTGTTGTGGCAGCACCCAGCTCTGTAGAGCGGTTGAGGTCGAGAGTGGCCAGGAGGTGCTGATCAAGGTCTTGGATGGCACGTTGGCGGAGGACGAGGACTCGCAAGAGCTGTTTTTTGCCGAGTCGAGCGTCATGGCTGAGCTTTCGCACCCGAATTTGCTCGAGGTTCGTGATCTCAAGCGCTGTGATGGTCGGGTGGTCATCGTGACGGAGTGGGTGGAGGGCGAGCGCCTCGACGCGGTGGTGCAGAGTGGGCGGATGCCCCTGATCAAGGTGCTGCGCGTTGGGATGCAGCTCTCTCGCTTGCTGAGTTATTTGCACGAGCGCAACCTATTTCGCTGCGATTTGTCGTTGGCGAACATCTTGTTGCGTGCAGATGGGACGTTGAAGGTGATGCACGTGGGTCGCAGTGTGCATGGTGCGGCGCTGCGCAGTGATCGTTTGGAGATCGGCCCGTACATTTCGCCAGAAGAGGCGCTGGGTTTGGCGCCGACACCAGCATCGGCCCTGTTCCAGCTTGGGGTGGCGCTTTATTTGATGCTGACGGGGGAGCTTCCGTGGGCGGAAGCGCGGACGCTGAACAACCTCGACCAGGTGTTGCCGTCTCTGGGAGAGCGCCAGCGCAATCTGCCACCGTTGATGGTTCGCTTGGTGGATCGTTTGCTGTCCTTCGACCCGAGTTTACGTCCGCAGCGGGCGATGGAAGTGCTCAAGACCCTGCAAGAGCTGGCGAGTCAGGTGGGCCCGACGCCGCGTGACAGTGGCTCCTGGCGCTTGGTGGTGCCGCGGCCTCGCTGAAGGCGGGTCGCAATCATTCGGCCAGACGAAGGGCGGCAGCGACGGCGATGGGGGCGGTTTCGGCGCGGAGAATCTGTTGTCCCAAGCGTACGGCCTGTGCACCAGCGGCGATGAGGGCGGCGCATTCTTCGGGGGTGAAGCCCCCTTCAGGGCCGCTGGCGAAGGCCAGCGCGCCGTCCTCTGCCAGTGGAAACAGAGAGCGCTGGGCGAGTGGGTCACCAAAGCAGATGAGCGGGCTAGGGGTGGGCAAGCGCGCCAGTTGTTGGGCCATGGGGAGGGGAGGGAGTAGGCGCGGCACGTTGTGGGCACCGCTCTGACGGGCAGCTTCTTCGACGATGCGCTGCATGCGGGCCAGTTTTTTACTCAGGTCTTTGCCGCTCCAGTCAATGACGCTGCGTGTCGTGGTCAGGGGGGCGATGAGGTCGACGCCGAGCTCGGTGGCTTTTTCGAGCATCCACTCGAAGCGGTTTGCTTTGCACAGGGCAGGCAGGAGGGTCAGGTGGCGGCGGTTCTTCGTGGGAGGGGGGGCGATCAGGGGCGAGAGCTCGGTGAGGTGCCATTGTTTGGGGCCCTGGCGGAGGGTGCCTTCCCGTTGCTGGCCCAGGGTGTCGAAGACGGTGATGCGTTCCCCCTGGCCCAAGCGCAAGACGATGACCACGTGCCGCACCAGGCTCTCGGGGAGGAGGATGGCGGTGGCGTCGGGGTCGAGGGGGCCATCACTCAGGGGGAAGCGGCGCATTTTTTTGAGCCATCGTTGGGAGAGGTGGGTGGGGGTCTAGGGCCTGCGGGGTGGTTCAGGCGCTCTCAAGTGGCTGCGGGGCGGCGATAGTGCAAGGAGACCCACTCTCCCATGGGCTTGATATCGATGGGGGTGAGGAGAGCTCTTTGGGTGAAGTGGTGGTCGACTTTCTCGGCTTCATCGCGGAGGACGCCGCTCAAGACGAGGTGTCCCCCTGGTTGGACGCGTGCCACGAGGTGCGGGCAGAGTTCGCACAGGACCGAGGAGATGATGTTGGCGACGACCAGTGGGTAGGTGGTGGTGAGGTCGGCCAGGGGTGTTTCGGCGAAGGTGCAGCCCGCGGCTTGGTTCAGGGTAGCGTTCTCGCGGCTGACCATGACGGCGTCGGGGTCATTGTCGATGCCCATGACGTCGGGGATACCGAGGCGGGCGCCGGCGATGGCGAGGACGCCTGAGCCGCAGCCGACGTCGAGGAAGGCGTCGATGGTGTGGTCGGCGCTGATGGCGTCGATGGCCTGCAAGCAGAGGCGGGTGGTTTCATGGAGCCCGGTGCCGAAGGCCATCCCGGGTTCGATGACGAGGACTTCGACGCCTGGAGGTGCTTCGTAGGGGGCCCAGGGTGCGCGCACGGCCAGGCGCGGCGAGATTTGGGCGGGCTGGAACCAGTGGCGCCAGTTGCTTTGCCAGGAGGTGTCGCTGTAGTGGGAGATCTCGGCGTGGATGGGGGTGTCGAGTTCTCTGGCGTGTTGGATGAGGGCGGCGCGTAGGTCGCTGATGGCGGCGGCGAGGTGGAGGTCGAAGTAGGTGTTGAGGCGTTTGCACGGGCGGGGGCGGAGCGCATCGGTGGCGACTTGGACGTCGTCTTCCTCATGGAAGGCGTCGGCACCCGCGGCGTAGAGGTTGAGGTAGATCAGGGCCTCCAGGTCGTCAGCGTCGCAGGGGAAGGTAACGCTGAGGTGGAGCCAGCCAGAGGGGGCTTGGTTTTGGCTTTGGGGCATGGGGCGTGCTCGTGGTTAAGTGGGTGCCTCAGGCGTCGCGGATGACGTCCTGCATGGTGTAGCGTCCGGGTGCGCGGCGGTGGATCCACTGGGCCGAACGCAGCGCGCCGTGGGCGAAGATGGCGCGGTCGGTGGCGCGATGGCTGATTTCGACGCGTTCGCTGTGGCCAAAGAAGTAGACCGTGTGTTCGCCGACGACGTCGCCGCCCCGCAGGGCATGGAGTCCGATTTCGTCGTTGTGTCGCAGGGCTTCAGCGCCGGCGCGGCCGAGACACAGGGGGGCGGCGTCAGGCGCGCGCCCGTCGGCGAGGGCCTGGGCCAAGAGCAGCGCGGTGCCGCTGGGCGCGTCGCGCTTGAGGCGGTGGTGGACTTCGACGATTTCTGCGTCCCAAGTAGGGCCGAGGGCGGCGCTGGCCATGCGCACGAGCTCCATGAGGAGGTTGATGCCCATGCTCATGTTAGCGGCGAGGAGGAGGGGGATGTGTTGGGCAGCGTCGTGGAGGAGGGCGCGTTGGCCGTCGTCGAAGCCGGTGGTGCCACTGACGAGGGCGATGCGGCGGGCGACGAGTTCGGGTAGTGTTGCGCACAGGGCGGCAGGGTGGGAGAAATCGACGATGACGTCGATGGGCACCTGGGCTGGCAGGGTCGCCGTCAGTGGCGGTAGCTCAGGGGCAAATCTCTGGCCTTGTTGGGGGTGTTCTGGGTGGTCAATGAGGCCGGTGATGCGCCACCTGGGGCTGGGTTCGCCGGCGAGAATCGTGAGTATTTTCTGGCCCATACGGCCGGCTGCGCCGTGAATGGCGAGGTGGATGGGGTCGCTCATGCGCTGTGTCTCCACGGGCCGAGCTCGGCCGCGAAGGCTTCGAGGCGGGTGGCGCTCATGGGGACGAGGGGCAAGCGCAGCTCGTTGCGGATATGTCCCTGCAGGGCGAGGGCGGCCTTCACGGGGATGGGGCTGGTGTCGGAGAAGAGGGCGCGGAAGAGGGGGAGGACCTGGTGGTGGTGGCGGCGCGCTTGGTCCCAGTCGCCGGCGGCGACGGCGGCGCAGAGGTCGTGCATGAGTTTGGGGGCGACGTTGGCGACGACGGAGATGGTGCCGTGGCCGCCCAAGCTCAGGAAGGGCAGGGTGGTGCCGTCATCGCCGGAGAGCATGACGAAGTCAGGCCCGCAGACGGCGATGGTTTCGGAGGCGAAGACCATGTCGGCGGTGGCGTCTTTGGTGCCAAGGATGTGGGGGTGGCGGGCCAAGGCGGCGAGGGTGTCGACGTTGGCCTTGCAGGCGGTACGTCCTGGGACATTGTAGACGATCTGGGGCAGGGCGACGGCGTCGGCGACGGCGGTGAAGTGGGCCAAGAGGCCGGCCTGGTTGGGTTTGTTGTAGTATGGCGTGACGACGAGCAGGGCGTCGGCGCCCAAGGCCTTGGCGCTGGCGGCGTAAGCGATGGTGGTGCGGGTGTCGTTGGTGCCGACACCGGCGACGACGGGCACTCTCTTGTTGCATTGCGCAATGACGGCGCCGATGACGGCATCCCTTTCCTTGGGGTCGAGGACGGCGCTCTCGCCGGTGGTGCCGCAGGGTACGATGCCGTCGGCGCCGTTTTGGACGAGGTGTTCGACGAGGGCGCGCAGGGCCTCGAGGTCGACACTGTCGTTGTGCATGGGGGTGACGACGGCGACGAATGATCCACGCAGAGCGGCGCTATCCATGAGGGCTCCAGTCGAAGGGGGCTGGGTTGAGCAGCCAGCGGGGGAAGGCGACGCGCAGGGTTGGCGTCGCGGGGTCCAGCGTTGCTTTTGCAGCCGGCCTGGAGGCATCATCTAACAGGCCTGGGGTTGCCGAGCAAGGTTGGTGCGCAACAGCAGCCGAGGTGGTTTGGCCGGTGGGCGCCCTGGGGAGGTGGATCCAGGTTGCGGCGAAAGGAGATGCGATGCGGTTGTTTCGGTATTTGGATCGGGCGGGTGTGGTGCGATTGGGTCGGGTGGATGGGGCTGAGCAGCGGTGGGAGGTCGAGGGGGCGTTGATGGGCGTGTGGCGCGATGTGGGTCGCCCTGCCGAGGTGGCGCAGTGGTTGGCGCCACTCGAGCCGGCGGCGATCTTGTGCATTGGTTTGAACTATCGGGATCACGCGGCAGAGACGGGGCAGGCCTTGCCGGAGCGGCCGGTGCTTTTCATGAAGAACCCAGGCGCGGTGGTTGGGCATGAGGGCGGTATTGTGTTGGCGCCGGGTTTCGTGGCGCGGCCCGAGGTCGACTACGAGGGGGAGCTGGCGGTGATCATCGGTCGCGCGGCGCGCGATGTCACGGTGGCTGGGGCCTTGGCGCACGTTTTTGGCTATACGGTGGCCAATGACGTGTCGGCGCGTCGGGTGCAGAGAGACGGCGGTGGTGGGCAGTGGGTGCGGGGTAAGAGCTTCGATACTTTTTGTCCCTTGGGGCCGTGGATGGTGACGGCCGATGAGGTTGGGGACCCGCAGGCGTTGCGCCTCTGTACGCGCCTCAATGGCGAGACGATGCAGGAGGGGTCGACGGCGAACATGGTGTTTTCGGTGGCAGAGTTGATCGCCGATCTCTCGCAGGGGATGACCTTGTTGCCTGGGACGGTGATTTTGACGGGGACGCCAGCGGGGGTGGGTTTCGTGCGCACGCCGCGGGTCTTTCTGCGCCCTGGTGATCGGGTCGAGGTGAGTATCGAGGGAGTAGGCCTGTTGGCCAATGATGTGGTGGCCGCGTGAGGTCGGTGATGGCGTCCAGGGGTGAGCGAGAAAAGTCGTTGCGCTGCTGGTTGGGCTCACCTAAGCTGGGCATTGGCTCAGGACGTGGACCGAGGAGGTAAGTGATGGGATTTCGTCAGATATTGTGGGTGGTCGCCTTGGGGCTTTGTTGTGGCTGGGGCTGTAGTGACGAGGTCAGTGTGAGCGCCAAGAAGGATGTGGTCAGTGATGAGGGTGCTGATGGCGCTGGAGAGGTAGAGATTGCCGATACGGAGGACGAGGGTGAGACCCAGACCTGTCATGGGGTGTGGTGTGCGGGGGTGTGTTGCGCCGTGGGTCAGATCTGTGAGGGTGAGCAGTGTGTCGCTGATAGCTGTCCGACCGTGCGTTGTGATGGGGTGTGCTGTCCTCCGGGCGAAGTGTGCGCCGATGGGCAGTGCCGAGGCACGTGCCCATCGGGTGAGTTGCCGTGTTTTGGGGTGTGTTGCGGTGAAGGTCAGGCCTGCGATAGCGCATTGCAGTCGTGCCGGCCGGTGTGTTCTGACGGGCGCGCGAGCTGTAACGGGGCGTGCTGTTCGGCGTCGCGGCTTTGTGAGAGTGGGCAGTGTCGCGCCGACTGTGGGGTAGGCGAGGCGCGCTGTGGGCGTTACGTGCAGAACGAGGTGTGTTGTAGCCCGACGGAGCTGTGTGAAGAGGGCCTATGTGAGCCCAACTGCGGCGCCGCGCCTCGTTGTGGCGGCCCGGGTGCGCGCATATGCTGTGAGCTCGGTGAGGTGTGTGAGTCAGGGGAGTGCAAGCGCCAGTGTAGCGGGACGCGCTGCGGCCCGCAGGAGCATCTGTGCTGCGTGGGGTCGGAGCTGTGCATTTTCGACAAATGCTTGGAGGGCTTGGGGGCCTGCGTGGACAGCGTGGATTGTGAGTTGGACGAGTTCTGCGATCCTGGCTACGGGCAGTGTTTCAAGGCCGCGGACGATCCGAACCAGTGTATTTACATCCCACCGGTGGGGGAGTTTGCGCCGGAAGTGCAGTGGCACTGGTCGGGCTCGCCGCAGTTTCCGACCTACGACCAGGTGATGATGACCCCAATCGTGTTGAACCTGACGGACGACAACGGTGACGGTGTCATCGACGAGGACGACATCCCGGATGTGGTCTTCACGACCTTTAGGAGCAGCCGCTACGAGTATGAGGGGGCGCTGCGGGTGGTCAGCGGGGACGACGGGCGAGAGCTGGCGGTTTCGATGGAGGTGCCCTTTTCGGCGCGCGCCGACATTGGCGCGGCGGACATGGATGGGGACGGTATCCCTGAGATCCTCATCTCCAACCATCGTTATTCCGATCCCAAACGCCTCTTCGTGTTGAACCTGGTGCCCGAAGGCGATGGTTATCGCTTGGCGCTGCGCTACACCATTACCCTGTCAGCGGCTTTTGACGGTGCGGCAGGTCTCACGATGCCAGCCTTTGCCGATCTGGACGGGGACACCACCATCGAGGCGGTGACCCAGTTTGGGATCATCAATCACGATTTTACCCTGCGCTGTGAGCGAGCCTTTCATTTTCCCGTGCCAGTGGATCTCAACGGCGACGGGGTGATGGAGATCGTCGCCAACGGTGGGATCTACGACCGGAACTGCGTAGAGTTGCTGCGTCCGACGGCAGGCGTAGCGGCGGTGGCGGACCTGTTGCCCGACGCAGGTCCGGGGGACTTGTTGCCAGAGATCGCCTTTGTGCGTGGCGCTTTGCGGACGGGCGCGGTGGAGGTGTGGAACGTGACCTGGACGGAGAGTGATGGCTGGGGGATGACCCAAGCCTGGTCGACGCCCATTCCCTTGCATTGGGGCCGCATCGCCGAGAGCTATCCCGGTGTGGACTGCACGACGTCGGATAACAAAGCCTGCAACACGGGCGGCGGCCCACCGACCATTGCCGACTTCGATGGCGACGGCCTGCCCGATATCGCGACGGCGGCACGTTGGTACTACATGGTGTTGCGCAACGATGGTTCGGTCTTGTGGGCCGACGGCAACACCATCGACTATTCGAGCGCCGTGACGGGGTCCTCGGTTTTCGATTTCGAAGGCGATGGTGTGGCGGAGGTGGTCTACAACGATGAGCTGACCTTGCGCATTTATTCGGGGCCTGGCACGGGGGTGGACGCCGATGGCGATGGGTACAACGATCCCGAGGTTCTTTTTGCGGCGCCGAACCCGAGTGGCACCCTCTACGAGTATCCCCTCATCGTGGACGTGGACAACGACGGCAACGCGGAGATCGTGGTGGCGGCGAACAATTACACGCAGCCAAGTGGGGTGACGGGGGTGCGGGTCTTCCGCGATCCATTGGACAATTGGGTGCGGACGCGGCGCGTGTGGAACCAGCACGCCTATCACGTCACCAATATCAACGAGGACGGCTCGGTGCCGACGCCGCAGCGCGCCAACTGGACGGTGCCGCGGCTGAACAACTTCCGCCAGAATGTGCAGCCCAGCGGCGTGTTCAATGCGCCGAACTTGGTGCCTGGTGCGGTGTCGCACGATCACCGCCTGTGCCCGAGCGGGGTCGTGTTGCGAGGGGTGGTGCGCAACGATGGTTCGCAGGGGATCGGAGCGGGTCTGTGGGTGGGCTTCTACGCCGAAGATCTCCTCGGGGCGGAGACGCGGGCCTTTCTCGGCCGGGCCCAGGTGGCCACGCCGATTCCGCCGGGGCGTACGGGCTTAGCCGAGCTGGAGTGGGACTTCTCGGCCACGCTCTTGCCCAGTGGTAGCGCGGTCACCCTGATGTTGCCTGTGACGGTGGCGATTGTGGTCGATGATCCACCTGCGGGGGTTGGCGGCGCCAACGGCGAGCACAACGAGTGCGTCGAGACGGACAATGTCGGCGTTGGCGCAACGATTCCCATGTGCCCGGTGAACTAGCTTCGGAGCACCACCTGGTTGCGGATTGCGCGGCGCGCGGGTGGCATCGAGAGGCTTGCCGGCGTGTGGCGGCGTGGCGTCCTGTGCGGCCTCAGCGGGCGACACGGTTGAGGCCGTTCAGGGCGGCGACCCTGTAGGCTTCGGCCATGGTGGGGTAATTGAAGGTGGTGTTGACGAAGTAGAGCAAGGTGTTGTGGGGAGGGGGTTGGGCGAGGATTGCCTGGCCGATGTGAATGATTTCGGATGCTTGCGCGCCGAAGCAGTGGACGCCCAGGATGGCGAGGCTCTCGCGGTGGAAGAGGATCTTGAGCATGCCCGTGCTTTCGCCGGTGATCTGGGCGCGGGCCAGGTGTTTGAAGAGAGAGTGTCCGACCTCGTAGGGTATTTTTTGGGCGGTGAGATCGCGTTCAGTGGCACCGACGGAGCTGATTTCAGGGATGGTGTAGATCCCGGTGGGGATGTCGAGGGCGAGGCGCTGGGCGCAGTGTCCATGGACGAGATGGGTGGCGGCGAAGCGGCCCTGGTCGTAGGCGGCGCTGGCCAGGCTGGGGTGGCCGACGACGTCGCCGACGGCGTAGATGTGGGCTTGGGCGCTCTGATAGTTGCTGTTGACGACGATGGAGCCGCGGCTGTTGCAGTGGACGTCGATTTCTTCGAGGCCCATGTCGTCGGAGTTGCCGCGCCGACCCTGGGCCCAGAGGAGGTAGTCGCCGCTGATGATCTTGTTGGAGACCATGTGGACGCGGACACAGGCCGGGTCGGCTTCGACCTGTTGGTATTCTTCGTTGTGGCGGAGGAGGACGCCGAGCTCGCGGAGGTGATAGCTCAGGGCATCGATGATTTCGTCGTCGAGGAAGGAGAGGAGCTGGTCGCGGGTGTTGATGAGGTTGACCTTGGAGCCGAGGCGGCGAAAGATCGAGGCGTATTCACAGCCGACGACGCCAGCGCCGTAGATGGTGAGGGTGCGCGGCGTTTCTTGGAGGGTGAGGATGGTGTCGCTGTCGAGGACGCGGGGGTGGGAGAAGTCGACGTCTGGTGGGTGGTAGGGGCGCGATCCGGTGGCGATGATGAAGGCGGTGGCAGAGTAGTGTTCGACGTTGCCGTTGGGGCGGGTGACGGCGACGCAGTGGGGGTCGACGAAGCGAGCGCGCCCGTGGACGACGGTGGCGGCGTTGCGGTGATAGAATCCTTTGCGCAGATTGACTTGGGATTCGATGACGGCTTGGGCCCGGGCGAGGAGGGTGGGATAGGTGCAGTGCTCAGTGAGTCCGCGCTGTAGCACCTGCTGGACGGCGTGTCGCAGTGCTTTGCTGGGGATGGTTCCGAGGTGGGTGCAGGCGCCGCCCACCTGACGGTAGTCATCGATGACCAGGACGGACTTGCCTTCTTTGGCGGCTTTCATGCTGGCGCCTTCCCCGCCTGGGCCACTGCCAATGACGATGAGATCGTAAGTTGGAGGGAGGGGGTGGTCTTGCTCAGTTGGACTCATCGCGTTCATCCTCGGGCGTTGGTGGCCTCGGTCATGGTCTAGGTTCCGCCGATAAGGTTCCCACTTTTGGCTCGAAGAGCAAGCGCTTTGGTGGGGACCTTTGGTGGGGTTCATTTTCGTGGAGAGGGGCAGGGTCATCTGTTAGAAGTGAGAGAGAGGAAGGGGGGGTGATGGCTGCAGGGCGCGACTATGTGGGATTGAGCACGCACACGGATCCGGTGGAGGCCGAGTTGCTGACGGATCTGTTGCAGCAGAACGGTGTGGCGGCGCGGCTTTTGGGGACGCGTTGTGGTCCGCTGATTGGGGTTGGGCAGAACATTTTGGAGTTGCGCATCGAGGTGCCAGCGGATCAGGTGGCTTTGGCTCGGGAGATTCTGGAGCTGGCCCCGGTGCCAGAGGAGGCGACCCTAGGTGAAGCGGCGCCGGGTGATGGGCCGAGGGAGGCGCCATCGCAGGAATCGGCCGGGGCATCGGCCGGGGCGCCGCAAGAGGCGGGGTGTGAGGAGCTGGCACCCGCGCGACGCAAGCGGGTGATCGTGGGTGCTGGGCTGATGGTTCCTGGTGGCGCTCAGTACCATGTGGGCCGCTATTGGGGCGGGGCTGGCGTGAGCGTGGTGGTGGCCTTGGGGCTGGCGTTCTTTGTGTGGTTGGGTGATCTGCGGGGGCTTTTGTTGGTGGGGTCGCTGTTGGCTTTTGACATTCTGACGGGGCTTTTGGCGCGTCCCAGTGGTGCCGGGGGACAGCTTTTAGGGGTGGCCTTGGCGGTGGCGCTGAGCCTGGTGATGATCGCTTTGTTGCCAGCAGATGCGTGGACGTTTTAGTGTGGCGGGACCGCACGGGTCGCGTCGTGGAGCCAGGCTTCGCCCGTGTTGCGGTTGAGGCTCTTGGCGAACAGGACGAAGCATGAAGATACGAACGAGCGCCGGCTTTCCCTATCCATTGGGGGCGACGGTGACTTCCGATGGGGTAAATTTCGCGTTGTTTTCGCGGCACGGTACGGCGGTGTACCTGGAGCTTTTTGCCGAAGCGGGTGACGGGACGCCGTGGCTGTCCCTGCCGCTGCATCGGGAGCGCAACCGGACGGGGGATGTGTGGCACATTTTCTGTCACAACGTGCGTCATGGACAGCTCTATGGTTATCGCGTCGATGGTCCTTATGCGCCGCAGCAGGGGCATCGTTTCAACGTGAACAAGCTCTTGGCGGACCCCTATGCGCGGGCTTTGGCTGGGGCCTATGACCTGCATCATCCTTCGCCCTATGGTTATGACAAGGCGTCGGGTGGGGATGATCTGAGCTTCTGCACGCTGGACAGCGCGGGGCAGACGGTGAAATCCGTGGCCATTGCTGCGTCGTCGATAGACTGGGAGGACGATCGTCCGCCGCGCCGCTCTCTGCGGGACACGGTGATTTACGAGTGCCACGTCAAGGGGATGACGGCGGATCCGTCTTCTGGGGTGGTGGGGGGGGGGACCTTCCTGGCGCTGACGGAGAAGATTCCTCATTTGCAGCGGCTGGGGGTGACGGCGGTCGAGCTGTTGCCAGTGGCTGAGTTCAATGAAGGTGAGCCGACGGTGGTGGATCCCGTGACAGGGACGAAGCTGACCAATTTCTGGGGTTACGCGTCGCTGAATTTTTTTGCGCCTGAGATCAACTATGCGAGTCGGCGCGATCCGGGTGGTGCGGTTTTCGAGTTTCAGGAGATGGTGAAGCGCTTTCACCGGGCGGGCATCGAGGTGATCCTGGACGTGGTGTTCAACCACAGTGGGGAGGGGGACGAGACGGGGCCGACGCTGGTTTTCCGCGGCTTGGACAACGCGGTGTACTACATGCTGGACGAGGGGCGGCGGTACAAGAACTACTCGGGATGTGGCAATACCTTGAACTGCAACCAGCCGGTGATGAAGCAGTTGATTTTGGATTCGCTGCGTTATTGGCTGGTGGAGATGCATGTGGATGGCTTTCGCTTCGACTTGGCGACCATCCTGGGGCGCTCGCGCAGCGGGGAGTGGATAGGCGATCTGGGCTTGCTGCACGATATCGGTGGCGACCCAGTGTTGCGTGGTTGCAAGCTCATTGCCGAGGCGTGGGACGCCGATGGGATGTACAAAGTCGGTGGTTTTCCGCGGGACTGGGCGGAGTGGAACGGCCGTTTTCGGGATGACGTCCGGCGCTTCATCCGGGGTGATGAGGGGATGGTGCAGGACTTTGCCCGGCGCATGGGAGGCAGCCAGGACATTTTTGGTGCCAAGGCCGAGGTGGGGCAGAGCATCAACTTCATCACGGCCCACGACGGTTTTACGCTGCGCGATCTGGTGTCGTACAAACACAAACACAACATGCGCAACGGTGAGCAGAACCGCGACGGGTGCGACGAGAACTTCAGCTCGAATTTCGGCATCGAAGGTGAAACCAGCGATGGGGAGATTCGGCGTTCGCGTCTGCGGCGGGCGAAGAACCTCATGGTGGCGCTGTTCATGGCTCGTGGCACCCCGATGATGTTGGCTGGCGACGAGCTGTGGCGGACGCAAGAGGGCAACAACAACACCTATTGCCAGGACAATGCTCTGGGTTGGGTTCGGTGGACACCGAGTGAGGAGAGCGAGGAGATGCAGCGCTTCGTGCGGATGCTGACCTGGTTGCGGCGCCGCCATCCCGTGTTGCGCGGGTCGGCCTTCGTGGATCCTTTTTCGGGGAGCCAAGGTGGGATGCGTTGGCATGGCGTGACGCTGGGCCAGCCCGACTGGTCTCATCCCTCACACGCTTTGGCTTGGGAACTGTGCGCCGCGGCGGAGGGCGTGAACGACATCAACTTCTATGTGGCCTTCAACGCCTGGCGTGAGGCGCTGGTCTTCAAGCTCCCCCCCGGTGCATGGCGGCGGATCATCGATACGCACTTGGCGAGTCCTGCAGACATCGTGGAGGAGGCGAGCGCCGAGCTGTGGGGTGCAGGCGAGGTGCTGGTGCACGCGGACACGGCGGTGGTTTTGGTGTCTGAGGCTTGAGTTGGCCTTTAGAAGGTCGAGACAGAGCCCCTCCCTGACGCAGGGTGGAGGGTGCGTCTGGGAGGGGCCAAGGTGCGAGTCGTAGGGCCACACCAGCGACAGGGCACAGATGAACGGTCTAGGCGAGGCCTAGAGCCACCCTCGGGGAGCCCCAGCGGAGCGCAGAGGGCTTGGTCGAGGGGGCGGTCACAGGTCCATGGGCGCGGGTGTGGTGGGCGCGGTGTGTGCTGCTTAGCCTTCGCTGATGGCTTCGGCGGGGCAGACGTCGATACACGCGTTGCACTCAGTGCATTCGCCGGCGTTGATGACGGCGAGGCCATCGACCATCGTGATGGCTTCGACGGGGCATTCGTCGACGCAAGCTTCGCAACCGGTGCAGTCACTTTCACTGATTACTGGAACCGCCATGGCTATCTCCTCATTGCTGGACCTTGCGCCGCCATGCAGGCGAAGCGCCCACAGACCTAATGGTCGGCGCAGCGCTGCTATAACACGGCTCCGAGCAGAGTGCTACCAGGAAGCGCGGAGTGGATGGAAAAGGGCGCGGTTGCCTAGGGTGGGCCTAGGTAGGCGTGAATGAGGGCGATGATTTGGAGGCGGTCGGTCGCGGTGAGTGGGATTTGAAAGGTGTGATGGATGGTGCCGAGGGCGGCGGCGAGTTGCTGGTGGCGATCGGCGCGAAGGGTGAGGAGGCGGACTTGGGGGCGTTCGTTTGGCAGGGGAGCGAGGAGGGCGACGAGGTGGCCGCGGCCGGTGTCGGCTTCTAGGCGTCCGAGCTCATCGACGACACAGAGGTGGGCGTCGCGGCGGGCGCAGAGGATGCGGGTTGCGGCCCAGCGCCAGCCGCCGGGATCGAAGCGATAGGAGAGCTTGCCTTCTTCTTTGGGGATTTTCGCGGCGAAGGGGTAGTGCTGTCGTAGGGCGGGTGCGTAGAGGTCGTAGCCGACGCGTTGTCCGCAGTGGAAGCGGGAAGGCTGGAGGACGCCGCCGACGCGCACGTGTGGTTCGAGTCGGGTGATGATGTCCATGGCGGCGGAGGTTTTGCCGACGTGATAGTCGCCGAGGAGGGCGATGTTGATGATGTTGGGGTCAGGCATGGGGGGCTGCAGTGGCGTTGTTCAGGGGGGCGGCGGTGGGGGCAGCTCGCGAGCGTGTTTTTCGGCCATGGCGGAGGCCTCGACGAGGCAGTCAATGGCCTTGTTCCAGATGTATCGGGGCGAGCGCCGTTTGGGTGCGTTGGCGGCGAAGCGGTGGCGGAGGGTGTCGAGCCAGGTGGGTAATAGGTTGAATGCGGTGGTGACGGCCAATCCCATGTGGGGTAAGCCGACCCGCGCCCAGATGCCGACCATCTCCCTGGGGCGAATGGCGCGGGTCAACCAGGAGACGAAGGCGAAGACGAAGGCGCCGCGCAGAATCATTCTCAGGGATGCCGTGAGGCCGAAGAGGAGGCCAAAAGGCTCTCCGGAGGGCTGGAGTCGGGTGGCGAAGAGGACGCCAGCGGCGAGGGTGGCGAGGATGGTGAGGAGCCAGAATCTCGGCCACCACATGGCCTTGAGGGCGTCCTTGGCCCAGAAGGCCATGGGGATGAGGATGAGGGGGAGAGCGAGCAGGGCCCATGAGAGGTGGGCGCCAAACTGGAGAGCGAGTGCGGCGCCAGCGAAGGGCGCCATGCGCCGGCGATAGGTGGCTGACGGGGTGTCCTCGGCGTGGTTGAGGCGATGCAGGCGTTGACTCTGGGGGGTGGATGCTTGGCTGAGATCCTCGGGTGCGGGGTGGCGGGCCTGGGCGCGCTGGCGCACCAGAAGTCCGAGACGGTGGCCGAGGGCGCCAGCGGTCGCGCCGATGGCTGAGAGGAGCCCCAGGAGGGTCAGCAGGGCCCAGAGGGCGACGGAGACTTCGAGCCCGAGGGAGGCCAAGATGCGGCGAGCGCCTTCGGTGTAAACGTCGATGATGGCCGTGCCATAGACCACGATCTGTTTGATGAGGCCTTGGGTGAGGGCCCAATAGGTGGATAAGACGCCTGCCATGACGGCGGAGAGGCGCGCCTGAGGTGCGATGAAGAGGGCGAGCTCGACCAGCAAGGCTTCGGAGACGATGCCGATCATGGGTCCGACGATGATGCCGCCTGGCGAGAGGCTCTTGAGGAGGGCGGCGACGATGCCCGTGGCCAGGGTGGAGCCGCGCGCGGGGAAGACCTGGCGTTGGGCGACGAGGAGCAGGGCCGCAAGGGCGGAGAGGAAGAAGCCCGTCATGGGCACGCGCAGGGTGTGGAGGAAGGCGCCGAGGGTGATCTCCGTCCCGCCCCAGAGGGCGCCAAAGGCGGCGACGTAGGCCCAGAAGCGCAGGCGATCCGCGTCGTTCGGAGCGGTCATGGCGAGGTTTTGGGCGGGGCCGCAGTCGGCGGTGTGGGCGGGCATGGTGAGACCGATGTTGAGGTGCTGTGGGCGCCTGGTGCAGGTGGCGCCGCGCGGAGCTGGGAGAGCCTAACTGCAAATGGGGGTCTTGTCTCTAGGGTGGGTGGCTTGGGTTGGCTGGGCGGGCGCGAGGCGTGGCACAGCGGGTGCTGTTGGTCTGCGGCAGGCCGACAGAGATGTCGCGGTGGTGGTGTTGGGATGCGGAGCGGTGCTTGGTGTGGGCCGCGCCGCTTGTGCTCCGCGCTGGGTGGCGCGATGATTGCTTTACGGGCGGCGACGTGAGCCGAAGTGGCGTGGTGACGGTGCAGCAGCAAGAGGAGGTGGGTGATGCAGATCTTTGGGGCCAACCTGGTCAATGCGGTGAGCGGCTTTCTTCACACGGGCTACATCTCGGCCTATCCCCGGACCTATTCCTTTTCCGGGGATCCCAGCTCGCTGCCGCAGGTAGAGATGGAGGTGGGTGAGGCGTTGCGGCTGGAGGGGGAGGCCGTCGGTGGCTTGATTGGCAATGGGGGTGGGGATGGGGTGGCGAGCTCGTTGAGCCACTGGCCCAGTCTGTTGATGATGACCATGGCCTTTTTTGGGGCGGTGGCCATGGTCATGTTGGCCAAGCGCAACCCGCGGCTGGCGACGGTGATGCTGGTGATGCTGGTGGCGAGCGGTTCGATGATGTGCGCCGAGGAGAGCGCTCCCTTGCCGACGGAGGTGCCGTGGGAGGGGGTGGAGCTGCGGAGCTACGTGGATCCCGTTGCGGCGACGACGGTGATTCTGCATGGTCTCATTGCCGACGGCCTCATCAACACGAAGCAGGAGGTGGCGTCCTTGCCGAACATTCAGCGAGAGGTCGGGTGGCCCAAGGCGGAGCTGAGCGAGGGCGAAGCTTATGCGCTACAGACCTATGGTCTGGATGGCTGGGGACGTCCCTTCGACTTTCGTGTGAATGGTGCGGGATACGAGGTGAGGAGCGCGGGCGCTGATGGCCAACTGTATACCGATGACGATCTCGTACTGATGACGCACCGTTGCAGCAACGAGACGTGGGACCACCAACGCCATGCCCACTTTTTCCGTCGCAACTCCGCCGGCGAGGTCGTGGTGCTCTACCATCGTTGGGGAGGGGATTATTTCAAGTACGCCAACAAGTCGCTCGCGGCGACGCTGGCGGGGAACGGGCTCTTCGATGCCCAGCCGGTGGCGGACTTTTTCTCTTACAGCGAGCCGCTGCAGCAGGCGTGGCGCGAGAAGGTGAGCGATCCGTCGGTGATGGTGTTGGCCGTGTTGAGGTGAGGTCATGAAGGAGGGGCTTGGGCGGCAGGCAGCGGTCCCGGTGTGGCCGTTGTTGGCCGCCTTCGGTCTTTTTGCGCTATGGCTCATGGGTGAGTGGTGGCTGGCGCAGGGTGGCTCTGGGGGGGCGCTGTGGCCCACCTGGTTGCTTTACGTCGGGATCGCTGGCGCTGGGGTGATGTGGTTGAGGCGTTGGGGGGGGCGTGGGGTGCAGGGCGGGGGAGGCGCCTGGTTGGGCCTGGGTGAGCGCCGGCGTGGGGCAGCGCTGTTGTTGCTGGTGCTGGCGCTCTTCGTGGTGTCCTTTACCTGGGCGCTTGGCGCGGCGCCTGCCGGGGCGAGGGAGCCACTTGGTTGGTGGACCTTGCACGTGGTGCTGTGGGTGCCCCTGTTGGAGGAGCTGCTCTTTCGCGGGGTGTTGCTGGCGCTGTTGCTACCCCTCGTTGGCCGCTGGGGTGCGGTGGCCGGGGTGAGCGCTTTTTTCGTGCTCATGCACACGCCGGCCCAGGCGTCGGTGGCGGTGGCTTTGGGCTTGCTGGCGGTGCTCGCGGCCTGGAGCGTGTTGTTTTTTAGGACGGTGGGGTGGGCGGTGGCGATTCACATGGCGTGGAACACGGCGGCGCAGGTGTTGTCGTTGGCGCCGGGTGGCGCGCGAGTGGCTGTCGCGGGTGGCGTCGGGGCGTTGTTGCTTGGGGCCGGGGCGGTGACGTGGTACAGGTCGAGGGGGGTGGGGTCCGGGGCGGCGCCTTTGACGGAGGGGCGCGGTGGCGCTGTCATCGAGGGGAAGCATTGAGATGGTGATTGGCAAGCGATCGTGTGTGCAAGCGCGGCGTCCTGATTTCAGTGAGCGCCGGGGTGAGCGATCTTTGCTGGTGTGGGGTGAGCTGGCTCAGTGGATGGTCTTGGACCACGAGGCGGCCACGTTCATCGCCGCGTTGGATGGTCGCACGCCGTGGCGCGAGGTGTGTCGGGCGCATGGCCAACGCTGGGGAAAGTCGGTGGTTCAGGTCGACGCTGAGGCCCGGGCTCTGGTGTCGGTGCTGCAGGCGCGCGGTTTGGCGGGCCCGGCCCCGCTGGCGCCGCCCGAGGTGACGGTCTCTTCTGCGGCGCTGGCCAACGTCACGTTCAACGTCACCAACCGTTGTAATTTGCGCTGTCCCTGGTGCTACAACGGCTCTCGCGGTGGTGAGGAGGTTCCCATTGAGGTGGTATTGGCGGCGTTGGCAGCGGCGCGCCCACAGATGGCGCCCGACGCCTCGTTGATCATCCTGGGGGGTGAGCCCTTTTTGGCGCCGGAGCGTCTCTTGCCTTTGTTGCGCGGGGCTGCGCCGCTTTTTGGCCAGCCTCTATTGGTGTCGACGAATGGTACGATCATGTCTGGGGAGATGATCGCTGCGCTGGCGGGTCTGCCGGTGGAGGTGCAGGTGTCGCTGGATGGCGCGACGGCGCGGCAGCACGACGCGGCGCGCGGCTCAGGGGTCTTCGCGCGTGCCTTGGCGACGATTCGTGCGTTGGTGGCGGCGGGGGTGCGCACGATCGTCAGCATGGTCTATCACCGTGACAACCTGCAGAACTTTGAGCCGTTGTTGGGGCTGGCCGAGTCGTTGGGGGTGGCGGAGGTGCGCTTCATTCCCTTGCGCGCGATTGGCGGTGGGCGTGCTCATGTGGCGCAGCTCCCGAACCAGATGGAGGCGATGCAGCGGCTGTTGGCGATTGTGGACGCCAAGCCCGCTTTGAGCCGTCTCTTGGCGCGGGACTACTTCAGCATGGGGGCGCTGGTTCTGCAGCGAGCGGTACGGCAGCGCAACTGTGGCATTGGGCGTCAGGTGCTTTTCATCGACGCCGATGGGAGCCTCTACCCGTGCCCGAACCACGTGGCCCCTGCCCTGCGTTTGGGTCATGTTTCCACGCACCCTTTGGCAGCGCTGTCGACGACGAGTGAGGTGTTGGCGGAGGTGGGTACGCGTTATGACTTGGCGCGCTATCATCGGTGCAAGTCGTGTGTATTTCGCCACTGGTGCGCTGGGGACTGTCGGGGCGAGGTGGTGGCCATGGGTGGCGACGCTGGTGATCCGTCGCCGCACTGCGCCGAGCTGCGGGCGATGTTCCGGGAGTTGATGTGGCGTTTGGTCGATGGTGAGCTGCCGTGGGTGGCGTCGCTGGCGTCACGGGCTGGCGGTGTTGGGCACGCCTGACGAGGGTGGCTACAAAAAGAAAAGGATGGGAGCGCTGGCGATGCATGGGGTCATTTTTGATTTGGATGGGACGCTGGTCAATACGCTGGAGGACATTGCTGGGGCGGCCAACGCGGTGTTGGCGCAGGCGGGTTGGCCGGCGCATGAGACGGCGGCCTATCGTGCCTTTGTCGGCAACGGGGTGGTGCGGCTGCTCGAGCGGGCGGCGCCGGGGGTGAGGGGTGAGGGCTTGGCGGAGCTGGTGGCGAGCTATAGGCGGGCTTATGCGGCGCGGGGGCATCGGTCTTCGGTGTTGTATCCCGGCGTCGTGGAGGTGTTGTCGGCGCTGAGGGCGCGCGGTCTGCTCTGTGCGGTGCATACGAACAAGCCACAAGAATGGGCGGAGGCGCTGTTGGATAACTTGTGTATCCGGGGAAAATTTGCGATGGTTCTTGGTGCCGAGGCTGGCTTTGCCGACAAGCCAGATCCTGCGGGGGCGTTGCATATTGCGGCGTCCTTGGGCTTGACGAGCAGGGAGATGTTTTTTGTGGGTGATTCATCGACAGACATGGAGACGGCGCGAGCGGCCGCCATGTGTGCCGTGGGCGTGAGCTGGGGCTTTCGCGCAGCAGAAGAGCTTTATGCGAGCGGGGCGCACCGTGTGGTGGCGACACCCGA
Organism: uncultured Myxococcales bacterium; assembly: GCA_964454015.1. GTDB lineage: Bacteria > Myxococcota_A > Bradymonadia > UBA4248 > UBA4248 > CAYVQF01. The sequence goes on from CAYVQF010000013.1 coordinate 61,830, forward strand.
AGGGTTATTGGAATTTTTGCGCGTTTCAGAAAACTGCGGGTAGCCGCAACAGGAGTCGAGGCGGAGAGCCATGGGTCAAATTTCGACGATACGCCTGGTGATAGTGGCTGGGATTGTGTTTTTGGGGATCGGTGCGGCGTGCATGGTTGAAGACGTCGACTTGGAAGAGGCGGGCGTCTTTGTCTGTGAACGCGACGAGGATTGCCTCAACCGCTTCACCTGCATCGAGGGTTTTTGCGTGCGGCCTCTGGGTGAGTGCTTCGACAACGACAAGGACAATTATTTCGTTGGGCCGGACTGCTCCTTCACGCCGGACAACCCGCCCGATTGCGACGACAACGACCCTCAGGTCCATCCTGGGGCGAAGGAGGTGTGCAACGGCAAGGACGACAACTGCGACACCTACGCCGACCAGGTGAAGGGGCTTGACGGCGAGTACCGACCTCTGGAGCAGGTATGTTTCCTGATGACGCCGCAGAACCCGACCAAGGGGGTCTGTGCCGAGGTGTCGCCGAGTCAGATCTGTGAAGGCGGCAACTGGAGCCCGGCGAGCTGCTTCGACGGTTGCCCCGGTCCGGATTGCCCATGGGGACCCAAGTTCGTGCAGGATGAAGATGGCCTGGCCAACCCGGCACTCTGCGATGGCCTCGACAATGACTGCGACGGTGAGATCGACGAGGGTTGCCCGACCTGCGATGCCGGCGCGGTGTGCAGCAGCCAGGGGGATATCAACTTCACCTGTGTCTACTTTGGTTCGCCGACGCCGCTTCCGGCGGCGCAGTGTCCGTGCCTGGGCGTTGAGGTCTGTGCCGAAGACGGTTCGGTGGATATGTGCCGCAACGCCATGGGTGAGAACACGGCTGCTTACCCCAAGGCTGAAGAGATTTGCGACAACGGCATCGACGACAACTGTGACGGCCGGGTCGACGAGGATTGTTGAGCGCTCTGTTGGCCCATTGGGGGTGACTTGCTAGCCCCCGCGTTTGCGTGCCCGCCATGGCGGGCCCTTTGTCATTTTGCTGGATCCACCGGCGCGTGGTTTGTTGCGCTGCGTTCGTCGTTGTGCTCAGCGCACCCGGGGCAGGGGTTGGCGGCCGGTGCGGGTGATGCGTCCGCCACGGCCGTGGTTGCAGCGGTGGGGGGATGCGTTTGGGCCCGGCGGTCTGAGTGCGGCTGGGCGCAGAGACGTGGGGTTCGTCTCTGGGCCGCCGGCGGGTGCAGGCCTTGTCATGGCGTGCGCGGTTGCCAGAGAAAAGCGGTCCGGGTCAGCCACCATGGGCCGCGACGGGGCTGCTAGAGGTAGCGCGGACGATGTGCTGGGCCAAAGCCTGGCAGCCCGGTTTGCCCCTGCTGTGCGCTGGGCTTGTGCGCCGATGGCAGAGGGGGCGCGGCCTCTTTGGCCGCCGGGCGCTAGTTGATGATGCAGTCCCAGTCTTCCCAGTCGATGTAGCCATCGCAGTCGTTGTCGATGCCATCGTCACAGATTTCGGGCGAGTTGGGATCGCAGGGGATGGGGCAGCCCGCCAGGACCTCGAGGGAGCCAAAGTCATCGGCGAGGACGACGTCGCAGATGGCGGGGCAGAGGTGGATTTCGGCGCCATCGAAGTAGAAGCCCGTGTCGGTACAGGCATCGAGGGAGGCGACGCGGGTGATGGGCACGGTGGTGTCGGGCTGGTCCGATGGGGCGTACTGGAGGGCGACGGCGTAGGGGTCGACGGCCTCATCGGGCGGTGGGGTGGGGATGCGCAGCTCGCAGCTCAGCTTGGCTTCGGCCACGGCACCTTGGGCGATGGCAGTGAAGACAGCGTCGTAGCCTTGGGTGTAGCAGACGGGGAAGCGCAGTCCTTGGGTGAGTTTGCTGAGTTTTTGATATTCCAGGGCGACGCCGCCACTGGCAGCGGTGCTGCAGCGGCTTTCGACGAAGGGGTCCTGGGGGAGGTAGGCGGCGCTGGGCGGGTCATTTTCGGCGATGCCGATGATGCTATGCCAGATGTAGTTGCGCTCGCCCGGGCGCCCAAAGTGGGGTGGATTCAGGGCGAGGAGGGCTTCGTCGAAGGTTTCGGCGGTGTAGGTGCGGGTGCCATCGTCGGTGACTTCGACGAAGATCTTGACGGCCTCGGGGCGGAGCCAGCCTTGCCAGCCGTTGGGGGCCAGGTTGAATTCGTCGGCCACGTTGTAGGTGTTGAGGATTTTGGCGAAGGAGTCCGTGCTGGCGATGTGGACGCTGTAGTGCTTGAAGCGGTCGGTGTTGACCGGCTGGGCGGGGACAGGGGAGCAGGTGGTGCCGCTCAGGGGGGTACCGACGCAGATGCGGTTGGAGGAAGCGGCGCCGTGGCGGGAGACCATGATGACCTGGTAGTCGACGTCGGCGGCTTCGATGATTTGGGCGAAGTTGACGTTGATGTTGTTCTGGACGGTGGTGATTTCCAGGCTCATGGAGCCCGAGTTATCGATGACGAAGATGATGTCGATGGGTTTTTCGACGATGCCCGCGTCGAAGCGGCGCATGGCGCAAGGGGCGTCTGGCACCAGGGGATCGGTGTCGATGATGAGCTCGAGTCCGTCGAGGATGCCGTCGCCGTCGGTGTCGGGGTTGAGGGGGTCGAGGCCCAGGCTGACCTCGCGGCCGTCGGGGATGGTGTCGCCGTCGGTGTCGGGGTTGAGGGGGTCCGTGCCCAGGGTGAGCTCCAAGCCATCGGGGATGGTGTCGCCATCGGTGTCGGGGTTGAGGGGATCCGTACCGTAGATGTTGACCTCATCGTCGTCGGGGATGGTGTCGCCGTCGGTGTCGACTTTGGGGAGGTCGGCGGGCACATCGGGCGGCGGCTGGGTATCGGTGAGATCGGGTTCGGTGACTTCCTGTGGGGTGTCGCTGGGAAGGGTGTCCTCGAGATCTGGGGGCGGGGGGATGTCAGGGGTGGTGACCTCTGGAGGTTGTTGGTGGTCTTGGGCGAGATCCTCGGCGTCAGCCGGTGACTTGGGGGTGAGGCTGCTCGTCTCGTCACAGCCGGCGAAGACGATGCCTGCAGCACACAAGAGGATGGCAACACGGCAAGAGAGTGGTCTTCTCATCAGATGTACCCCGTCGCGAAGCGTGAGGGAGCAAGTTTTATAGCACCTGCGCGTGTGAATGGCTCACACGACCATCCTACATGGCCAGCGATGGAATACAAGTGAAGCTGAGGGCGTTTGGCTAGCTACGGGGCGTTGATCTCGATGAGGGTGCTCTCGCAGCGCTCACAGCTCAGCTCGATGTGTTGGGTGCCGGGGCTGATGATGGTGCTCAGGGGCGCAGCGTCGAGGGGCAAGGTGGCCAGGCCTTGGGAGTTGGCGTGGAGGTGGACGCGCCCCTGGGCCGAGGAGAGGGAGAAGGCGATGTTGGGGAGCGGGTGCTCACCGCAGGTCACGCGCTCGCCTCGTTCCATCTGAAGGGTTGGGCTGGTGTAGCCTTCACTGTCCATCTGGTAGAGGAGGTCAGCGACCTCGGAGATGGTGAGTAGGCCGCCAGCGGCGGTGAGGGCGGCGCCCACGCCGGTGAGGACGAAGCCGAGGTCGTAGTCGCGTTCTTGCGCGGGTGTGCCGAGGTCGCGCCCCTCTCCGGTGGCGCGCTTGTCGAGTCCGATGGCGAGGGTGGTGATCCCTGCGGCGAGGGTGGCCACGGCCGTGGCGGCGACGATCCAGTGTGAGTCAGGGAGCGTCTTATGGGTGGTGCGGTGGATGCGCACGTCGTAGCTGAGGAGCTCATCACAGAGGTCGAGGGTGAAGAAGGCGATGGTCAAGAGATGGTCTGCCTGCGCCGCGCGGACCTCGAGGCGTTGTTCTAGGACCTGGGGGTCGACGCTGCGGGTGACGGGTCCCTTCTCGACGCGCTCGATGACGGTGAGTTCCGTTTGTCCGGTGATGGCGTAACAGGCTTGGGTCAGGGCGAGGGCGAGGGCCAGGGGGATGGCTTGATGTGCTTTCACGGGTTGACTTCAAGGGGATGGGTGAAGGCCCAGGTGTAGCCCAAGGCGTCGGTGAAGAGGAGGTCGATGGTGTAGGGCGGGCTGGAGGCGGGATCGACGCGGAGGTCGAGGGAGATGAGGGAGTCAGTGGCGATTTCGTTGGGTGGGATGACTTGTTTACTGGTTTGGGCGCAGGAACAGGTTTGGCTCGTTTCACTGGTGCAGGAGTAGGTGTAGGTCTGGCAGCGGTTGAGAATGAGGTTGCTCGTGACGGTGGCTTGACCCCAGGGATCGACGACGGTTGCCGTGCCGCTGTTGCCGACGAAGAAGTGGACCCTGGCCGTGTCGCCAGGGTTGAGAGCGTTGACGACGATGTTGTTGCGGACGATGCGCACCTCGTCGACGGTGAGGTTGCCGTCGGCATGGGCGACCTCGACGGGGACTTCGACCGAGTGCACCTGGCCGAAGGCATCGGTGAGGGTGAGGTCGATGGGATAGGTGCCGGTGGCGAGGTCTTGGGCGACGCGAAAATCCACTCTGGCGACGGTGGCTTCTTCGCCGGGGTGAATGGCTGAGCCGTAGGAGCTACAGGCGCAGCTCTGTTCGGTGGCGGTGGGGCAGAGGTAGTTCCAGCCGTGGCACTGAACTGGGGTGAGGCCGGGTGGGAGGTCAAAGGCGGGGAGGAGCCCCAGGGCGGAGGCGGTGCCGCGGTTGGCGATGGCGACGTCGAGGCGAATGCGCTCACCGGGGTTCACGCGGTCGTCCCGGTTGCGGTCACTAGAGCTGTCGGCCAGGATGCGGGTTTCGACGAGCTGCAGATCGACATCAGGCGTTTCAATGGTGAGGTCGGCGACGCGTTCCTGTGGACCAGCGTCGGTCATGATGGTCAAGGGGAAGGGGAGGGTGCCCGTGGGGGTGTTGGGGGCGAGGGTGACTCTCAGGCGGAGGATGGGTGAGGCTGCACTTTCGCCGCCGTCGAGGCGTTGTTGGGTGGCATGGGCCGCACAAGTGCACTGCCCGTCGGCGACGGAGCAGAGGTAGTTGTCACCGCTGCTGCAACGCGTGATCTGGATGAACTCGCTGGAGCGCCCCTCGCCGTAGCGGGCGGTGATGGGCTCCTGGCCAGGGTTGTGCAGATAGAAGAGCAGGGTCACCTTCTCCCCTGGGTTGATGCGCTGATCCTTGTTTTCATCTTCGCCGATGCGGACTTCAGCGATTTCGACGCGTCCTGGTCCTTCAGGGACGGGGCCCTGGGGATCGATGAGGTCGAGGAGGGGATCGGAGGTCCAGCAGCCCTTGCGTTCAGGATCGCTCTGACTGGCGTGGCAGCGCAGATCGGGGTTGGTGCATCGGTCATTTTTGCAGGGAGCCATGCAAATGGCCCCGCGGCTGGATTGGAGGCAGACCCCGTTCTCACAGGTGTCAGCGCAGCGCACGGCACAGAGGCTGGTGGTGGGCAGGGTGAAGCAGCGCAGGCCCCAAGCGCAGTCGTGCTCGGCTGAACAGCTCTCGCCGAGATCGCCCTGATAGCAGGCCGCACAGAGAGAGAGGATGGGCAAGAGAAGGGGTAGGAAGATGCGGCGCATGTCGTGGTCGGTGGCGAGGGCGGTCAGTGGTTGAAGAGCAAGTCGAAGAGCAAGGCGACGCCGAAGCCGGTGCCACGATCCTCTGCCCAAGCCGGTCCAGCGATGTCGACATGGAGCCACTGTCCTTGGTAGGTGCCGAGGTGCTCGCCGATGAAGTGCCCGGCGCAGGATGACTGGGCGTTCATGCGGTCTTTGACGGAGTTTTTCATGTCGGCCACTTTGCTCTTGAACTCGCTGCGCAAGAGCTCGGGGCAATAGAGCATGGGGAAGACGAGATCACCTGTGTGCAAGCCAGCTTGCACCGCTCTTGCTTCGAGGGCGGCGCTGTTGGCGAGGATGCCTGCGTGACGTTTGCCCGTGGCGACGAGCTGCGCGCCCGTGAGGGTGGCGATGTCGATGGCGAGGTCTGGGTTGAAGACTTGGGTGGCGTAGGCCAGGCCATCGGCAAGTACCAGGCGGCCTTCGGCGTCGGTGTTGTTGATTTCGACGGTTTTACCGGAGAAGAGGGTGATGATGTCATCGGGCTTGAGGGCTTGGGGCCCGATGGCGTTTTCGGCGAGGCAGAAGAAGGCGTGAATGGTTACGGGGACGCGGCACTTGACGGCGGCGATGAGCGCGCCGAGGACCGCTGCTGCTCCGGCCATGTCGCCTTTCATGGAGGGCATGGTGGATTTTTCTTTGAGGCTGAGGCCCCCGGTGTCATAGACGATGCCTTTGCCGATCCAAGCGCAGGTGGTGTTGGCGTTGACTGGGGTGTAGGAGAGTCGGACCAAGGCCGGCCCTTTGGGGGCGGTTCGGCCGACGTGCCAGATGCCGCCGAAGGCGCGGCGCTGTAGGTCCTCGCCGCGCACGACTTCGAGTTGGCAGCCGAGCTGCGTGGCCCAACGGACGAGGATGTCGACGAAGTGATCCGTGTCGAGGAGGTTGGGCGGCATGTCGACGAGGCTGGCGCAGGTGCGGATGCCTTCGGTGAGATGCAGGCATCGCTGGAGGTCGGGCTGGGGTGTGTCGCCCAAGGGGACGAAGGCCACGGAGAGGTGTCCTTCGTCGGTGCCGCTGTTGCTCTTCTGGTTGAAGAGCGGGGGCAGGCTCTTGGCGATGGCGGTGCACAGGCTGAGGTGGTGGTCAGGGTTGGAGATGGCCACCAAGAGCGAGGTGGTGGTGGCTGGGGTGATTTTTCCTTTGAGGAGGTCGGCGAGGGCGATGGCACCAGAGGCGGTGTTGTTACGGGAGAGCTCCGTCGGCAAGGCGATGACGATGAGTTTTACCAAGGTGCCATCGTCATGGGGGAGCCAGGTGCTTTGGGCATCGCCGTCACTGTTGTTGGCGGCGAGGGTGTCGAGGAGCTGTGGCCAGAGGGCCTGGCTTTGTGGCGGCAGCGCTTGGGCGAAGGCTGGCGCGCTCAGATTGGCTTTGGTTCCGACGCAGATGAGGGTGCGGTACTCGGCCAGCGCCTGTTTGAGGTCGGTGAAGGAGACGGGCAGAGAGAACATGGCGCTTGTCCTTTGTGAAGCAAGTCCCGGCAGCACAGGCTGCGGCCGGGGTTGGGAGTGGATGAGGGCACGCCGCCGCGTTCACGAGAGAGGGGAGGCGCGGCGTGGGCGTTAGAAGCGGAACACCAGGTCATAGTGTTGGCAACCGAGGCCGCTCTCACCGGTGAAGATTTCGTAGTAGATGGTGCCCGAGTCATGACCGCCAGGGGCAGCGGTTTTGTCGACGACGGTGACCGTCTCGTCAGTGGTGCCGAGGTTGCGGCTACAGCAGCCTTTGATGCCGTTTTTGGTGATGGGCTCGGCGTCAGGGCACTCGAGGGTGACGGTCTTGCCGTCGTCACGGGTCCAGTAAACGCAGAGGTCGAGGTTGGCGTCGAGGTTGCGCAGGCCGGCGATGAGCTCCATGTTGCCCCAGAAGGTGTCGTTGACATGGGCGCGGAAGACGTCGACGTCTTGGCTGTTGTGCAGGGCGTCGGAGTGGGTGATCCAGGCGTTGTTGGTGTCGGCGAAGGAGCCGAGGTTGCGGGCCGTGGCGAGGGTTTCGTTGCCATCGGCGCCGCCGACGGGGTTGCAGGGATCGCATTCGGTGACGGCGCCGACGCACATGAGGGCCGAGCCGCTGGGGTTGCAGGCGAGGGTGCCGCTGAGGCAGAGGCCGCAGGGGTCGCCGATGGTGCCTTGGAGCACGGCACAGCCCCCGCATTCGTTGGTTTCGTTTTCGCCGGCGCAGATGACGGCGTCTTGGCCGTCACATTCGTAGCGGCCACCGCCGCAGGTGCCGCAGGCGCGGCCCACGGTGTTGCTCAGGACGGTACAGCCCCCGCATTCGTTGACGATGTCGCCCTCACAGACGATGCTGTTTTCACTGATACACACCCACTTGCCTTTGTCGCATTCGCCGCAGCTTTCGTCTTTGACGCCGGCCAGGACCGAGCAGCCGCCACAGGAGTTGGGCTTTTCGTCACAGTCGAGGGCGTCGAGGCCGTCGCAGACGTAGGTGCCGCAGTGGCCACAGGTGCCGCCGAGGGAGTTCTGGAGGGCGGTGCAGCCGCCGCAGGCGTTCTTACCCGGGTCCTCACAGCGCAGGGCGTCCTCGCCTTCACAGGTGAGGACGCCGCAGTCCCCGCAAGACTCGCCGGGATGCTGGCTGAGGGTGAGGCAGCCGCCGCAGGCGTTGGGGGTGCAGATTTCTTCGGTGATGTCTGCGGTGATGTCACAGTCGGGTCCCGTGCAGGGTGGATCAATGGCGGGGTCCGAGGCACAGGCCAGGGTGAGGACAAGGAGGAAAGAGAAGGGCAAAAGGCGTGAGACTGACATCTTGGTACTCTCTGGTCTGGCAATTGACGGGTAGGTCGCACGGCGATAGCGCGACGCGAGACACAATGGTGGCTCATTGTAGTGCCGATGCTGGGATGACTGCAATAGGCCGGCTGGCAATGGGCGTGAGGAGTGGGTCTTTGGGGGTATGGCCTTTAGCGGTCAGTGCCAGCGGGCCGTGCCGTGCTTGTCATGTTGCTGGATGTTGGGTATGGAGTTTGGGCGCAGGGTGTCGGGCACGTGCCCGGTGCAGGTTCATGGACGCGGTGGCCCCCGTAGCCACGGCATTCTGTACTGCGCCTCGAGGGAACTACGGGCTAATTCAGGGGACCTCCCCGCAAAGAGCGAGTCATGACAGAAGAGAAAGGTGTGAGTGAGCTCGAGGTGACGCCAGAGAGCGAAGCGACGGCGGATGTCGACGAGAGTGAGAATCAGACGCTGTCCTTGCGCGAGATTGCCGAGCAAGAAGTGCCGGAGGTGATCAACCCTCTGGAGCGCTTCAACAACGCCGTGCTGCGGGCGACTTACCTGGAGGAGGCGAAGAACGGTTGGCTCTTTGCGCTGGAGGAAGGTCAGAAGGCGCTGGTCATGCGGGAGGAGTTGGCCGAGGCGCCTGAGGTCGGGGCGGAGTTCACGCTGCTGGTGGAGCGTCAAGTCAAGGGTTACTGGGGGGCATCGTTGGCCAAGGCCCAGGCTTTGATGCTTTGGGGCAAGCTAGAGCGTCTGGCCCGGACGGGGGAGAGGATCAAGGGCAAGGTGGTGGCGGTCAACGACGGCGGCTTGGTAGTGGATGTGGGGGTGCGCGGTTTCGTGCCTCGGCGCCAGATCGACTTGCACGACGTTGAGGATTTGGCAGGCTTCGTGGGTCGGGAGGAGGAGTTCGCCATCGTCAAGTTCGACCCTCGGGACGCCAACTTGATCCTGAGTCGGCGCTCGATCCTCGAAGCGGGGCAGGCGGAGAACCGGGACGCTTTCGTGGCGGGGCTGGAGGTGGGGCAGACCCATCACGGTGTGGTGCGGCGGGTGATGCCTTACGGCCTCTTCGTGGACATTGGTTGTGGGGTGGAGGGCTTGGTACACCGCTCCAACCTGAGCTGGTCGCGGGCCCAGCCGGCAGAGATGTTCAAGCCCGGTGATACGCTCAAGGTTCAGATCATCGAGTACGATGCGGAGAAGGGCAAGATCGGCCTGGGACACAAGCAGGTTCTCGATGATCCTTGGCAAGCGGAGGTGGATAAGCTGCAGGTCGGCGCGCTGACGACGGGCAAGGTGATCACCCTGGCCAACTTCGGTGCCTTCGTCGAGTTGGCACCTGGGGTCGAGGGGATGGTGCACAACTCGGAGATTTCCTGGACGGAGCGGGTGACCCACCCCAGGCAAGCGCTCAAGCTGGGGCAGGAGGTGGAGGTCAAGATCATCGCCATCGAGGTGGAAGAGCGGCGCATCAAGCTCAGCATCAAGCAGGTGGCCGAGAACCCCTGGCTGAAGTTGGCGGAGCGGGTCAAGATTGGCGAGAAGTTGATGACCAAGGTGGCCCGCATTGCCGACTTTGGTGTTTTCGTTACCCTGGAAGAGGGCTTGGACGGTCTGATTCACGCCAGCGACATCGCTTGGGGGGAGCGGGTGGACAAGCTGGGCGAGCGTTTCAGCAAGGGCCAAGAAGTGGAGGCGGTGCTGCTGGAGATCGACCCAGAGGCGGGCAAAGCCGCGCTGGGCATCAAGCAGCTCACGGAGGATCCCTGGGAGGCGGCCCGGAAGGTGGCCAAGCCGGGGACGCGCCTGGAAGTGACGGTGAAGCGCTTGGCCAAGTTTGGCGCGTTCGTCGAGTTGATGCCCGGGATCGAGGGGTTGATCCACATCTCGGAGCTCTCTGACGAGCGGGTGCAAGAGGTGTCCGAGGTGGTGCAGATCGGGCAGAGTCTGGATGCGGTGGTGCAGACCTTCGACAAGGAAAAGCGGCGCATTGGGCTCTCCCTCAAGGCGCAGCCCTTCGAGGCGGAGGACTTTGACGCGAGCTATCAACCGGCTGAAGAAGCGCGGACGACCTTGGGGGATCTGATGCCCGAGGGTTTGCGCAGCAAGGGTAGCGCGAGCGAGGAAGGCTGAGGCTCTCGCGGACGTGGATCCCGAAGGAGGCTCTAGGTGGCGCCCTTAGACTAAGGATGGTCTAAGGGCTCTGCTCGTTGCTGCTGGTGCCCAGGCGCACCATGAGCAGACCCATGTGGGTGGCGTAGGTGAGGGTGCGGCGGTGGTCGCTGCTTTGCGTTGGCCCAGGGGTGAGGCTCTCGAGAGGGAGCAGGGGGGGCAGGGCGTCGACGCGGTTGGCGGCGGCGAGGCTAGGGGGGCGTGCCTGCTGGTAGGCCTGGTTTTCGAGGGCATTGAGGAGGAAGCGGGGGGCGCCGACGTCGTCGCGATCGAGGCGGAAGGGGCCGTAGCCGATGCTGCTCGGGAGGGTGGCGCGATCGATGACGTGGGAGAAGTGCGGCGCGACCAAGGCCTCGACGCTGAGGATGTTTTGTGGGGTGGCCTCGATGAGGACGAAGGAGCGCTGGGAGGGGTGGCCACTGATGAGGGGGCGCACGCCATTGCCGAGGCAGCCGACGGCGACCAAGCGGAGCTCGCCGCGGCGGGCTGGGTAGTAGGCGTGGTGATGGCCCGAGAGGTAGAGGGTGACGCGGTGTCTCTGGAGGAGGTCCTCGAGGCGCGGGTCGCCGACGACTTCCGCTTCTTTGTAGCGGGCGACGGGGTAGAGGGGCAGGTGGCCAAAGACGATTTTGACAGGCACCTCGGCGTGGGCTTGGAGGGTCTGGTCGAGCCAGGTCAACTGCTCCACAGGGAGGTGCCATGGGAGGGTGAGATCGAGGGAGACGAAGAGGATCCCGCGGAAGAGGAAAGCGTATTGGAAGGGGTAGGCGTCGCCGATGATGTGGAGGTCGGGGCGGCGATCGCGCCATGCCGATTGGTAGTGTTGGCGTTCGTTGGCGTAGTGGGGGAAGGCAGAGGCGTCGTGGTTGCCGGGGCTCACGGCGAGGGGGATGCCAGCGCTGGCGAGTCGGTCGGTGACGCTGTGATGAAAAGCTCGCCACATGCCGTGGTAGTCGAGTCCCGGTGCTTGGCCTGCGACCATGTCGCCGGTGCTCAAGACGAGGTCAGGGTCGAGCTCGATGAGTCGGTCGACGGCGCGGTGGACATCTTCGCCGTAGCTGAGGGAGCCGTATGAGGCGTTGAGATCGGAGACGACGGCGATGCGGATGGTGCCTGGGGCGCGGGGGAGGCTGAGGTTGCGGCGTGAGTGCGGGCTGGGGTTGGTGTGGAGGGTGGTGGGGGCTGCCTCGGTGGCGTTGGCGATGGCGCTGGGGTCCTCGGGGTGGACGGGGCGTGGCTCTTGGCAGGCCCAGGTGCCGAGGTGGAGGAGGATGAGCGTGAGGAGTGTAGTGGTCGTGGCGTTGGGGTGCATGTTCGTGTCCTGGCGCGGTGGGCCGCGTTGGTGCGCGGGTTCATTGTAGGACTTTGGGGTGGGTTGGCATCTTTTGGGGGGAGGGGGTGGGCCGTGGGGGCGGGGGGGCCGTATGGGAAGACGGGCGTTTTGCAAAGTCGTTGCGTTTGCGAGGTGATTGCAGTTAATAGAGCCAGGCGGCCGTGGCGGCTGGAGATGGGAAGCCCATGTGGATGTTGTGGCTGAGTATAGTGGCCTTGTTGGTGGGTGTGGGGGTCTTTCCCCTGGTCCGGCAGCGGCCTGCGGTGTTGGCTGCCTTGGATGCCTTCGTGTTGTTCTCGGTGGGCGGGCTGGTGGTGTTGCACCTGGTGCCGCACAGCATCGAGCGCGGTGGTGTGGCGGCGCTGCTGGCGGTGCTGGTCGGTGGTGGTTTGCCTTTTGTTTTTCATGCGCTAAGTGAGCGTGGTCATCGCCACGGCTTTCGAGATGAGGCGCCGGTTGCGGGAGCGCGGCCTGGCCACGATTGGGTGGCGACGCTGTTCATGGTGGCGGTGTTCGTGGGTTTGGCTGGGCATGCGCTGCTGGACGGGATGGCGTTGGCCCTGGGCGGGCATGACCACGGTCATGGGCACGGGCACGATGAGGCGGGGCATGTGTTGGCCATGGGAGTGCTGTTGCACCGGCTGCCGGTGGGTGTGTTTTTGGGTTGGATGGTGGTGCCGGTGTGGGGGAGCCGGCGTGCCTTTGCGTTGGCTGGGGTGATGGCACTGGCGACGGTGGCGGGCTTTTGGGCGGGTGAGCACGCGCTGCACGGGATGGGCGCCCACGGCCTGGTGGTGTTGCAGGCGCTGATCGCGGGGATGTTGCTTCACGTGTTGTTGCATCACGAGGCGCCGGCGGCGCCGGGTCGTTCTGGTCGCTGGGCCGCGTTGTTGGGGGCGCTGGTGGGCACGGCGACCTTGGTGGTGGTGATCGGTGAGGGTTTCGCTGACAAGCAGTTGGCGATGGTGTGGTCCTTGGCTGAGCAGGTTGCGCCGTGGTGGTTGGCGGCGGCGTTGGTGGTGCTGTCGTTGGTGGGGCGCTGGCGGTTGGCGAGGCGCGGGGATGGCGCGGGGGCATGTCGCCGTTGTCCGCGGTGGAAGGCGGGTTTGCTCGGTTGGTTGGGTGGGCACGCGTTGCCGGGGCAGGCTCCCTCGGGATGGCGTTTGGCCGCGGGGAGCTGGAGCGTGGAGGCGACCCTGCTGACGGTGGTGGTCTTTGGGGTGGAGCTGGCGCTGTGGCGCGCTGTGCTGTGGCTGTTGCCTTTGGGTTGGGTGTTGTGGCGCGAGCGGGGGGAGGCCAGCGGTTGTGAGCACCCGGAGGCGCCGCTGCGCTATTGGCTGGATGGCACCTTGCCGTGGTTGGTGATGGCGCTGATTGGGGCGGCGGTGTTGTTGGGGGGCTTTCCTGCGGGTGAATGGGTGCCGAGTTGGGGTTGGCCGGTGGTTTTTCTGTTTACGGTGGCGGGGCTGATCATCCCGATGTCGCCGGTGGCAGCGGTCTTTGGGATGTTGGTGTTGGTGGAGCGGGGTGCGCCGCTGGGGGCAGGGTTTGCGTTTTCCGTGGCGGCGACGTCGTTGGGCGCAGGTGGGTGGCGCACGCTGTGGGTGCGACGAGGGGCTCGGGTGGCGCTGCAGCAGGTGGCTGTGGTGGTGGCGGTGGCGTTGGGCAGTGCTTGGGCTTTGGAGCGCTGGTGGCAGGGGGGCTGGGGGTCGGTGGCGACGTTGCCCTCTTGGCTGGGCCAGGTGGCGTTGGCGCTGATCGCCGGGTTGCTGTTGTGGCGGATGGCTGCTTTGGGACCACGGGCGCTGGTACAGCGCGCACGCCAATGGGATGGTGGAAGCACGCCCTTGGCGTGATGGGGCGGGGGTGCGCGGCGGTGGTTGAAAGGTGCCTCCGGGCCAGCTTGCATCACGCTTTGATTGGTATACAACGCGGGGGTGGTCAGGCGCGGGCGATGGCCACAGGGCACGCGTGTTCTCGTCGGCCGGGGTTGGTGTTCGGTGGAGGAGAGACGCACCAGATGGAATGGCTGAGATGGGCGAGTTGAACGCTGAGTCATTGGAGTCCACGGGGGCGTTGCAGGATGGTGAGCTTCCGCAGCGGGTCTTCATCTACCCCCTCAAGCAGACGGTGCTCTTTCCGGAGATGATGGTGCCCATCGCGGTGCCGGCGGGTCCGATGTTGGACGTGGTGAAGCGTTCTCAGGCGCACAATGACTATTTGGGGTTTTTGTTGTGTCGCCATCCGAGCGTAGAGAACCCCAAGCCAGATGACCTGTATGGTGTGGGTTGTGTGGGGCGGATCATGCGCATCGCGCGGATGCCTGACAACAGCTACACGATGCTGGTGCATGCCCTGCAGCGGATGGAGGTGGTGGCCTTTTTGCGGAGCGATCGCCTCATCGCGGAGGTGGCCTATGTGAAGGAGCGCTTCGACGACTCTGACGAGGCGCAGGCTCTGTGGCGCAACATTCAGCGTTCGTTGGGTGATTTGGTGGGGTTGAACCCATCCTTGCCCAAGGAGTTGTTGGCGAACCTGGTGACGGTGGACAGCCCAGGGCGTCTGACGGACATGGTGGCGGCGCATTTTCCCTTATCGCTGGAGGTGAAGCAGCGGATATTGGAGATGGCCGACGTGCGTGAGCGCTTGGAGGCGGTCTACACCCACTTGGTGCGGGAGATGGACCTGATCGAGTTGGGGCAGAAGATCCACGAGCAGATCCGGGAGAAGATCGAGGAGAGTCAGCGGGAGTTTTTCCTGCGGGAGCAGCTCAAGGTGATTCGGCGTGAGCTGGGTGAGGAGCGGGATGAGAAGGGGCTGAACATCGAGGAATATGCGTCGCGCATTTCGGCGGCTGGGATGAGCGAGGAGGCGCGCAAGCGGGCGGAAGAGCAGTTGGAGCGGTTGCGGTTGTTGACGCCAGATGCGGCGGAATACAACATGATCCGGACGTACTTGGACTGGCTGTGCGACCTGCCGTGGTCGGCGACGACGAAAGACAACCTGGATCTGACGCACGCCGAGCGGGTTTTGCAGCGGGATCACTACGGCTTGGAAGATATCAAGGCGCGGATCATCGAGTTTCTGGCGGTGAAGCGGCTCAAACCGGATCACCAGGGACAGATCATCTGTTTCTTGGGTCCTCCGGGGGTGGGCAAGACGAGCCTGGCCCGTTCGATCAACAACGCCCTGGGGCGCAAGTTTTACGGCTTGTCTCTGGGCGGGTTGCGTGACGAGGCAGAGATCAAGGGGCACCGGCGCACCTATATCGGCGCCATGCCTGGCAAGATCCTCCAGGGGATGAAGCGCTGTGGGGTGCGCAACCCGGTGTTCATTTTGGATGAGATCGACAAGCTGGCTTCGGACTGGCGCGGGGATCCTTCGAGCGCCATGTTGGAGGTCTTGGACCCGGCGCAGAACGACAGTTTTTTGGACCACTACATCGATGTTCCTTTCGATCTCTCGGAGGTGATGTTCATCGCCACGGCCAACAACGCGAGCACGATTCCTCGGCCGTTGTTGGATCGGATGGAGGTCATCGAGTTGGCGGGCTACATCGATGAGGAGAAGCACCAGATCGCGCGTCGCCACTTGGTGCCCAAGCAGATCAAGGAGCACGGTCTGACGCGCAAGCAGGTGACCTTTTCGGAGGGTGTGCTGCGGCGCATCGTGCGCGAGTACACCCGGGAAGCGGGGGTGCGCAACTTGGAGCGGCAGATCGCCAAGGTTTGTCGGAAGATCGCGACGCGGGTGGCCAAAGGCGAGAGTGAAGGTGAGCGGGTGACCATCGCCAACTTGCCGGTGTTTTTGGGGCCGCCGCAGTATGAGGATGAGGTGATCAGCCGGGGCCAGGCGCCGGGTATTGCCGTGGGTCTGGCGTGGACCCAGTTCGGCGGTGAGGTGCTCTTCATCGAGACGACCCGGATGCCGGGCCGAGATCAGCTCAAGCTGACGGGTCAGCTCGGGGAGGTGATGTCCGAGTCTGCCCAGACGGCCTTCAGCTATGTGCGGGCCAATATGCAGTATTTTTCCATCGATCCCCTGGCGTTCCAGAAGATGGACTACCATGTCCACTTTCCCGCGGGTGGCGTTCCCAAAGACGGCCCCTCGGCGGGGATCACCATCGTGAGCTCGCTGCTGTCACTGTTGTTGGGTCAGTCGCTGCCGGCGCGTCTGGCCATGACCGGTGAGATCACGCTGACGGGCAACGTGTTGCCCGTGGGCGGTATCAAAGAGAAGGTCACGGCTGCCAAGCGCGCTGGGGCGCGGACCATCATCTTGGCCGAGCGCAATCGCAAGGACGTGCTTGAGATCCCCGAGCACATCCGCGAGGGGCTGACTTTTCACCATGTGGAGACCTACCGCGATGTCTACGCCCTGCTGTTCAAGAGTGGGGTGAAGGCGAGCAAGGTCGAAGCCGGGGGCGGCGCGAAGAGCTAAGTCAGGACGGTGACCCTGAGGCCGTCGGTGTGAGCTTCGGCTCGGCGGCGGTGGCGCGCGGCATAGGTGGCGATGAAGTCGAGGTGATCCCAGAAGGGGCTTGGGCGCGCGAAGGAGAGGTACTCGGCGACGATGGCGTCGATGCTCCAGCCTTGGTGGGTGCGCAGGGCCGCGGCGACGACACCGGCGCGATGGCGTCCGCCGTCGCAGTGGAGGAGGATGGGGTGATTGGCGGGATCGTCGAGGATGGCGAGGGCCTCTGCGACGGCGTCGGGTTGGATGTGGTGTTGGCCGAGATCGATGTGATGGAGGGGGATGGCGTGTTGGGTGGCGTAGTCGCGGAGTTTGGGACCGATGGGGGTGCGTTTGACGCAGAGGATGGTGCGGATGCGGAGCTGTTCCAGGTGGCGAAAGTGAGCCCCTCGCCGGGGTTCGCCCGAACGAAAGATGGCTTTGGGGGTGATGACGCCGAAACGCGGTAGGTTGAGGAGGCGTCCGTAGGAGTGGCGTGCTCCGGGGGCTTGGTAGATGGCGGTGGCGAGCTCGGCGATGGTACTGATGAAGTAGAAAGCCAAGCGAACTTTGGGTGGCGTCGAGGAGGTGAGGAGGAGCATGGTCATGACCTCGATGGTGGGTAATGGCGAGGAGACGCGCCGCTCAGGTGACGCAGCAGGGGGGGCTTGAGCAGGGTTCATGCCAGGGCGGCTCGTGTGGCTCTGCGGCGCTGTCGGCGCGGGTGCGGTCAGTCGGGAGGGCGGGAAGCGTGTCTTGGCTACGTGCCCTTTGGGGGGAGTGATCATCCAAAGGTGGCAGTGGCTTGCGCCAATGCGCTCCGTGCTTTGGCGCGTCGTTGCAGCAAAGCCCGCAGGTTGGTAGTGTGCTGTCAGGGGACTTTTACCTGCGGCGCGGGCCGCAGCGAGGGCCCCCGAGTTGAAGAGGTGCGCGACCAGGTCTGACGAGGAGGGAGGCTGCGATGAGGTTCTCGCGGGGTGGCGGGTTTTGGTTGTTAATCTCTATGCTATTGCTCTCGGTGACGGTGTTCGCTTGCAAGAAGACGCCAGAGGACGTGCGCAAGTGGGCGAAGGATCGGCGCGCTGCGGCCAAGATGAAGGAGTTCATCTTGGGCGAGAATAGCCCCGAGGTGAAGCTAGAGGCGATGGAGATCCTGGTTGAGCGCGGCGAGGCCAATAATTTGGTGGCCATCATGCCGAAGCTGCCAGAGAGCGAGCGCGAGGCTCTGGTCGATGAGATGATCAAGCGCCTGGACAAGCTGCTCGATAGCGAGACCTTTGGGACGCATGTGCGGGCCAAAGATGGAGTTTACTACTTGGCGAATGCCGGGGTGACGGAAGCGCAGCGTTCGCGTCTGCACGAGCTGTTGCTGAAGTGGGCGGATGGGGACAATTTCTGGTGCCCGTTGGACAGGGTGGGGAACGTGGATCAGTCGAAGCTCTTCGAGGAGGTGGGGGCCGATGGGATTCCGGTTTTCGAGAAGATACTGCGCGGCCTCTTCGCCGAGCTGGCCGAAGCGCAGCGTGCTGAAGCCTCCCTGCATGTGCAGCAGAAGATCCTGGAGGTGCTGCATCTGATGGAGTCGTTGAACCTCCCGGAAATGGATGAAGTTTTGGCGCGTTTTTTCGTCGCGGCCGCCGAGGAGGCCTATCCGAACTTGGCTGAGATCTATGGCCACCCCTTTTTGAAGAACAAGTCGCCTCTCTTGGTTCCGCTGGCCGAGAAGATCATGCTGGATCCTGACTATCGCAATGACGCTTTGAACATTCTGCGCGACATCTTGTTGCGCACCTATTACGTGGATGTGCAGCTCAAAGAGGGTGGGGTGGTCTGCGGCAAGGTGTTGCGCGACGACCGTTCGGGTTTTTTGCGCTGGATGTGTGTGCGCTACTTGATGGTGCAGATGCGGGCACCGGCGGTGGACTTGGTGTTTACCGGTCTGCCTGATGATCCGGCGGCGTTGGCCCTGCCGGAGGATCATCCCCTGGCGAGCTCTTTCGACGTGGGCCGGTACTTCTGGGTGGAGGCCGAGAGCTACTGCCGTTCCATGGATACGTTGTTGGGCGGCAAAGTGCCCCTGGACAAGATTCGCAATTATTTGAACGGGTCGCGCATGGTCGAGCGCTTGTTGGCTGTGCTGTGTCTGTCCTTCCAAGGTGAGGCGGCGGACATGGAGCGCCTTTTGGAGCTGTCCAAGGATCGCAGTGATATCAGCGCGTGGGATGCTGGAGTGGCGACCTTGGGTGAGTTTGCCTTGATGGCGCGGGCGGCGCACGCCGAGCGGAAGGCTGAGGCGGCGGCGGCGGAGCAGGGGGCTGGTTCGGAGTAGCTCGTAAGAGATGACGAGGTCGATCCCATTAGGGGGCATCGCTGCGCATGGATGCAGAGGTCGAAATTCTACCGGCAGGGACGGTCATTGCGAACCGTTACGAGATCCTGGATCCCATCGGCGAGGGAGCCATGGGGGTGGTGTATCGGGCGCAGCACCGGCTGATGAAGAAGGTGGTGGCCCTGAAGCTGTTGCACCCTGGGTTGATGCGCAGCGCGGAGTTGCTGGAGCGCTTTCGCCGCGAGGCGCAGGCGGCGGCCCACATCGATCACCCCAACGTGTGCGCTGCGACAGACTTCGACTCTGCTGGTGATGGCGCTTTCTTTTTGGTGATGGAGTTTCTCGAGGGCAGCTCGCTGGCGGGGGTGCTGGAACGCGACGGGCGCCTCAGTCCGCGGCGCAGCCTCCATATCATCAGGCAAGTGCTCTCGGCGTTGGTGCGGGCGCACGAGATGGGGATCGTGCATCGCGATCTCAAGCCGGACAACATTTTTTTGGTCAAGCGCGAGTCGGGACCGGATTTCGTCAAGCTCCTCGATTTTGGCATCGCCCGCGTCGCCTTCGATGACAGCGACTCCATCAAGTTGACCAAGGCGGGTACGGTATATGGGACGCCGCATTACCTCTCACCTGAGCAGGCGGTGGGGGCGGACATCGATCATCGGGCCGACCTTTATGCCGTCGGTATCATTCTCTTCGAGATCCTGGTCGGGCACCCACCGTTCGATGGCGAGAGTCTCTTTCACATCATGAACATGCACGTCACGCGTCCGGCGCCGACGCTGGCGAGCGTGGTTCCGGAGATGCCTCTGGTCGAGGCGTTGGATGAGGTGTTGGCGCGGCTCTTGGCCAAGAAGGCGGACGAACGCTTCCAGAACGCGCGGCAGGTGCTCGACGCTTTGGACCCGATCTATCAAGCTCTCCATGGTGTGACCGAGCAGACGGGTGAGTTCGAGACGCTCAACCCTCTGATCTCCGGGGTCTTACCGACTTTGCACGCCGGTGTGGCCGTGGGGACCTTGCAGCCGTCGGATACGGCGGGGATTTCCGTCGACCTCGAGGTGCCGATTTCGGTGGATTTGCCGCTGGTCTCGGCGGCGGTCGCCGAGTCAGGCGCCGCCGGTACGGCTGACTCGCTGCTGGTGCCCGCAGCGGTGCCGGCGACGGGGGCTACGCCGCTGAGCGGGCGGAGCCCCAGCGCCAAGAGGGGCTTGCTGGAAGAGGGGCTGAGCTGGCTGGTGGCTCGCACCGGGTTGTCGCGGCCGCAGGTGGTGGTTTTTTTGGCCCTCGGCTTACTGATCATGTTGGTGGTTTTGTCGGTGTTGGTGGCGGTGCTCAGCGATTCAGAGGGAGAGCCGACGGAGGGTGGTCAGGGCGGGGCGGTGGCGGCTTCGGGCTTGGATTTGGGCGCGCCGGTGCTGGTACACGGGCAAGACACGGCAGAGCTCATCAAGGCTGACGAGCTGGTGCGGCGGGCGGTAGAGCTGATGGGGAATGAGCCGCGCGCGGCCTTGGCCCTGCTCGAGACGGTGGCTGAGCAGTACTCTGGCGACCCGGTTTTTCATAAGCTCATGGCGCAGGCCATGTGGCGTTCGGGGGAAGCAGAGGAGGCCTTGCGCACGGCTCTCATGGTGATCCGGGTGGTTCCGGCGTCGCTGCACGATCAGGATCTGGTCGACGTTTTCGTTGGTTTGCTCTCCATGCCTGACGAGGCGATGTCGGCGCAGGCCGAGGAGGCGCTGCGGGGGAACATGACCGAGACGGTGGTGGCCAGACTATGGCAGCGGGCGACCACGGGGCGTTTCAATGAAGACAACGCGCTGCGTGTCCGCATCAAGGCGATGCTCGACGAGCAGGGCGGCTACGCGCAGCTCGAACCTTGGCAGCAAGCGGCGCTGGAACTGCGACTGCTCGACGGTCGTGGCTGCAAGAACCGGCGACGGGTGCTCTTGGAGATCATGGAGATCGGTGATCCCCGCGCTTTGCCCGTGGTGGAGGTCTACCACAACGCGCCGCGTCGCGGTTGCGGGACCTTCAACAAGGGAGATTGCCACGACTGTATGCGGCGCGACCTGGCGCAGGCGATCCAGTTGTTCAGCACGCCGGACGCGGACGCAGAGGTGATGGACTTTTCCGAGTGAGCGGTGCGCCTGCTGAGCCGTGGAGCAGGGGATGCTGGGCGCCGCCGGGTTGCGGCGGTGGCTCTGCGCCTAGGCTTCTTCCGTGTCCTGCGCCGCTGGGGCTGCGCTCTCCGAGGTCTTGGCGGCTTTCTTGGCCGCGCGTGCGGCTTGCTCGGCGAGCTGGGCGGGTGGCCGGGCGTTGCCGAAGAGCTGGAGGAACTCCAAGGGGATGGGGAAGATGGTGGTGGAATTGTTTTCGGCGGCGATCTGGACCAGGGTTTGGAGATAGCGCAGTTGCAGGGACATGGGCTGGGTGGCCATGATCTCGCTGGCTTCGGTGAGCTTTTCGGCGGCTTGGTATTCGCCCTCGGCGCCGATGACTTTGGCGCGCCGTTCGCGTTCGGCCTCTGCCTGGCGGGCCATGGCGCGTTGCATCTCCCGCGGGAGGTCGATGTGTTTGACCTCGACCAGGTTGACCTTGACGCCCCAGGGGTCGGTTTGCTTGTCGAGGATCTCCTGGATGCGCATGTTGATGCGCTCTCTCTCGGCCAAGAGTTCGTCCAACTCGACACTACCGCAGACGCTGCGGAGGGTGGTCTGGGCGAGCTGACTGGTGGCTTCGTAGAAGCGCTCGACCACCAAGACGGCTTTCATGGCGTCGAGGACGCGGAAGTAGATGACGGCGTTGACTTTGACCGAGACGTTGTCGCGGGTGATGACGTCCTGGGTCGGGACGTCCATGGTGATGACGCGCAGGTCGATGCGCTCCATTTTGTCGATGAAGGGGATGAGCAAGATGAGGCCCGGTCCCTTGGTTTCGGGCAGCGCCCTTCCGAGGCGAAAGACGACGCCTCTCTCATACTCTCGCAGAATTCGGATGGCCGACATCAGGGTGAAGCCGACCAAGGCGACGATGACGACAATGACACTCAGGCTCTCGGGCATGGCGCTCTCCTTGTGGGAGGTGAAAGTGAAACGGCGAGGTGCCGAGTCTTCTCGGGTTTATTTTCACGGTCGGGGCCACCTGCTAGGTCTCCGGTGGGGGCGGCTCATCTTGCGGGGCGACGTGGAGGGTGAGCCCCTCGACGGCGACGATGGTGACGCTTGCTGCCTGTCCAGCCTCGCCTTGGGCCAGGCGGGCATTCCAGATTTCCCCATCGAGGCTGACCTTGCCCTCTGGGCGGAGGGGCTGCAGGACCTTGGCTTGACGGCCGATCAAGGTATGGGGTCCGAGGGCGGGCGCGCTGCGGTGGGTGCGCGCCACGAGGACGCCGGCGAGGAGGGCCATGAGGGCCGCGGCGACGCCGACGCTGACCACCGCCCAGGGGGAGGGTTTGAAGGTGAGGGCTGGGGTGTCGAAGAGGAGCAGACCGCCGGCGATGAGCCCGATGCTGCCGCCGATGGCGAGGGCGCCACCGGCAGGGAGGAAAGCTTCGGCCACGATGAGCCCCAGCCCCAAGAAGACCAGGACCAGGGCCCCGGCCTGAAAAGGCATGACCTGGAAGGCGATGATGGCCAGGATCAGGGCCACGGCGCCCAGGGCGCCGGCGATGTAGCCGCCGGGGTTGCTGAGCTCGAAGTAGATGGCGACGACGCCAAAGAGGAGGAGGAGGTAGGCGAGGGTGGGGTGGGCGAGGATGTGGAGGATCCTCTGGCCCAGGGTCATGTTGAAGGGTTCAACCGTGGCGTGGGCGGTGTCGAGCTGGCGGGGCTGGCCTTGGACCACGACGGTGCGACCGTGCAGCTCGGCGAGGATGGCCGCCTCAGAGGTGGCGATGAAATCGATGGCCCCCTCGGCGAGGGCTTCTTCGGCGGTGAAACTCAGGGCGTCGATGACGGTGGACTCGATCCAGGCCGAGGGGCGTCCGCGGGCCTCGGCGATGGCTCGAGCGAAGGCGCGGGTGTCCTGCAGCATTTTGCGCTGCATGTTGTCCTGGTTGGAGGCGGGCGCCGCCTCGCCCTCATCCTCGCCTTCACCCTCTTTATTCGTAGGGCTGCTCTCCTGGCCACCGCCCATGGTGACGGGGGTAGCGGCGCCGATGTGGGTGCCGGGGGCCATGGTGGCGACATGGGCCGCCATGGTGATGAAGACGCCGGCTGAGGCGGCGCGGGCGCCTTGGGGGCCTACCCAGACGACGATGGGCACGTTGGCGCCGAGCATCTGCATGACCATGGTGCGGGTGGTGTCGACGAGGCCGCCTGGGGTGTCGAGGCGGATGAGGATGAGCTCGGCGTCGATGTCGCGGGCGTGGGCGAGGCCATCGCGGAGGTAGGCGTCGACGGCGGGGTTGATGGTGCCATCGATGTCGAGGCGGACCACGGTCTGGGCCGCGGCGCTCGAGGTCCAGAGGGCGCCGAGGGCCACGGCCATGGCGGCCGCGCCGAGGTGTGCCAGGAGGCGGTGGCGCAAGGCCCGAGGGCGAGCGTGGCGATTGGCTTGCGGAGTTGAGCTTGGCATGGGGTCCTCGGTGTGCGCCCAAGGTGGCCGAGAGGGGGACTTGCGAGGGCCGCTAGGGGAGGCGATTCAGCCCCCTCCCTTGACGAGGAAGCGCACGGCTTCTTTGTCGAGCTCGGTCAGGCGCAGGGCGGTGTCTCTCTTGACGATGAGGTGAGCAGCCGGGTCGTTGGGATCCTCGACGATGGCCGCCTTGCCCCGTTCCAAGAGTGAGGCGACGATTTCTGAGACCAGCGCAAAGGCGATGCGGGCTTCACGGGTTTCGAAGTAGAAGCGGCGCCGGCCGCCGGCGTCATCGACCATCCCCTCCTCGACGAGGCTGCGTTTGCGCGCCAGAGCGGCTGCCGCTGCTTGGGCCAAGCGCTGTTCTTCCGTTTCAACGGGCGCTTCGGGGGGCGGGGGTTGCTGCTTGGCCGCTTTGACTTCGCGGTGCGCCTGGGCGCGTTTCTCCCGTTCGGCTTGTTTGCGTTTTTTTTCGTCGGCGAGGCCGGCGTTTTTCAAGGCATCGAGCAGGTTGCTCACGGTATCACCCTCCGCGGCACATGAGGTCCATCCGATGGGCCGAGGCCCGGCATACGGAGGGCATTGTACGCGCATCCCTTGAGTTGTGCACCCAGTCGCTCCTAGGCAATGACCTCATGGGGAGGTAAAACGAATGGTGCGTATAGGGCAGTGGTGGCGCGGTCGGGGCTTTCCATGGCAGCCCTCCTGCTGACAGCGGTCGCCGAGGTGGCTATGATGTGGAACGACTCGCGTGTCCTTTGGCAGGGGGTCATTGGAAGGGATCGCGCTGGGTGCGCGCAGGGCCAGTGGGTGGTGCGAGGGAGTGGGTTCAGGGCTGGAAAACGATGATGCAGCAGCGCGGCATGAGAGGTGGGGTTGGGGTCCTTTGTTTGGCCATGGGGTTGCTGTGGTCGTGCATGGAGCCCATCGATCTGGAGAGGCGAGCACCGGCGCGGGGGACCTTGGGGGAGGAGATTCACCGCATTTTGCACAAGGATTTGCGTCGCAGCCCGGATCGGGGCGAGCTGCGGGGGGAGGTTTTTTGGGCCTATCGGGATGACTTCGTGTTGGCCGTGGATACGACGGCGACGGACGCGCTGTTGTCGCCGTTGAACGCGGTCATGGCGCGCATGCTGCCGCTCTATGACAATGGTCTGCTCCCTGGTTTGATCCGCAAAGGGGCGTTGTTGTCGGCAGAGGTGGCGGCGCTGCCCGAGGTGACTGAAGCTCTGGCCCACTATTCCCACCTGCCCTCCTATATCGGTCAGCCCATTCGGGCGCGTTTTTTGGCGCACCTGATGCATTTTCCCCAACTGCGGGAGTTGTTGCAGCTCAGCTTGGAGATGATGCTGGTGCACGACGGTAGCGGTGCTTCTGACGCGACCTTGCGCTTGCTCACGGGTCTGGCGCAGGAGCTGCGCGAGATGACGGTCAATGGCGATGCGGGGCGCATGGGGGTAGTGCTCTCGGACGTGCTGTTGACGCCGTCGCCTTTCTTTGCGCCTGCGGGCCCCTGGGAGCCGTTGTGGGCGGTTCGTGTGGACCGGCGCGGTCTGGCGCAGGTGCGCAGCGGCGATGGCAGCGTCCCTTTTCCTTTCGTCGACAGTGACATGGATGGTCTGGCCGACGTGGATGGGCGCGGCCGCTTCGTGGTCTCTGGCGGTGCCCTGGTCTTGCCTTTTGGCCCGGCTGGGGAGCGGCTGGGGGTCTTGGAGCGCGACGAGACGGGGCGCCTGATCAACACCACGACGGGGCAGATGGTTTTCGACTACGTGGATTTGCACAGCACGGCTCTGGGCTATTTGGTGCGCGAGGTCGACGATATCGTCATCGACGACACCCTCTTCGAGCTGGTGCGGGCGCTGCGCTCCCTGCTTGGGGTGACGCGCCAAGCCAGCGACGCCCTGGGCACTTACCCCTCTTTCGCGGCGGACGGCGACTTGTTGGGGTTGGCCTTGGGCTTTTTGCGGGCCATGGACCACGACGACGCCGGGGCGCTGCTCGAGGGGATGTCGCTGTTGCTCAAGGACGAGGCGGATTTGCTGGCGAGTGTGGTGCATGCCTTGGAGGTGAGCGCCGACATTCTCGACGCCTCCCCCGAGGTGTCCGTAGCGGACGATACCAACCTGGTCGACGTGCTGCTCCCCCTGGTGGCGGAAATCGTCGCGACGCCGGGCCTCTTGGAGGATGTGCTTTTGGCGCTGGATGCGCCCGCATCGCGGGAGTTGGGGCCGATTTTGGCGGACCTGTCGACGCGGCGCAACGCCCGCATCACTTATGTCCCCGGCGGTCCCTACGATGTGTGTTTCCACGCCTGTAAGGGCGCCCACGACCATGGGAGTCTGGAGCGCTTGCGCTGCATTCAGGCCTGTCCGACGGAAGAGATCCTCGGGACGGAGCGGGTGGTGTGGTCCGAGCCGGAGACGCGGGATAACCTCTCGTTGGTGCACCGGATCATGGCCCTGATGTGGGAGGCCTCGGAGACGCCCTATGGGCTGCGGATCAGCGAGTTCAGGATGGGGAGCAGTGACTTCTCCAATACGGCTCGGGCCATCGGCGATGTGGTGACCTTCACCAACATCGGCGAGTCCTACCTGCACTCCATGACGGGCGATCTGCACTTCTCTCGCCACGTCAACCCATTGGTGACGGCTTTGGCTTCGCCCTTGGGCCTGGATGGCGCTGACGTGGTGGACGTGTTGTTGTGGATCACGCGCAACATTTACCTGATCGAGATGGATCCCATCCCCAGTACGGACCAGGTGACGCGCCTCTTCAACAAGGCGCCGCTGGCCTCGGAGATGCCCAGCATCGTGATGAACATGAACCTGGCGGTGTGCAAAAGTGGCTGGGATTGTGTGGACGCGCACGCCGACGTGCTCTTCGCCATCGAGGCCAGCGGCCTCTCTGATGCCCTGCACCCGCTGGTGAGCGCGTTCACGCGCCACGGTAAGACCGAGCTCTTTGCGCGGTTGTTGGCGCTGATTTACACCTATTATCCATCGCCCGGGGCGAGCTATGTGGACCCCTTTGGTCAGCCTTTGCCCTTTCTCAAGCACAACCTGCGCTCCATCGAGCCAGCGATGGTGGCCCTGCTCGAGGACGGGCAGCTTCTGGATGCGTTGGGCGACTTGAGTCCAGTGATGACGGGCCTACGTCTGTCCGATGGGTCGCTCTTTTTAGGCCGCGCGGGTCGCTACCTGCACCACCTGTTGACGCCCGAGCCGGGCTTGGTTTTGGTCGATGGCCGCGCCGCGGTCAGGGATCCTGCGGGCGAGGTGGTCACCCCCTTGTCTCCTTTCTACCTGGTCCTGGAGCCGGCGCGGCGCCTGCGGGAGATGCTCGACGCGAACCCGGCGGCCGACGCGTCGTGGACGCTGGCGGTGGACGGGCTGTGGGACATGATCATGCAGGTCGAGGACCACGGTGATGGGGTGCGCTTTGCCAAAGCCGGTGGCCCCTTCCTCGGGGCGTTGCTCTTGGACGCGTTGCGCCTGCGTTGGGAGAGCGAGAGCGCCGCGGGGCGTCGGGTGCAGTGGCTCGAAGACGAGGTGCAGGACACGGTGGTGCGCTTCTTTTCGGGGCGTCTCTTCCACGCGGCGGTGGAGCTCTTCGACTGGCTCGAGGCGCAAGAGGGTGGCCTGGACCTGATGCGAGAGGCGGTGCTGCACATGCTCGAGGTGGACGTGGCGGGACCGGAGCAGGTGACCATTTTGGCGTTCAAGGTGGTGACTGGGGTGGTAGACGAGCCGGCGTGGGTGGCGGTGGCGCGGTTCGTGGCGCAGGCCATCGACCCGCTGCGGCCGTGGCCGGTGGTGGGCTTCGCGGAGCTGCCCCTGGTGGTGCACGGGCTGTTGGCGGTGAACGAGATCCTGGCGGTGGATCCGGAGAACGTGTTCATCGCGCTGATTGCCAATGGCTTCGAGCCCTTCGAGGATGGCACGTCGAGCCTGGGGCTGGTGTGGGACATCGCGGTGGCGACCAATCGATTGGTGCCTGGTGATGCTGCGCCGTTGAGCTCGGCTGATTTGCGCATCATGTTGGAGACGGTGGCAGATTTTCTACAGGACGAAGGGCGTGGACTTGAGCGAATATATGGGATCATTGAGTTTGCGCTCTACGGCGTGGCGGGCAAGCCGGCGGATTAGCCCCTGGGGGCGGGCGCTGTGGCTGGTGGTTGCCCTGCTGACGGTGGCCCTCGGGCTGTCGCAGCGGCCGGCGTCCCTCACGGCAGGGGGGCTGTTCATCCCCTTGCGCGGGGTGGGTCCGACCGGGCGAGCTGGGGCGGTGGTGGCCAGCAGCCGCGATCCCAACGCCCTGTGGTTCAACCCAGCCTTGTTGCCCATGGTGGAGGGCAACCAGTTGCTGGTGGACGCGGCGTGGCTCGAGCTGCACCTGTCCTTCGCGCGGGCCGACGCGGTGGCGCGCAACGGCGATGTGGTCTCTTTTGAGAAGGTGGAGAACGAAGCGCCCGGGCTCCCAGCGCCCTCCATTCTCTTCTCCACCGACTTGGGGACAGAAGACTTCGCCCTCGCCGTGGGTCTGTACACGCCGTGGGCGGGGCGGCTGCGTTTTCCGTCACAGGGGCCGCAGCGCTACGCTTTGGTCGACATGACGGGATCGATGATCATGTACCAGCACATCGCGCTGGCGTGGCAGCCGCACCCACGGGTGGCGATTGGTGCGGGGCTGCAGAACATCATGGCCATTTTGGATGGCGTAGGGGTGGCGTCGACTTTCGTGGGGATCTGGGGCGAGCCCGAGGACTACGACCTGGACTCGACGGTGCACATCAGGGCGACGGACCTTTTCACCCTGACGGCCAACTTCGGGGTGTGGGTCAGTCCCATCGACGGCTTCGAGATCGCCGCTTCGGTGCAGCTCCCGGCGACGATTTCCGATGCCAAGGCGCGTTTCGAGACCCAGCTCCCGTCGCACTACGTCTTTGACACCACGTCGGTGGAGGGGGACACCATGGGTCTGGAGCTGGATCTGCCCTGGATGGCGCGGGTCGCGCTGCGTTACGTGTGGCCCGATCTCTTCGATGTGGAGATCATGGGGTGGTTCGAGGGCTGGAGCCGGCAGGAGAAGATCCGCACCATCCCCAACAACGTGCGCATCGTCGATGTCCCGACGGTGGGTTCCATTCAGGCGGACCGCCTGAACCTGGATCGACGCCTGCGCGATATTTTGGGGGTGGCCATCGGGGGGGACTATCACCTTTTCCCGTTTTTGACTTTGCGGGCAGGCTTCATGATGGAGCAGGGGGCGACGCCCGACGTGACCTACAGCGTCTTTCAGCATGACAGCAGCAAGTACGCGCCGACGGTGGGTGTGACTTGGAAGATAGACGAGATGTGGCGTTTGGATTTTGCCTACACCCACATTTTTCAGGGGGCGCGGAGCATCAGCAATAGCGAAGTGGTCCAGATCAACTCGGCCTACCCCGAGGGGGCGACGGTGGTGGGCAATGGGGAGTACCGATCGAGCTATGACGTGGTGGGCTTAGGGATGGTGCTGCACTTCTGAGGCGGCGTCAGGCGCCAAAAAATCCAGGGCGCGCGCCTTGACCAGGGGCATGGGGTCGGAGGCGGCGATCTTGGCGATGAGGGTGCGGGCGTCGGGGTGGTCACAGGTGGCCAACGCTGCCAGTGCGGTCAGGCGGAGGCTGGGGTCATCTTCGGCGAGGACGGGGGTGACTAAGTTGGGGAGCGCGACGGGGTTGACCTTGGCGTAGGCCATGATGGCGCGTTGGCGCAGGGTCAGGGGTTGGCTGAGGTCACCCGTGAGGTCGCGCAAGTAAGTCTCTGCCCGTGGATCCACAAAAAAGCCGAGGAAGGTGACGGCCTGGTGTTGGGCGATGGGGCCGGTCTGGGGGTTTTGGGCGACCCAGAGGAGGGCGTCGACGGGATCGCTGGCGCTGGCCGTGAGGGTGGCGGCATCGATGGGGGAGTCGATGTTGAGGGTGAGCCGGTAGATGGCTTGGCGCTCAGTGGCGCTGGCGTGGGTGCCGGGTGGATCGGCGCTTTGCGCGGCGAGGGCGGCTGGGAAGAGGGCGAGGGCGAGGGCGAGGGGGATGGCTCGTTTCATGGCTGAATCAGGGGGTTGGCGAGGATGCGTTGGCTTTGGAGTGGGGAAAAGCTCTGCACGCTTCCTGGTTGGGCGATAGGGTACATGATGTTGAGGAGGTCGGGGCAGGGGTCGGGGCTGGTGCCATAGTGGGGGCACTCAGGGGTGTCGCTGAGGTTGTCGAAGACGGGTCCGTGGTCGGAGGTGTGTTCGAGGCCGAAGAAGTGGCCGGCTTCGTGGGCGATGACGTAGGCGAGGGTGGTGTTGCCGTCATTGCTGATGATGCAGGAGGGTGGGGTGGGGGTGTTCATGCATTCGGGGCGGGAGGGGTCGAGTTGTTGCTGGCCTTGGCCGAGCATGGGTGTGGTGGCGACGGCGATGCCCCCTTGGGGGGTGCCGTGGCCTCCGGGGAAGCCGAGCAAGGGGGCGAGGCCGAGGACGCCGTCGTCGGCGAAGTCGCGGATGAGGAAGACATTGAGGCGGAGGAGATCGTCGCGATCGGTGCCCGTGGGATAGGGGGCGGTGGCCAAGAGGGGGCCGAGGTCGTTGCGGTTATTGAGGACGCCGTACAAGGCGGCCGTGTCGGGGTCGGCGTCGAGGTAGCGGGTGCCGGCGGGTTGGTAGTCGATGCCGTGGGCGTCGAGGATGCCTTGGAGGGTGCGCAGGACGACCTGGAGGTCGCCGTGGTTGGGGGCGGTGATGGCGTTGAGGGTGGGCAGGCCGACGAAAACGAAGGTGAGGAGGAGGCGCTTGGCGGGTTGACTGTCGTCGATGACGTAATAGCAGAAGCTGTTGCCCTTGGAGACACCGCGCACGGTGTAGGTGCCGGGCTTGATCATGTAGGCGGCGAGCTCGGTGTGGAGGGAGGGCATGATGATGTCGCGGCCGGCGGTGGTGACGCGGGCCTGGGTCCAGCGGGAGGAGGCGAAGTTTTCGTTGTAGCCTTCGGGGGTGCGCAGGCTGAAGAACCAGCTTTGGTGGCCGTCGGGGTGATAGCTGGAGACGGCGAGGCGCTGGACGGCGGGGACGGTGAAGGTGTCTTGGTAGACTTCCGCTTCACCAGGGACGGCTTCGTCGGTGCAGCGCAGCTCGAGGACCTTGGAGGGGCAGTTGATGCAGAGGCCGGTCTTGACCTTGAGGGTGGTCTCGGTAGGGGCAGCGTTGCTGGGGGCGATGTGGAGCTTGGCGTCTTCGAGGACGGCCTCGGTGGGGTGGTAGGTGAGGGTGAGAGGGAGGGATTCGCCAGGGTTGAGGGGCGGCAGGGCGCTGAGCCCGGCGGGCAGGGCGATGGTGAGGCCGGCGACTTCGGGGGTGATGGTGAAGGGCTGTTCGGGAAAACAGAGTTGGCCCGTGCCCCCGTTGTTGAGGGTGAGGGTCTTGGTGAGGGGTTGGCCGATCTCGGTGCTGAGGTCGAGGAGGATGGGGGCGGTGCGCAAGATGGCGCCGCTCTCGGGGCAGGCTTCGATTTCGATCTCCGTTTGATCCAAGTCATCGAGGAGGTCGGGAGTGGCCTTCTCGTCGTCGCAGGCACTGCAGAACAGGGCGAGGGCGAGGGCGAGGGCAGAGGCCAGGGTGGCACGCAGGGATGGAGCTGATGTCATGGTGTTTCGTAGGGGTGTGGGGCAGGGTGAGAGGCGCGGCCAGCGCGAGGGAGGCCTGGCTGGGGTGCGCGCGGCGGCGGTGCCTGCGCAGGATGCTCTCAGGTTTGTGCTTTTCGTTGGCCCTGTCAATCGGCAGATGGTGCAATGGGCTGGGGATTTTTGGGCTGGGGTCCATGGGGTTGGCCCTGGGGGGCGCTTGCGCGGATGAGGCGGGAGGCTTTTCAGGCGGCGCAAGCTGTGGTAGTGCGTGCCAATGGCGCTGTGGGTTGCTGTATGGCTGCCTTGGCGAACGCTGCCGAGACCTGGGCGTCGTGTGCCCGCGAGGTGATAGTGTAAGCGCATGCTTTATCTCTACATCGTGCTGACCCTGGGCGTGTCTTTTTTGTGCTCGATCCTGGAGGCGATGCTGTTGAGTATCAGCCCCTCCTACGTGGCGGCGCTGCAGGAGCAGCGGCCCAAGCTCGGGCGGCGACTGGCGCAGCTCAAGGGGCAGATCGACCGGCCTCTGGGGGCCATCCTGACCTTGAACACCGTGGCGAACACCATCGGGGCCAGCGGCGTGGGGGCGCAGGTTTATATTTTGTGGGGGAGCGCCTACGTGACGGGGGCGAGCTTTTTGTTGACCTTGGCTATCCTCTATTTGGCGGAGATCATCCCCAAGACCTTGGGGGCCAAGTACTGGCGGCAGCTCGCGCCGCTGGCGGCGCGGATCCTGCCGGTGATGATCTGGGTGACCCTGCCCATCGTGGGGCCCACCAAGCCGCTGATGCGTCTCTTTGGGCGGTCGCGGGAGCCGCTGATGAGCCGGGAGGAGTTTTCGGCACTGGCGACCTTGGCGGCCAAAGAGGGGATGCTGCACGAGAAAGAGTCACTGGTGTTGAGAAACCTGGGCAAGTTCAGCTCGCTGGTGGCCAAGGACATCATGACGCCGCGCACGGTGATCGCCGGCTTGGAGCAGAGCCTGCGCGTGGGCGACGTGGTGGATCAGGACAACCTGGATCTGCGCTTCTCGCGCATCCCCGTTTTTGCGGGTGATATCGACGAGATCAACGGTTTCGTCCACAAGCACGACATCTTGCTGCGCTATGCCCGGGGGGAGGTCGACGTGCCCCTGGAGACCTTCATGCGGCCCCTGGTGGTGATTCCGGAGCTGGCCAAGATCTCCGACCTCTTCGACCAGCTCCTCAAGCGCAAAGAGCACATGGCGCTGTTGGTGGATGAGTACGGTGGGACGGCGGGCATCGTCACCATGGAAGATGTGGTGGAGACCCTGCTGGGGATGGAGATCGTCGACGAGTTCGACGACGTGGTGGACATGCAGAGCCTGGCGCGGCAGCAGTGGCAGCGGCGCGCCCAAGTCATGGGCATTCTGG
The DNA here is from genome assembly GCA_964454015.1 of uncultured Myxococcales bacterium. Classification (GTDB taxonomy): domain Bacteria; phylum Myxococcota_A; class Bradymonadia; order UBA4248; family UBA4248; genus CAYVQF01. The sequence continues at coordinate 94,050 of CAYVQF010000013.1, forward strand.
AGGATCCGCTCGCCGGTGACGATGCCGCGGCGCCGGCGGCAGAGGCCGAGGCGCCCGAAGCTTAAGGGAGCAAGGCGAAGGCGCGGTCGAAGTCCTGGATGAGGTCCTGCAAGTCCTCACAGCCAACGGCGAGGCGGACCAGGCCGTCGGTGATGCCAGCGGCGAGGCGCTGCTCCCGGGGCATGGCGGCGTGGGTCATGGAGGAGGGGTGAGAGATGAGGGTCTCGATGCCGCCCAAGGAGACCGCCAGGGTCATGACCTGGAGATTGTTCAGGAGGGTGCGCCCGGCTTCGACGCCGCCGATGACGTCAAAGGAGATGAGGGAGCCTGGGCCGGCCATCTGGCGCTGCACCAGGGCGTATTGTGGGTGCGACTCGAGGCCCGGGTAGGCGACGTGGGTGACCTTGGGGTGGGCCTCGAGGTAGGCGGCGATGTGCTTGGCGTTCTCTTGGGAGGCCCGGACTCGCAGGGCGAGGGTGCGCAGGCCGCGCAGGACCAACCAGGCCTGGTGGGGATCGATGCAGGCCCCGAGGTAGTTGTGGACGGGGCGCAGGCGCTGGTGGGTATCGCTGTCTTTGGCGATGATCATCCCGGCGACCACGTCGGAGTGGCCGTTGAGGAACTTGGTCATGGAGTGGAAGACGATGTCGGCGCCGAGCTTGATGGGCTGCTGGAGGATGGGTGAGGCGAAGGTGTTGTCCACCACCAGGAGGGCGCCGTGGGCGTGGGCGATCTCCGCCGCGGCAGCGATATCGCTGACGGACATGGTGGGGTTGGCCGGGGTCTCGATGAAGACGATTTTGGTTTCGGGCCGGATGGCGGCGCGCAGGGCGTCGAGGTTGGAGGTGTCGACGAAGGTCGAGGTGACGCCGAAGCGCGAGAAGTCGCGTTGGATGACCATGCGCGAGGGGCCGTAGACCGAGTGGGTGCCGACGACGTGATCGCCAGCGTGCAAGGTGGCAAAGAGGATGGTGCACAAGGCCGACATGCCCGAAGCGGTAGCGATGCCCGCGGCGCCACCTTCGAGGGCGGCGACGGCGCGCTCCAGGCGATCGACCGTGGGGTTGCCCATGCGGGTGTAGATGAAGCCAGCTTCTTCACCAGCGAAGCGGGCCGCGCCCTGATCACAGTCAGCGAAGGCGAAGGTGGAGGTCTGACAGATGGGGGGGGCGACGGCGCCGCAGCTCGGGTCGATCTCCCCGCCAGCGTGAATGGTGAGGGTGGTCAGGCCACAACAAGCATCGTCATGGGTGGGATGGGACATGATAGCTTTCCTTGATGAAGCGATGTGGTTGGGCGGAGCGCGGATCTGCGCAAGGCTCATGGGTGGCATACAACAAGAGCGTGGCCGTGTCGAGTGTGCGAATGCACGGCGCACGGGGGCGCAGGACTGCGGCGTTTGGGGTTGGCAACTGTTGATAGTTGCGTCAAAGGCGCTGCGTGCAGAATAATAGTCGTTTGTTATATGAGGGAAGTGGCATGGGGCGGTGCGCGCAGGCGGCGGGCGGCACAACTCGGCGAGGCCAGGGCCGTTGCTGTCGCCTGCCCGGGCGGCGGCAGGCCTCGTCGCGGGCCTAAGCGCGTGGCCGCTGTCGGATGAGGAGGGCGATGAGAAAGGGCGCGCCGATGAGCGCCGTGAGCACGCCGACGGGGAGCTCGTTGGGCGCCGTCAGGGTGCGGGCCGCCGTGTCGGCCACGGCGAGGAAGGCCGCCCCGGCAAAGAAGGAGACCGGGATGAGGCTGCGGTTGTCGTGGCCGACGAGGGGGCGCATGGCGTGGGGCACCAAGAGGCCGACGAAGGCGATGGGGCCCACCTGGGCCACCACGGCGCCCGTGGCCAAGCTGGCGCCGGCGAAGACGGCGAAGCGGGCGGCCTGGAGGGAGACCCCGCGGGTCTGGGCCAGGTGCTCGTCCACGGCGAGGAGGTTGAGGGCTGGGGCGTACCAGAGCAAGAGCAAGAGGCCGCTGACCACGAAGGGCAGGGTGTGGACCACGGCGTCGTAGCCCACGACGTCGATGCCGCCCATGAGCCAGCGCACCATGAAGTGGCTGGTGGTGGGGGCGGCGCGGGACTGGAGCAGGAGGCCCAGGGCCGAGCAGAGCATGGACCAGGTGATGCCTGCCAAGAGCATCTCCGTGGCGCCGCCGCGGCCAAAGGCGCGGGCCAGGGCGAAGACCAGGAGGGTGCTCACCAGGGCGCCGCCAAAGGCGGCCATGGCGATGGGGCTCACCCCGAGCACGGGGATGACCAGGCCCACTTGGATGGCGAAGAGGGCGCCCAGGGAGGCGCCGCTGGCGACGCCCAAGGTGTAGGGGGCGGCCAGGGGGTTGCGCAGCAAGGCCTGAAAGGCGGCGCCGGCCATGGCGAGGGCGCCCCCGGCGAGGAGGGCCAAGAGCACCCGCGGCACGCGAAGTTGCCAGAAGATGGTGGCGTGCATGCTGTCGTCTGCGGCGGCAAAGAGGGCGCTTGGGGCGAGATCCACCGGGCCGAAGAGGGGGCAGAGGGCGAAGGCCACCAAGGCCGCCAGCGCCGCCAGGCCGGTGTGGCGGGCGAGCTGACGCGCGGCGAGGGGGCGAAGGCCTGGCGGCGCTGGCGCGGCGGCGCCGTCAGGCGCCGCGTGGGTCGCAGGGGTGGGCGAAGGCGCGGCGGCGGCGGGTGGGGACCCTTCCGACGCGCTCACGACCGGGGCCTGCGCCGCAGTGGGCCCAGAGGGGCGACAGGAGGCCGGCACCAAGTAGGGGACCTGGCCCTCTGGGTCGGGGAGGAGGCGCAGGCCGGCGCCGAAGGCGCGCTGGATGGCCGGGTCGGGGAGCGCCTCGGCGGGCGTGGCATCCAAAGCGACCTTCCCTTGCACCAGAAGGAGGAGGCGGTCGCAGTAACGGGTGGCCAGGTTGATGTCGTGGCTGACCATGACGATGCCGACGTCGCGCTGGCGGCACAGGGCGTCGAGGAGGTTGAAGACGGCGATGGCGTGGGCGGGATCGAGGGCGCTGGAGGGCTCGTCCAGGAGGAGGAAGCGGGGTTCTTGGGCCAGGGCGGCGGCGATGAGGGTGCGCTGGACCTCGCCGCCCGAGAGGGTGTGGACCAGGCGGTGGCGCAGGGGGAGGAGGTGGAGCTCGCCCAGGGTGCGCTCGACGATGGCGCGATCCTCGGCGCTCTCGAAGTAGAGTTGGGTGCGGTGGGGTAGGCGGCCCTGGCGGACCAGGTCCTCGACGGTGAAGTGGGGCAGGCTGTGCAGGCGCTGGGGGACATAGGCCAGGAGGCGCGCGCGGTCCACGGTGCTGAGGCGGTCGAGGCGATGGGCGCCGACGCTGAGCTGATCGGCTTGGGGGGTGAGCAGGCCGAGGATGGCGCGGATGAGGGTGGTTTTGCCCGCCCCGTTGGGGCCGACGATGGCCAGCCACTCGCCGGGGGCGCAGGTGAAGGCGAGGTCTTGGAGACAGGCCCGCTGGCCAAAGCGGAGGCTGAGTCCGGCGACGGTGAGGGCGGCGGGTGGCGGGGAGGCGGCGGGCATTCAGGCGCTCATGGCGGAGAGGATGGCGTTGGCCGCTTTGATGCCGTCGACGGCGGCGCTGACGATGCCACCGGCGTAGCCGGCGCCTTCGCCGACGGGGTAGAGGCCGGGGGTGGACACGGAGGCGAAGGTGGTGGGGTCGCGCAGGATGCGCACGGGGGCGCTGGTGCGGGACTCGACCCCGATGAGGACGGCCTCCTGCGTGAGGAAGCCGCGCATGGGGCGGTCGAAGTGTTGCAGGCCGCAGATGAGGCTGTCCACCAGGTGCGGCGGCAGGACCGCATGGAGGGCGGCGGCGGTGGTGCCGGGGCGGTAGGTGGTGGGGCGCAGGCGGGTCGAGGCGCGGCGGGCGATGAAATCGAGGAGGCCTTGGGCCGGGGCGTGGGTGTGGCCGCCGCCGGCTGCGGCGGCGCGCGCTTCGAGATCTTGCTGGAAGCGCAGGCCCGCCAGGGGATCGTCGCCGAAGGGGGCGAAGTCGCTGGTATCGACGGCGGTGACCATGGCGGCGTTGGCCCAGGGGCCGCTGCGATCGGCGTCGCTCATGCCGTTGACCACCACGGCATCGGGCGCGGTGGTGGCCGGGACGACCACGCCGCCGGGGCACATGCAGAAGGAGTAGACGGCGCGGTCCGTTGGGGTGCGCATGGCGAGGCGATAGTCGGCCGGCGGCAGGCGGGGATCGGTGGCGAAGGGGCCGTACTGGATGGCGTTGATGAGGGCCTGGGGATGCTCGACGCGGAGGCCGACGGCGAAGGCTTTGGCGGCCAGGGCGACACCAGCGCGGTGGAGGGCGGCGTAGAGATCCCGGGCGGAGTGGCCTGGGGCCATGACGATGGTGTCGAAGGGGTGGCGCTGGCCGTCGGCGGTGCACAGCGCCGTGGCGCGGCCGGCGTCGCAGAGGAGCTCCCGCACGGGGGACTGGAAGTGGAGGGCGACGCCGGCCGCTTGGAGGATGCGGCGCAGGGCGCGGAGGATGCCGTCGAGGCGGTCCGTGCCGAGGTGGGGCTTGCCTTCGACGAGGATCTCCCGCGGCGCGCCGGCCTCGACCAGGCGCTCCAAGACCCAGCGGGCCTCGCCGGCGTCGATGCGGGTGGTGAGCTTGCCGTCGGACCAGGTGCCGGCGCCGCCCTCGCCGAAGCAGATGTTGGACTCGGGATCGACGCGCCCGTGGCTGAAGAGGGCCGCTACGTCAGCGGCGCGCTCCTCGACGATCTTGCCGCGCTCGAAGAGGACCGGGCGCAGGCCGGCCTCGGCGAGGGTGAGGGCGGCGAAGAGCCCACCCGGGCCGGCGCCGACCACGGCCACGCGCCGCTGGCGCGCCGCCTGGCTGAGGCGATGCACCTGGCGCGGCGGCGCTTGCGGCGCCGGCTTGACCTGCTCCAGGCGGCGCAGCCGGGTGCCGTCAGGCACGCTGAAGTCGACCACGTAGGTGTAGCGCGGCCGCTTGCCGCGCACGTCGAGGGTGCGGCGGATGACGCTGAGATCGTCCAGGGCGCCGCGGGCGACGCCCACGGCGTCGGCCACGGCCGCGGCCAGGTGCTGCGCGGGATCGCGGTCGATGCTGAGGGTGACTTGCTGCACCCGATAACGGGTGGTGGGCGTGGACATGGGCCGCTCCTCCAGTGCCACGAGTGGGGGCACCTGGCGCGAAGGATTAGGAGATCCCAGCGGGCGGAGCAAGGGGACGGCCGCGACCACAATCCACGACCAAAGCCGGCATGGGGCTTGCTCGTTGTGAATTATTGTG
>CAYVQF010000014.1:0-6566 GCA_964454015.1 uncultured Myxococcales bacterium
GGCGTGGTTGCTCCCTTGTAGGCGGCTGGTCTACACTGGCGGCGTTTGATGGGTCGACGTGGGCAAAGGGTGACTGTGCCCCAGGGTGTAGGAGCTGGAAAAGACGTGACGGTGAGCCAAGGACAGCAAAAACTGGGCAAGTACACCCTGACGCGGAAGCTGGCCCAAGGTGGGATGGCTGAGATATTTTTGGCTTCTCAGGAGGGGCCGGGCGGCTTCCACAAGGAGCTGGTCATCAAGCGCATCTTGCCGCACCTGGCGGATGACAAGAAGTTCGTCGAGATGTTTTTGGACGAGGCGCGGATCGCGGCGCAGTTCAATCATCCGAACATCGCCCAGATTTTCGACTTGGGCGAGGTCGAAGGCGCCTACTTCATCGCCATGGAGTTCGTCGACGGTTACGACCTTTCGAACATCATCGAGCGACTCAACCACTTTGGCAAGCGGGTGCCGTCGCCCATCGCGGCGCGGATCATCAGCGACGCCTTGGGTGGTCTGGGTTATGCCCATGAGTTCAAGGATCCACGCACGGGGGAGGACCTCAACCTAGTGCACCGGGACATCAGCCCGCAGAACATTTTGGTCAACCGCAACGGGCAGACCAAGCTGGTTGATTTTGGGGTGGCCAAGGCCAAGAACAGCTCGAACAAGACCCAGGCCGGGGCGGTCAAGGGCAAGTTCTGCTACATGGCACCCGAGCAGATCGCCGGTGAAGCGCTGGACGGGCGCTGTGATGTTTTCGCCATGGGGATTGTCCTCTACGAGCTGTTACTCGGGATGCGACCCTTCGGCGAGCACAGTGATCTGTTGGCGATTACGGCGATCGTCAATCAACCGCCGAAGAATCCTCGGGAGATCGATTCCAATTTTCCACCGGAGCTGGCGGAGATCCTCAACCGCGCTTTGGCCAAGCGTCCGGCCGAGCGTTATCCTGACGCGCAGGCCATGCAGGCGGATCTGGAGCGTTTTCTTCAGCAATCGGGCAAGTTCATCTCCAGCCGTGAGGTGGCGCGCTACCTGGAGGATCTCTTCAGCGACACGCCCAGCGCCGATGCCTTGGGTCTGGGTGCGGGACACACCCACGATTTCAGCCTGGATGAGCTCAAGAAGGCGAGTCAGCAGGTGCCCAAGGCCCAGGTGGCGGGTGCGGCGGCTGGCTTCGACGACGAAGCGGCCACGGCGGGCAAGAGCAACACGTTGCTGATGGTGGTGCTCTTCGTGGTGCTGCTGGCCGTGCTGGCGGGCGGCGGCTTCTTGGCCTATGTGCTCTTCTTCGATGCCTCCAGCACTGAGAGTGGTGCGACGGCCAAGGCCAGTGACCCTGCTACGGCCGCTGATCCCGATGCCGGGGGGGCGGAGCATGATGCTGATCCCACGGTCACGGACGAGGCCGATGGCCACAGCGGTGGTGCGGCGGCCGTAGCAGGTGGCCAAGAGGCGGATGTGGACCCCGCCACGGGGGATGACGCGGGGGAACAAGTGGGCGCTGCAGATGTGGCCCAGGCTGATGCTGGACAGGCCGGCGCGGGGAGCGAGACCTCGCCGGATGTCGTCGAGACGCCGCCGCAGAAGAAGGAGCCTAGGCTCATTGGCGAGAGCGAAGGTGGGGTGGTGGTTCATCAGGTGGGGGTGCGCAGCGACATCGACAAGCTGCCCAAAGACGATCAGAAGGCGGGCTATGGCGTCTTGCGGATCAAGAGCAACCAGCCGGCGCGGGCGCACCTGCAAGGGCAGCGTATCAACATTGGCCCTGCGGCGCGCAATTTCAGCTTCCCCGCTGGCGACTATGAGCTGCGTTTGGTTGGGCGCGACGTCAAGGCGGAGAAGCTCTATGCGTTGCCCGTGCACGATGGGCGCCGCTATGAGCTGGAGTTGAACTTCGAGAAGGCGACCTTGGACATCGCCGTGGAGGGCGATCCTCTGGGCTACACGGTGCTCATCGATGGCAACGCCGTGGGTGCTCTGCCGGTCACGGGCCTGGAGCTGTGGGAAGGCAGCCACGAGATGACCATCACCTATGGCGACAAGCGCTGGGTCAAGACGGTGGTGCTTCAGGGGGGCCACAACAGTCGCACGTTGGCGTTCTAAGGGCTGGTCAAGGGTGATCACCTGCCCCAGGGGGGGGCAGGGCACGCCCGTCGTTGGTGGCAATAAAAGAGGATGGCGAGGCCCAAGAGGGTGCCGATGGCGAGCCACTGGGCGAGGTTGAGCGGGCCAAGGGTGGTGATCGCGCTTGGGGCGCGGGCGAGCTCGAGGGCGAAACGTCCGCTGAAGTAGGTGGCGGCCAAAAGGAAGGCGCGTCTGCCGCTGCCGCGTCGGCGGCCGAGGGTTGGCCAGGCGATGAAGAGCAGCACGAGGGCGAGGTCGAAGTAGACCAGATAAAGTTGGAAGGGGTGTAGGGGCAGGCTGAGGTTCTGGTAGGGGCCGAGGAGGCCGGCGTCGCTTTGGGCGGCGAAGGCTGGGGTCCCGCGGGGAAAGCGCACGGCCCATGGGACTTGGCTGAAGCGGCCGTAGTCGCAGCCTTGGAGGAAGCAGCCGAGGCGGGCGAAGGCGAGGCCGAGGAGGGCCAAGGGTGCCAAGGTGTCGGCGACGTGCCAAGGGTCGATGTGGCGTCGGCGCAGGTAGAGGTAGAGCACGGCCGCTCCGCCGAGGAGGGCGCCGAAGGAGGTGGCGCCGCCGAGGTTGGGATCGAGGAGGCGGCTGGGTTGGGACCACCAGAGGTCGACGCGTTCGAGGTTGCCCATGGCTTTGGCCCCCACGACGGCGCCAGCGCAGGCGAGCATCAGGCCGAGGGCAAAGGTGCGGGGGCGCAAGCCGATGGCTCGGCTCTGGCGCAGGGCCAGCCACAGGGCCAGGAGGATGCCGATGCTGACCAAGGTGGCTTGGTTGGGTACCCAGGCCAGGGGAAAGGAAGTGGCGAGGCGTCGTTCGAGGGCGTGGTGGATGATTTGGCGCAAGGCGGCTCAATGCTGGCGGCGTCGGTGGATGAGGAAGAGGAGGCCGATGGCACAGGCGAGGGCGATGGTGGCGACGGCGAAGAGCAGGGGGGTGCTCCATGAGGTTTGGGTCTGGGCGAGATCGTCGGCGTTGGCGGGCTTGGCTTGGGGGAGCGCGATGGGGTCGATGGCCGCTCGAGCCCAGAGGGTGTCGGGGAAGTCTTCGCCGAGTCGTTGCCAGATGCGGGCGGCGGTCTGGACTTCGCCGCGTAAATGATAGGTTTGAGCGAGTTGGAAGAGCTGCTGGGCCTCGAGCTGGCGGAGTTCTTGGGCGATGGTCGCCAAGAGGTCGAGGTCGCCGTCGACGTTGGCGAGGAGGGTGGGGATGGTCTGCATGGAGTGGGTGAGCTGGCGGAGGTCGAGGTCGAGGGGGAGGGCCTGGGCCAAGGCCGGATCGAGGGCGAGGAGCTGGCTCGTGAGGACGGACAAGAGGCCGCCCATTTCACCGAGGAGGGCGTCAAAGCTCTGTTGGGCTTCGGAGAGCCACGGGATAAAAGGGGTACAGGTGTCGCGGGTGCGCTGCAGGGCCTCCATGAGGGGCTCGATGGCGTCGCGCCAGGCGCGGGGATCCTGGGGCGCAGCAGAGGGGGTGGCCAGGTCGAGGGCCCACAAGGCCAGCAGAGAGTGGGCGTTGTTGGCGGCATCGCTCAGAGCGCTGACACAGCGCGCGGCTTGTTCCGCGTCTTTGAGGACTTTGAGCAGGTCGCCGAGGTCGGTGTCGACCTGCAAGATGAGGGTCAGGATCTGGAGATCGCGTGGGTCGATGGCCTGGTGGAGTTGGGCGAAGAGGTCTTTGGCGCCGCGGGTGAGGTTGCCGGCCTGGTCGAGGAAGGGCGCTAGTTCGGTGAGGGCGTGGAGGCGGGCGTGGGTTTCGAGGCTGGTGCTGAGGCGGTTGGCGAGTCGCGGGGTGAAATCGGGCGGGGGCGCCGCGAGGAGGGGGTATGGTGCTGCCAAGAGCAGGCAGAGGGCCCCGGCGCAGCACACGGCGCGCCCGATGGACAGGCAAAGGCGGGAGGCACGGTGTGGCGCTTGGTTCATGGGGTGGCGGGGATGGGTTCGGGGGAAATCTCGACCTGGTAAGGGTGTGTGGATGAATGGCCACGCTGGGAGGAGAGGCGCAGGTATAGGGGCTGAGAGACCCGCTGTGGATCGAGAGGGTAAGTCAAGCGCTCACCTTTGGCCAGACCCTGGGTGTTGGCGGCGGCGAGGAGGCGGCCGTGGCTATCGAGGAGGGCGAGCTGGAGGTCCGCCGTGGGGACCCCGGAGACGCTGATGTCGAGCTGGGTGGGGGAGCTGAAGCGCTGGAGGGTGAAGTGGTCGACGTCACCCTCGGAGGCGATGTAGCCAAAGGCGTGCTGGCCGTTGAGGTCGGTGGCGTCGGCCAGGAAATCGTTGGGTTCCCGCTCCTCGCCGGGCATGGGTGAGCGGGTGTCGAGGCGCAGGAGATAGTAGCGGTCGGGGAAGGCCTGCGGCGGCGCGCCTTCACGCCACACCTCACGGACGACGGCGAAGAGATCGATCTCGCCGACGATGAAGTTGGGCAGATGCTCGCCGTGGCCCTGGCCGCGGGCGTTCTGGGCGAAGAGGAGGTGGCCGTTGGCACCGACGAGCTCCAGGACGAGATCGAGGTCGGGGATGGCGCTGACGGAGAGGGTGATAGTATCGCCAGGGCTCACGCCTTCGATGCGGTAGACGTCGCGGTCGGCGCGGAAGCCAGGTGGTGCTTCGCCGATAGCGCCGATGGTGCTCTGTCCCGGGCGCAAGGGGTTGGCTTCTTTGGTGTTATTGTTGGGCTCCACTTCTAGGTCGCTGTTGGTGAAGCCTTGCATGAAGACGCCCCAGACCAGGAGCCAGCTCAGGGCTCCGAGGACGGCGAGGCTGAGTAAGACGGCGGCTAAACGGCGCAAGCGGAGCCAAGCCTCGAAGCGGTCGAAGTCGGCGTGGGTGGCGAGGTTGGTGGGGGTGATGGTGCTGAGGGGGGGGACGAGTCGGCTTTGGGTGGCGGGGTGGGTGGCGCGTTCCGGCGCGGGTGAGCTCAGGTGGGGCGAGCGGGCATAGGAGAGGAAGGCTTGCTGGAGCTCGGTGGCGCTCTGAAAGCGCTGGGTGGGCTCCTTGGCGAGGGCGCGGAGGAAGAAGTTATCGAGATGGGCGAGGTTGGGGTCGCTGTCGGAGATGGCGGGGATGGGCGCGTCGAGGTGGGCTTGGAGGGCGCGCAGGGGGTGATCGGCCGGGAAGGGAGGGCGCCCGGTGAGGATGCGGAAGAGGAGGGCCGAGAGGGCATAGGTGTCGGTGGCCGGGGTGACGTCGAGACCGTCTATCTGCTCTGGGCTCATGTAGTGGGGGGTGCCCATGATGACACCGCGCTGGGTGTGGACCATGCTGTCGTCACGCGGGCCAAACTTGGCGAGGCCAAAGTCGAGGACCTTGATGCTCTCGGCGGCGTCTCCTTTGGCCGCGCAGACGAAGATGTTCTCTGGTTTGAGATCGCGGTGGATGATGCCGAGGTGATGGGCTTCATCGAGGGCGGTGACGATCTGTTCCAGGATGGTCAAGGCGCGGTCGATGGGGATGGTGTCGTGTTCATCCAAGAGGGCGCCGAGGTCTTTGCCCTGGAGGAACTCCATGACGATGTAAATGAGGCCGTCAGCAGCACCGAAATCGAAGATCTGAACAGTGTAAGGGCCTTTGAGCTTGGAGATGGCGCGGGCTTCGCGGGAGAATCGGCGCACCATGGTCTCGTCGCGGCTGAGGTCGCCGTGGAGCAGTTTGAGGGCCATGACCTTGCCCATACGCACGTGTTCGACCTTGTAGACCGTCCCCATGCCGCCGACACCGATGCGGCTGAGGAGGCGGTACCTATCGGCGACGACGGCGCCGATGAGCGGATCGCGGTTTCTCAGGCAAGGCGTGCCGGCGTTGAGGTTGCTGCCACAGTGGGGGCAGAAGGCAAAGAGCGCTGAGCTGTGCTGGCGGCAGCGTTGGCATTGGACGGCGCCGCCGTCTGGGCTGGGCTCGAGCGCCGCGATGTTGGGATCCGATCTCCGACGCTTACCTGGGAGGGTCGGTTCAATCATGGGGTGTGGGGTGAGGAGGGCAGGTGGTGCGGAGCTCACTCACTGCGGGTGAGGATGAGGTAAGCGATGGCACCGACGATCATGGCCAGGACAATGAAGCCCGAGAGGAGGAGGAGGATGGAGTTGCGGCTGGCAACCTTGAGATCCTTGTCGACGCCGCGGGTGGGTTGCACCGGCGCCAGACCATAGCGCGACAAGGTCGTGCCGAAGAACTCTTCTTCGTCGGCTTTTTCGGCATTCTTGGGGAGCGCCGGGGCCGGGAAGTCCGGTGTGGCTGCTCGGGGCGCGGGGCCGGGCTCACGCGAACCACGCGGCGTGGGCGTCGCCGGGGCCGGTGCATGGAGCTGTGCTGCAGGCGTTGGCTGCGGCGTTGGCTCGACCCGGCGTGGTTCAGGTGCCGGCTCGACGCGGAGGGGTTCAGGGGCTGGCTCGACGCGGCGTGGTTCAGGGGCTGGCTCGACGCGGAGGGGTTCCGGTGCCGCTTCGACGCGGCGTG
>CAYVQF010000014.1:6666-91187 GCA_964454015.1 uncultured Myxococcales bacterium
TCGACGCGGAGGGGTTCCGGTGCCGCTTCGACGCGGAGGGGTTCAGGGGCTGGCTCGACGCGGCGGGGTTCAGGGGCTGGTTCGGTGTGCTTCGTTACGGCGGCGGCAGGGGTGAGCGCTGCGGGTGGAACGGGCTCTGCTGCGGCCGGTGGTTGCGTGCCGCCAGCCGGCGCGAGGGCTTGTCTGGGCACGGCGCTGAGGCCGAAGAGCGTCTTCTTGTCGCCATCGGTGGCCAACTTACCACCACAGAAGCCACAGAAGAGGGCGTCATCGGCGGATTCGTTGTTACAGTTGGGGCACACAATCATGCTAAAACCTCTGCGTGCGGTTCATCTGTAGGCGTTTGGAGTGCGGGGCGAAGCCACACGTTGCTCATGCAACAAGGCAAGTTCTGGTCGCATTCACGGCTCGGCGCTAGAGACAGCAGAAAAGTCATGGGCTTCGCCCTTGATGGCGAGGCGAAAGCCGGCGTCGATGACACGTTGGCGTTCCTCTGCGGAGGCATCGTCGTTGTAGTGCATCAGCACGAGGCATTCGGCGAGATCGCGTGGCAAGGTGAGGAGTTCTTCGACAGAGGTGTGCACGCGGCCAGCGAAGGGTGGTCCGAAGTAGGCGTCGTGGAAGAGGGTGGTGACCCCAGCGTCGAGTAGGCGCGAGATGCGCTCGAGGCTGAAGGTGCAGTCCGAGGTGTAGGCGACGGTGTCGTTGAGGATGAGGCCGAAGCTGGGCTTGCTTGGGACGTGATCGACGGCGATGATTTCCACCTTGGTGCCGTGGATGAGGGTGGGTTGGTTGGCGACGAGGAGCTCGACATCGAAGTAGTCATGGAGGCCCACTTCCCGCGGTGAGCCGTCGAGCATCTGGACGGTCCCCATGGGGCCGCGCAGGCAGTTCTCCCACAGGTCCTCGCCGTCGATGCCAGAGTAACGGGTCAAGAGCAGCTCCGGCAGCCACAGCTTCACCTTTCGTCCGAGGGCAAAATAGTTGTAGAAGCCGGTCTCTTCTAGGCCAAAGACGTGGTCGCCATGGAGGTGGGTGATGAGGACGCCGTCGAAGTCAGCGACGCTCAGGCCCATGTGATGCAAGGCGAGGGGCGCCGTGGTGCCACAGTCGATGAGCCAGCGCTGGTCGGCGGTAGAGACGAGAACGTTGTTGTTGTAATTGCCGGGTGCTTTGGACCACGCCGTACCCGTGCCGAGGAAGGTCATCCTCATCTTAGCCTCTCGTGCAGCGTGATGTGCCTGAGAAAATGTTGAATGAGATTGCATGATTGCGTAGGCAGGGTCGCACAATGGCACTGCAGGTTCATGAACGCAGCATCGACGGGCACTATAGCCGATCCGGCCTTGATGTAAACGGCACGCCCGTTTGTGTTGCCTCGCGAGGGCCGAACGCGGTGGCCTACTACGGGCGTTTGGAGGTGGTTTTGTCGCTTTATTGGGTGACGCCTACAGGTCTTCCTCAGGGATGCAGGCATGGGAGAGGCATTCATGGACCAGGTAGATCATGCCCGGCTCTGGGTAATGATGTTCGATGAGGGTGCGCAAGCGTCGCAGCGCTTCTGAGTACTCCTGCCGCTGGAGATGTAAGTAGGTGCGCTGCTGGAGCAGCACCAAGTGCTGCGGTGCTTCGGCGAGGGCGGTGCTGAAATGGGTGGCGGCCATGGCCTCTTGGCTGCGGCGCAGCGCCAGGAAGCCCAGGGCGCAGTGGCCGTCGACGCCGTTGGCGAGGTGGGTCCAGTCCTGGGCGAAGAGGGGGTGATGGGCATCAAGGCAGGTGCAGGCCAAGCGCAAGCGCAAGGCTTGCTGGGTGAGGGCCAGGCGCCGCCAGTGGCCGGCTTGGAGATAGGCCACGAGGGGCGCGGCCCAGGCGGTGGAGGTGCTGTGCCAGGCACAGAGGAGGTCACAGGCCACGGGATCGAGGTCGCCGCTGGTCAGCGTGTGTAGATGGCGCTCGATGTCTGGGGTGGCGGCGGTGGAGATGGCGAGGGCGAGGGCGGCCACGGTGTGCTGCGCTTGGGGGAGTGCCTGGCCTGGTGCGCCGCGCAGGGCGGCGCGGGCGGCTCCGAGTCCGTGTTGTTCGCGGAGGAGGTCGAGCCAAGGGAGCAAGGTGAGGAGGTGTGGTGTCTCGGCATAGGCTTGCTCGAGGATGGAGGTGGCCTCAGGGGCGGCGTCCAGGGCGACGAGGGCCCTGGCGATGCAGTGCCATAGCCGCAGTTCCTGTGGGAAGAAGTGGCGGCAGAAGTGGGCGGCGGCGAGGGCCAAGGTCATTTGCCGGGTGGCCTGGGCGACGAGGACGAGGTGTTTGGCGTAGGCGCGCAGGGAGGCCTGGATGGGCGGCGCGCACTGGTGGTAGAAGGCGAACGCCGCGGTCTGTTCGTCTTTTTGGAGAGAGATGTCGAGGCGCCACAGGGCGAGCAGATGTTGGTCGATGGTGGCGAGGTGGGCTCGTTCCCAGGCTTGGCAGGTCGCGTCGATGGCTTCTATTTGGCCCAGGCGAAGGCCTGCTTCACAGGCGGCGAGGGTGGCGGGCGACGAGGGCGCGGCGTGGGTGTTCAGGGCGCTGAGGGTGGGATCGTTGGCGAGGGCGAGGGAAGGATCGCCATAGCGGGCGAAGAGGGCAGCCATGAGGCGGTGATCTGGCGCGACGGTGTTGAGCTCGTGGATGGCGCTTGCTGCCGTTGCGCCATCAGCGAGGGCGAGGGCGAGGATGGCCTTGGGGCCCTCGGCTTCGGGGAAGGGTTGGGCTTGGCGGGTGACCTTGTCCCAGGCGTGTTGGGCCGTGTCGAAATCTCCCAGGGCCATGGCCGTGGCGCCGAGATCGACCCAGATATCGGCCTGCTCTGGGTTTGCGGTGGCCAAGCGCTCGAGCTTGGCGGCGGCCGCAGCGAGCTCTCCCTCTTGGAGGGTGAGGGCGGCGTCATAGCGTCCGAGGAGGGGGTCCGTTGGGAAGCGCCAGAGGGCTTCCCTGATGACGAAGGTGGCTTCGGCGAAGTCGCCGCGGGCGAGGAGCGCGCCGCTTAGGAGTTGAATGGCGCGAAGGTTGTGGGGATCGTGGGTCAGGATGTCGGAGAGGATGTTCTGGGCGGGGAGGTAGTCGGCGTGCTGAATGAGGAGCTGGGCGGCGAGGAGGAGGGTGTTGAGGCGCTCGGGGTGGTCTTCGGCGAGGCGTTCCAGTCGCTGTCGTGCTTGGTGGTCGCGGCCGACGGCGAAGAGGCACTTGGCGAGAGCGAGGGCGGCGTGGTCGAAGCGTGGATCCAGGGTGAGGCAGTGTTCCAGGTGTTTGATCTGTTCGATGGCGGTCAGGGTGTGACCCAGGTGACGTACCCAGAAATAGCGCTGGATGGCGTCGAAGTGGCGAGAGGGCACGACGGCGTAGGCGTCGCGTTGGCGTTGGCTGGGCTCGAGGCCGAGGTGGCGGTGGATGAGGCACACGGCGCTGACATTGAGGCTATAGAGCCAGGCTTTGGGTTGGCGTAGCTCCCAGGTGCGGGGCGGGTCATGGTCGTGCAACTTCAGCGTAAGGGAAGCGTGGTCGTCAGTGAGCTGGAGGTGGGTAGTGAGGAGCAGGTCGTCGGGCCCGAGGGCGTGGTTGTTCACCGTGGGGTCGTGGCGCAGGGCTTCCCACAGGGAGTGGGATGGGAGGGCTTCGGGATCAGCGGGCGGTGCGACGAAGTGGCACTGGAGGTGGCCAAAGAGGGGCAGGCGCCCGGCCAGGTCGCGGGTGAGTTCGGCCTCGAGGATGGCGCATTGACTGCGTTTGGGCGCGCTTTCGTCGCCATGGGTGCGGGGGAACAGGTAGAGGTGCAGCATGACGCTCGCCTACATACCCCGTGCTCGGGCGATGTCACGGAGGAGGTGGTCCAGGCCTTCGACGTGATAGATGGACCAGCGCAGGTAGGAGCGCTCCATTTCGAAGTAGAGGGTCCAAGACTTGGGGTCGGCGTTGCCGCGTTGGGGGACGTAGACCACGACCTCGACGTAGGAGAGCTTCGTGGTTTCGTCGACTTCGACGTCTTCGCTGATTTCCCAGTAGTCGGTGAAGCCGCGGTAGTGCTCTGAGGCGAAGGCCGTGCCGAGGGCGCGGAAGTTCTGGCGGAGGGTCTCGTCTTCGACCATTTCTTCCATGACGCGGAAGTCTCTGGCGGCGAGGGCGCGCATGAGGCGTTGGGCAGCGTCGGGGGCGGGTTCGAAGATGAGCTTGCAGCCGCCGAGGGTGAGGCAGAGGAGGAAGCAGGTGAGCAAGGTGGCGCTGAGGGGTAGGCGCATGTGGGTCATGGGAGATCCTCGCGGCGAGCCGGTGGGTGGCACCCAAGGTGAGGTGCGCGTGGACGGGACCATTGTAGAGTTGGTGGGCGGGAAAAGCTAGGCGAGATGGGCGGGAGCGACGTTTGGCGCGTGGTTCGTGGGGGATAGTGGGTGGGGGACTTGGCGCGGTGCTCGAGGGGTGAGCGTTGGCGCCGGCGTCGGTGAGCGCGCCCGGGCGTCCAAATGTGTGTGGATCCAGAAGAAAAGTGGATCGATGGTTGAGAATTTGGGGCGTTGGGGATGAAAATGGCGCAACTTTGGGTTGTCAGAGCCGCGCTGGTGTTCAAGAAAGAGCGCCGCATGCAAATCGCCGGCGCTCGGCCGCGATGGTCGGGGTGTCGGCCGCTCAACAGGGGAGCAGAGGGTTATGGCGGGAGCAGGATTGGACGAGGACATTCGGCATTTGCAGCAGCGTTTTGCGGAGGTCAAGAGCGAGATTGGCAAGGTGGTGGTGGGCCAGGATGGGATGGTGCATCGCTTGCTGATCGGGCTGATTGCTGGCGGTCACGTGTTGCTGGAAGGCGTGCCTGGTTTGGCCAAGACGCTGTTGGTGCGGACCTTGGCGTCGTGTCTGTCGGCGTCGTTTGCGCGGATTCAGTTTACGCCGGACATGTTGCCAGGCGACGTGGTGGGTACGGAGGTTTTCAATCCGCAGTCGTCGACGTTTACGGTGAAGAAGGGGCCGGTGTTTGGCCACTTGGTGTTGGCCGACGAGATCAACCGGGCGCCGGCCAAGGTGCAGTCGGCGTTGTTGGAGGCGATGCAGGAGCGGCAAGTGACCATTGGCTCGGAGACGTTTTTGCTGCCTGAGCCGTTCATGGTGTTGGCGACGCAGAATCCGATTGAGCAAGAGGGGACGTATCCGCTTCCGGAGGCGCAACTCGATCGTTTCATGCTCAAGGTTTTGGTGGACTATTTGAGCAAAGACGATGAGGTGAAGGTGGTGGAGCGGATGGCCGGTGCGGGCGCCGAGCCGAAGGCGGCGACGTGTTTGAGCGGCGAAGAGGTGATGCGGGCGCGGGCGGTGGCCCAGCAGATTTTCGTGGACGAGAAGATCACGCGTTATGTGGTGGAGTTGGTGCACGCGACGCGTTGTCCCAAGGATGCGGGGTTGGCGGGCTTGGCGCCGCTCATCGAGAACGGGGCGAGCACGCGGGGCTCGATCAATTTGGTGAAGGCGGCCAAGGCGCATGCGCTGTTGCAAGGGCGCAACTACATCAGCCCGCACGACATCAAGAGCGTGGCGCCGGATGTGCTGCGGCATCGGGTGTTGCTGACCTATGAAGCAGAGGCCGAGGGCAAGCGTGCCGACGAGATCGTGCAGACGATCTTGGAGAGTATCCCTGTGCCATGAGGTCAGGACCTTGGGGGGCGCCATGCTGAGTTCGGAAATCATTCGCCAAGTCAAGCAGCTTCAGATCAAGACGGGGCGCCAGGTGGCGGACGTCTTGGCGGGCCAGTACCTCTCGGTGTTCAAAGGGGTGGGGGTGGAGTTCGACGAGGTGAGGCCCTACGTGCCTGGGGATGACGTGCGGTCCATCGACTGGAACGTGACGGCGCGCATGGGTTTGCCTTATGTCAAGCGCTTCGTGGAGGAGCGGGAGCTGACGGTGCTGTTGGTGGTGGACGTGAGCGCCTCGCAGGACTTTGGTTCGGGTCAGCGCTCCAAGCGCGAGGCGGCGACAGAGCTTTCGGCGCTGCTGGCGTTTTCTGCGATTCAGAACGACGACAAGATCGGCTTGTTGCTCTTTCAAGGTGGGGCTGAGACCTATATACCGCCGCGCAAGACGCAGAAGCACGCCTTGCGGGTGGTGCGTGAGGTGTTGGCGCGGGGTGCTGGGGCGGAGGCTCCCGAGGCGCGGGCGAGCTGGCGGCGATTGCCGGCGATGGTGTGGGCGCGCTTGCGACGGCTGAAGGCGTTGACCCAGCGGGGTCGCAGCCGGGGCACCAACATCGCCCTGGCGCTGGAGTTTTGTCAGAAGGTGCTGCGGCGCAAGGCGGTGCTCTTTTTGATTTCCGACTTCATCGACGAGGGCTATCTCAAGGCTCTGCAGGCGGCCAACCGGAAGCACGACGTGATCGCCGTCTTGGTGACGGACCGGCGCGAGCTGGAGGTGGGCGATGTGGGTTTGCTGACCATCGAGGATGCCGAGAGCGGGGCGACGGCCGTGGTCGATACGGGCTCGCGTTCCTTCCGGGAGGCCGTCGCGGCGCAGGGTGCGCAGCGTCTCGAGGCGCTGCGGGGGCGCTTTCGGGCTTCAGGGGTCGATTTTATCACGGTGGACGCGACGGCGTCGGTGGTGGAACCGCTGCTGGCCTTCTTTCAGCAGCGACAGCGCAGGATACGACGTTGACATGCGATGTTTGACTTGGGACAGCAAGGGGCCGCAGGCGTTGGCGCCGACCCGAGCTTGGATGGTGTTGGCGCTGTGGGCGGTGGTGGGCTGTAGCTCGGCCGATGAGGGGCCGGTGCCGGTGGCCGCCGACGACAGCGACGCCTTGGTCAAGGAGAGCGTGGTGGGGCCGGTGAAGGCGGTGGTGCGCGTGACGCCACGGGCACCGGTCTTGGGTGATCCCGTGCGGGTGACCCTTCAGGTCGAAGCCGAGGCGGGGGTGGAGGTGTTCATGCCGGCCTTTGGCGACCAGCTTGGCCGTTTTGGCATTGCGGAGTACGCGCCGACGCACGCTGTGGGCAGCGATGGTGGGAGCGTGCACGTGCAGCGCTATACGCTGGAGGTTCCCATGAGCGGTCGCCAGCGCATCCCCTCCTTTTTGGTGGAGTTCAGCGATCGCCGCGACGACAGGGCGGCGGAGGTGCAGGAGTTGTTGACCGAGGAGGTGGTGCTGGAGGTGGCGAGCGTGCTGCCTGCCGATGTGGTCAGCCCGGGGCTCAAGCCGCCTCGCGACGCGCTGCCAGAGTTGCCGGCGCGGGAGCGCCAGGTTTCTTGGGCGCAGTCAGGGTGGCTGTGGGGTGGCATGGGGTTTTTGGTGTTGGGCTTGGTCGGGGCGGCGGTGTGGTGGCGGCGTAGGCGTCGGGTGGCGCAGCAGCGGTCGGCCTTTGAGATCGCTTGGGAGGCGCTATTGGCGCTGGAGGCGGAGCCGCTTCCGCGCGGCGAGGAAGTGGACGCATGGTATGTAAGGTTGAGCGGGATCGTGCGCGCCTTCATCGAGGGTCGTTATGGCTTGCGGGCGCCGAAGTTGACGACGGAAGAGTTTCTTCTTTTGGCGGGGCGTTCGGAGGTGCTGAAGGTGCAGCATCGGGCGACGCTGGCGGCGCTCTTGGAGCGCGCCGACCGGGTGAAGTTTACGGCTTACCAGCCAGCGGCCGAAGAGAGCGCTGAGGCTTTGGCGTCGGCGCGCCGCTTTTTGGAGGAGTCGAGGGAAGAGGAGACGCGAGAAGAGGTCTCCGTGGCGCGTGCGGCGTGAGTGGCCGCGATGGATGGGATGTGATGAATTGGGGATGGCGATGAATTGGCCGGACTTTCGCGAACCCTTGCTGCTTTGGACCTGCTTGTTGGCGGTGCCTGCGTATTTTTTGGTGCGAGCGCCGCTGGGTCGGCTTCGTTTCTCTGCCCTCTCGCTGTGGCCGCGGCGGCACGCGAGTTGGCGGGTGCGGATGGCCTGGCTGCCAGCGGGGCTGCTCGCCGGTGGGGTGGTGCTGCTGGGGGTGGCGCTGGCGGGGCCGCGTCTGCCAGGCGGGATGGTGCGCGAGCGGCGGGAAGGCATCGCGATCATGATGGTGATGGACCTCTCGGGTTCGATGGCGGCGTTGGACATGTCGACAGAGCAGCTTGAGCGCACGCGTCTGGATGCAGTGAAGGAGATATTCATCGATTTCGTGCAGGGCACCGATGGGGGTCTCAGCGGGCGTCCCGATGATGCGATTGGTCTGATTTCCTTTGCGCGTTATGCCGATACGAGTTGTCCATTGACGCTGGATCACGCGTCTTTGGTGAGCATCGCGCGGGATTTGGAGATCGTGCGGAGCCGCGCCGAGGATGGGACGGCCCTGGGTGACGCTTTGGGGCTCGCGGTGGAGCGTCTGCGGGAGTCGAAGGCCCGCTCACGGGTGGCGATCCTGTTGACCGATGGGGTGTCGAACACGGGGGTGGAGGCGCCGCTCGACGCCGCCAAGGTGGCAGCATCGCAAGGGATCAAGGTCTACACCGTGGGGGTGGGGAGCATTGGTTTTGCGCCGGTGCGGGTCGAGGATCCCTTCAGCGGTCGCAGCGTCTTGCGTCAGGTGCCGGTGGACGTGGACGAGCCGACCTTGGAAGAGATCGCGCGGATGACCGGGGGGGTCTTCTTTCGGGCGACGGACGCGCGGGCGCTGGCGCAGGTCTATGAAGAGATCGACGCCCTGGAGAAGACGGAGATCCATGAGGAGCGCTTCGTCCTCTACCGGGAGCTCTTCGAGTTGACGACGGCGGCAGCCTTGGTGCTGGTCGGGTTGGGGTGGTTGTTGGGGGCGAGTGTGTTTAGGCGCCTGCCCTGAGAGCAGAGGGAGCGGCATGAGCGGCATGGAATTTTTACATCCCGAGCGCATCCATTTGGTGTGGGTGGTGGTGGCGCTGGTGGCGCTGTTGGCAGCGTTGGAGGTGCGGCGCGGCGACGCGTTGCGGCGGATGCTGAGCTCGGTGATGCAGGGGCGTTTGGTGCTGCAGGCGAGTCGGTGGCGGCGCAGCTTGCGCTTGGTTTTCGTTGCCCTGACGGGGCTGGGTTGTGTGGTGGCGCTGATGCGGCCCCAGGTGACGCGGACGGAGATGCACTACGCCAAGAAGGGGAGCGCCGACATTTTCGTGGTCTTGGATGTTTCCAAGAGCATGTTGGCGGCGGACGTGGCGCCGAACCGGTTGGAGCGGGCCAAGGCCGAGGTGCGGGATATGTTGCCGGCTTTGGAGATGCACCGCGTGGGTCTCATCGCCTTTGCGGGGCGGGCGGCCATTTTGGCACCGCTGACGACGGATCACGCTTTCTTTCGTTTGGCTTTGGAGTCTGCTGATCCACGGAGCGTGAGTTTGGGCGGCACCCGCATCGGCGACGCGATAAGGAAGGCGTTGGATGCATTTGGTGAGACGGGCGGTGCCAGGGCGATTTTGCTGATCACCGATGGCGAGGACCAGGGCTCGAGTCCCCTCGATGCGGCGCACGCGGCGCGGAGCGCTGGGGTGCCCATCGTCGCGGTGGGCTTTGGCTCTGAGGAGGGGAGTCAGTTGCAGGTGCCCGACGCCCAGAGCGGGGCGCTGACGACGGTGGTGGATCATCGCGGGGTGGCCGTGGTGTCGCGCATGGATGGGGAGCTGTTGCGGGAGATCGCCATGGCGACCAAAGGGGTCTTCATCCCTGCGGGGACAGGGGTTTTGGATTTGGAGGGGATCCTGGAGACCTATGTGCTGCCGTTGGTCGATGCGCCGGCGCAGGCCCGGGAGCGCACCACGCGGACGGAGCTCTTTCAGTGGTTCATCGCCGGTGCGCTCTTGGCGCTGCTCGGGGCGATGTTGACGGAGTCTCGGCTTTTCTCGACGACCCTGCGTCGTGGTACAGCGGCGCCGAAGGGTGGCTCTGAGGTGATGTGGTCATGAGTGAGGGACGTGCGCGACAGGGGAAGGTGACTCGGCGGCTTTGGACCTGGGTGGGCTGGGGCATGTGGCTGAGCCTGTGTCTCGCCTCGGCGCTAGGCGTCGCCGATGAGGAGGTGGTCCTGACGCCGCGTGGGACCTACAACCAGGGGCTGACCCACTTGAATCGCGGTGAAATCGATAGGGCCATCGAGCGCTTCATGGCGGCGCGGGACGAGGCCGGCAAGGACGGGGATCTGCGTTTTCGTGCGGCCTTCAATTTGGGTTCGGCCTACGCGGCGCGGGCCGATAGCCACGGCGCGCCGCAACAGCAGTCGCCCGAGAGCCTGGAGGCGTGTCTGGATGACTTGCGCAACGCGGCGGCGTGGTTTCGTGACGCCGTGCGTCAGCGCCCGACGGACACGGACGCGCGCCACAACCTGGAGGTGGTGCTGCGTCAAGCGCAGGTCTTGGTGGATTTCATGAACCGCGGCAGCGATCGTTTGGAGCGTCAGCTCGACGCGCTCATCGAGGGTCAGCGGGGGATGCGTGAGGAGATTCGGCAGCTTTCGAGTCGGGTGCAGGTGGCGCAGAGCGCCCAGGAGCCGCTGAGCTTCATGAGCGAGTTCAGGTCGGTGGCCTCACGGCAGCGGACCTTGATCAGCGATGCCAATGGTGTTGCCGAGAGCGCCTGGGATGAGATCGGCCACCTGCAGGGGATGGCGGAGGAGGAGCGATCCGAGGCGGATACCTTGCGTCTCTATCAGATTCAGACGCTGAGCGCTCATGTCGAGGAGGCGCGTCGCGCGATGGCGGATACGCGTCGCTTGCTGCGCGATCTCGACGCCGAACCAGCCCACCGGCGCGCCGATGCGGCGCTGCGCGGCTTGATGCGGGCGCGGGAGCAGTTGGCGAACCCTCTCGAGGTGTTGCGGGCCATCGCGGCGGACCATGAGGAGGTGTGGCGTTATGCGCAGCTTCATCAGGGATTGACGGCGGGGGCATTCAAGGTCGAAGGGGGCGAAGGGGAGGTGGTGTTGCCAGCGTGGCTCAATCCGGGGCATCTGAGTGAGGCGCAGGGCAGCGTGCAAGCGCGCCTGCAAGAGATGGCGCAACGCCTTGGCGCGGCAGTGGCGGCAGCCGGTGCTGGCGAAGGCCCAGAGGTGGACGCCCAGGCCGCAGCGCTCATCGCGGCGGCGGCCGAGGCGCTGCCCGAGGTAGAGCTTGCGATTGGCGAGATGGATGCCGCCATCGCGGCTTTTGGACAGGAGCGCGTGGCGCTCGGTGCCGCGGCGCAGGAGCGCGCCATGCGTCACTTGGCGGCGGCGCTGGAGCGTTTTGCCGCTTTGAAGTCGCTCATCGAGATCGCCTGGGCGGAGCAGCAGCAAGTGACGCGGCTGGCGATCCATGACGGCAGCTCAGAGGCGGCAGAAGGGTCGCTCGCGCCAGCGGAGCGGCAGCGGCTGCTGCGGGAAGGGGTGGAGCGCAATTGGCAGCGGATGATTCGGCTAGAGGGGCTCTTGGAACAGGAAGGGGCCGGCGCTGAGGGAGAGGAAGCGGGGGCGCTCTTTGCGGCGGCCGAGGAGGCGCGCCAGCAGACCCTGGCGGGCCTGGCCCAAGTGGCGCGGGCCCTGGGGGGCTTGGAGGCGTTGCCTTTGACGGTGGAGCGCGATGAAGAGGGGAGTGAGGAGGCCTATATGGCGGAGGTGGGGCGGCTCTCGCGCGAGGTTTTTGGCGGGGTGCAGCAAGCCAACGCGGGGTTGGAACAGTTGCGTTTGCTCTTCATGACGTTGATCGAACACATTCAGGAGCTGGGGCGCGTGCAGGTGGAGACCTTGGATAGAAGCGCGCGGGCGGCGGCAGAGTTGCCTGAAGATGAGGCCGTGCGCGCCCTGCTGGCTGGGCCCCTCAGCGATCGCCAGCGTCAGCACGAGACGGTGGCATTGGCTTTGGCGGAAGCGCTCGAGGCGCAGGCCGACCAGGCCATGGCGGCAGGGGACGGGCCGAACGCTGGCGGCGCATCGCCGGCGGAGACGGCGCAGAAGCTTGGCCAGGCCGCTGGTGAGCTGCAATCGGCGGCGGCGGTGATGCGTCTGGCCGATGGCGCCTTGAGCCAAAGTCCGAGTGACTTCTCCGCGGCTGTGCGGCACCAAGAGGAGGCGGTGCAACACATCCACAATGCGCTCGCGCTCTTGCAACCCCCACAGCAGCAACCACAAGATGAGCAGGAGGAGGAGGAGGCGTCTGAGTCGCAGATGTCAGAAGAGCAGGCGCAGCGCAAGCTGCAGGAGATCCGTGAGCGTGAGGCCGAGCGCCGTCGTCAACGGGATCGCCGGCAAGCGCCGCCTGAGCCTGTCGAGCGCGACTGGTAGTTCGTTCGCCGATGGCATCCTCTGCGTCGCCTGCTTCCTTCCCTCTCGTTCCACGGTCCAAGCCATGTCATGCCAACCTCGTCTGATTCGGGTTTTCGTCTTCGCGCTGCTGCTGGGTGGGGTGCCGTCGGCCCTCTGGGGCCAAGAGGTGTCTCTTCAGGTGGATGCGACGGAGATCTATGCGGACATGCCTTTCACGCTCTCGGTGGTGCTCAAAGGATTTGCGGAGGTGCCGGAGCCGGCGTTGAGTGAGGTGAGCATCCCTGGGGCGGAGGTGCGCTTCATGGGGGTGACGCCGAGCGTGAGCTCGATGACGACGATCATCAACGGCAAGCGCACGGACTCGCGGGAGGTGACCTTCGTGCACCGCTATCGGGTGACGGTCCCCCGGGCTGGTCGCTATACGGTGGCGCCGATTGTGGCCAGCCAAGATGGGCAGAGCGCTGCGACGAGCGAGGCCGTTTTCGAGGCCATCGATGTGGCCGACTCGGACGAGATGCGCTTGGAGATGCGCTTCCCCGAGCGGCCGGTGTGGGTGGGGGAGACCTTCGCGGTGACGCTGGATTGGCTGTTACGCAAGGACGTGCAAGGGCAGGCTTTTGCAGTGCCGCTCTTTGAGATGGGGGATGTGTTCGAGGTGAAGGAGCCCCAGTTGTCAGGGCGGGAGCGGACCTTGGCCTTCGAGACCGCGACCAAGACCTTGAACCTGCCTTTCAGCCGCGACAACGTCACCCTCCAGGGCCAGTCCTACGTGCGCTTCCGTTTTGTGGTGCGGGTGACGCCGCTCAAGGCCGGTCGTTTCGAGATTGGTGCCGCCAAGGTCATGGCCCAGCTCCAGGTGGGCATGACGCGCGATCGCTTTGGTTTTCCAACGGCGCGTACCCGGGTCTTCAAGGCCGAGGACAGGCCACGGACCTTCGATGTCAAAGCGCTGCCGCTGCGCAACAAACCGGCGTCCTTCACCAACGCCGTGGGGAGCGCCTTTTCGCTGGAGGTGACGGCGGATCGTACGGTGGTCAAGGTGGGTGATCCCGTGGAGCTGCGCGTGGTGGTGCGCGGCGATGGCAACATGGATGGGCTGATGTTGGCGCGCCTCGATCAGGGCGGTGGGATGGACCCGACGCTTTTTGCCGTGCCGGCGGACATGGCGCCGGGTGAGACGCAGGTCAGCGATGGCGTGGCCAGCAAGGTTTTTCGGGTCGTGGTGCGGGTCAAGAGCGAGCGCGTGCGTGAGATTCCACCGCTGGCCTTCTCATTCTTCAACCCAGAGCGTGGGGAGTACCAGACGGTTCGTTCGCAGCCCATCGCGCTGTCGGTGACCGACGCGGGTCGGGTCGGGGTGGGCGATGTGGTGAGCGGTGCTGCGGCGACGGCGCCACGAGAGGGTGGGGCCAAGGGGGAGCGGGGCCGCGATGAGGGTGCAGGGCAAGGCGTGGAGCGCGGGTCACCCGCCTTGGCGCTGGATATGGGGTTGAGTGAGCCGGCGGTGTCGCTGCGGCGGGCGTGGCGGACGCGAGATGTTTTGCGTTGGGTCGTGGCGCTTTATGCTTTGCCTTTTGTGCTGCTGGTGGTGTTGCTGGTGTGGCGCCGGCAGGCCGTGCGGGGGGCGCGTGCCCGGACCCAGCGGGCGCGGGAGCGCGAGCTGCGGGCCCTGCTGGCTCGGGCCGAGGGCGCGCCAGCGCGGGAGATTGTGGGTGAGTTGGTGGTGGCGGTGCGCGGGTGGTTGAGCGCGCGGGCGCTGCCGCCGAGCGAAGCGGCGGGGCTCTTCGAGCGGCTGGAGAACGCCAGCTTCGATCCCAAGCTGTCCGAGCAGCCCCTGGCTGAGCCGCTGCGCGCCGAAGTGCGTCACTTGCTGCGTCGCCGCGGGCCAAAATCTTCTTCGGTGGTGATGCTGTTGCTGGCGGGGCTGGCGGTGGTGGCCTTGGGGACCCCGCGGCCGCTGTGGGCAGAGGCCGGGGCGACGGTTGAGCAGGCGCGTGCGGCCTATCAACAGGCCATGTCCGAGACGGAGCGGGCGGCGCGGGTGCAGGCATTTGCGCGGGCGGCAGCGCTTTTCCAAGGGCTGGTCGCCGCGTCGCCCGATGCGCCAGAGTTGATGGTGGACTGGGGCAACGCGGCCTTTGGGGCTCAACAAGTGGGTCACGCGGTGCTGGCCTACAAGCGGGCCTTGTATCTGGAGCCTGGTCACCCGCGTGCGCAGAAGAATTTGGCCTTCGTGCGCAGCACCATGCCCGATGACTTACCCCCTCCCAAAGTAGAGAAGGGTTCTTTGGCGGTCTTCTTCTTCATCAACGATTTGTGGACCTATCCGTGGCGTTTGCTCTTGGGGGCGGTGTTGTTCTCGCTGGGGGCCCTGTTGTGCTTGCCGTGGCCGTTGGCGGCGCACACCCGTCGGGCGCTGCGGCTGGGGGCGGTGGTGCCGCTGTTGTTGTGGGTGTGGTCGCTTGGCGCCTTGCTGGCCGAGCCCGATCACGCCCAAGAGGGGGTGGTTATCACAGAGAGCACCTTGCGCGCTGCCGATAGCCCTGGTGCGGCGGCGGTGCTTTCTCAGGCCCTGGTGCCGGGAACGGAGGTGGTGGTGGTGGAGGTGCGCGAGGGTTGGACCAAGGTGCAGATTGGCGATGGTCGGCAGGGTTGGGTGCAGAGTGGGGCGGTGCTGGGCGTGGTGCCTTAGGCTTGGTTTTCGTTAGTGGCGCCACTGGTGCGGACGTGCTAATCCTTGCACGCTTGAGGGTGCTGTGGGATCTTCTGGCTGCCCCACGGCGTCGCCTCGTGATGAAGTGTTTATCGGCTTGATGTGGTTCGCCTATGTTGCTCGATCGACTTTTCGGGTTGTTTTCCAATGATTTGGCTATAGACCTCGGGACGGCCAACACCCTGATCTATGCCAAAGGCAAGGGTATCGTCTTGTCGGAGCCGAGCGTGGTGGCGGTGCAGAAGGACGCGCGGGGGGGGAAGCGGGTGCTGGCGGTGGGCCGGGAAGCCAAGGATATGCTGGGGCGGACGCCGGGTTCGATCGTGGCGATTCGGCCGATGAAGGATGGGGTGATCGCCGATTTCGAGGTGACCGAGGCGATGTTGCGCTATTTCATCACCCGGGCGCACAACCGCAAGACTTTGGTGCATCCGCGGATCATCATCTGTGTGCCCTTCGGTATCACCGAGGTGGAGAAGCGTGCCGTGCGCGAGAGCGCTGAGTCAGCCGGGGCGCGGGAGGTCTATCTCATCGAGGAGCCGATGGCGGCGGCCATTGGGGCGGGTCTGCCCATCACGCAGCCTTCGGGCAACATGATCGTCGACATCGGTGGCGGCACGACGGAAGTGGCCGTCATCAGCTTGGCGGGCATCGTCTACTCGAACAGCGTGCGGGTGGGTGGCGACAAGATGGATGAGGCCATCATCCAACACATGAAACGCAAGTACAATTTGCTCATCGGCGAGCGGACCTCGGAGCAGATCAAGTGCGAGATAGGTACGGCCTATCCCACGGAGGACGTCTTGACGATGGACGTCAAGGGTCGAGACTTGGTGGCGGGCCTTCCCAAGACCATCGAGATCAACTCCGATGAGGTGCGGGATGCGCTGCAGGAGCCGATCAATGCCATCGTGCAGGCGGTGCGTTCGGCGTTGGAGAAGACGCCACCGGAGCTTTCAGCGGACATCGTGGACAAAGGCATCGTCTTGGCCGGAGGTGGCGCGCTGCTGAAGAATTTGGACATTCTCCTGCGCGAGGAGACGGGGCTGCCAGTGATGCTGGCGGAGGACCCTCTGACGGCGGTGGTGCTGGGCTCCGGTCGGGCGCTGGATCAGATTGATTTATTGCGTGAAGTCGCCATCACCTGAGGGTAGGCGTCGACCATGAACGATCTTCTACGCCGCTACCGCGATCCTGCCTTGGTCATTCTCTTGCTCGCCTTACCCCTCTACATGCTGGGTTCCTATCGAGGGGATCGCAGCCGTCCGGGTGCGATGAGCGCCATGACGATGCAGGCCGTGGGGAGCCTGCAGAGTCAGGGCGACGGGGTGATCGGTCGCGTCGGTCGTTTGTGGGACGACTACGTGGATTTGATCGACGTCAAGGCGGAGAACCGTCGTTTGGTGATAGAGAACGCGCGTTTGCGGGAGGAGAACATTCGTCTGCAAGGCATCCTGCAGGAGAACGCGCGATTGGCGGCGTTGGTGGGCTTCAAGTCGGCGCGCCCTACGCTGCACCTGGTGCCGGCGCGGGTGATCGCTGCAGATGTGTCCCCCTACTTCCGGGTGTTGCGCATTCGCATCGACACGGGGGAGCACCTGGTCGAGCCGGGCATGCCGGTGGTGGCGGCTGAAGGTGTGGTGGGGCAGATCGAGGTGGTGGCAGGACGCTACAGCGATGTGATGCTGGCCGTGGATCCGCGATCCAAGATCGACATTTTGACCCAGAGCAACCGAGCCCGTGGCATTCTGGTGGGATTGGGGCACGACAATGACTATCTGGCGCAGATCTCCTATTTGCTGCGTCGCGATGAGGTGGAAGAGGGGGACATCGTGGTGACCAGCGGTCGCGGTGGCCGCTTCCCCAAGGAGCTACCCGTTGGTCGGATTCGAGCGATTGACGCGCAAGCCTATGGCCTGTACCAGAACGCCTGGGTAGAGCCGGTGGTGGATTTTTCGCGCCTCGAAGAGGTTTTCGTGGTGGTCGGTGACGCGGCGGTTCCGCGATGAGCAAGGTGGTGGATGGCAGGCGGGCTCAGCCGGTGGAGGCTGAGCCATGACGGCGCTGATTGGTGGGGTGGTGGCGCTCCTGTTCATGATAGGCGCGAGCACGGTGACCTCGGTGTTCTCAGTGCAAGCCTTGGTGGTGCACACCAGCATCGCCATCGCGACGCCGCTGTCGTTGCGCCGCCCCTTTCACGAGGTGGCCCTCGTCATGCTTGCGGTGAACTTTCTCGCCGATCAGTTGGCATCGGGCCCGCCAGGCGTCTACGGCCTGCTGCTGTCGGTGGTGTTTTTCGCGATATTTGTCGTCAGCCAACGCATCGGTGGCCGCTATCTTTTGGCGACGGCGGCCATCGCCGCCATCGCCTCGGGGGTGGTGGACCTCGGCTATGGGTTGATGCTGTCGGTTTTCTATCCCGAGGCTGGCTTGTTGCGATTGTTCGCCGTGACTTTTGTGCCCAACGCGGTGGCGACGGCGTTGGTGGCGTTGCTCTTCGCGTGGGTGGTCAGTGTGAGTGAGCGCCTCTCTTTCCGCCGCTCCGAGAGCAGAGTGACGATAGACTGAGGGCGTTGAGGTGGACGCGGTTGTCAATACCACATGCTTGCACTAGCCTTGTGGTGGTCCTCTTGGGCGGCGTTGGAATGAGGAGTGCTTTTCATGTTGCGAATCCTTCCCTTGTTTTTGGTGTGTTTCGTTGTCGCTTGTGGTCCCGGGGTGGCTTCAAACCCCGCACAGATGGCTGACACGGCGCTTGATTGTGAGGCCTTGCGTGCCGGCCACTTCGAGATCTGCGTCGCCGATCTCCTGGACGCAGATGCGAGCATTCCCGAGGATTTGGCGCTGGCCTATTGCGCTTGTGTCATCGATCGCGCCATCGAGAGCTTCGGCTGCGCGGGGGTGGCCTCTCACGAGAGCGTGGATGACGCGACGTGGGAGCAGCACTACCTGCCCCTGATCGATGCCTGTGGGGACGCGGTCTTTGGGCCGCCAGAGGACGAAGGGGTGGAACCCTACTTCGATGATGGCGATGAGGCTGTGGAAGAGGGGGAGCCAGGGCCTGAGGCAGAGCTGAGTTCTGAGGATGATCCGGGTGAGGCCTCGGAAGCAGATGGCGATGAAGAGAAGTGAGGCTCAGGGCCACGCGTTGATGTCGCCGTAAGGCTGGCCATCGAGGATGGCGAGGCTGCGTCGGGCCGTTTCAGCGATGACGGCGTTATCCGAGCCCATGGCCTGTTGCAGGCGGCGGCGCAGCTCGGGATCCTCGTAGGAGGCCATGGCCTCGATGAGGCTGAGGCGTGCCGGGCTGTCTTCAGCGACGCCGTCGTAGAGTTGGGCGAGCGCTTGGGCTTGGATGCCGCTCTCGGCGGCGCCGAGGGCGACGAGGGCGCGAAGGGTTTGCCCGGCGAAGTCGGCCTCCTTGTCATCTTTGGCTAGGAGGCCCGCGGGGAGCCAGGCACGGATGGCGGCGAGATCCATGGTGGGGTGGTGGACGGCGGCGTCGAGGAGGATGGCTCGCAGCCGCCGTGGGCTGTGCGCTGGTGCGGCCCATTGCAGGAGGTTGGCCCAAGTCGGCGCTTGCTCCCAGATGGCGATGGACTTCGCGGCGGCGTGGCGCAAATCGAGGTGGGTCTCGGGGCGCGCGAGGTAGTGCTCGCCGAAGGCGGCTACGGCGGGATCCTGGGCGTGTACCAGCCCGTCGAAGGCCGCTACGAGCGCTTCTGGCCACTGCTCTTCAGCGAGGAATTGGCGCAGGGCCGCGCGGCACTCGGGCGCATCGATGAAGGGAGGGCGGGCCAGGAGCTGGGCGGTGGCGATGCGGACGGTGGGCCACGTGTTGGTGAGATAGGGGAGAAACAGCGGCAGGGTTGAGGAGGGGAGGGCGGCGAGGCCCGTGAGGAGGGTGGCGATTTCGATGTCCACCTCGGCGACGTCGAGGCGTGCCAGCAGAGCGGGCTCAGCCCCTTCAGGGGTGAGGAGGCCGATGAGACGGGCCGCCAAGATGCGATGGGCCAGGCGTTCGGCGGCGAGGAGGGGGAGGAGCTGGGCGCTCTTCTCCTGCCAACTCAGGCGCGCCACCTCGTCGAGGCTGAGGGTGTGACGCAGCAAGATCTGAAGCAGTGCCAAGCGGGTGTCGTCGCGGAGACCGTCAGCCATGACGTGGCGCCAGATGCTCTGCTCGGCCTTGTCGGCGGCGCTGCCAAGGGCGTCGACGATGGCCTCGATGGGCAGATGCTGGGCGACGCGGCGGTCCAGCGCGCGCAACAGCGCCAGAACCCCCTCATCTGGCGAGGCGGAGAGCAAGGCAAGCGCGTTGTGGAGGTAGGCATCGGAGTCTAGGTCCAAGCTCTCGAGACGCCGGCGCAGAAGATGGGCCGTCGCCGGCTGGTGGTGCGTCAGCAGGGGGAGCCAGGCGTCGATGAGAGTGTGATCAGGGGGGAGTCGCAGGGAGGCGTGAAAGGCGGCTTTGGCGCGGTGCGCGGGTGACATCTTGCGCGTCAGGGCTACGGCGCGGTCCAGGCGCTGTGGGTCTGAAGTGTTTTCTATGGCCGCGCTCAGGATGGCCTGGCTTTGATCGGTGTGGTTGGCGAGGGCTTGGGCAAAGGCGGTGAAGTGCTCGCCGTCTGGGTCCAGGGCGAGGGCGGCCTCGACGAGGGCGTGGAGGTCTTGGTGCGCATCGATGCTGCTCAGACCGGCGATGTCCTCGACGCGGGCAGCCACGGGGAAGGCCACTTTGATGCAGGGGAGCGCTTCTGGGAGGGCGACGCGGTGCCAGGTAGGCTTGGGGTCGTCGTCCCAGGGAATGACGAAGTGCTGTTCCCCGGCGTAGAGGTGGATTTGGGCATCAGGGGGGAGGGCGGGGCTCTCGGCTTGGAGCCAAGCAAAGGCGTCGAGGGAGAGTCCGGGGGGGGCGCGCAGGATGACGAGGCTGTGCTCAGGACCTTGGGAGGTGAATGGCGAGCGCCAGGTGTTGTCGCCGAGGCCCTGTCCAGCGCTGCGCGCTGCGGCGCTGTGCGCCAAGGTGCGCGGTTGGGCGGTGGCGCCGTAGCGCGGGCTTGGTAGCCATGGTTCGGCGACGAGGGCCGTTGGCGCTGGCGACGACGACGTTGGCGCGACGGTGCGGTTGAAGCGGCCGCTGTGCGGATCGAAGGCGACGCGGTCAAAGCCAGGCGGACTGTCACCGCACAGGGTCAGCACCGGATCTGGCCAGGACATCTCCAGATAGCCCGCGCCTGGGGTGTCGACCCAACGCACTTCCGTTTGGGAGAGGGCGTTCCCGTGTACGCCACACCACAGGATGGCGTCGGCGCTGAGATCACCCGAGCCGAAGAAGAAGACCGACCACTCCCCGTGACGGGTGGTGGTGCGGAGCTCCGTGACGAGCTGTTGGGGCGTGATGCGGTGTTGCTGGCCAAGCCAGGGGCCCAAGGGAGCGCTGCCCAGAGGGCACACCGGGCGCAGCTCGCCTGCGCATTGGCCGAGGTGCAGATAGGCGTCGGCGCTAGTGAGACACCAGGTCGCGTCGGAGAGGAGCACCGTGTCGTGGCCCTCTTTGGGGGCAGCGAGGGCGACACCGTGCCAGAGCAACGAGAGGCAGCAGATGAGGGTGCAGGAGCACCGGAGGGCATGGGGCACGAGGTACATGGGCGTTCTTCTGGCAGCGCTACCCCCGGAGATGGATGCAGCCGACGAGAGTGCGCCAAGCTTGGAGGTTGCAGGTGCGCTGGCGCGCATGGCCAGCGCCGTGGCCGGCCCCCTACGGGGTGCTCACGCCGCGGATGGTGAACTCCACCCGGCGGTTGCGCGCGCGCCCTTCGGGGGTGTCGTTGGTGTCGATGGGCCTGTCGGGACCATAGCCGATGGCCTGGAGGCGGTCACCATCGACTCCCTTGGAGATCAGGTAGGTGCGCACCGATGCGGCCCTCCGTTGGCTGAGATCCTTGTTGTAGTCGTACTTGCCGCGATCGTCCGTGTGGCCCTCGATGTCGATGGCGCCGATGTTCGGGTTGGCATTGAGCACCTTGGCGACCTCATCGAGGATGGGGAAGCTCTCGGAGAGGATTTTGTCTTTGGCGGTTTCAAAGAAGACCTGCTCTCTGATGTCGAGTTTGCCTGCTTTGAGGATGACCTTGGCCGTGGGGTCGTCCACGGGGCAGCCATCGTCCACGGCCAAGCCCGGCTCATCGGGGCACTTGTCGAGGTGGTCGGGGATGGTGTCGCCGTCGCGATCGCGGATGGGGCAGCCGTCGGGATCGACCAGGCCAGGTCGGCCTTCACGCGGACACTTGTCGAGGTGGTCGGGGATGGTGTCGCCGTCCGTGTCGAGGGGGCAGCCCGTGTCATCGATGAAGCCGGGCAGGCCTTGGAACGGGCAGCGATCGAAGCGGTCGGGGATGGTGTCACCGTCGGAGTCGATGAGCTCGACCTCGCGACAGTGCTCGGGGATGAGCATGTAGGGGGTGCGGTCGGGGTCGGGGCAGGGCTCGATTTCTGCCAAATAGCCACCATAGTCGTAATCCTGAGCCCAGCGTCCACCGGCGACCCACTGATAGCCCAGGCCGAAAACGACGCGCGTCGACGGTGAGCCGGGGCCAAAGGTGCCGCCGCCGATGGCGGCGGTCAAGGCCAAGCCGCGGGCCCAGCCGGGTTCGTTCCACAGGCGATAGCGGAAGCCAATTTCTGCTTCGACGGGGCGCTCTTCACTGACCAGCTCGGCGTTGTCGCCAGTGACCGTGATTTCTCCATGCACTTCGACGAGGAGGTCCAGGTTGGGGTGGAAAAAGGGGATGGCCGCCGCCCCTGAGAGGAGCAAGGCCTGGCCCAGGGTGTAGCGTCCCAATACGGCCGTTGGGCGGTAGCGGTAGCCCAAGTTGCCGGCAAAGCGCGACTTTCCAAAGGGGTTGAACTCGATGGCGGCCCTGATGTCGAAGCTGACGCTGTCGTCACCGAAGTGGGCGCTGGTTTTTCCGGTGGGGAGACCGAGATCGGCAATGATGGCCAAGCCGACGGGGAAGTCGAGGAGGTCCAAGATCCGGCCCTTGAGGACGACACGCATGTCGCCGACGCCCATGGCGTCATCGAGCTCGGCGTAGGGGCCCGTGCGCAGGTCTGAGCCCGTGGAGAAGCCGATGGGCAGTACCAAGCCGAGCTCGGCGTAGTCGAAGAAGGCCATGCTGACCAGCAGGTCTGCGAAAAACTGGTGATTCACATAGGACTTGCGCTCAGCGTCGCCCGAGAGGCGGAGCAAGAGCGGGTCGTGGCCATAGTTTAAGTAAAAGCCGCCCGTGAGGCGCAGGTGCTCGTCGATGTTGGTGCCATAGACGGTGAGATAGTCGCTGGGGTTGGGTGAGGGGCGCCAGCGCTGCAGATTGTGGGCGGGGATTGGATCCTCGGCGGTCTGTGACCAGGCGAGGCCGGGGGACAGGGTGAGGAGCAGCGTGAGGAGAACAGGCAGGACTCTTGTGCCAAACATGAAAATGCCCCAGTGAGAGGAGACAGAAGGGCGCATCCAGCATCGATCCGGAGTCGACGTTTGCGCGGCTCTGGAGGGAAAGCGCTGTAAAATCAGTGCCGTATGGACACCGTCTTGCGCACGGAGATAATAGCTCAGGGGCCCACTGGGGACAAGACGTCGGCGCGCGCGTGCAGCGTGCAGCGCGCAACGTACAGCGAGGATGACGGCAGCGGGCTCGCTGTCAGAGCTCTACGGCGTAAACGAAGGAAGCTCTGGGGAAGCGCAACAGCCGCTCAGCGATGGTGTCCAGGGGGAGGGCTTTGCCATCGACGTGGGTGGCGCGCAGGGATTCGCCGAGCTCGCGATCGCCGCGGGCTTTGATGCCTCCCGCCAGGCGCATGAGCTTATCGAGGGCTTGAGGGAAGCGCTCGAAGTCCATGACGAAGGCGCCGCGATCGGTGCCGTTGGCGGCCATGAGCTCAGGGTCGAAGCGCATGGCGCCTTCCTGGATAAGGAAGCCGATCTGAATGGCGGCGAGCTGTGGGTAGGGTCGCCAGCGCCCCTCTGCGGTGTAGAGGCCGCGTGAGATCTGGCTGAGGGCCCAGAAGACGGCGTCGGCATAACTGGCGTGGGCCAGGTCGGCGTCGATGAGGCCTTTCTCCTGAAGGAAAGCGATGTACCACATGGCGGCGGTTTGGGCCTTGAGCTCTTCCAGGAGGGTGGCCAGGGGCCCGCCGAAGGCATCATTGTCGGTCTTGCCGTCGACTTTGTATTCGTGGGAGGGTCCGAAGTTGTGGGCGGCCTCGTGGAGGATGGTTCCGAGGAGGTTAGGGGTCGCGGCGTCGACGAAGCTGCTCATGGCGTCGGGGACGAAGAGCGCGGCGGCTTGGGTGCGGCGCACCTGCATGCTGTCGGGATCGGTGTAGAGGTTGCTCATGACCACGGTGCGTCCGCGGCCTTCGTTGGCGACGGGACCCCAATTGGGGAGGCTCTGTCCGATGGTCGCTCCGAAGGGGTTGCGGTCATCGCCAGCGTTGGAGACGATGTCGATGAAGTCGGGCAGTTGAAAGGAGACAGGGCGTGCTTGATAGGGTGCGCCACAGGCCTCGGCCATGTGGGCTTCCATCTCCTGCTGCACTGGGGCGAGTCGGTCTTGCCAGTAGAGTGAGTCGGTGTTGATCCGGGCCAAAGTGAGGTGGAATCCCGCCTTGCGGCTGCAGGGTTCCCAATAGGTTTCGTCGGGGGCGACGCGGACGTACCACCTGGAGTTGCGGGCGTTCATGGCGGCCCAAGCCTCGTCGGCCGGCTCCCAGTGGTTGTCTTCAAAGGCCTGGGCGGCGGCTTCGAGGTAGGTGACGAGGGCGTCCTCGCCGGCTTGGCCGATGGCCGTGGCGGCTTGACGGAGATCCGCGGCGATGGCCTGCATGAGGTCTTGGTAGTGGCTGGTGTAGGGGACGGCGACGAGATCCTGGCCGTCCTGTTTGACCACGGTGAAGGGATCGAGGAGGGCTTTGTTGTCGGGGTGTGCTTCGAGGCGGGTGCAGAAGTCTTCGTCCGCCTGTAGAGCAGCAGGGTAGACGTCGACTCTGACCTTGGCGACGCCGGCCAGGGCGCTGCAGGCGGCGACGCGCTCGGTCTTGGGGCTCTTGCAGCGGGGTCCCCAGTTGCGGTGGAAGAGGGCTTGGCTGAACCAGTCTCCTGCGGGGAGGCGCTTGATGAGGCCTTCCAGGCCATTCTGGCGGGCGTAGAGACGATCGATTTTGGCGCTGGCTTGTAGGATGTGGTTCACAAAGGCCTTTTCGTGTTCCGAGAGGCTCCGGAGGTCATTGTAGACCAGGGTGGCCTTGCCCTCGTCGAGTTCTTCGATGACCCAGCGCAAGCGCTCGGCTTCGGCTGCTTCGAGTCCTTCGGGGAGGGGGGCGCGCCAGGCGTCGAGCATGGCCTGATAGGCGGTGTAGAACTCGGCGCTGAAGCCTTCGTTGAGGCGCCAGGGGATGTGTCGGGCCTGTGGATAGAAGAGGAGGGTCACCACCTCGTCGGGTTGAACGATGCCATCTTGATTGGTGTCGTGGCGCCAGAAGAGGGGGATGAAGAGGCGGACGGCCATCTTGTTGAAGGTGTCGCGATCCAGGGCGTCGAGGGCGGGTCGTTCTTCGCTGGGCTCGGTGGGCTCGGTGGGCACGGGATCATCCTCTTTGGTCACGGTGTTTGGGTCAGTGGCCACGGGTTCTGTACCTTCGTCGCTGGTTGGGGAGGCGGGGGACGTTGGGGGCTTGCCGTCGTCTGCCGTGGTGGTGCCGGGCTCTGCTGAGGCTGCCTCAATGGGTTGCTTTTGCGCTTTGTTGTCTTGGCTGGGTTGACAGGCCGTGACGGCGAGTAGCAGGGCGGCTAGGCCCACGACAACCTTGTAAGTCGACATGATGTACCTCAGGGGCAAGGGCGTCAGTGGTGGACGGCGCCGATGGGGGGATCTTGCGAGAAGAAGAGGGCCACGACGATGACGTTGTCCACGCCGCCGCGGCGGATGGCCTCGCGGCAGAGGGTGTCGGCGGCGGCGCCGGCGTTGGGGGCTTCCGTCATGATGTCGCGCATGGTGGGGCGCGGCAGCATGCCCCAGACACCGTCAGAGACCAGCACGAGGCGGTCGCCGGGGCAGGCGTCGAGAACCCCAACACCCTGGGTGTTCTCGAAGCCGTCGAAGAGCTCGGCCCGGATCACGTGGTCGGCGCCAACGGAGCGCATCAGGATGTTTTTTTCGTCGGCGACCTCGGCTTGCTCTTGGGTCATTTGTCCCGCTTTGACCATCATGCCCACCAGGCTGTGATCTTCGCTGAGAAAGCTGAGTTTGCCTTCGCGCAGTAAGATGGCCCGGGAATCACCCACATGGGCGAGGGCGAGCTGATTGTCGACCAAGAGGACGCCGGTGAAGGTGGTCCCCATTCTTCTGGCGCCGCCCTCTCTGGCGACGGTTTCGACGAGGCAGCGGCTGCCAGCCGCCGCGATTTTCTTGCAGTAGGCGGCGATGTTGGCGCGGATGATGTCGTGATCGGTGTCAAAGAGGAGTTCTTGGAAGGCACGCAGGGCGCCTTGTACGGCGAGCTCGCTGGCGCGGTCGCCGTCTTCGTGGCCGCCCATGCCGTCGGCGACGCAGTAGTAGCCGCAGTGGCGCTGCTGGGTGCGGTGGTGCGCTTTGAACTCGAGGTAGGCGCCTGAGTCTTGGTTGACGATGCGGAGGGGGTTCATGCCGGTGGAGCTCTTCATGGCGACATCCACCCGGATCTGTGGACGCTGCTCGCGTTCGAGCTGCATGAGGGCGCGCTCGACGTCGCGGATGTCGAAG
The DNA here is from genome assembly GCA_964454015.1 of uncultured Myxococcales bacterium. Classification (GTDB taxonomy): domain Bacteria; phylum Myxococcota_A; class Bradymonadia; order UBA4248; family UBA4248; genus CAYVQF01. The sequence goes on from CAYVQF010000014.1 coordinate 32,395, forward strand.
AAGCGCTCCGACGGCAGACTGAGGGTGCGACTGATGACCTGGTGCACCATGGGGACGAGGACGCTGGGCACCTCCCAGTAAGGGGTCTTGGGTGTGCCCATGGCGAGCTCGTGCCCGGTGATGGCGCGGAAGAGCAGGGCACCTAGCGAGTAGATGTCAGCGCCCTCGTCGGCTGGCCCCTGCTCGCCGATTTCGGGTGCGGTGTAGGGTGAGGCCAGGGGGTAGGGGGGGCGCTCGACGGTCTCGCAGAGGTTGAGAAAGTCCGTGAGGGTCACCTGCCATTTGGCGCCGTTGCGCTTGACGTCAAAGGAGGTGGGTCGGAGGCTGGAGAGGATGTAGCCGCTCTGGTGGAGGCGGCCCAAGAGGCGGGCGACCTCGCGGAGGATGCGGACGTGATCGACCATGGTCACGTCATCGGCGTCGTAGAGATGGACGTAGGCGTGCCCTTCAGAGGGATCGATGAGGAGGTATTGGTAGTCGTCGTCGGTCCAGAAGGCGTGCACCCTTGGCAATCCCGGCACGACATTCTCGGCGTGGACGTCTTGGAGGGCGCGCCATTCGACACCGTAGCGGACGAAGGGCGCGTCTTTGGCCCCCTGTTTGAGCACGAGCGGTGTCGATTGGCCGTCGAGGAGCACCCGATAGCGCCGCTCGTAAGTCTGAACGGCGATGCAGCTCATGAGCCGCAGGGAGCGTCCTTCGACGGTGAGTGATGTGAGGTTGAGCAGCGACTCCGGTGGGCTGTGATGGGCGAACCAGAGTTCCTCTGCTTGCAAAACAGGCAGCTCGCGGGTCTGCTCGGAGAGGCCAGTGCGGCTCGCGAAATCGGCGGTGGGCAGGCTGGAGAAGATCTCTTCGAGGCCTTGTTCCTTGACGCCTGCGAAGTCCTCTTCACCCTCGGGGATGGGCCCCAAGATAACGGCATCATTGAGGGACTGGTCGAGGGTTGCTTCCGTGGACGGGGCACCTCTGTTGGGATCCACGTCCGCAGATGGGCGCGCGGTCCCCGGGACGGACCCGGGCGTGAGGTCTGCGTCGGCGGGCGCGACGGTGGCCGGGGCTGGGCTCAGCTCGGGCTGGGGAGCATCGGTGCGCGTAGGGGGTGAGGTCTGCTCTGGGGGCGCGTGGTTGACCGTCGCGTTCGCTGGTTCTTTCCCGGACCCGTTGGTGGCCGCTGGCTCAGGCGCGTCGTCGTTGGTGCGCGCAATCTGGGTCCGTATTCCAGTGCTTCCCAGTTCTGGCCGCTCTGCGTCAGCGCCCGCGGCGGCGACGGAGGGACCAACCGGTGGCGATTCTTGTGCGTCCGCGTCTTTACCCATGCCGCTCACTGGTTCAACCCACCAAAATCCCCATTGGAAAACCCACCCGAGCCACCCACGACGCCAGACCCCAGTCATGCGATCCAGCTTGCCCCTGAAGGGAGCCAGAATGCACTGTGCATAACACCGTGCAAGGGCAAGTCGCAAGATGCGCGTGCGAGGGTGACGTGAGTGTCTTGGGAGCGATGGGCGGGTTGCGGTGCGGCGCTAGGCTGAATTTGCTCGGGAAATTTCCTTTGGCCAGAGCGCTGCGGGTACGGGGCGGGATTTTTTTTTCGCGCTATGGACGAATACAGTTGCGCTCATTAGACTACACGTGTGGCATCAACTTGCGTCGTTGCGGCCTTGTGGCCGAGAGTGATAACCCCGGATGGGGAGGTGTTCCTACCTGTGCCAGTGAACAGCCGAGGAGGCTCCTATGCGATGGAAATTTGCGGTCGTTTTTTCCGTGGCCATGTTTTTTGCGCTTGGTAGCAATGCCCAAGCCCAAGAAGACCCGCCCTTTGAGTGCGACAACCTCTTTGGCGACTGTGGTACGCCAGAGCAGAGCGGCGGTGGCGGTTGCGGCGGTGGCGGGTCGATTCTCATCAATAACACGGACTTGGGTGACACCTACCAGTTTGCTGACGACTATGACAGCGATGGTATCGAGGATCCTTCCGACAACTGTCCGCGGGTGCCGAACCCGGATCAGTTGGACTCCGATGGCGATGGCATCGGCGACGCCTGTGATAATTGCATCAACGTTGCCAACCCGGATCAGTCGGACATCGATGGCGATGGCGTTGGCGACGCCTGTGATGACGACATGGATGGCGACGAGATCCCGAACGCCGAGGACAACTGCCCGACGGTGCCGAACCCCGGTCAAGAAGACCTCGACGGTGATGGGGTGGGCGATGCCTGCGATCCCGACATCGACGGCGATGGGATCAACAACCTCGATGACCCCTGCCCGATGAACGCTGAGATTTCTTCGCCTTCTCCGGATCAACAAGACCTCTGCTTCCCTGACACCGATGGCGACGGTGTGCGCGATTTCGGCCCCAACGCGGACAACTGCATGCTGGTTTACAACCCGGATCAGGCCGACATGGATGGCGATGGAGTAGGCGATGCATGCGACTTGGACATCGACGGCGACACCATCCCGAACCATCTCGACAATTGCCCGACCGTGCCGAACCCGGATCAGGCCGATGCCGATCGCGATGGTATCGGTGACGCCTGTGACTTGGACTTCTGTTTCGTCGTCTTGGGCGATCAAGCCAACTGTTTGGATCCCACGGACGCGAGCCTGCGGGTCTACAGTCCCGACGTGGTGACCGAGACGGGTGAGTCTCTGCGCCTGCGTCTCTTTGCCAACCGGCGCAATCAGGCCATGCGCTACACTTGGCGGATCGTGTCATTGCCCAATGGCTCTTCGGCGCGCATCGAGCAGCCGCGCGGTGCCGTGACGGTTTCGACGCCCTTCGAGTACCGCTATCTCGACAAATCGGTGCCGCGTTTCGTGGCTGATCTTCCCGGCACCTATCACATCGAGGTGACGGCGGTGACGGTTTTCGAAGACCAGGTCTCGCGTCAGGTCGAGCAGACGGCGACGCACCTCATGCGCATCGAGGTGTCTGGCACGCCCGTGTCCCTGGGTGCCGGTCCTGCCGATGGTTGTCAGAGCCTCCTGCTGAGCTCGCCTCGCGGCTGGGGCGGTGTCTCGATGCTCATGCTTGGTTTGTTGGCTGCGCTGGTCTTGCGTCGCAGAAAACGCTAGAGTGCCTAGCGTCAGCAAGTCTGGCCCGAGGCTGGTCGGCGGCGGGCCCAACCTGTATCGCTCTTGCCTCGGCTGAGACCTGTCAACATGTACCGAACCTGCGGCAATCTCTGGGCGCTGATCGTCGTCGTAGCTCTGGTGGCCTCGTGCACGGAGGCCTCTCTGCAAGCCGTGCCGCCGGATCCGCCGCCGATCCTCAACAACCTGTTGCGCATCGACGGTGAGTACTGCACCCAACGCACCACCAACGTCACCTACCCGGTGAAGGTGCTCTTCCTCGTCGACCAGAGCGCCTCGCTGCAGTGTACGGACAGCCAAAACCGGCGTTTTGCGGCGCTCAATCAGGCGGTCAATGACCTCCTGGCCAAGCCCAACACGCGGCTTGCCTTCGTCGGTTTCTCTTCGTGGTCGCGCTACCAGTCGTTTACGCGCAACCGTGGTGAGATCGCTCCCTTCCTCGATCCTGCGGGTGGATTGGGTCCGGCCACGGACTATCAAGGTGCGTTGGCGACGGCCCTCTCCATCATCGAGCAGGATCTGCAGGGCGAGTCGCCGGCGGTGCGGGCCCGGACGCGCTATAATGTGGTCTTCGTCTCCGACGGGGTGCCCGAACCGCGCTGCAACGCCGGCTGCGAAGATGATCGGCGCACCTGCTCCGATGGCGTCGACAACGACGGCGATGGGCTGATCGACGCCGCTGACCCAGACTGCGCCAATGTCAACGACAACACCCTGGCTCCCGATAATCTCTATGGGGTGTGCAACACGACCATCGAGATCCCCGATGGGCTCTACGTCGACATGTCGGGGATCTGCCCAGAGTACAACCAGCCGCCCCAGATTCTGCGCCGGGTCCAGGACATTCTCGAGCTGAAAGACATCTATGGGGTGGGTGAGATCACTTTGAGTACGGTCTTGCTCTTCTCTTCCCAAGGGGTGGTGGAGAGTGTCTGTCCCGGCGCCGGGGCGCAGTTTGGCTATACCCGGTCAGAGGCCATGGGCTTGTTGCAGCAGATGGCCGCAGCGGGCAACGGCACTTTCCGCGACGTGAATCTGGATCAGCCCAACGACGCCTTCTTGCGTTTCGACGTGGCCTCACTGCGGGCTGAACTATCGCTGCTCTCTTTCATGGCGGTCAACGAGCACAGCGTCCTCACCCCAGATGGGCTGATGTCTGACATGGATCGCGACACCCTGGCCGACGTGGTCGAGCGGGCCATGCGCACCCATCCCGAGAACCGGGATTCGGACGGCGACCGTTACACGGACGCCTTTGAGGCAGCCCTGCTGTTGCGCGGTTTCGATCCGCGCGACGCCAACATGCCGCCCATTCCGTGTGAGTCGAACCGCGACGGTGACGGGGATGGTCTCAAGGATTGCGAGGAGTTCTTTTTGGGCACGGATCCGAGTTTGGCCGACACGGACAATGACAATGTCACCGATTGGCACGAGTTCGTCGCCGGCATGAACCCCTTGGTGGACGATGCCCGACACGACAGCGATTTCGATGGCATCATCAACATCGACGAGCTGCGCGCCGGCACCAACCCCACCCATCCCGATGCGGATTACTACCGGGCCCACCGCATGCTTTACGGCATCGAGGATCTGGGTATGCAGATCTTCATCAACGCCTCGGGTAACGAGGAGGAACGGCACTGTTACCGCTACTCGGTGGATCGGATCCCCATGGTGATCACCCCACTGCCCAAGGAGCGCGGTCTCAATCGCTTGATGCTCTATGCTTTCGAAGGACCGGCGCGACTCTCGGGTGTGCCCCGGGAGGTGCGGGTGGCCTGCTTGGAGGCTTTCTACACCAGCCCCACTTTGAAGCATCCCGCCAGTGGCCGCATCGATGTGAGCGACGCTGGGCTGACGGCGACGCGGGAGCGACTCCAGTTGGGGCTGGATTTGGTGTCACTGTGCCCCCTCTTCGACGATCCCGCGTCGGTGTCGCGCGATGACCTGCTCCGGCTCGTGGTGGACCTGCTGCCGAGCAAGGTGCAGCTCGGCCAACGGCTCTACAACCGCGCTGAGCTCGTTTCCATGGTCGAGGGGCTGGTGGATGATGCTTTGCAGCCGGCTTTACCGGCGCGGGCCTTTGAGATTTTCGTGCCCCTTCAGTCCTTCCGCGCCGATCGCCATTGCTACCGGCCATGGGGGTTTGACCTCCTTTTGGATTTCCTGGCCCTTCTCGAAGAGAAGTGCGTCGCGCGCGCCGCGCTTTCATCCACGCCTCAATAGGTGCAGTGATCTGACCACCATGACCCGTGCGTTCCCAAGTCTTGCCCTGCTCACGTTGGCGTTGTCGATCCTACCGCTTTGGTCGTGTACGGACAACACCCTGGAGCGTATCCCGCCCAAGCCCATCTTTCGCGACGACAAGCTGGAGATTCGTGGCAGCCTCTGCACCCAGAAGCCAGAGACCCTGGTCTTTCCGCTGCGGGTGCTCTTCGTCGTCGACGCCTCGGTGTCCATGGAGGTGACCGATCCGCCTGATCCCCTCACCGGTGAGACCCGGCGGGAGCGTGCCGTGCGCGAGACCTGGACGCGGCTCTTGGATCAGGGGCCGGAGGGGGTGCGCGTCGGTATCATTCGCTTCTCGGCCCAAGCTCAGTCACGGACCGCCGTGGATCTCAACGGCGATGGACTTCCCGACACCTTCTTCACGGCGGATCGGGTGCTGCTGGACACGGCGACCAAGGCCTTGGCTTTCACCGACCGAACCACCAACTACGCCAACGCCCTCGGTGAGGCTTATTACGAGATCCGCAATGAGCTGGCGCGGGCCGATCAAGAGTCACTTCCGCGCTCCAAGTACGTGGTGATTTTTCTCTCCGATGGACTCCCGGACACGGATCAGTCCGAGTCGCGCGGCAATAACGAGGGGGATATCCTCGATGCCATCCGCAGCCTCCAGCGTTTGGCGACGACCTTCAGGGTGGGAGATTTTGCCTTCCACACGGCTTTTTTAGCGGGTGACAGTGTGGCGGCCTTCGATCTCGAGGCCCAGTCGCTGCTCAAGAAGATGGCCCAGGTTGGCAACGGTGGCTTCCGCAGCTTCGCCTCCAACGAGGCCCTCGACTTCGTCCACATCGACTTTACGGTGCTCAAACGCATCTTCTCGTTGCGGGCGCTCATCGCGGTCAACACCAACACCGTTTCCGATGTCACCCAGCTTCCCATACGTCCCATCGCCGTGCCTTCTGAGCCGGAAGAAGACGTAGTCGAGGATGACGAGGCCGATGTGCTGGAGGATCTGGATTGGGTGGAGGTGGAGGCCGAGGCAGAGGGGCCCCCGACCATGCACCCTCTGACCTTCGTCGACCTCGATGGGAGCGGTTGGGCCGAGTGCGGTGAGTTTTTGGTGGACTCAGATGGCGATGGCCTGGCGGATGTCAGCGAGCTGGCCCTCGGGACGGACCCCTTGGTGCGCGACACGGACGATGATGGCCTCAATGACTTCATCGAGTGGCAGTTCAGATCTTCGGGGTTGGATCCACTGACGGCCAATGTGTCGTGCTTCATCCCCAACCAGTGCGTCGATAGCGATGGCGATGGCTACTGTGACTGTATCGTCGATGCCAACAGCGATGGGATCTGTGACTGTGTCCACGATCCCAATGAGAGCTGCCTCGACGATCTGGGCCACGATTGTCTCGACGCCGATGACGATGGCTGGTGCGACTGTCCCGATCTCGACGGGGACGGTAAGTGCGATTATCCCGACCGGGATGGTGATGGTTTGCACGACTGCGAGGAGTTGCTTTTTGGCACGGCGCAGAATGGCGTTGACAGCGACGCTGACGGCTTGCCCGACCCCGTCGAGGTGCGCTTCAACACCAACCCGACGGAGCGAGACCACACGGGGGATGCCGATTTCGATCGCATCCTCAATGGGATGGAGGTGGCGACGGGCACCTATCCGCACTGCAACGATGCCAGCCTGCGCTCGCGGACGGCTTATCGCTACGATCTGATCGAGCTGGGGCTCTTTGGTACCCAACGTTGTTACGAGTTTTCCATCAGCAATATCACCCTGGTGCCCACCCTCGCGGCCGCTGCGCCGGGCTTCCCTGGCAATGGCAACAACCGCATTTTGGTTTATGCCGGGGAGTCTTCTTTCGACGATCCGGGTGTCTTTGCCGCAGTGCGGGTGGCTTGTGTCATGGCCCAGTACCACCCTGTAGGCGGCTACAAGAATCCACCTTCGGGTCAGATTACGCTGCGTGAGGAGCACTTTGTCGATGTCGCCAACTTTGACCCGAAGGTTCACTGCTTTGTTCCCTGAGCGTGGGCTCGCCCTGTCTCTGCGCGTGTTGTGTGGCTTGCTCTGCGTCGCCGGGTGGGCCTGCGATGAACCGGAGAGCTCGCCCGATGTTTACGAGCCAGGCGGGGCGCAGTGTGAGATCGACACCCACGGGAGCCCTGAGCAGGCGCGTGCCCTGACGCTCGGTGAGGGCGTGAGTGGTCAGATCTGCCCCCTGGGCGATGAAGATTGGTACTGGTTCGAGATTCCACCTGGGCAGAATGTCCTGCGTATTCAGCTCAAGATGAGTTCTCGCCTCAGCCCCGTGTCGATCTCCTATGTGCTCTCGGAGCGACAGCCCGACTCGAGCCCAGGTGCGCCCGTCGCTTCGACCTTGGGTACCCAAGTCGGTCAAGAGGTCGATGATGTGCACTGCCTCAGCCCAGGGACTTATCTGCTGGTGGTGCGGGATGCCCGCAACGACGCCCAAGATGCGCGCCATGGCTACACCCTGACCTTGTCGACCTCGGCCCAGAGCGATCCCTCCGAGCCGAATGACAGCCCGGCCGAGGCGGTGCCGCTGGGACCGAGTACGGAGGTGGTGGGGGCCATCGCTTGCCGTGGCGACCAGGATTGGTTCAAGATCACTGTCCCCGAGCGCCAGCTCTTGCAGGTGCTATTGACCATGCCCGAGGCGAACTTCGAGCCCACCCTGCGCCTGCTCGATGAGGATCTCAACCAGCTCTTCGTCGAGAGCAACCGCAGCGCCAAGATTCAGGCCACGCACATCGAGCGCTTTCAGGTGTTGCCGCGGGCCGGGACTTATTACCTCGTGGTCTCCGATTTCACCGACTCTCAGGCCGATCCCAATGAACGCTATGTGTTGCGGGTCCTCTACAGTTTGGATCAAGATCGCAACGAGCCCAACAACCACCCGCGCGAGGCCACACCCCTGCGGGAGAGCGCGCTGAGTTGTGGTGGCGAGTGGACGACTCACGTGGTGGCCACGGGCACCATTGGGGCGCCAGGAGACCTGGACTGGTTTTCCTTGCCCTTGAGTGGCTGTGGTTCGGGGATCATCGAGGCCGAGGTGGTCCTGGATCAGGAGGGGCTCTCGAACAGCGAGAAGTGGCAGCTCAACGCCGAGGTACAGCTCTCGCTGGCTCTGATCCGCCCGCATCGGAGCACGCCATGCAGCAGCGATGCGTCTTGCACGGCGTTGAACCTGCCGTGCACGAACGGCTGGGACTGCGCCGGTGTTTTCAACACCTGCCTCACTGAAGGCCTGTGTGCCGGGGCGGCGGTCTGCCTGCCTGGCGATGTCTGCGGTGCCAATGTGGTACAGCGTCGCTTTCACTGCCCGGTCTCAGAGGCCGAGTGCGCTCCCACGCAGCCGGCGCCGCCGCACGTGGCCAGGGTCTCGGCGCCGCTTGACGGTGACGACTTGATTTATGTGATGGTGAGCGATTTCCAATCCAACGGCTCAGCACCGAAAAACAACTACAGCTTGCGGGTGCGGGTACGCCAGGAGCCCGACGCCAACGAACCCAACAACCTCTATCATCACGATCCACGCGCGGACATTCCTGCGCAGCGACAGCCGGCGACGGCGATCCCCGTCAATGACTGTACCCAAGGAGTGTGCTGCGCTGCTGGAGGTACTTGGGTGCAGGGGATGCTCTCCTACGATGGCGACATCGATTGGTTCTCTTATCCTCACCCCTGCCCTGGACAGGACTGCACGCTGCGCCTCAACTACACCACCGACGCGGGCCCCGTGGATTTCGTGGTCAGCGTTCACACGGGTGACGCGATCTGGTTCAGCGCCTTCGATGTCACCGAGAGAGAGAGCCAGAGCGCCAAGAGCGGGGCGCTGGGCGGCGCCGAAGCGGGCGACTCGTGCTTCTATGCCTACCAAGGCCATACGGCGACGCCGACCTATAACTATAGAATCTCTGTACGCGATTTACTGCTCTTTGCCCGCGATGGGATGGCCATGCCGACGAGCCGGGATTGGAGCGTCACCCAGAGCTATCGTCTCTGCCTGGAGAAGGTGGCCAATGTCTGTAGTGAACCCCCTTGTAAGGTCTATGCGAATGGTTGTGGACGTCCTTGATATGCGGGCGAAGTGGTTGCTCATCTTGCTCGTTCTCGCGGCTTGCAGTGACGACGCGAGCAAAGATCCCCAACAGGACGTGATTGACATCCCGCGGGATCAGATTCAACCCAGCCAACCGTGGTCGGCGCCGGAGATCGTCGCCGAAGGGGCCGTCGGTTTGCACCTACAGCTTGTCGAGCTGGGCTCGCGCGGGGCGGTGGCCTTTTTCTCGACCTCCGGGCGCGAGGATGGCCCCTGCGAGGAGCTAGGGCTCGATGATCCGCCACTGCGGGTGCGGTGGACCCTGAGCTATGCCGAGCGCACGGCCTCGGGGTGGGTCTCGGAGGTGGTGACCGAGCCGCTCTACGTCGCCGAGCCGCCTGGCCTGTCTTTGGGCGCTCAGGAGGATGGCACGGTCCTGTTGGCCGCGATGACAGGGGAGCCCATCGCGGCCTATCGCTACTGCGGCGCGAACAATGTCGGCTTGCTGCAGCGACAGGGGCCTGGACAATGGTCACTGACCACGGTGGTCTCCCAGAGCGGGGAGGCGGCCACAGGTGAACCGGCGAGTGATTTCGGCCAAGTCGTCGGCTATTTCCCCTCCCTGGCTTTCGCTCCGGATGGGAGCGCTGGCATTGCCTACAAAGACGTGCATGCCGGCGGGATGCAGAGCGATGACTTCAGACGGGCCGATTTGGAGCTCGCCCTGCGCTCTCCAGGCGGTGCCTGGCGAGCTCTGGCGGTCGATCACGGCCGTGGCGCGGGTAACCACAACGTGCTCCGCTTTGATGCTGACAACCAGCCTTACATCGCTTACATCAACCCGAGCGAAGACGTGCAGGCGCGCTTGGGGCTGTGGGTGAGCCGGCCCAAAATCGCCGACGATGGCTGGGAGCGGGTGCAGCTCTACAACCGCCGCACCGTCGGTGGCCCGGCAGCTCGCTTCATCGGCGTGGACTCGCCTTCTTATCACGTGGCTTTCTACAACGCAGATCGCGGCTTTCCGGTCTTGGCCCAGCTTCTGGACCCAGACAACTTCGACGACCTGGGCGTAGGGTGGACGCTCGAGGAGCTGGGTGATCCCCGCTTCGATGAGGGTTATTTCCCCGCGTTGGCCGTTGGCCCGGGGGGGGAGGTGGCCATGGCCTACTACCGCTGTACGCAGAGCAACGCCGCGCAGCTCGGTGATTGTAGCGCCGACGTGGATGCCCTGGTCTTCGCCTGGCGCGACGGAAAAGGCTGGAACTATGAGGTCGTCGACGAGGGCGACCTGTACGGCGCGTGCGGGATGAACCCCAGCTTGGTCATCACGGCAGGTGGGGTGGCGCAGATCGCTTATCGATGCGAGCGTTGGGATGCCGACGCGCAACAACTCGTGGCGCAGGTGCGCTTCGTGCAACGCAGGGCGCTGCCATGAGAGCGATGATGAGGCGAGTCGTGATGCTGGGGTGTTTCGTGGGGTTGAGCCTGGGGCCTTGGGCCTGTGCCGAGAACAACCTCTCGGGGAGCCTGACCTCGTACTACAACGTGGATTTCGATCGCGTCCAGGCGAGGCTCTACAAAGACTCCGAGCTGGCCATCGAGTTCGTGCGCGACAATGGTGAGGTGCCCGTGCGGATCACCATCAAGGCCGACGAAGCGATCAAGGCCAAGACCTACTCCCTGCCGCGGATGGGCACGGTGAGCGGGCGATCGGGTGACAGCGATATGCCTCAGTTGACCAGTGGGTCGGTGACGCTGGATGCGTTCAAGGCCAAGCAAGGCGAGACCCTTTCGGGTACCTTCACGGCACGCTTCGATGTGGGTAAGGACGAGCTCAACCTCACGGGGGACTTCAGCGCGCGCCTGGAGTTGGTGGCCGCCGTGCCGGGCTACCACATCGACGGCTATCCGCCGGAGGTGGCCGGCGAGGAAGATGAGCCGGAGGTGACCCCGTGAAGGCGCTTTTCGTCCTTTGACCTTCGGATCGGCTTGAGATCGCGCGCCAAGGCGAGTAGAGCACACCCCTGGGCCCGCATTTGGGCTGGCTAGGGGTGGAGTGTCATGGCATTGCCTTCAATCGTTTTCATGGGGACGCCCGATTTCGCTGTGCCAACGCTGGAGGCACTGATCGCAGCGGACTATCCGATCCGCGCCGTCGTGACCCAGCCGGACCGGGCGCAGGGACGGGGGCGGCACCTGGCGCCGCCGCCAGTGAAGGTGGTGGCCGAGCGGGCTGGGATCGCGGTGATGCAGCCGGAGAAGCTGCGCACTGTGGCGTGCCGTGAGGCCCTCACGGCGTTGGCGCCAGATTTCTTCGTGGTCGTCGCTTACGGCAAGATCCTCAGTCCGCGCTTTTTGGCGATTCCGCGCATTGCGCCGCTCAATGTCCACGCCTCGCTGCTGCCCAAGTATCGGGGTGCGGCGCCGTTGGCCTGGGCGCTTCTGCACGGGGAGCGAGAGACCGGGGTCTCGATCATGCGCATGGACGAGGGCCTCGACACGGGCCCGGTTTTTCATCAAGCGTCGTTGACCATCGCGGAGCAAGACAACGCGCAGACCCTGCACGACAAGGTGGCGCGCTTGGGGGCGGAGACCTTGATCGCCGTGTTGCCCCGTATCGCGGCGGGGAGCCTGCAAGCTACGGCGCAGCCTGCTGAGGGGGCCAGCTACGCCCCCTTGATGGAGAAAGCCATGGGGGCCATCGACTTCGCGCAGCGCGCCGAAGAGGTGGCCAATCACATCCGCGCCTTCACCCCTTGGCCGTCGGCTTTCTGCCTCTTTCGCGCGGCGCGGCATATCATTCACGCTGCCACGGCCGTCGCAGTGGATACTGATCCCGTGGCGGAGCCAGGGACCATTGTGGCGTGGGAGCAGAACAGCGGGTGCTTGGAGGTGCAGTGCGGTCGTGGCCGTTTGGCCATCACCCGAATCCAATGCGCTGGGCGCAAAGTACAATCGGCGGCCGACTTCGTGAGCGGCTACCGGGTGGCGCTAGGTGAGCGTTTCATTAGCCCGAGTGGGCCAGCAACGGAGCAGCATTGAACATGGCGAGTGTTGAGACCACGTCTCATGCCGCGCGGCGCGTCGTCGTCGAGGCATTGGTTCGCGTTGAGCAAGACAACGCCTATTCGCATGTGGTCTTTGACCACCTGCTGCGGACGACGCCGCTCTCCGATCCCGACCGCCGCTTGGCGACGCGGATCTTTTACGGCACCCTGGCGATGCAGCGCCACCTGGACGCGTGGCTGAGCCGCCCCGTGGGCGATCTCGAGCAGCGGACCGAACCCTGGGTGCGCGCTACGCTGCGCGCTGCGGTCTACCAGCTCCTCTTCCTCGACCGGACGCCAACCCATGCGGTCGTTCACAGCGCCGTCGAGCTGGTCAAGGCCCAGCGCGGCCGGGGGGCTGCGGGCTTCACCAACGCCGTGTTGCGCGCCATCGTCAAGCAGCGCGAGGCCGGCTTACCTGTGCCCACGGATCCTGTCGTGCGGTTTGGTGTGCAGCACAGCCTCCCCGATGCCATGGCCGAGACGGTGCTCGCTCGCTTTGGCGAGGAGGAGGCGAGCCGTTGGGCCGAGGCGGTCAACGCGCCCCCCAACCTGACGGCCCGGGTCAACCTGTCGCGGGTGTCCATGGAGGAGGCCCTGCGGGAGTGGCAGGCGGAGCCAGGCGCGCTGGCGCCCGCTGCCATCACCTTGCCGACCCTGAACCCAGCGCTGCGCCAAGCGACGGACGCTGGCTCGTGCGCCATCCAGGATGAGGGTTCGCAGGTGGTGGTGCATTGTTTGGAACCACTGCCGCTGGGGGGCAGCGTCTGGGACGCTTGTGCCGGCCAAGGTGGCAAGACCATGCATCTGCTGGACCTCCTGGCCCCAGACCCGACGACCCGGGTGTGGGCCACGGATCTCCACCACCGCAAGCTGGAGCGGTTGCGCAAGCGGTTGAACAAGGTTTTCCCCAGGGCGACCCTGAACACCAAGGCGCTGGATCTGGGTCAGCAAGGGCTGAACTGGCCCAGTGAGCCCTTCGATGCGGTGCTTCTCGATGCGCCCTGCAGTGGTCTGGGGGTCATCCGGCGCCATCCCGAGACGCGCTGGCGGCGGGATCTCCCCACCATCGAGGCCTTGGCGGCTCTGCAACACGTGGCGTTGCGCAACGTCGCTGCCGCGGTCAAGGTGGGCGGCCTCTTGGTCTATGCCGTATGCACCAACACGGCCCAGGAGAGCGTGGCGCAGGTGGAGTCTTTTCTCCAAGACTGCCCTGACTTTCGCCTTGAATCTTCGCCGCTGCCGTGGTTGATGGCCCTGGAGAGCGCGCCGGGGCTGGTAGAGCTGTTGCCACATCGGCATGGCTGCGATGGCTTCTTCATCGCCCGCATGCGGCGCCAGAGCTGACGCCTGTGTTTGCCAATGGAGAAAATGGCCATGACTAAGGACATTCGCATCGCCCCGAGTCTTCTCAGCGCTGATTTCACCCGCCTCGGAGAAGAGGTCGCGGCGCTGACCGCCGCCGGGGCCGACTGGTTGCACGTCGATGTGATGGACGGCCGTTTCGTCCCGAATATCAGCATTGGCTTGCCCGTGGTCGAGGCCCTGCATCAGATCACCGCCTTGCCTCTCGACGTCCATCTCATGATCGTCGAGCCCGAGCGCTATGTCGACGCTTTCGTGGCGGCTGGGGCGGCCTATGTGACGGTGCACGTCGAGGCTTCTGTGCACTTGCACCGCACCCTGCAACAGATCCGCCAGGCCGGCGCCAAGGCAGGCGTTACGCTGAACCCTCACACCCCGGTGGAGGCGTTGCAGCATGTGCTGCACGACGTCGATCTGGTGTTGATCATGAGCGTCAACCCGGGCTTTGGCGGCCAAGGCTACATCCCCGAAGCGACCCACAAGATTCGGACCCTCGCCGCGCTGCGGGCCCAGAAGGGCGCCGACTTCCTGATACAGGTCGATGGCGGGGTCAAGGTGGACAACGTCCACATCCCAGCCGCCGCGGGGGCCGATGTCCTGGTCTCGGGCTCGGGGGTCTTTGGCGGTGGCGACTACGGCGCGGCGATTGCCGGGCTGCGGTCACGGGCGCGCGAGGCCTGCGCGCCCGTCAGGGCATCAGAGCCTTAGTGGGGTGACTCAGCGGGGAACCAAGAAGAGGCCTTTGCTCGTCTCCAGGTCTTTCCGCTCGCCGAGGGTCTGGCCGAAGTAGCCGTAGCGGCTCTGGTAGGCTGAGCCGTCGTAGACCCACTGCCATTCGGGGTGTATCACTTCTTGTCCCGTGGCGAGATCCAGGACCAGCACCTCCGAGGAGACACCGAGACCCGTGGTGCGATTGGCTACGGAGCCTTCGCCAATCAGGTAGATGTGGTGATCCGTGACGACGGCGTCAGCGACGCGGTTGGCCAGGCAGTCCGAACCAAAGGTGGCGCCTTGGATGTGTTGGTAGCCAAAGGTGTCGTAGAGATCCCAGAGGATGCCGCGGCAATCGGTGCCGATGCCCACGACATGCTCTTCCGAGAGGACTTCGTTGGCGCCGCTGAGGCTGGTACGGACCGTGTCGGGGACGTTGATGCGGTCGGCGTAGCCGAGATAGAAGGGCGGCAAGCCTTCGGGACCGGCGCTGCTCAAGTCGAGGACCGCCGTGCGGCGTCGCGATTGGGTGCGCAGGCCTTCGTTGCCGGCCCAATCGCCTTCGCGAACGGCGAGGTAGCGGCTCTTGCAGTCACCAAAGGCGAAGAGCTTGGAGCCGTCGGGGCTGACCCGGAGGATGGAAAAGCCGAGGGCGTAAGCATCGAGCGGGAGATCATAGCTATCGAGCCCTGTGCCGAGCTGGAGGCGGAGCCCCGAGTCGACTTGGTCTGGGGAGAAGCGCAGGATCGCCATGGTGCGGAGGCCGCCGATGAAAGCGTGGGTGGATCCGTTGAAATCGCCTACCCATAGGCCAGCCTGACGGTAAGGGGGGGTGGTGGAACACTCTTCGAAGGTCCCGCTCTTGAAGAGGCCGATGTCGTAGATGTGGTGTTGGGCGATGGCGCCCGTGTCGTCGAGCTGCATGACCCAGAGGCGGGTGAGGCCGTCGTTGGAGCGCGCGCGGCTGTTGGCGCCGGACTCGACGGCGAAGAGCATGCCGGCGTGGGCCATGATCTGATCGAAGCGGACGTTGTGCAGCTCAGGCATGCGGGCGGCGTCATAGAGCTGGGCTGCGGTGGCGTTTTCGGTGCTCAGCTCGGTGATGTCGACGATCCACAAGGGGAAGGCCGGTTGGTGAGGGAGAGGTTTGCTGGCGCTTTCGCGGTTGGTGACGGCGAGGAAGCGTTTGCCACTGGTCTCGACGATGGCGGCCGAATGGGAGACGTCGAGCTTGTGGTCGACTTCGAGGCCGCTGAGGTCGATGAAGTGTCCCTGCTGGATGCTGCCGTCGGCGCTGAAGCTCACCGTGAGGATCACGCCTTGTTGGTTGGTGCCGAGGAAGGCGGTGTGGTCGTGGTAGAGGAGTTTTTCGAGATCGCCTTCGTAGCGCATGCCGTTGAGTCCGGCGAGGGATTGGGCGTCCACGGCCGGGCTGTCCGGGTTGTGGTCGCGCTCGAGCCAGCCATCGAGGTCGACGGCGCGCATGCCGACGGCTTTGTCCGCGACCTCGGGGTTGAGGGTCGCGGCGACGAAGAGCCAGTAGTCTTCGGGCTGCAAGCGCGGCGCCGCGTGCTGGTAATGGAAGAAGTTGATCACCACGGGTGAGACTTGGGGGTTGGTGGGGACGAGGCTGGTGCCGAGGTCGAGATCGCCCTCGAGCTCGATGCGATGGCCTTCGACGCGGGCGGGGTAGCTCACGGCGGGATTGGCGAGGTTCTTGATGCCCATGGTCCAGTCGAAGGAGGACAGAGCGCCGCTGGCGTCGTGGTCGATGATGGGCAGGATATGGTAGGTGCCGGCGTCGAGGCCGCAGAAGGCGAAGGCTTCTTTGTCGAAGCTGCTCTGGAGGAGCTGGCCCGCCGGGTTGACGTGGCGTCTGATGGGGTCTCCTGGCGCGGTGCAGTCGGCGCTGCTGCAGAGCAGGACGAGGATTTGGCCGGTGCCGCAGGTGTTCTTGGTGGGGTCGGTGCTCTCGCGTCCGCAGGGGAACTTGGTGATGAGCGTGGGGCCCGAGACCTGGGGTGTGGGGTGGAGGGTGGCCAGGCGCACGACGCCGGTGACGGTGTAGCCCGTGTCGGAGGGGCAGCCCGTTTCGTCTGGGGTGAGCACTTCTTCAGGGACATCCTCGGGGTCTAACGCGTCGGGATCGGCATCGTCCCCGTCGATCTGCTCTTGGTCCATATCGTCAGGTGGGAGCTCGAGGGCGTCGCCGCGATCGCCGCGCGGTTCGCAGGCGAGGGTGGAGGCGAGCAGCGCGATGAGGGCTGCGTTGCGAAGATGTAAAAGGTGGTGCCGGGACATGGACTTCCTCCGTGATGTGAACGCCGAGCAGCAACGTCGAGGGACGACTGCGACGTGAGTGGACAGTTTCGGGCACAAGATCGTTGCCATATGACAGTAGGGATGGACCCTTGATCGCCAAGGCGGGAATACGCTTGGAACGCTAGCAGAGGACAAGCCGTGTGTCCAGCGCGTGTGCCGTGGTCCAAAGAGAGGTGGCGGCGGTGAGGATGAAATTTGCGCAGGGACTTGAAGCTTTGCGCACCTCGCCCGTACAATGCGATGGTCCTTGCCATGTCGACCTGGAGCCGTGAGAGGAAATCATGCGTATGTTCCCGAAAAACACTCATTTACTCGCGTTGGTCCCGGTGCTTCTGCTGGCCCTGCTGGTGCCGAGCGCTGCTTCGGCAGACAAGGTGATGAAGGCCTTCCGTGGTGACATCATCCTCGCCAAGAACCCTTTCCCTACGGGGTTCAAAGGCGACGATGACATGATTAAGTATCTGAAGCGGGCCAAGCAGACAGATTTCGTCAAAGATAAGTACGGAAAATGGACCATGGAGTACATGGCCTTCTTCAACAAGAAGCCAGGCAGTCGGCAGGCTGTGGTGGTCATTTTCGATCTTTCTGGCGAGAAGCCCGAAGAGATCTACAATACGGGCTTGACCCTGGAAGACTCGAACACGCAGATCATGGCGAGCTATCTGACCATCTCTGATGACATTTTCAAGCCCGACACCCCTTACGAGATGCAGATTCGCACCAAGCGCATTGGTGGTGCGACTTTGGCCAAAACGCAGTTCAGCCTCAAAGACAACACGGCCGCTGCCGGTGCTGAAGAAGAGGGTGCGAGCGAACGCGAGCGCCCCATCAAGGAGTCCAAGGGCGCGCCCATCGTGGAGTAGTTGGCGCAGAGATGGCTGCGTTTGCCCTTTGTGCCCTGAGCTCGCTTTGGGGGCGCGTGATGTGAACTCCAGGTTGCGACAGGAAGACCTCATCGTTTCCCTGACGTACAATAGCGGCGCTTTGCGGTGCAGGCGCCCGCACTCAACCAGATCTTCCTACGACGGGTACGATGATGAGTGAAGCTACTCTCCCTTTCGAAGGCACGTTGCAACTGTCTGATCACATAGACTATTTTCGCAACGCCGAGGATATCTTCGTCTACCACAATCTCTTCGGGTACATCCTGAAGATGAGCGAAGATGTTTTGGAATTTCTAGAGTTTTTCCACGCGGAGCCGCGCGATGCCTTGGCCATGGTCGAGGCCTTCCGGGAGCTCTTCGCGGAGGACATGATAAGTGACTTTTTGAGTATTTTTCGGCTGTTGTCCTGCCTGGTGGCGGACCGCGACGAGGAAGAGAAGCGTCTCTTGGAGATGGTGCCAGCCCATGCGCGTTGGATCACCGTGCATGAACCGCCCAGTGGTGCCATCACGATTTTCACCCTGGACCAGGGGACGAAGAAGCAGGTGCGTCGCGCGACCCTCGACGCTTGGGACTCGGCTTTGTGGCGCCTCGTCGATGGCGAGCGGACGGTGGCGGAGATGGTCGAGGCCATGCGCGGGGTGCCAGGGAGCCCGGTACAGGGTTTGGAACAGCGCGTGTTGGCGACGTTGGCCCAGCTCACCCACTGCGAGATGCAGGTTTTGAAGATGAGCTCGGAGCCCATGCACATCTACAAGCATCGTCGCCACGGCACGCCGCCTTATCTGATTTCGACCATGCCCTACGAGCGGGTGACCCACATCGTTCGCGGTCATGAGAACGCGCCGCGGGTGCAGCTCGCTGGGACGGTGGTCGAGGAGATCCCCGAGCCGTTGCAGTTGCGCGACCGGGTGGAGAATCAGTTGGCCTTCCTCTATCGCGAGGGGCACAGCACCCTGGGTGGGCGCAGCTACGGCGAGCGTCTCTTCGAGTTGGCTTGTGAAGGGGGCGCGCTGGGCAGCGGCGCGGTCCGCATTTTGGAGATCGGCGGCGGGACGGGAGACCTGGCGCGTGGGTTTTTGGATGCCATGCGCAAACACCGGCCTGAGGAATACGCCCAGTGTGTGTATGCCATCGTTACCAATGATGCAGAGTGGGCGGCGCTGCAGCGCGAGACCCTGGCGGACCACGCGGTGGTGAGCTTCGTCGAGGGGGATCCCACCCAAGTCGATGCGCTGGTAGAGGAGCGTTTTGATTTCGCCATCTGCAACGAGTTCTTGGCCAACCTCGAGACCGTAGCGGTGCGCAAGATCGTCTCGGGGGGGGGCCAGGACGATGAGGATGACGAGGAGCTTGAAGATGATGACGGTGGCAACGGCCAACGGGCACAGAACACGGCCTACATCGGAGAGGGCGACGCGGTCCATCTGATTTTCAAGTACGCTTTGCCTCTGGACGATGCGCCGGCGGACTTCTTTCTCAACGTCGGCTCGTTGCGCTTGCTGGGCAGCCTGAGCAAGGTCCTGGCGCCTACGGCCCAGGCCTACCTCATCGAGTTTGGTGAGATGTTTCGCTACCCCGTGCGCACCTACGAGGAGAACCAGTCGGCCTTCTCTCAGCACTTCGGCCACCTGATTCATGCGGCCAAGAAGTTGGGTTTCGATACGGATTTTTCTTATCTGATGGAAGCACTGGATTTGGCGCGGGAGACGACCATGTTGGCGACCACCCGGAGCCAGTTCAAGACCCTGCGCAGTCTTCTGGCGCTGCACGGGGTGAGCCTGGAGCGTCGCCCCTATACGGCAGAGGAAAGCCAAGGGTTGCTGGCAGCGGCCGGCCTGGCGGGGCAGGTGCGCGAGATCAGCTTCGAGCCTCTGGAAGACCGCGTCTTGGGCATCGTCCCACATGCGCTGAAGCTGTTGCGCTTGTCGCGAGGGGTGGAGTTCTGAGCCCTAAAACGAAGGGACCGGGGCGACCGTCAGCAGACCTTTGAGGTCGCGGTCGTTGAAAGAGAAGCCGATACCGCCGAAGTAATCGAAGCTGGACATGTTGAAGGGATCGTCGATGCCAGCGGAGACGTAGATGTTCTCTGCCCAGGACCAGGGCAGAAAGAGATCGAAGTAGATGAGGCCGTAGGTGCGCAAGCGCGGGTAAGGGCTGTAGCCGAAGTCGAAGAGATCGGCCACGATCTCGATGTTGTCGTCGAAGAGGTAGAGGTTGGTGCCGATCCCCCCCGTGCTCTCGATGAGGCCGAAGCGGCCGGCGATGAAGTTCCACCGTCCAGCGAACTGGAAGGAGAACTTGAGGTCGCCCGTGGTCTCGGTGATTTCTTCGTAGGTCGGCTCTGAGCCGGTCGCGTCGCGCACCCGGCGTGTGGTGGTGGTCTTGCCGCGTGGATCGAGGATGAGCTCGACAATGTACCACTTGGTGGGGCGTGGCCTGAGCTTGAGGGAGAGCACATTTTTGAAGGCGTTGAAGCCCACCATATAGTCGTTGCGCAAGTCGACGATGGTTTCGAGTTGATCGATGGAACCCAAGAGGCCGCCAGCGGAGTCGATGGCTGAGGTCGCCGAAGAGACCAAGACCCGGGTTTCTTGGAGCAGAGACTCCGCTTCGCGGGCCATGGTGTCGTCCGTGAGGATGCGACCGATGCTGCCTTCACCCGTGGCGAGGCCGGCGCTCACGCTCTCCAAGTGGGCCAGAGAACGGTCCAGCTTTTCGAGGGCTTGGTGAGCGGTGATCATGGTGCGATCCACGTGCTCGAAGGAGCGCTCGACCCGACCGCCGACGTTGTCCATCATCTGCCGCAGCTCGCGCGAGGCCAAGCGGATATCCTTGAGGATGAGATCCACGTCGTCGCCGCTGGCGCGGAGGATGACCCGGGCATCGGCCGAGAGCTTCTCTACGTTGTCGATGATGCGGTCCAAGCGGTCAGCGTTCTCAAGGGTCACCGCTCTGAGGGTGCGGCTGATGTCTTCAACGTCGCGGAAGATGGCGTCGATGCGCTGGCGCCCATCCTCGCCGCCAAAGACGTCGGCCAAGGCGCTGGTGACCCGGGAGACATCGCGGGTGATCTTCTCGAGCTCGGCCATGATGGCGTCGGGACCGCCACCCTGGATGACGTTCTTGATCTCGTCGCCGTCGCCCAAGGTCTCGCCTTGCAGCCCTGAGGTGATCTCGATGTAGTAATCACCCAAGAGTCCCGAGAGCTTTTTGGCGACGGTGGCACCGTCGCGGTAATGGCCACTGGGCAGGGGGAGGCCCTCGTAGAGGTTGATTTTGCTGGCGATACGAATTCGCACCCGGGCGCGCCCTTCGACGAGATCGATCTGCTCGACTTCGCCCACCTGGATCCCTGCCATGCGGACCTGTGACCGCTCAGCCAGGCCGGTGACGTCGTCGAAGTAGGCGAAGACGGTAAAGGTCTCTTCGTTGTCGCCCCAACGTGAGCCGACGCGCGTGATCATGACGACGGAGACGATGATGCCCGCCAAGACCACGAGGCCAACCTTGAAAGGGGAAAGAAATTTCTTCTCCATGAGCACTCCACAAGACCCAGGCGGCGCGTCTTGTTACCACATCAGTACAGTCAGGAAATAGTCGACGATCAAGATGGCGATGGAGCTCGTGACCACGGCAGAGGTCGTCGCCTCACCGACCCCCTTGGCGCCGCCTTGGGCGTAGAAGCCTTTATAGCAGCCGATGTAGGACAGTAACACACCAAAGACGGCGGCCTTGACCAAGCCATTGACGATATCGGCCACTTCGACGAGGTCGCGGACGCGGCTGTCGAAGGCGCCGAAATCGATGCCCAAGAGGCCGACGCCGACGACGTAAGCCCCGAGGATGCCGATGAAATCAAAGAGGAGACACAGGATGGGCAAGAGGAGGAAGGTGGCCAGGACGCGCGGCACGATCAGGTACTGTACGGGGTTGACCGCCATGGTCTTCATGGCGTCGATCTGCTCGGTCACCCGCATGGTACCCAAGACGGTGGCCATGGCGCTGGAGACCCGGCCCGCCACCATGAGCCCGGTCAAGACCGGGCCGAGCTCGCGGGTGATGGCTAAGGCGACCGTGGCCCCGACCAGCGCCTCGGCATTGAAGAGGCGAAAAGCATAAGCGCTCTGATAGGCAAAGACCGCCCCGGTGAAGAATCCCGTCAACATGACGATGAAGAGGGAGCCGAAGCCCACGAAATCCATGGCCTGGAAGAGCTGATGGAGGCGGTAAGGCGGGCGCAGCCCCGCGAGGATCATCTCGACGAAGAGGGTGGCGAAGCGCCCCAGGCCTTCGATGGCGGCGGTGGCGCCCTGACCGAGGCGCTCGATGCCTTTACGGCCTCTCCCCATGACTCCAAGGCGGGAGGCCGCCTGGTCTCTATCTGAAGGCGTCGCTATGGCCATAATACAACGTGGACGAGAGCGGAGAGCAAGTGGCGGCGCGACCGAGCCCTGACATGGTAGACGGGCGTGCGTCCCATCCATACTCCCATTTTACTATAGTGAGCAAACGGATCGCGCTAACCCTCAACGCAAGCGCAAGCCAATGCGTTCGCGTCGGAGATGTCCTGCGCCTGGAACGAGAGAATAGAGAATGAAAAGGGGGCGCCCGACGACCCAGGTCCGCTGGATGACCCGGCCGCCGTTGCGCTCGCCAGCGCGGGCAAAAGAGACCATGCGGTTGTCTGCCAGCACGAAGAGATCCGAGGGCCCCAATTCGACGGGCTCGGTGGGTTCGATGGTGGGCCGGGCCGGGACCGCCAGGAGGTACCAGCGCGGCGGCTCCTCCTCGGTGTTGAACTCGAGGCCGTGGGGAGCCTCGACCACGAAGTGGACCCGCGAGAGGGTGCTGGTGTCGAAGGGCGCTGGGATAGCGGCCTGATCCTCGACGCCGCCCCAGAGGCGCTGGGACAAGGCGTGGCCGTTGACCCAGGGCAGGTAGCCCTCCATGTGGACGCGATCGCCAGCGATGCCAATGACCCGGGCGAAATACACGCCCGGCGGATCTCCCGGCTCCTCCACCAGCACCAGCTCCCCCCGCCCTGGGGAACGCCGCAAGTAAGAGGTGCGGTCGACCAGGACCAGGTCGCCCAGGAGCACCGTGGGATACATGGCGTCGTTGCCGGCCCAAGTGCGTTGCCACACCACCCGGGAGGAGGTCTCCAGGGTAATGCCGAGGGGCAGCCAGAAGGTCAGAATGGCCACCAACGCATAGATCAGCCAGTGGTTGGTCGCGGCCATGACATAGGGATTGGCCAGGCGGCAACGACCGATCAGGTCGAGCATGATGAGGAGGAACATGATGGCCCAGCCGACGATGAGCACGCCAGCAGGGAGCAAAGGGAAGAACTTCAGCACCATCCACAAGGAGGTGAAGAAGAAGAGGGAGAACCAGTAGGCCAGGTTGACCATCAGCCCGGCCATGAAGCGGCCGACGTAGACATAGCCCAGCCCCGGCGCCAGCAGGGTCAAGGCGCAGGCCACGACGGCGTGGCGCCGTTTGATTTCCCCGTGGTAGGGCTCCCACGTGTCGTCGTCCTCGATGGCGTCGAGCTCGGCGTGGGCAGGCTGTTCTGCTTCACCGCCCTTTGCCGGCGCCAGGGAGGTCGTCAGCGTCTGATGTGAGCCGTCCTCATTCCCCACGGGTTCCTCTCAACGCTGCGCTTGGAGCCACTCGCGCAGGGTAGCGACGAGGAGATCGATCTGGGCCGCTGAGCACATCTCGGTGACGGTCACCAAGAGATCCTCCGCCGGGTGGGACCCGAAACGGGAGAGCGGGACCCCAACGGCCAGACCTCTTTCGGCACCGAAATGCACCCAGTCTTGCGCCAGCCCTGGCAAACGGATGACGAACTCGTTGAAGGTCGGGCTGGCGTAGGGCAGGGAGACCCCCGGAAGGGCCGAGAGCTGGCTCTTGGCGTACTCGGCGCGGGAGAAGTTGATGCGCGCCAAGGTCTGCAGGCCGCCCTTACCCACCAGGCTGAGGTAAATGGTCGCCGCCAAGGCCATCAAGCCCTGGTTGGTGCAGATGTTCGACGTGGCCCGGGCGCGGCGAATGTGCTGCTCGCGGGTGGCCAGCGTCAAGACGTAAGCCTCCCGTCCATGGACATCGGTGGTCTGGGAGACCAGGCGTCCGGGCATGGCGCGCAGGTGTTGCTCGCGGCTGGCGAAGACGCCCAAGAGTGGGCCACCAAAGCTTGGCGCCAGACCCAAGGACTGCCCTTCGCCGGCGACGATATCGGCACCAAAAGCACCCGGTGGCTGTAGGATTCCATAGGCCAAGGCTTCGCAGAAAGTGACCCCAAAGAGCGTCCCGAGGCGTTGGCAGGCGGCCCCTGCGGCTTGCAGATCTTCGATGATCCCCAAAAAGTTGGGGCTCTGCACCACTAAGATGGCCGCATCGTTGCCATCCAATGCGGCATAGTCCGTGCGGCCATCCCGCAAGGGCACCTCCTCGATGCGCACTGGGCTGTGGGCGAGGTAGGTGGCCAGCACGCTCTTGTACTCCGGATGGAGGGCCGCTGAGATCCACACTCGGGTGGCTTTGGGCCGCAAGCGGAGGGCCATGAGCACTGCTTCGGTGCAGGCGTGGGCACCATCGTACATCGAGGCGTTGGCCACCTCCATGCCGAGCAGCTCGGTCATCATGCTCTGAAACTCGAAAATGGCCTTGAGGGTGCCCTGGGCGAGCTCCGGTTGGTAAGGGGTGTAGGCGGTGAGAAACTCGCTGCGATTGAGGAGCTGCTCGATGAGGCGCGGCGTGTAGTGGGCGTAAACGCCGGCTCCCAAAAAGGAGGCCTGGATTTCCTCGCTGCGATTGGCTGCGGCGAGTGCTTGCAGATGGGCCACCAGCCGCTGCTCGTCGAGGGCGGGCGGCATGGCGAGTAAATCCTCCTGGCGCAATGCCGCTGGGATGTCGGCGAAGAGCGCGTCGATGTCGGCAACGCCAATGGCTGTCAACATGGCACGGATGTCAGCTTCAGAGTGCGGTAAGAATCGCATGCTTCCCTCTCATAAGCAGGTCGCAGGCCGGGCCGGTGCCGGCGGTGGCAAGCATCCTCCGTGGGTAACCTGCCCGAATGCCGCTAATGGCCAGCGTCGGCGCAGTGCGCCGCGTAGGCGTCGGCGTCGAGCAAGGCCGCAAGCTCCACCTCGAGCTTCTCTGGCCGGATCGTGAGCAGCCAGCCCTGCGCGAAGGGCTCGGCGTTGACCAGCTCGGGCTGCTCCACGACCACCTCGTTACGCGCCACCACCTCGCCTGAGATGGGGGCGTTGAGATCGCTCAAGGTTTTGACCGACTCCACCACGCCAAATGGCGTTCCCGCGCTCAGGGTGCTTCCCGGCTCGGGGAGCTCCACGTAGACGATGTCGCCCAACTGTTCTTGGGCAAAGGCGCTGATGCCAATGCGCACCAGGTCACCCTCGACCCGCACCCATTCGTGACTGTGGCTGAAGTAAGTATCAGCTCCCACTGTGGACATGATGCTACCTTCTGGCTCGGCGAGTTTTGGCTCGCAGGTTTATGCGGACCGTTGGTAAAATGCTCGGGTCGTGAGGCGTACGGGCTGACGTTTCCCCCGGATATCGACTTCGATACCCTCTTTGGCGTCGGCATGGGCAATGGCGACATAGGCCATGCCAACGGCGTGGCCTAAGCTGGGGCTCATGGTGCCGCTGGTGAGGGTGCCGATGGCGACGTCGCCAGCGTACAAGGTGTAGCCTGGGCGTAGCACGCCACGGGCCTCCATGACGACCCCCCGCAGGCGGCGGGTCAGGCCTCGCGCCTTGATGGTCTGGAGGGCTGCCTGGCCGACGAAGGGGACCGCTTTGTTCAGCTTGACCACCCAGGCCAGGCCCGCCTCCAGTGGGTTCGTCTCGAGGCTGATGTCGTTGCCGTAGAGAGGGAACTTGGCCTCCAGGCGCAAGGTGTCGCGGGCGCCGAGGCCGATGGGTTTGAGGCCAAAGGACTCGCCGGCGGCGCACAAGTCGGTAAAAAAGGCCGGGGCGTCGGCGTTGGCGATCAACACTTCGAAACCATCCTCACCGGTGTAGCCCGTGCGCGCCATCATCAAGGCGAGACCGCTATGGCTGGTCGCCTCGATGACGCCAAAGGAAGGGACCGGGGCGAGGTCGTCGCGTACCAAGGTCGCCAGTAGGGCCGCCGCCTGCGGTCCCTGGACGGCCAACAACACGTAGTCGTCCGAGCGGTCCGCGAAGCTCGCCTGGCCCTGGAGATGGGCCTCGATATGGGCCGCGTCGATGGCGCGCCGCGAGGCGTTGACCACCAAAAGGACGTGGTCCGCGGCGAGCTTGTAAACGATCAGGTCGTCGATGATGCCGCCGTCGTCGTTGCACATGACGGTGTAAGCGGCGTGCCCCACGGCGAGGCTACTGATGTCGTTGGTGACGATGGCATCGACGGCGCGCACGGCGTCGGGGCCGGTGATGAAGAAGTTGCCCATGTGGCTGACATCGAAGACCCCAACGGCTTTACGGACCGTGTGGTGCTCTTCCATGATGCCGCCAGCATAATTCATCGGCATCTGATAGCCCGCAAAGGGCACGAATTTCGCCCCAAACTCTGCATGTCGTGCGTGCAACACGAGAGCTTTGCCCTGCTCGCCCATTTTGCCTCCGCCACTTGAAGGGAATGACCCAGCCCAGCGCCACGCTCGAAAACGTCATGGTGCCACGTCCCGTGTCTCTAGCAGCAGAGACCAGAAAAGACAAGGGGCTGCGCGCGCCTGGGGCCAGGTCAAGGTTGGGCGGCGCGCGCGGCTTCCAAGGTCTGCTGCAGGAGCATGGTCACCGTCATGGGCCCCACCCCGCCTGGGACGGGCGTGATGGCGGCGGCGCGTTGGGCAGCCTCAACGAAAGCGACATCACCGACCAGCTTGCCCTGGGCGTCGCGGTTGATGCCGGCGTCGACCACCACGGCACCTTTTTGGATCCACGTCCCCGGGACCAGCGCCGCCCGGCCTGCGGCGACGATGAGGAGCTCTGCGCCGCGCACGGCGGCGGCGAGGTCGGCCGTGCGGGTGTGGCAGAGGGTCACCGTGCAGTGGGCCTGTGTGAGGAGCACCGCCATGGGTTTGCCGACGATGTTCGAACGGCCGACGACCACGGCGTTGCGGCCGGCCACTGACACCTGGTTGCGTTCGAGCAACGCCATGATACCCCGCGGCGTGCAGGGGAGGAAGCCGCCGCGATGGCCGGCCAACATCCGCCCCAAGCTCAGGGGATGGGTGCCATCGACGTCCTTGCGCGGATCGATGCGCTCGAGCATGGCGATGGTGTCCAGGTGCTCGGGCAAGGGGAGCTGGAGCAGGATGCCATGGACCAGGGGATCGGCGTTGAGGGCATCGATGGCGTCGCCGAGGGCGGCCTGGCTGACGTCGGCGGCGAAGGTCAGCTCGCGCGAGGTGATGCCCACCCGCTCGGCGGCGCGGCGTTTGCCCCGCACGTAGGACTCGCTGGCCGGGTCTTCGCCGACGCGCAGCACCGCGAGGTGTGGTAGCACCCGGCCCCTAGCGGCCAGGGCCTCGACCTGTTGCTGGATTTCATGCTGAATCTGGGCGGCACAGGCCTTGCCGTCCAACAGACGCGCCGTGGTCGGCTGCTGGTCCATGTTTTCTCTCGTGCAGGGCTCAGTTGCTGCGGGTGATGCTGTAGGGCGTGCCGCTGGCGGGGTTGTCCGAGCTGGGGTGGGGGTAGACGCGCAGGGTGATGCGGCTACCGGCGGCGCAGCTACAGGCGTTGTAGTTGAAGGTGGTGCTGGTGGTGCCTGCCGTGCCGGTGAGGGCGCCGCAGTAGGTACCGCCGCACCAGAAATCGATGTCCAAGTTGGCCCAGGGGTGCCCCACGCCGTTGTTGCCCGTGGGGTGGGTCATGGAGACGCTGATGGTGTGGTTGACCGAGCTCGAGGCGGCGATGAGGAACCAGTCGGCCTTGAGCTGGGGCGTGCCGTAGTTGCCGCAGACGGTCATGTGGGGGAAGGTGTTCCCTGGGCTGAGCTGGAGGGCGTTGACTGAGGTGGTGGTCTGGGCGGCGTAGGCGTCATCGACGCAGGTGGTGCAGACCCCGCCGTTGTCGGCGACGCCGTCACAGTCGTTGTCTTGGCCGTCGCAGATCTCGCGGCTGCCTGCGGGGGTGGGGGCGTCGCAGAAGGTCTTGGTGCGGTCGGTCAGGTCACAGCGGGTGGTTCCTGAGGTCTGGCAGGCGCCGGTGCCGCGGGTGCAGCTCTGGCCAATGCTCTCGAAGCCGTTGTTGTTGTTGCCGTCGCAGTCGGAGTCGATTTCGTCACCGCACATCTCGACTCCCGGCGGGCCAGGTTGGGCATCGCACACCGTGCTGAGTTGGTCCACGCTGCAGACGTAGTTGCCGCTGCGCCGGCAGGCACCCACGCCGACCTGGCAGCTTTGGCCGAGGTTGGGGAAGTCTTCATCGATGAGATCGTTGCAGTTGTTGTCGACGCCGTCACAGCGCTCGACGGCGGCTGGGTTGATGTTGCGGTCGTTGTCGTTGCAGTCGGGTCCCAGGGGGCAGCCTTCACCGTAGCCGTCTCCGTCGAGGTCGATGCAAGTGACGGCGTCGACGCAGAGGCCGCCGCTGCAGCGTTTGTTCGCCGGGCAGGCGGTGGCTTTGGCCAGGACGCCACAACCGTCGCCGTCGGGGAGGCACATGGCCCACTGCGTTTCGTCGACGCAGACGCTGGTGTTGGGTTCACAGGACTCGGGGCCACAGCCCGGCGGCGTGTCGCTCTGATCGGCGCTGTCCGGGACCTGCGTGTCCTGGACTTCCGTCTGGTCCACCGGGACGTCCGCTGGGACGTCCGCCGGAACGTCGGAGGTTTCCCCGGCGGTGTCGGCGCTGTCGCCGGTCAGGTCCGTGGTGTCGCTGGTGGTGTCGGCGCTGCCGCTCTCGGCGCCAGCGCAGGCCCAGAGGGCGGCCATCAGGAGGAAGCCCACAGAAGAGGCGGTGGTGAATTTGTAGAGAGAACGCAGTGTGATCGCCATTTCCTACTCCCGTCGCAGGGGGTCCGGAGTCTTTGCCGGCTCATAGTATAACCACAAGTGGGCTGCAATTCGAAAGTGAAGAGGAGAAAAGACCGCCGTCGAGGCTTTGCGTGGGCAGAAATGCTTGACCCCACCCAGGGCCATCGTTATCTCACTGCCTGACTGAGACGGGGTGTTCCGGTCCCAGACGAGGAGATAGCCTTGAGCCGACGCGTGTTGATAGAGACCTATGGCTGCCAGATGAATGTGGCCGATTCCGAGTTGGTGCAAGGGGTGCTGCGGGATGCCGCCTTCGAAGCGGCCACGGCTCTCGACGACGCCGACGTGATCCTCCTCAACACCTGCGCGGTTCGCGAGAAGGCCGAGGAGCGGATCTTTGGTCGTCTGACCAACCTCATCCCCTACAAGCGGCGCAACCCACACGTGCGGATCGGTGTCTTGGGCTGTATGGCCGAGCGCCTGGGAGAGGAGATCCGCACCAAGGCCCCCTACGTGGACTTCATCGTCGGCCCCGACGCCTACCGGCGTTTGCCTGAGATCATCGCCGCGGCGCAACACGATCCCGTGGTCGACGTCGCCCTGGACAAGGGCGAGGTCTATCAAGGCATCGCGCCGGCTCGCCCGTCTGGGGTCAACGCTTGGCTGACCATCTCCCGTGGCTGTGATCACTTCTGCGCCTTCTGCATCGTGCCTTTCGTGCGGGGGCGGGAGCGCGCCGTGCCGGCAGAAGAGATTCTGACGCAGGCGCGCGACCTCGTGGAGGGTGGCTCCACGTCGTTGACCCTTCTGGGGCAGACGGTGAACACCTACCGCGATGGCGACACGGATTTCGTGGCCCTGCTGCGGGCCTTGGTCGAGCTCGATGGGCTGCAGCGGCTGCGCTTCGCCAGCCCGCACCCCAAGGGCTTCGGTCCCGATCTCATCGAGCTCATCGCGGCGGAGCCCAAGATCTGCAACTTCGTCCACCTGCCACTGCAGTCTGCTTCGGACCCGATCCTGCGGGCCATGCGTCGCGGCCACAGCGTGGCCGAGTACGTGGCCATCGTCGAGGCGCTGCGTAGGGCGGTGCCCGGGATCGCCATCTCGACGGACATCATCGTGGGCTTCCCTGGCGAGTCTCAGGCGGACTATGAGGCGACCCGCGAGATGATGCGCGCTCTGCGCTTCGATTTCGCTTTCATGTTCGCCTACTCCGAGCGCGACGGGACCATCGCCGCCAAGCGCTTGACCGATGACGTCCCAGCAGAGGTCAAGCAGGCGCGCTTGGCGGAGATCATCGAGATACAGCAGCAGATTTCGGGGGAGATTTTTCAATCTCATATTGGCAGACGGGTGGAGGTTCTGGTCGAGGGCGTGCCGCGACGCAACCCCGAGGCTCTGGTCGGCAACAGCGATGATTTCAAGACCACCATGTTCCCTGCCGAGGGCTACAAGCCGGGGGATCTGGTGGAAGTGGAGGTGCTCGCGGCGACCTCCCAGACCCTGCGCGGCAAGGCCGTGCGGCTGGTCGCACCAGCCCGGGTGCCCATTCAGGTCCAGGATCCGCGGGACATCGGCATCAGCATTGGCGCCTTCGTGCCCCAGACGTGAACCCTGGACGGGTGGCGTCTCCTTGACGCGCGGCGATCAATCGATGTCCACGTCGTCGATGCCGAGCTTCTGGGCCTGTTTGATGAGCGCCTCGATTTTGGTGCGGGTGTCGCCCTGCACCGAGGTGGCCAGCTTGGAGAGCAGGGCCGAGAGGGAGAGCTTCTGGATGGAGTCCGTTGAGAAGGCGGGGCGCGTCAGGATGCTCTTGAGGTCCTCGGCGAGGTTCTGGCTGCCGTCCAGGTAGGGGCGGAGCAAGGTCTGGGTGGTCTCGCTCTGATCGATGAATGCGTCCGCCGACTGTCCCAGGGAGATGGCTTTGACAAAGCGATCGAAGAAGGCGCCATCGCCTCCGACGATGTTGATCTTCGAGGTGGCGAAGGCCTGAGACAGCACCTGAGCCTGGGCGCTCGCGATGTCCTTGCGGGCGTGGATACCCTCCAGCGCCACTTCGCGGTCTTTGTCGAGGCGGAGGCGGAACTCTTCGTGCTCGCGCCCGACGCCGTCGAGGGCCTTCATGGCGTTGGCCTTCTCGGCGAGTCCCGTGGCTTCGGCCAAGAGCTTCTCCTTGACGGCCAAGGCTTCGGCGCGGGCTTCCTTCTCGATGGCGGCGGCGTTGGCCTCGCGAACGGTCGCTTTGGCGAGTCCTATCTGCTCTTCACCGGCTGCGGCGGCGACGTGCTTCTCGCGAATGACTTTGGCCTCGGCCAGTCCGAGGCGTTCGATGGACTCTGCTTCGGCGTTCTTGACGGTGACGCGCGCCAGACCTTGCTTCTGTTCGCCTTCAGCGACGGCCTCCATGCGCAGCAGGGTGACTTTGGCGTCAGCTTGGCCCTGCTTCTCGATGGCGACGGCTTCGGCCTCCTTGACGCGGGCATCGGCCAGACCCTCGGCGGCGTGTTCCGCTTGGATGCCATCGGCCATGCGTATCTTGGCCTGGGCTTGTTTTTCTGCAACTTCGCGGTCGGCTTCGGCCATGAGCAAGCGCTCGCGGGCGGCAAACTTCGCGGCCTCTTCACGGGCTTCTGCCGCTTTGAGTTCCTTGACCAGGTGCTGCTGGGCTTCACCCTCGGCGCCGATGATCAAGGCCTCGCGGTTTCGCTTGGCATCGGCGATGAGGCGCAGATCCTTGATGGCCTCCTCGCGCTCAGCGACGGTGTGATCGACGTGGATACGGGCGGCGACGACATCGGCGATCTCTTTCTTTTCGATTTCGACGGCCTTCTCTTTGGTGATTTCCCGGAGCTGGACCTCGTGCTCGCGGGCAATGGCTTCCATCTGGCGGTCCTTCTGGGAACGCTCGGCCTCGATGCCCACGACGCGCTCGCGGTTCTTCTGCGCGACCTCCACCTGGCGAATGCGGTTCTCTTCGTTGACGGCGATCTCTTCCTCGGCCTTGATCCGGGCGCGCTCAGACTTGGCGCGCTCTTCCGCCTGAATCTGTGCCGTCTGGGCTTGTTCGCGGGCGACCACCGAGGCGATCTCCCGATCCCGGCGGGCCTCGGCGTCGGCTCGCTGTCGCTGGAGCTCGAAGATGGCTTCATCGGCGCCGACGTCTTCTTTGGTGACGGCTTTGCGCTCGTTCTGCTTGAGTTGGTTGGTCAGGACGTTCTGCCCCGTCGTGATCTCCGTGATCTTGCGGATGCCTTGTGCGTCGAGGATGTTGTCCTTGTCCAGGTGCTCGATGGGGGTCTGTTCCAAGAAGTCGATGGCCGCGTCTTCCAGCTTGTAGCCGTTGAGATCCTCGCCGATGATCTGAATGATGTCATCGCGGAAGCGCTCCCGCTTGGTGTAGAGCTCCTCGAAATCGAGGCGCTTGCCCACCGTCTTGAGCGCCTCGGAGAACTTGGCGACGAAGAGCGTCTCTACGGTGCGCTGATCCGAGGCGCGGGCGCAGCCGATGCTCTGGGCCACTTTGAGCACGTCTTCTTTCGACTTGTTGACCCGCACGAAGAAGGTCACCTTGATGTCGGCGCGGATGTTGTCTCGACACACCAAGCCCTCAGGGCCGCGGCGGTCGATCTCGATGGTCTTGACGGAGATATCCATCACCTCGGCGCGGTGGATGATCGGGTAGACCACGCCGCCCGTGAAGGTGACCTCCGGCTCATTGCGCATCTTGTTGATGATCAAAGCGCGGCCTTGGTCGACCTTGCGATAGAACTTGGCGATGATCACCAACAGTCCTACGACGAAGAGCACGACGATGGCGACGCTCGTGCCCACTAAAACGGCGGTGTCTGAGATTGCTGCGGCCAACACGGAAATCGACATCCCCTCTCCTCCTATCTCTGCGGTGGCCTATGCGGTGATCCTCAGATCTCTCTCTGGCGGTGCAAAGACCAAGTGCGCGACCCTACGAAAAACACGCCTCCCAGCGTGTGTGGATGCTTCTTCTTTACTCTGTGTCACCTGGCAGACGCAATAGCGGGTCCAACGGCTCGACCAGGTAGACCTCTCGCTCCTCATCGAAATCGATGATCAGGGCCAAGGCACCGCGCTTGAGGCGGTTGGCCTCCTCGCAGCGGACGTCGATGAGATGACTTGCCCCACCGTCTTCGTAGATGGCCTGACCAAAACGCGCGTCCACTCTTCCCGTGCGGATCTTACAGGTCTTACCCAAGAGATCGCGACGCGAGGGGGCGCCGTGCACAGTGAAGAGCGGCCGCAACGGCCGCACCAGCACTGCCGTCAGCAGCAGCCCCAAGGCCAAGGAGAGGACCAGCACCAAGCACATGAGCAGCTCCCGGGGAAGTGCCTCACTCGTGGCAAAGGAGCGCATGGACAGATAGGAGCTGATCCAACCGATGAAGACGATCAGGGACAAGATCACCGTCAGCGGCGCTGAGCCCAAACCGAGTGCCTTGAGGATGACGCCGAGATTGAGAAACGAAGCGCTGGTGTGGGTCGCGGCCTCAGCGCCGCCATCGGCGACGCCTTCCGCGGCGCCCTCGGCGACGCCTTCCGCGGCGCCTTCCGCGACGCCCTCAGCGACGCCCTCGGCGACGCCCTCAGCGACGCCCTCAGCGACGCCCTCGCTGCCGTCGAGGAAGTCCATGTCCACGGCACCCAGGACGACGAGCAGCCAATAAATGACGGCGAGGGCCAACAGCGCCGTGAAAAGCACCGTGGGGAAGGCAAGAATGCCCGCAAGAAAGGTCTCCATATCGCCTCACGTCGCAAGTGTGGGGCGACCCAGAGGCCGCTGCCACCACCACGTTTGGTGTGCATTGAGCCTAGCGCACCCTGGGTGGTTTGGTATAGGGCGTTCGACTGCAGCGGCAAGGGTGGCGACGTTAGAATCCGGGCCCGGCGTAACGGTACTCGAAGGTCGCCGTTGGGGATGCGGCGCTGCGGACTTCGGCTTTGATGGCGCTCATGCCCTTGTCGAGCAAGAGATCCATGAGGGTGTCGGCTTGTCGCTTGGGGTAGACCAGTTTGGGGGGGCCGTCGATGTCGAGGGCGGTGGCCAGCCAGGCGCTGGCGACTTCGAAGCCGCCCAGCTCGTCGACGAGTCCCGCCTCTTTGGCTTGCCGGCCCGTCAGGATGCGCCCGTCGGCGATTTTAAGGACGTCAGCGCGCTCCATCTGCCGCCCCTCGGCGACGGCGTCGACGAATTGTTCGTAGATGTCGAGGAGGATGGTCTCGTAGAGCTTGCGATCTTTGTCACTGAAGTCGCGGAAAGGTGAGCCCGTGTCTTTGTACTCTCCGGTCAAGATGGTGTTGACCTTGAGCAGGAGGTAGTCCATGACCTCATCGACTTCAAAGACCTGTGAGATGACGCCGATGGAGCCCGTGATGGTGCCGGGGTTGGCAAAGATCTTGGGCCCGGCGCAGGCGATGTAGAGGCCGCCGCTGGCAGCGGTGTTCCCCATGGAGACGACGATTTTCTTCTCCGAGCGTTTGATGGCTTCGTAGATCTCTTGGCTGGCGGCGGCCGAACCGCCGGGGGAGTCGATGCGGACGATGATCCCCTTGATCTCCTTTCGCTCTTCGAAATAGCGCAGATCGCGCAGGACTTGGTCCGAGGTGACGATGGGGCCGTTGATTTCGAGCACGCCGACCTGGTTGTCGCCGAAGCGTTCCGGTGACATGGCCACGAAGATCAGGGCCGCAAAAACGAAGAAGATGCCGAAGAGACCGCCAAAAACGATCAGCAATGTCCACAATCCTCGGTTTGAACTCTGCGCTTTGCTCATATGCACCTCTCGGGTCTGCAATCTCCGCAGCCCTTCTAGTGCATTCTGCGTCTGGCGACAACGCCGTTCTTACGCGGCATGCCCCTCTCCTCGCCTGCACTCCGGCGCCACCTGTTTGGGCATCTTGGCTGGGGCGCGGGGGAGGCGGCGCTGCGTCTTCGCCGTCATGACCCGCCTCCGTGGGGTGCAAATGAGCTATTGACCCAGCCTGGCAAATGCGATAAACGACCCTGCCCGCGCTTCTGCAGGCGCAGCAGGGCATACTGCAGGAGCGGGCACAAGACTTCTTGAGGAGAGAGCCATGGCAGTCCGGGAAAAAATTCGCCTGATTTCCGAAGCCGGAACGGGTTATTTCTATACAACGACCAAGAACAAGCGCAAAATGCCGGAAAAACTGCGGATGAAGAAGTACGATCCCAAGGTCCGGCAGCACGTTTGGTTCAAAGAAGCCAAGATCAAGTAGTCTCATGAGGCGGCGGCTCGCGTCGCCGAAATGCGTCGATGGGTGAGAGAGACAAGCCGGCGCCCTTGCCACTGTGCCGCTCGGGTTGGTCTCTCTATGTGCATGTGCCCTTTTGCCGACGGCGCTGCCCCTACTGTGATTTCACCTTTGCCGTGGTGCGCGAAGTGCCAGGCGTGGCTTATGTGCGCGCCGTGCTGACCGAGCTCGATGGGCGCGCGCCGCCCTTTGCGGCACAGCCGCTTCGTACGCTGTACTTGGGCGGCGGAACGCCGTCGCTCCTGCCGTCGGAGGCGTTGCACTTGCTCGTGCAAGAGGTGGCAGCACGCTTTGGCCACCCCCAAGAAGTCACCCTCGAGGCCAACCCCGAGGACGTGACGCCTGCCACGGCTGCGGCCTGGCGCGCGGCCGGTTTCACTCGGGTCTCCCTTGGCGTCCAGTCCTTCGCGGCGCGGCACTTGCGCTGGCTGGGGCGCGGCCATGATGCCGCCCAAGCCCTGGCGGCGGTGGCGCACCTGCGCGCTGCGGGTCTGAGCAATATCAACGTCGACCTCATTTTTGGCCTCGATCACCAGGACGTCGACGATTGGGAGGGAGAACTGCGGCATCTACTGGACCTGGCGCCCCCCCATGTCTCACTGTACGAGCTGACCGTGGAGGCCGGGACCCGGCTGGCGACCTGGCGCCGGCGCGGCGTGGCCTCGGCTGGGGCCAGTGAGGACCTCCTGCTGGCGATGATGGCGCGCTCTGAAGCCGTGCTTGCTGAGACGTTGCCTGCCTATGAGGTGTCCAATCGCTGCCAACCCGGGGCCCATGCCCTCCACAACCTCATGGTGTGGCAGGGTCGCCCCTACCTCGGGCTGGGCGTCGGGGCGCACGCCATGTGGCGGCGCGACGACGGAAGCGCTGAGCGCTGGGCCAATGGCAACAAGGTGCTGCGTTACCTACGTGCGCCTCTGGAGCAGGTGCAGGTGCGGGAAGACATCGATCCGTTGACCCATTTGGTGGAGCGTCTCTTCGTGGCGCTGCGCACCCGCACCGAGATCGATCTCTGGGCGTGGGCCCCAACCCGCGCTCTGGGTGAGCTCATGCGGCCGGCGCTGGAGCGCTTGGCCCAGCAGGGATTGGTGCACTGGGATGGGCAACGTCTGGTGGCCACGGCGCGAGGCTGGCGCCTGCACAACGCGTTGGCCCGCGTGCTGATGGCGGTCTGTGACCCTTGAGGGAACCGCTGCGTGGGCAGTTGCGGGTGGGGCCGCCGCCAAGCCAAAGAGTGGTGTTGACCTTGACGTCCAATCAGGGATTCTCTAATGTTCACCGATTCTCCGCGGGGGGCAAATCGTGGTCGCCTTCCGTGGAAATTGAGGCCCTTGACCGGGCAGGCTAGCGCGCCGGGCGAGAGCGCCGCGGCCGATGGCGGCCCGTTTGCAAAGACGCGCTTTGAAAAGCAGAGAAAGGCAACAGTAATGGAAAGCCAGATGGAAGAGACGGGAGCTGTCAGCAAGAGTTTGACCGTGCGGGTAGATGGTGCGGCGCTTCAAGATGAGAAGCGGCGAGCCCTCGATTCGCTCCGTGGGCAGGTCAATCTGAAAGGATTCCGCAAAGGCAAGGTGCCCGTCTCGGTGCTGCAGAAAATGTATGGTCGCCAGGTGCACGCCGATGCCGTACGCAAACTCGCCGGTATGGAAATCAGCAAGCTCGTGCAGGGGCAAGAGGACATCATCCACGTGGCCCTACCAGAACTGGTCCGCGACAAGACCGAGGACGGTGGCGTCGAGTTCAGCGTCGCCGTGGAGTACAAGCCTCAGATTGAGGTCAAGGGCTACGTCGGTCTGGCCGTGGAGCGCCCGCTCTCTGAGGTCTCTGACGAAGAGGTCGACGCAGAAATCGAGCGGATGCGGCAGCGCGTTGGCCACCTCGAGGCCATCGAAGATCGCCAGGTGGTAGAAGACGGCGATATGGCCTTCATCAGCTTCAAAGCGCTGGAAGATGGCGAGCTGGCGGCGCTGCAGGCCGACAACATCCAGATCAAGGTGGGCGCAGGGCACGCCCTCGATGGCCTCGAAGAGGGTCTGGTAGGCTGCCAGCTTGGGGAAGCCAAAGAGATCCAGATCACCGTGCCGAGCCATCCGAGTTTTCCCACCCGTGGCGGCCAACAGGCCCCCTGCGAGGTGGTGGTGCATGAGATCAAGCGCGAGGTGTTGCCGGCGCTGGACGATGACTTTGCCCTCGACACGGGTGAGGCCGAGACCTACGAAGATCTGCGGGTGGCCGTGGCCGAACGCCTGCTCAACCAGAAGCGCAAGGCGACGGAGTCGGTGGTGCACCAGGCGATTCTGGCCAAGCTGCGCATGGCTCATCCCATCACGCCGCCTTGGGGCCACATCAAAGAACGCGCCCAGCAGCGCGTCGCGGCCCAGCTCCGCTCGATGATCCCGAACATCCAGCAAGAAATGCTGGACGCCATGAT
The DNA here is from genome assembly GCA_964454015.1 of uncultured Myxococcales bacterium. Classification (GTDB taxonomy): domain Bacteria; phylum Myxococcota_A; class Bradymonadia; order UBA4248; family UBA4248; genus CAYVQF01. Next base: position 69,873 of record CAYVQF010000014.1, read on the forward strand.
GCAGCGCATGGGTTCGGACGAGATGGAGAGCGATCTCACCGACTTTCACAACGAGCTTCTCCTCGATGCCGTCGCCGAGCGCGAGGGTATCACGGTCGAGCCCGCGGTCCTGGAAGAGCGCGCGCGCGAGATGTTCCGCAGCATGAATATGTCGGCGGCGCAGGCGCGGGAGATGATGCAGCAGGCACGGGTGCGCGATAATGTCAGTGAGATGGTGCGGCGTGAGTTGACATTGAAGTTCCTGCTGGCAGGCGCGCAGGTGACGGAGGTGGCTCCCCAGGTCGAAGAGAGTGAAGCGCCGGACCCTTCGGCAGCGCCTGAAGAAGAATGAGCGGGTCAGCCAGAGGGCTTACACATGGAAGCGCCCGGCCTTCGGCCCGGGCCGTGATGCAGGAGACGAGGCGAAGAGATGGCAGAGCATACGGCACAGAATCCCCGCGAGGTGGCCATGGACTTTATCCCCTACGTGATCGAGCAGACGCACCGCGGCGAACGCGGGATGGACATTTTCAGCCGTCTTCTCAAGGACCGCATCATTTTTCTCGGGACCCCGGTGTCCGACGCCATTGCCAACAGCATCATCGCCCAGTTGCTGTTTTTGGAGAGCGAAGACCCCGACAAAGAGGTGCAGCTCTATGTGAACTCGCCAGGGGGCTCGGTGACGGCTGGTTTGGCGATCTATGACACCATGCAGCACATCCGCTGCCCCATCTCGACGATCTGCGTGGGGCAAGCGGCGAGTATGGGCGCGGTGCTCTTGTCTTCAGGGACCAAGGGCCGGCGGCTGGCCCTGCCCAACTGTCGGGTGCTCATCCACCAGCCCATGATTATGGGTGGCTTGGGTGGTCAGGCCTCGGATATCGACATCCACGCTCGGGAGATCCTGAAGATGCGTTCGCGCCTGAATGAGATTCTGGCGGAGAACACCGGGCAGACTCTGGAGAAGATAGAGCGCGACACGGACCGCGACTACTTCATGGGCGCGGAAGATGCCAAGGTCTATGGCTTGGTCGACGAGGTGATCAGGAAGCGCAAAGAGAGCCCCAGCGCTGAGGGCCAAGGCAGCTAAAGGCGCGCGAGCGTCAAGGGGGGCGTAGGATAGGGCTTGCGCTTGACGCTGCGACGTTCCAGTATTAGGGGGTAGTGGAGCTCATCTCGCCGATGGGCGCAAGGAGGTTTTGTGGCACGTCACGGGTCGAACACGACGCTAAGCTGTTCTTTCTGTAACAAAAGTCAGAAAGAGGTGAAGAAGCTCATCGCTGGGCCAACGGTGTACATCTGTGACGAGTGCATCGGTCTGTGCAACGACATCATCACGGAGGAGCTCAGCCGCGAAGGCGGCTTCGCGTCGCTGTCCGATGTCCCCAAGCCCAAAGACATCAAGGAAACCCTCGACGCTTATGTGATTGGCCAAGAGCGCGCCAAGAAAGTCCTCGCCGTGGCCGTGCACAATCATTACAAAAGGATTGAGTCCAAGGTGGGGCAAGACGACGTCGAGCTGCAGAAGAGCAACATTTTGCTCATCGGGCCGACGGGTACGGGCAAGACGCTGCTCGCCCAGACACTGGCGCGCATCCTCAACGTCCCCTTCGCGATCGTCGACGCCACCAACCTGACCGAGGCGGGCTACGTCGGTGAAGACGTGGAGAACATCATCGTCAGCTTGCTGCAGTCGGCCGAGCACGATGTGGAGCGCGCCTGCCGCGGGATCATCTACGTCGACGAGATCGACAAGATCGCCCGCAAAAGCGAGAACCCGTCGATCACCCGCGATGTTTCGGGTGAAGGGGTGCAGCAGGCCCTGCTGAAGATCATCGAAGGGACCACGGCGGCGGTCCCCCCCAAGGGGGGGCGCAAACACCCGCAGCAAGAGTTTCTTCAGGTGGACACGACGAACATCCTCTTCATCTGCGGGGGCGCTTTCGTGGGTCTGGAGGCCCTCATCGAGCAGCGCATTGGACAGCGTTCCTTGGGCTTTGGCGCCGAGATCAAGCGACGCATCGAGCGCAAAGAAGGTGAGCTGCTCAAGGAGCTGCAACCGGAAGACCTGCTCAAGTACGGGCTCATCCCCGAGCTCATCGGACGCTTGCCCGTCATCGCGACCCTCCATCAGCTCGATGTCGCGGCCTTGATCGAGATCCTGACCAAGCCCAAGAATGCCCTGGTCAAGCAGTACCAGAAGCTCTTCCGCATGGACCACGTCGAGCTGAGCTTCTCCGAAGAGGCCATGCGCGTCGTGGCTGAGCTGGCCCTGAAGCAGAAGTCCGGTGCCCGTGGCTTGCGCACCATTCTCGAGAATGCCATGCTGCGCAGCATGTACGAGATTCCAGGTGCGGAGGACGTCAAGGAGATTATCATTACTCCTGAGGTCATTCTGCAACAGGCGGACCCCATCATCATTTATAAAGAGAAGAAGTCGGCCTGAGGTTGGCGTCGCGGGTTCACGTATTTTGGAAAAGAAGGACGTTATGGGACCTAAGGTCAGAGTTCTGCCACTGCTGCCGCTGCGAGACATCATCGTGTTTCCTCACATGGTGGTGCCGCTCTTCGTCGGACGTGAGAAGTCCATCAGCGCCCTCAGCGACGCCATGAGCAAAGACAAAGAGATCTTTCTCAGCGCGCAGAAGAAGGCCAAGACCAACGAGCCCCAACCGGAGGAGATCTTTCCACAGGGCACCATCGCCGCGATCATTCAACTGTTGCGGCTCCCTGACGGTACGGTGAAGCTCTTGGTGGAAGGCAAGCGACGGGCGCGTATCAGTCGCTTCGTTCCCAACGCGGCGCACTTTCTGTGCGAAGTCGAGGAGACCGTCGAGGTCGTCCCCAGCGAACAGGAGTGCGAGGCCCTGGTGCGCACGGTGCGCACCACCTTCGAGAACTACGTCAAGCTCGACAAGAGAATCTCACCGGAGATGTTGGCCTCGGTCTCGGCCATCACGGATCCCTCGCGTCTGGCTGACACCATCGCGGCACACCTCAACATCAAGCTCAACGACAAGCAGGCCCTCCTCGAGATGGAAGGGGCGGTGGCGCGCTTGGAGCGCCTCTATGAGCTGATGCAGGCCGAGATCGAGATCCTCCAGGTGGAACGCAAGATCCGCTCACGGGTCAAGAAGCAGATGGAGAAGACCCAGAAAGAGTACTACCTCAACGAGCAGATGCAGGCGATCCAGAAGGAACTCGGCGAGCGCGACGAGTTCAAGAACGAGATCGAGGAGCTCGAAGAAAAGATCCGCAACAAGGAGATGAGCGAGGAGGCGACCCTCAAAGTCACCAAGGAACTCAAGAAGCTCAAGATGATGAGCCCCATGAGCGCCGAAGCCACGGTGGTCAGGAACTACATCGATTGGATCCTGAGCTTGCCTTGGTACGAGATGAGCCAGGACAAGATGGACATCACCGAGGCCGAACGCATCCTCGAGGAGGACCACTACGGCCTGAAGAAGCCCAAGGAGCGCATCATCGAGTACCTGGCGGTGCAAGCGCTGGTCAAGAAATTGCGCGGACCCATCCTGTGCCTGGTCGGACCGCCCGGCGTCGGCAAGACCAGTCTCGGGCGCTCCATCGCGCGCGCCACGGGACGCGCCTTCGTCCGGGTTTCCCTGGGTGGGGTGCGTGACGAGGCGGAGATTCGGGGCCACCGGCGCACCTATATCGGGGCGATGCCGGGCAAGATCATCCAATCGATGAAGAAGGCCAACACCAACAACCCGGTCTTCCTGCTCGATGAGGTCGATAAAATGAGCATGGATTTCCGCGGCGACCCTTCGTCGGCACTGCTGGAAGTCCTCGATCCCGAACAGAACAACGTCTTCAACGATCATTACCTCGACCTCGACTACGACCTCTCGGACGTGATGTTCATCGCTACGGCCAACAACCTGCACGCCATCCCCATCCCCTTGAAGGATCGCATGGAGGTGATCGAGTTGCCTGGCTATACGGAGTTCGAGAAGGTCAACATCGCCAGGACCTACCTCATCCCCAAACAGGCTGAAGCCAACGGCATCGCTGAGGTCGATGTGCGGATCACTGACGCGGCGGTGCGGGCCATCATCAACCACTACACCATGGAAGCTGGTGTGCGTAACCTGGAGCGGGAGATCTCGGCCATCTGCCGCAAGATCGCGCGTCAGGTGGTCAAAGCCGGCGAGAGCGAGGCTTTCCAGATCACGGCCAAGGTGGTGCCCAAGTATCTCGGGGTGCAGAAGTTCAAGCAGCGTCAGGCGGAAGAACGCGATGAGATCGGGATGACCAACGGCCTGGCCGTGACCTCCTTCGGCGGCACGATGCTCAAGAACGAGGTCTCCCTCATGCCTGGCAAGGGCAAGCTCATCATCACGGGGCAGTTGCGGGACATCATGCAGGAGTCGGCCCAGGCGGCCATGTCCTATGTGCGCAGCCGTGCCATCAACTTGGGGCTACACCCCGACTTTGCCTCCCGGGTCGACATCCACGTCCACTTCCCCGGGGACCACATCCCCAAGGATGGGCCCTCGGCGGGCATCACCATGGCGACGAGCATCGTCTCGGCCCTGACGCGCATCCCCGTGCGCCGCGATGTGGCCATGACCGGCGAGATCACCCTGCGCGGCCGGGTCTTGGCCATCGGAGGGCTCAAAGAGAAGCTCTTGGCGGCCCATCGCGGGGGAATGAAGAAGGTGATCATCCCCGCTGAAAATCGCCGCGATCTGCGCGATGTGCCCAAGCGCATCCGCAAAGCCCTGGAAATCGTCTTGGTTGAGCACATGGACGAGGTCCTCATGCAAGTGCTGCCTTTGGCCGATCCCGAGGCTTTCCGGCTCAACCTGGCCAAGCCGGTGCTGCCGCCTGACGTGGCCTTGCACGCCGACGAGGAGCTGCCCAAGCCCAGCGTGGAAGCGCGCGAAGCGCCGGCCAGGCACTGAGGGGTGCGCTGCGTCAACGGGCGCTGCGGCCGAGGATGAGTGCCTCCGTGACGGGCGCGCGCGAAGGTGCCCGGGCGGCGACGGCCCGGCGCGCCATGAGCGGGATGAGCTCGAAATGAGGCCCGTCATAGAGCTCGCACACCAGAGGGTGCCAGGCGTTGGACAAGACGACGTGGACGCCCCGCGCGAGCCAATCGAGGGCGAGGTCGCGCAGCGCTACCTGCTGGGCATAGCCAAAAGCGGTCGCCGTGTAGCTGGTGAAGGAGGACGTGGCCGAGAGCGGCACGTAGGGCGGGTCGCAGTAGACCAGATCACCTGGGGCCGGGCGGTTGGCCGTGGTGACGAAGTCCGCGTGCTCGATGTGCGCGCGCTGTAGTCTCTCGGCGCAGGCCCACAGTTGCGGCGGGTTACAGATGCTGTCCCGGCTTCTGGTGGTGCCCAGGGGCACGTTGAAGACGTTCGCCGCGTTGACGCGGTAGAGGCCGTTGAAGGCCGTGCGGTTGAGGTAGAGGAGCCAAGCACCGACCTCGACGTCGCTGCTCTCGGCGTCGATGTCGCGCCTGCGCATGGCGGCGAAGTAGTCCGGGCTGTGTTGGGTGGCGTGCTCATCGAGGCGCGCGATGAGGGCCGCCGTTTGCTGCTGCAAGGCGCGGTAGGTGCGCACCAGGCGCAGGTTGGCGTCAGAGAGAAAGGCGCGCTCCGTGTTCATCGCGAAAAAGAGCGCGCCGCCGCCGACGAAAGGTTCGTGGTAGGCATTGAAGTGCTGAGGTAAACGCGGGAGAATCTCCGGTAACAAGGCGCGCTTACCTCCGGCCCATTTGATGAAGGACTTGTCCACTGGCGTCTTTGGGCGGCCCATAGGTCTCTCAGGGTTGCGGCTCGCGCAGATCTTTGGCCGCGGCTGCCGAGGCGGCGCAGCGGAAACCGAAGTGGTGGAAGGGGTCGTTGGAGGGCACATGGGAACGGCGGTGGATGGCCGTGGCGTGAGCGGCTGGCCAATACCACGAGCCGCCGCGCACGACCTTGTAGCGGTGGCCCGCACAGGTGGCTGCGCCTTGGCAAGGCCCCAAGGGGTCGACACCCGCGCAGTCCTCACCACAGCTCGCATAGTCGTGGCTATACCAGTCGGCGACCCACTCCTCGGCGTTGCCCGCCATGTCGCAGAGGTCGTAGATGCCCGCCGGTCGCGAACACACCTCGAGCACCCGGCCCTTCTCCGGGCTGTTGCCGCTCTTGGTGATGCCGCAGGAACGCTCGCCTTTGGCGTTCATGATCACGGCGCGCTCGCAGTCCGCTGGCGCGTCGCCCCAGGGGAAGAGCGCCGCCTCGGTGCCGCGGGCGCCTTTCTCCCATTGGGCCTCCGTTGGCAGCGCTTTGCCCATGACCCGGCAGAAATTCTCGGCGTCATACCAAGAGATGCCCGTGATGGCCTGCTGGGGGCGGCTGAAATCATTGTAGCGGGGGCCGGCCTTGTCGCACTTCTTCGCCTTGATACAGGCTTTGAACGCCTCGACGGTGACCTCCGTGCGGTCCATGTAGAAAGTCTGCAGCCACACCTCGGCCTGAGGGCCCGTGTTGGCTTGCCCCTTCTTATTGTAACTCGGCTGGTCGCAGCGATGCTCGTCATCGTCGGCGCCGCGCACAAAGGGGCCGCCCGGGATGCACACCATGCCTGGGGGGGGCTCCTCACAGGGCAAAATGGCTTCGCCATTGGGCAGGTGCCGCGGGGATTCGCCGGCAGGTGGCGTGGCCGCGCTCTCCGCCTCCCCGGCAGCACGCTCCTCCTCATCGTCGCGATCTGGTGGCGGGGGCTGTTCTTGGGGAGCCACGTCCTCTGGTTCGGGGCGGGCTGCATTCTCCTCGAGCGCAGGATCAACGCGGTTGGCTGGGCTCACCTCTGGGGGGGTGGCGGGGCCAGCTTGGCAGCCGACGAGGTGGGTGACGAGCAGCGTGCAAAGTGACGCCATGACGAATGCGCGTGTGGCTTCAGGGTGCCGCGACGCGATCTTGACGGAGGGCATAGAACGACGCCTGTTGAGAGAGAGAGTCCGTGGGGGTGAAAAACCAGCCCAGATGCTGGTGACAGGCCAGGCAGAGGGCGATTTGCCAGGCATAGCCTGGATACCAGGTGAAGTCTAGGGATGGCGCGCCGATGAGGCTGAGGTTGTGGGCGGTGGCGAAGGCCAGGACGGCGAAGAAGAGGCCGTGGGGGTTGGCATGGACTTGGACCGCAGCGCCGCCGGGCAGGGCGATGCGCGATCCTTCTTCGGCGATGGCGCCTGCACAGGCGGCACAGCGCCACCAGCGCACCCGCGGTGCGTCTTCCTCGATGGCATGATCACCCAGCGGGTCGCCTTGACCCGCGCGACCGCAACGGCGCGCAGCGTCCAAGAGGGGGAGGCCGGGTCCTAGGGGGCAGAGGCTCCGCATGGTGTCGGCTCAGCAAAGCACAAAGCCGCGCTCGTCGTGTCGGCGAGGGCGGCTCTGGTGTTCCAAGGGCGCCCCGCCGTGCGCGGGGCGGCGCGATCTAGGGTAGCTCGGTCACGGGCATGATCTTGGTGATCTCTTCCTGCTCGAGGATGACAAACTCGACGCGGCGGTTCTGAGCAGCAGCCTCGGGGGTCTCCTTGCCATCGGCAGGCAGCGGGATGAGCGGGGTGGTCATGCCGTAGCCCTTGAAGCTCAGCCGCTCGGCGTCGACGCCGAGGGAGAGGAGGCGGTCATAGACCGACTTGGCCCGGTCGTTGGAGAGCTTCAGGTTGCGGTCGGCACGTCCGGCGTGGTCAGTGTGTCCCTGGATTTCGATTTTCTTGATCTGGGGGTTGTCATTGATGACCTGGGCGATCTCGTTGATGAGGTCGTCAGACTCATCTTTGATCTTGGCTTTGCCCAGCTCGAAGAAGATCATCTCTCTGATGACGATTTTGTCGAGGGTCACTTCGACGCGCTTGATCTTGCAGCCCTTGTCATCCTCACCCACTTCGCCGGGGCAGTGATCCAGACCCTTGCAGTCGGGATAGAGCTTCTCGAGGCCCAGGTCGTAGACCCACGCCTTGCAGTAGCCGTCGCCGTCGGCGTCGGGGTTGGGGCAACCGTGCGGTGCCGCGCCAGCGAGGTCGGGACAGCGATCCAGTCCGTTGCAGGGGAAGAGCGCTTCGAGGCCCAAGTCGATGACCCAGGGTGCGCAGAAGCCATCTTGGTCGGCGTCGGGGTTGGTGCAGCCATGGAAGTCGGGGCTGCCCGCCATCTCGGGGCAATGGTCGATGCCGGTGCAAGAGAATTTGCCTTGCAGGCCCAACGCCTCGACCCATGGCGCACAGAGGCCGTCTTGGTCGGCGTCGGGGTTGGTGCAGCCATGGAAGTCGGGGCTACCCGCCATCTCGGGGCACAGGTCGATACCGGTGCAAGAGAACTTGCCTTGCAGACCCATCTCCTCAACCCAAGGGGCGCAGAGGCCATCTTGATCGGCGTCCGGGTCGGGACAGCCGCGGAAGCGCCGCTCGCCGGCCACCTCGGGGCAGTAGTCGACGTCGTCACGCAGGGTGTCGCCGTCGGTGTCGGGGATGTTCTTGACGTGGTCCGGGTAGGCACCAAAGCGCAGGCCGAGGGCGACATAGGGTCCCGACTCGCTGAGGTGGTCGGCGCTGGTTTTGCGGCCGTCGAGGTCGAGGATCTGAATGTTGTCGGCTTCGAAGTCGAGGACGCGCATCATGACGAAAGCGACGCGGGCATAAACGGCCATGAAGTCTGTGGGATAAACGCGGGCTTCGACGAAGGGACGCACCAAGAGGCTCCCACCCGAGCCATCGTGGTCGGCGAGCCGGAGGCTGACGCCGCCATAACCGATGCCGGCGCCGACGGCGAACTCCCAAATGGAGCGGCGCACGGTGAAGGCCGGCTCCAGGCCGAAATAGAAGATGTCCAGTCCGGGATCGGAGCCGTAGGAGGTCATCAATCCCCCAAAGGCGCTCACCCGCAGCCCTTCTACCGGGGCGATCTCGATGGCCAGCTCATGGGCGGCCAGAAAGGAGGTGTCGAAGGTGTTCAGGGATGCGGGGTTGATGATGTGGGTGTTCCAACGGTCGAGGTTGGTGAAGAAGAGGCCGTATTCAAGGCCACCACCCCAGGACATCTTCCACTCGTAGGAGCCGTGCGCGCTGGCGGGTATTTCTAGCTCTGGGCTGCTCTCGGGGGCTGCGCTCTCTTGCGCTGGCGCCTCTGGTGTGGCTTCAACCGTTGGCGGTGCCTCGGCGAGGGCCACTTGGCCGAAGAACAACAAAGAGAGGGAGAGGAAAAATCGGGTTGATATTCGTTTCATTACTCACATCCTACGCTGCGTCCGCAAGGACGTTGCCAAGCCGTGGCCACAATAGGAGTCAATGGCAAGAGCGTCAACGCTGTCGAGCATGGGCATGGGAAAGTCGGGAACGCAGGGAAGCGAGGCGCCGCAGGTAAGGCAGGGTGAGGGTCAGGCGCATGGCCAGGGCCAGGCCGCCGAGGCTCAGGGCGAGGGTGCGCGTGTCTTCCAGACCCTGACGCACGAGGGCGTGGGGAATGGCGTTGAGGAGGGCCATGAGAGGGCCGCGCAGCGCTGGGACCGCATCGACAGGCAGGAAGATGGCGTCACTTGGGTTGAGCCAAGCCATGGGGTAGGTCGCTACGAGCGCAATCAGGGCACCCCAGAAATAGGTCGCCGACGTCCAGGCGATGGCAGCGCGCAGGCTCCGACAACAGAGCATCAGCACCAAAGAGAGGATGGCAAAGGCGATGAGTAGGGCAGGCCCCAGACCATGGAGGTAGGTGAGCAAGCGGATCATCCGATGGGGTCGTGGCAAGTCGATGCGGCCGTGGGCGTGGAAGAGCTGCCATTTCACGGCGTCGCCGTGTAGGTGGATGCCTGCGCGAATGCTCTCGATGCTGCGCTGGATGAGGCGCTGGCTCTCGATGGACACCAAGGCTTCGGCGTCGCGGATCTTGAGGTAGAGGCCAAATTGCATCCAGGAACGCATCTGCTGGATGTGCAGCCAGTGACTGGGGCCAAGATGCTCGGGCCCTGGCGATTCGCTGTAGAGCCACAAGTCTGGCAGGCGCTGGTCCAGGACGGCGCGCACGGCAGGGGTGAGATCGGGCCCGCCGAAGAGCGCCAGCGTGTGGTAGCCCAGGCCTAGGGGCCGGCACCAGGGCAGCGGATCCATGGGGGGGAAGTGACCCAAGGGGCAGCGCGGCAGGCTGGCAAAATGGCTGTCCAGAAGATCTTCGAGGCGCTGGACCAGATGCTGGGTGGCCATTTCCTTGAGCGGCACCAGGGGGATCTGAAGGGTCACGGTAGGGCTGATGCCGACGACGTAGTCGACGACACTGGCCACGATGTCTTTCTGCCGCTCTTGGACCCAGCGACTGGTGAGGGCGACTTGAAAGGCAGCGATGATGTCTTCTTTGGGGAGCACCAGGCCGGCCTCGGGCACCAGACAGTGGTCATCGACGGCGGTATCGAGGGCCGGGCCGATGATGTCGCGCTGGAGAAAGGCGAGGGTGTTGCTCTGCAGGACGATGATCTCGAGGGCCGCGGCGACATCCCGCCGGCGCTCGGCGAGGGGAATGTGCAGGCTTGGTTGCACATTTTCGCCAGCGACGTAGGCGCGCAAGACCGGGATGTGGTCGTCCATGACCTGGATGAGCCATGCCGGGGGGAGGGCGGTGCGCAGGGCCGTGCGCCAGGTCTCGGCGTCGACCTCGATGCCATAGGGAAGGGTTCGCGGTAGGTTGGCGATGCGCTGGGCCAAAAGATCCGTGGCCAGGAGGTAGAGGCGCAGAAGCAGGCGCCGTCCGGCGGGGAGACGCAGGGTGGCCGTGGCCAATGCGTCGACCCGATCGGCGAGGGTCAGATGGAGGTGGAGCGTGGGCCGCTGACCGGTGAAGTGGGGCAGGGCCTCCCGCAACACCCGCCCCAGGTTGAGATGGAGCCAATCGGGGTTGAAGGTCGCCGCGAGGAGGAGGTCGAGCTGGGTGACGATGGTGGGGTCGGCGTAAGGGCTATGGGTGGCGACGAGCTCTGCCGTGGCGGCGTGGAGGAAGGCGTCGGTGAAGGCCTCGTCGATCCCCTGGTGACTCAGGGCCTGGGAGGTGCGCGCCGGGTCGGCGAGCAGATGGTAGGCTGCGCCGCCAAAGAGGACCAGAGGGCAGAGCAGCAGCAGGAGCCAGTGCAGGGCACGGGCGGCGAGCGGCAAATGCTGACGTTGGGTAGGCAGCCGCCAGAGATGCTGCCGCAGCCAGCGCAACTGCGCTGCTGCCAGGGCCCATGCTGAAACTTTCTCCTTGTTTGCTCGGTGCATCTCAAGCCCAGAGGAGAAAGGGGAGTCGGTCCTCGGACCGGCTCGCGTCGCTAAACGCGGCAGCGTCGTCCGCTGCGCAGAGTGAAGCCTTCGATGCGGTTCTCGGGGCTGGTGGTGGTGCAATGCTCCAGCTCGAGGGCTGCGAGGTCGACCTCTTCGGCGGTGACGCCCCGCAGGGTCACGCTGGCCAAGCGGCCTGAGATGCCGTTGAGCCTGTGGATGCTGCCATCGCTGAAGGAGACCGAGCGCCAGTTCACGTCGTCGAGGACGATGTCTGCCAAGACGCAGTCTTGAAACTGGGTATCGTTGATTTCAGTGCCACTCATCTCGAGCCCGGCGAGCTTGGAGCGGCGGAAAATGCAGCCGTCGAAGGAGGCGCCCTCTAGGGAGATCTGCTGCAACGTGCAGCCGTGAAAAGTGCACCCATTGAAGTAGGCCCCGTCGGCGTTGACCTCTTGGAGGGTGACCCGGTCGAAGATGCAGCTCTCCCACTCGGTATTGGTGAGCTCGAAGGCGCTGAGATCGAGGACGGCGATGTGCAGGTCCGTGAAAGTTTCTCCCTCGAGGGAGAGCGCCTCTGGGTTGGCGCGTAGCGCTTCGATTGACGCCATGTCTCCGCTCTTGATGGCGCGGATGAGTTCTTTGCGAAGGCTCATAGGATCTCCCAATTTCAGGGCAGGGCGGCGACAGAAACACCGCAGGAGCCTCGCGTGGATATGTCTGCTCGGCCAGCCTGTCAACCCTAAGCGCGATGGTGTTGATGGATTGGCGGGGGGCTGGGCGTCGTTTCTTCGAGGCGGTCCTTGAAGGCCTGTCTTTTTTGTGTCACCAGTGGCGGCGTGTGCCGTCGGCGACGCCAACGGTGGCGCGCTGGGCCGAGGTGCCTATCGAGGAGGAGAGAGCCCGTGTCGAACCAAGAGAGAGGCTTCGCCACCCCTGCGCGCGCTGACGCCAAGGTCAGCGCAGCGGCACCAGGCGCAGATGCGGTCATCGTCTTGGCCACGTTCAACGCGCGCTATGCGCATACGGCGTTGGCCCTGCGTTGCTTGCAGGCCAACCTTGGCTCCTGGCGAGGGGAGACGGCCATCGTCGAGTTCACTCTGGAGCAGCGCCCCTTGGATGCGCTGGAGCAGGTGCTGGCGCTGCGGCCGCGGATCATCGGCCTGAGCGTGTACCTTTGGAACCGCAGCCACTGCCAGGCCTTTGCAGAAGCGCTGCGCCAGGTGGCGCCTGGGATCCGGCTGGTCCTGGGCGGTCCGGAGGTCTCCTTCGCGCCGCCAGGAGATGACTTGGTTCAGGCGGCAGACTATGTGATCGTCGGAGAGGGGGAGCAGGCCTTCGCGACCTTGTGTGGGGAGATTCTAGCAGGGCGCGCGCCAACACCAGGCGTGGTGGTCGCGCCGCTGCCGCAATGGTCGGCGCTGGAGCTGCCTTATGCCGACTATACGGAGATGGACCTGAGACAGCGCACGGTCTACGTGGAGGCCTCGCGGGGCTGCCCTTTTCGCTGCGCCTTCTGTCTCTCGGCCGATGAGCCTCGAGTGCGGCGCTTGCCACCGGCGCGCCTCCATGCAGCGCTCGATACCCTATGGAGGCGCGGCGCGCGGGCTTTCAAGTTCCTCGACCGCACCTTCAATGCTCATCTGCCGACGGCCCTGGCGCATCTGCATTACCTTCACGCGTTGGGCCCCGAGGTGTCGGCGCTGCACTTCGAGATCGCGCCCCATCTGGTGTCCACACCCCTGATCGCGGCGTTAGCGGCCTTTGCGCCTGGGGTGGTGCAGGTCGAGGCCGGGGTGCAGAGCCTCGACGCCGAGGTGTGGCAGCGCATTGGCCGACGCGGCGACCCCGCGCGCGCTCTGGCGGGCTTGCAGCGCCTGCGTCAGGAGACGGGGGTTCACATCCACGCCGACCTCATCGTGGGCTTGCCGGGCGAGGATCTGGCCGCTTTCGGCCGCGGCTTCGACGCGCTCATGGCGAGCGGGGCGCACGAGATACAGGTGGGCATCCTCAAGCGGCTGTGGGGGACGCCACTGGCGCGGCAGGCCGAGGGGTGGTCCTTGGTCTTCGCCGCCGCGCCGCCCTACGAGGTGCTGCAGACGCCACACTTGACCTTTCAAGAGGTCATGCACATGCGGCGCTTCGCGCGTTTCTGGGATCTTTGGGGCAACAGCGGCCACTTCACCCAGAGCTTGGCCTTGTGGTGGCAAGTCGTGACGCCATTTGCCGGCTTCTTGGCCTTCAGCCAGTGGCTCCACGGGCAAGGCGTGGGGGGGGCTGGCGTCTCCCTGCAGCGGCGCTTCGAGTTGATCTTTTCCTATTTGACCACCTGCACGGGGCTAGCGCCGCCGGCCGTCGCCGAGGCGCTGCTGCGCGACTACCTGCGGGCGGGGCGAGACGATCTTCCGCCCTTCTTGCGCCCCTTTCTGCCGGCGGGTCGTTCCCTGGCTGAGCTGCGGGACCAGCTCGGATGTCCGGCGGTGCGTGGGAGCAAGGGCCAGGCGCGGCAGGCGCGGCACCTCTGAGGGGAGCGGGCTGGCGCTACTCGGGTGCTGGTTCTGCCGCTGGGTTGTCAGGGGGGGCCAGGGCGTTGTAAGCACAGGGCTGGTGTCATCGTGCGAGGGGACCTGCGAGGAGTCTTGACGTTCGCGATCCTGGAGGACGCTGTGAGTGCAGAGCAGAGTGGTGCTTTTTTGCGCCCCAGTGCGCGGCCTAGGGTCGTGTTGGTCTACCGTCGCTCTCAGTACCAGACCTACATCTCCGACCGCGATGATGCCCAGGCCGAAGGGATGCTCGCCCGGGACAGCGGCGTGCTCGCTCGTTGGCAGGCCAGCCACGACCGACAGATGGCAGCCCTCGACCAGATCATGGCGGTGCTGCAGGCGGCACCAGTGTGCCTCGAGGACTATCCCCGCGGCAGTCTGCAAGCGCCGATGCCTGATGATGTCGCGTTGGTGATTTCTGCCGGCGGGGATGGCACCTTTCTCGACACCAGTCACTTTCTGCGCCAGACCCCCCTGCTTGGCGTGAACACGGATCCGTTGACGTCGGTGGGATTCTTGTGTGGCGCGACGGCGACCACCTTTTCCCAGGTGTTCGCCGCCTTTTTGGCCGGAGAGCTGCGGGTGCGGTCGCTGTGTCGCTTGCAGGCGACGCTCGGGGCTAGCGTGCTAGAGCCGCCGGTGCTCAATGAAGTCTTGGTGGCCCACGGGTGTCCCGCTTCGACGAGTAAATATTACCTGGTGCAAGGCGATCAGGTCGAGGCCCAACAATCCAGCGGGCTGTGGGTGGCGACGGCGGCGGGGTCGACGGCGGCCCTGCGCTCGGCTGGGGGCGAGGTGATGGACATCCTGGAGCAGCGATTGCAGTATAGGGTTCGCGAACCCTATGCTGCGGCGAAGCTCCCGGCCTTGACCCACGGCTACGTGGAGGCGGGCGCGTGCTTGGAGGTCATCAGTAAAATGCCTGGCATGCGCCTCTATATCGACGGTCCTCACCTCTCCTACCCCATGGCGCTGGGGGAGTCGCTGCGGCTGGCGCATCACCCCGTGGCGCTGCGCCAGGCTTATGTGGACGCCGAGACGCTCCTCGAGGGAGTTGGGGCAGACGGGCTTTGACCGGGGGTGGCGTTTGCTGTAACTAATGAAGGGAAGCGTGATTTGCCAGTTCCGCGTGTCATGGCGGTGGTGCTAGCCAGCGAAGGGGAGATAGATGTCCGTTGAGCAGGTGAGGCGAAGGCCGATGAGACAGGTCATGCCCTGCGCGGGGTTGGGGTGGGTGTGTTTACTGTTGCTGGTGGCCTGCGGGAGCGGCTGCGCCGCCGAAGAGAGTCGTCCCGGAGATGAGCTGGCCCGCAAAGTGCGCGGGATGCGGGATCCTGGTCCGAGCACGCGCTTCGACAACACGGGTCTGCAGGTGCAGTCATTTGATCTGAATGGCGATGGGGTGGCTGACCTGTGGAAGATCTTCAGTGATGTCCGTGAGAACATCGACGACGTGAGGAATACGGTGCGTTTGGTGCGCAAGGAAGTGGACAGCAACTTCGACGGCGAGGTCGACCTCTGGTTCCACTACAACATGCAGGAGAGTCTGCACCGGGAAGAGGCTGACACCACCTTCAACGGCCATGTGGACATGGTGTCGTGTTTCGAGAAGGGGCGTCTGGTGCGGCGTGAGATCTACCACCCTGATTTCGAGTATCCCGTTGCGGTCAAGAGCTATCGAGACGGTCGCCTGACCAAGATTGAGCGCGATCGCAACGGCGATGGTATCACGGATCTGTGGGAGATCTATGATCACGGCCGCTTGGTGCAGGTGGGACACGACCAGGTGGGCAATGGCCGGGTCGACTACTGGGAAAA
Organism: uncultured Myxococcales bacterium; assembly: GCA_964454015.1. GTDB lineage: Bacteria > Myxococcota_A > Bradymonadia > UBA4248 > UBA4248 > CAYVQF01. The sequence goes on from CAYVQF010000014.1 coordinate 85,473, forward strand.
CTATTAGTCGCTCCCTTGACGGCGGAGACCAGGGCTTTTTGCCGCGCTCGCCCGAAGTGGCTAGAGTCGGAGGCGGACGGAATCGCTTTTGGCAGCTACCAGGAGGGTTTGAGCCATGGGAGCGGGAAGAAGAAGGGGCTTGGATGCCAAGCAGGTGATCTCCACGGTCGTAGGCGGGGTCTTCTGCGTGGGTTTGGTCTTTCTAGTGGGCATGCACTTGAGCCGGCAGCGGGTCGAGCAGGCGCGCTCTGGGGCAGAGGCGTCATTGCCCCCGGTCGAGGCGGTCGATCCCGAGCTTTCCCTCGAGAGGGTGACGCCAGCGGACTACGCCTTCTTTGATCTGTTGGATGCGCCGGCGCCGCGGCGCGATGCACCGCCGCCCGAGGTGGGGGTGAACCCGGCGTTGGTCGCGCGTCAGCGTGGGCAGGCGCGCCGCAGCGATGAAGAGGCGACGCGCTCGGCCGAGGCGAAGGTGGCTGCGGCGGAGAGCAAGCGCAAAGAGAAGTCGCCTCGGACGGAGGACGCCGTGGCGGTGGTACAGGAGAAGCCGCCTGAGCGCGCCCAGACTCGGGCGGCATCACCCGCGCCTGAAGTGGATGCGGGGCGCCAGGCAGGCGCGGCACGCCCGGCGGAGGTGGAAGCAGGAGAAGGTGCGCGGGCGGCAGAGGGGGTGGTGACGCGGGCGTCCGTGGATTTGCTGTTGGCGGCGAGCGCGACCATGGATGGGCCAGGGCCGCGGTCTGGGCCGGCTGAGGGTGCGGCGCGCCAGGCGCCGAAGGTCGAGGAGAAGGCGCCGGCTGCGGCCAAGGGGGCGAGCGCTGGTGGGCAGTATACGGTGCAGGTGTCGGCCTTTCAGGAGGAGACGGCGGCGCGACTGATGGCCGAGGACTTGCGTCGGCAGGGTTTCGACGCGCGGGTTCGCGCTGAGGATGTGCCAGGTCGCGGCCGTTGGTACCGGGTTCGGGTGGGCAGCCATGGGACGCGTGATGACGCGGAGAAAGTGCGGGCGAAGGTCAAGGCGAATGGCCTGGATGGCTTCGTGACGACTTGGTAGGGGCGCCATCGCGGGCAGTCGGCCCGTTGGCCAGGGGCGGCGGTGGCGGCGGCGATAGTGTGGTGTGTCAGTTGGGCCGCGCTGCGTCGCGGCGGTGAGCCTAGCTGAGGAAAATGAAGACGCCCGCGGTGGTCATGCCGATGATGAGCAGGACGACCAGGATGATCCAGAGGACGGTGTTGTCCGGTACCTGCTGGGGGGCGACGATGAAGGGGTTGGAGGCGTAGGGGCCCGAGGGCGGCACGCCATTGCCCAAGGGGGCTTGGAGGGCTGATGGCGGGTGATTGGCGCTTCGCTGCTGAATCTCCTGGGAGCGCATGGGGTAGGTGGAAGCGGCGTGGGGGTCGGGTTGGGGCGGGCTGGGTTGGGGCGGTGGGTTTTGCGGCGCTGGTGCTGCTGGGGCCTTGCCTTTGCGTCCGACGCCATGGGCGGCGAGGAACTTGTTGAGGTCGATGGAGCTGGTCTTGTCCTCGTCCTGGATGGCGATGCCTTCGCCGGTGGTGACGTAGCGCCGCAGATCCTCGCCGAGCTCAGGTGCGTTGCGTTGGCGGAGCTTGGGGTCGGCGCGCAGGGAGCGCTGGAGGATGGTCCAGAGTGGTTCTGGCACCATGGGCGGGCAGTGGAGGTCCTCGTCGCGCTGTTCGGTGCGGAGCTTGAGGTAGTCGAGGAGGCTGCGGGCGTAGTCTCCTTGGCTGGCGGTGTTGGGCTTGAAGGGGAAGAGCTTGGTGCCGGTGAGGAGCTCGTAGAAGATGAGCCCTAGGCTGTAAACATCCGTCCAAGTGTCTGTTTTAGCGAGGCTTTCGTCTTCGAGGGAGGGGTCGGAGAACTGCTCGGGGGCCATGTACTCAGGGGTTCCCGCGAGGACGCCCCGGTCGAGGTTTTCCGCGAAATCGCGTCCTTTGAGGATGTCTTGGGCCTCGAAGAGCTGAAGCAAGCCTTGGGCGTCTTTGACCAGGCCGAGATCCATGAGTTTGACGCGCCACTGGCGGGTCAACATGATATTGTCGGGCTTGACGTCGCGGTGGGCGAGGCCGAGCTGGTGGAGGCCGCCGAAAGCGTCACAGAGCTGGATCATGAACTGGCTACCTTCGACGGTAGACCAGACGGGTTTGTACTTGAGGGACTCTTTGAGGGTGGCGCCGTCGACGAACTCCATGACCAAGAAGGGCAAGCCCTCTGGGGTGACGCCATCGCCGAAGTACTGGATGACGTATTCGCTGGGTGGGAGCTGTTGCAGGACTTTGATTTCGCGGGCGAAGCGTTTGCGAGCGTCGTCAGCGAGGTTGTACTGCACCTTGACGGCGACCTGGTGGCCTTGGGGGTTGGTGGCCCAATAGACGTAGGCAAAGGCACCAGCGCCGATGAAGCGTTGGAGCGTGTAGCCGCCGGGTAAGGTTTTGCCAAGGTAGTAATTTCGGTCAGGTTTCATGCGTCGTCTGCGCCGGGAAAGAGGATGAAGCAGACCGGGGAGGGGACCCCGCGTGCATTGTGCCTACAGTTGGCCCTTCGACGCAAGCTTGCGCGGTTCACTGCTGTGCAATGCTGGGAGAATTCGCCGCTCTAGCGGCGGTCTTCGACCTGCTCGGCCAGGGTGGGGCGAGAGTCCATTTGACAGTTGCCGTGGGGCCTATCTAAACTGTGGGGTGCGTTCTTTTGCTAAACTGCACCGACCCCGACGCAGGGTGGGTGTTTGACCATAAGGGCTCGACCATGTTGAGACGGGTGAGTGGGGTGAGTTTTTTGCGGCGACTTGGGCTTTGTCTGACCGCGTCGGTGATGCTGCTGGGTTTTGGTTGTCAGTTTGACGACGCTGGTCTGGTGGAGATGTACAAGTGCAAGGAAGTGGCTGATTGCCCTGGCGGCGCTGTCGATTGTGTGGCCGGGGTGTGTGTCTACGACGATGTCACGGTGCTGGATGTCGACGCCGTGGAGACGGACGATGTCATCGTGGAGACCTGTGGGGGGATCCGCTGCGCCGAGGGCTTTGCGTGTTGCAACGGCACGCTGTGTGTGCGCTTGGAGGATTCCTGTGAGCGCATTGGCGACGAGGTGGACGAGGAGGGGAAGATCATCTGTGATGCCACGCTCCAACGGCATTGCGGCGGCTGCAACATCGCCTGTGGCATTGGCGAGATCTGCGTCGAAGGCGTGTGCAAATGTGGCGGGGTGACCGACGCCTGCGGTGGCGAGCTCATTTGCTGCGGAACGGCCTGTGTCAATCCCACGCGCAACAGCTCGCACTGTGGTGGCTGTAATCGCGCGTGCTGGGGGCAGGAGTACTGCAGCAATGGCAAGTGCGTGTGTGAGTTTGGTTTGGGTGGCGAAAAGATCTGCTTGCCCAGTGAGACCTGCTGTCCTGGGGGCTTGTCCTGCCGGAACACCAGCACCGACCCTGAGAGTTGTGGGGGCTGCGGCGCCCGTTGTCGCCCGGGCGAGAAGTGTGTCAACGGCGCTTGCGTGTGTGCGGGCAGTGGGGATACGGCGGTAGTCTGTGGCGAGGGTCAGAGTTGCTGCGGTATTGGTGCGGCGCGCGGTTGTGTGCCCGATGGTGACCCGCTCTGTCAGTGTGGCGACCGCCAGTGTGAAGGGGGCGAGTCGTGCTGTGAGGATGCTTCGGGCGTCAACGGTTTGCTCTGTGCCAAGCTGGCCTCGGATCCGCGTCACTGCGGCGCCTGCGGCGTGGTTTGTCCCAGCGGCTATGCTTGTGAAGGTGGCTCTTGCACCATCGACTGTCAGACGGGTTTGACCCCTTGCGCGGTGTCGACGACGGATCCAGGGGTCCAGGTGTGCGTGGATCTGACGCGTGACGTGGACAACTGTGGTGGCTGTGGGATCAACGGCGCTGGGGAGGTGCAGGCGGCCTACATCTGTGCTCCGGGCGAGATCTGTGATCGGTCAGAGTGTGGTCTCACCTGCCAGGTGGGGCTCGAGAACTGTGATGGGACGTGTGTGAACCTGGAGAGTGACCGCGCCCACTGCGGGGCCTGTCGTAATGTTTGTAAAGCTGGCGAGGTTTGCGCCAACGGCACGTGCAGCTTGGATTGCCAGGAGGGCTACCTGCGCTGCGGTCCTGCGAATAGTCCTTTCTGAACGGATCCGACCAAGGATCGGGAGAACTGCAATACCTGCGGCAATGTCTGCCCCGCGCGCCAGGTGTGCGTCAACCGGGCCTGCGTGTGCATCGAAGGGCTGCAGCAGTGTCCAGGGGTCGGTTGCACCGACCTGCAGACGGACAAGGATAATTGTAATAGCTGTGGCAATAAGTGCGATGAAGGCAGGGTCTGCATCGGTGGCGCCTGTCTCGTTTCCTGCCAGGCGCCACTGGCGAACTGCGGTGGTTATTGTAAGGACCGCGCCATCGACCCCAATCACTGTGGTGCCTGCAATAATTCTTGTGCTAGCAGCACACCCAGCAATGCGTCGGTCAAGGCCTGCGTGAGCGGGTCTTGTGTGTACGAGTGCAACAGCAATCGAGGGAATTGTGATAACAACTGGAACACGGGCTGCAATACGAATCTGTTGACCAGCACCACCCACTGCGGTGGCTGTGGGCTGACTTGCGCGGGTGGTACGCAAGCGAGCGCGACCTGTGACAACGGAGTTTGCAATCGGGTCTGTAATGCGGGCCGGGGCAACTGCAATGGCAACTGGAGCGATGGCTGTGAGGTGAATCTGAACACTTCGAACACGCACTGTGGTCAGTGCGGGAAGGCATGCCCGACGGGGACGACTTGTCAGAGTGGGGTCTGTCTGTGTGCCGATGGGCAGCCCATCAACACCAACTCCAACTGCGGGAGCTGTGGGACGACTTGTACCAACGGGCGGGTGTGTGCCAATGGGACTTGTGCTTGCCCTGCGGGCCAGGTCTATTGCAACAACCAATGCCGCACGGTCGCGACCGATGGCAGTCACTGCGGGGCGTGCGGGATCGTGTGTCCTGCCAATTCGACCTGCACCAATGGCAAGTGCGTGTGCACCAATGGCCAAGAACTCAATACCAATGACAACTGTGGGGCCTGCGGTACGAGCTGTACGAATGGACGCGTCTGTGCCAACGGAACATGTGCTTGCCCTGCGGGCCAGGTCTACTGCAGCAACCAATGCCGCACGGTTGCGACCGATGGCAGTCACTGCGGGGCGTGCGGGATCGTGTGTCCTGCCAATTCGACCTGCACCAATGGCAAGTGCGTGTGCAACAACGGTCTAGAGTTGAACACCAATAGCAACTGCGGGGCGTGTGGTACGACCTGTACGAATGGGCGGGTGTGTACCAACGGGACCTGCGCTTGCCCAGCGGGGCAGGTTTACTGCAATAACCAATGCCGCACCGTGGCGACGGATGGCGCCCACTGTGGTGCGTGTGGGATCGTGTGTCCCACGAACTCGACCTGCACCGATGGCAAGTGCGTGTGCACCAACGGTCAGCCGCTCAACACGGCGAGCAACTGTGGGGCGTGTGGCACCGCGTGCACCAATGGACGCGTGTGTTCCAACGGCGAGTGTGCATGCCCGGCAGGTCAGGTCTATTGCAACAACCAATGCCGGACGGTGGCGACGGATGGCGCCCACTGTGGTGCATGTGGGATCGTGTGTCCTGCCAATTCGACCTGCACCGATGGCAAGTGCGTGTGCAATAACGGTCAGCCGCTCAACACGGCTAG